>DASVWN010000029.1:0-181135 GCA_036393195.1 Gemmatimonadaceae bacterium | reverse complement strand
GGCGAGAGCGTCGGAACGGGAGGGCATGGCGGGGAGTGGGTGCGGGGTTGTGAGGTTGGACACGGATTCCAGCGCGGTGGTTCACCCCTGCAAGCTACAACCTCCGACGTGTCCGCCGCCCCTGTCCGCTCTTCACTGCATTTGGCAGGATTATGTGGAGCCGAGCCCCCGGGATTCCGTTTGTTCGCTGGATGACGGCAAATACTTTGGGAACGGCGCCGTGAGAATCCCGTAAATCCTTTCAATCCTGTAAGTCCTGTCCCGCCGTAGGCTGGTGTCACAGGCAACGCGGGAGGCCCGGGACGGTCGTCACGAGACGGCCGTCAGTGCACCCCGAAGCTTCCCCGGCCCCGGCCCGTCTTGAACAGGAAGAGCAGGGGGAGTGAGGCCACCAGCAGGAATCCGCTCAGCAGGTAGATCCGCGAAAAGGACATCAGACTTGCCTGCACCTGCACCTGCTTGTCGAGCAGGGCGAGCGCCTGCTGATGCGCCGTGAGCGCGCTGGCGCCTCTGGCCATGAGCCCCTGCGCCAATACGCCGAGCCGGTACTGCGTGTCGGGCGCACCCGCCACAATGTGCTCCGTGAGCACGGACTTCTGCACGGTGGTGAAGCGCGTGAGCAGCGTGGCCATGATGGCGATGCCAAGCGAGCCGCCGAGCTGACGCGTGAGGTTGAACATGCCGGTGCCCTGCGCGAGCTTCGCGGTCTTGAGGTCCGCCATGGTGGCGTTCGTCAGCGGCACGAAGATCAGACCAAGGCCGACGCCGCGCCAGATGAGCGGCCAGAACATGTCACGCGCGCCCGCATCGAAGGTCAGCACGGACAGCATGTACATCGAGAGCATGAAGAGAAGCGCCCCAATGGTGACCGTGACACGCGCATCGAGCTTGTTCGCGAACTTCCCCACGAATCCCATGGTGACGGCCGACGCGAGCGCACCGGGCAGGATGATCTTGCCCGTCTGCCACGCGGTCATGCCATGCAGCGACTGGAGGAAAATCGGGAGCACGAACACGGAGCCGTAGAGCGCGACACCCAGCATGGCGGCGATGCTCACGCCGGCCGTGAGCTGCCGGCTCTTGAGCACGCGGAAGTCGATCACCGGTTCCTTCGCCGTGAGTTCGCGCCAGATGAGCAGGATGCCGGCGGTGACGGAAATGACCAGCAGGGTGACGATGAGGCGGGAATCGAACCAGTCATAGCGCTCGCCGCGTTCGAGCATCCACTGCAGCGATCCGATGCAGAGTGCGAGGAGCGCGATGCCCAGTCCGTCAATCGTTCTGGCGCGCTCCTGATGTGCCGCATTGCGCACGTACGCGAGCACCATGATCGCGGCGATGATGCCGAGCGGCACGTTGATGTAGAAGATCCAGGGCCACTGGTAGTTGTCCACGATCCAGCCGCCGAGTGTCGGTCCGATCGTGGGTCCCACCATCACGCCCACGCCGAAGATGGCCTGTCCGATCCCGATTTCCTCCGGCGGGAACGCTTCGAACAGCGTGGCCTGCGCGGTGGCGAGCAGCGCACCGCCGCCGATGCCCTGGATCACGCGAAAGGCGACGAGTTCGACGAGCGAGTGCGCCGCGCCGCAGAGGAAAGACGCGACCACGAACAGCATGACGGATCCCGCAAGGTACCGGCGCCGCCCGAAGTAGGCGGACAGCCAGCCGGACATGGGGATCACGATGACGTTCGCGATGATGTAGCCGGTGGACACCCACGCGATTTCATCGAGCGTTGCGCCGAGGTTCCCCATCATGTCGGGAATGGCGACGTTGACGATGGACGTGTCCACGAGCTCGAGCACGGACGCGAGCGTGACGGCGATCGCAATGAGGTACTTGTTGCGATAGAGGTCCGCGGAAAGCGCTGCGCCGCGCGCGGGTGCGGGGAAGCGGAGTACCCCCTCACCATTTTCCGACACGTGAACGCCGGGTACGCCTGTAGTTCGGCTGCGAATATCCATCACGAAATTCAGCTGATAGCTGTCATGCGGGCAGCACCACGCTTCCCGCAGGGCGCTCCCGACAGGGAGTCGCCCGCTTCCCGCAGGCCGCTGCCGCAGGCAGGCGGCTGCTTCCCGCAGGCGGCCTTTGGCCGCCCGCTTCCCCTATTTGCCGGCGGCGGTCCTCACGTGCGTCGTGACCGACAACCCCTGCCGCAGCGGGCGACCCACGCCGCAGCCCTTCGTGATTTCAATGCGCACCGGCACGCGTTGCACGACCTTCGTGAAGTTGCCCGTGGCGTTGTCCGGCGGCAGCAGCGCGAACCGCGCACCCGTCGCCGCGCTCAGGCTCTCCACCCTGCCCTCGGCCTGACAGCCCGGATACGCGTCCACGTCAATCTCCACGGGCTGCCCCACGCGCATGCTGGCGAGCTGTGTCTCCTTGTAGTTCGCCGTGATCCAGACTCCCGTATCGGACACGATCGACATGAGCGCCTGGCCCGGCTGCACCAGTTGTCCCACCTCGATGAGTTTCCTGGAGACGACGCCCGTCACCGGCGACACGACGGTGGTGTAGCCGAGCTGCAATTGCGCGTTCTCGAGCGCGGCCTGCGCGGCTTCAAGACGCGCCTGCGCGACGCGAACGCCCGCCTCCGCGTTCCGCACGCTCGCGCCACCCGCGGCCGCCTGGCGCTGCACGGCTTCGAGATTCGCCGTCGCCGCCGCGGCCGCGGCGGCCGCCGCGTCGAGCTGCTGCTTCGACACGATCTGCTTGGCGACGAGTTCCTGCATGCGTGCCAGGTCGGACTGCGCCTTTTCCTGATCCGCCCTGGCTGCGGCGATCTGTGCGTCAAGCGCGTCGTGCTGGCCTTCGGCGGTGGCCACCATGGCCTGCGCCTGTCCCGAGCGGCCCTGCGTGCCGGCGGCCGCCCGCGCCGCCGCCAGATCCGCCTGGGCCTGCGCCACTTTCACCTTGTATTCGGAGTCATCGATCCGCGCGAGCACCTCATCGGCTTTCACCGAATCGTTCTCCTGTACCGTGAGCGTCGTGATGTAGCCGCCCACCTTGGCCAGCACCGGAATGACGTGCCCGTCAACCTGCGCGTTGTCCGTGCTCTCGTGCGCGCGAGCGTAGAGGTACTCCTTGACGCCCCAGACCAGCGCGGCGAGCACCAGCACGGCCACGATCGGGATGATGACCTTCTTGCGTGAGTTTCCGTTTGTCGGCTCATCCTGTTCCCGATCCAGCGTTACGGCATCGTTCCTGGGCTGTGGTTCGGCGGCCTGATCCATCATCGTTGCCATTGTCGTCTTCTCTTGAGTGTCCAACATCACGGCGCGGCATCGTCCGCGGTCCGGAGTGTCCTGTGTTCCCGCTCTCTACGGCAGACTGGTGACCGCACCCTGTGCGCGAGCCAGCGACACGCGCGCCGACTGATACGCTGTGAGTGCATCGATCTCGAGATTGCGGGCGCTGTTCAGGTCGATGGACGCGGTGATGACATCCAGGTTTCCTGACACGCCGGCACGGAACCGGTCACGAGCCTGCGCCACGGCCTGCTCGCTGAGTCGCAACCGGTCGCGCGCCGCATCCAGCTGCTCGCGAGCGGAACGGAGATCCAGCACCGCGCCGTGGAGCTGAATGGCCACCTGCTGGCGTACGTCGCGCCGTCGCACCTCGATCTCTTTCGCCATGGCCTGCGCTTCCTGTATCCGCCCTTCACGGTGGAGACCGTCGAAGATCGGCAACGAGAGCTGGATGCCCCACGTGTACGTGTTGAGCATGGAGCCGTCGTTCGTTCCGATGTAGCCCTCGTTGCCGAACGCCGAGAGGGAGGGCAGGCGTTCCGACTTTGTTGCCGACACGCTCTGCTCCGCCGCGGCCAGCTCGGCGTTGACCGCGCGAAGGTCGGGCCGATGCAGGAGCGCGGCGTCAAGCATGGCGCGCTCATCCGGAATCGAATCGGAAATCGGGAGCTCACTCAGCGAGTCAGCGAGCTGGAGCGGCGCGTCAAGCGGCAGACCAAGCGCTTGCAGCAGACTCAACCGGGCACGATCGCGCTCATTGCGCGCCGCGATGAGCTGCGCCCGCACGGAGGCCGCCTGCGATTCGGCGCGCGTCACGTCGAGCGCCACGCCGACGCCGGCCGCCAGTTGATCATGGGCGATCGTCACGAGCGAATCAGCGAGCACGGAATCGGCCATGCGCGCCGCGACATGCGCCTCGCCACGCTGCGTTTCGAGATAGGCCACCGCCGCTCGTGTCGCTGCCTGCTGGGCGACGTTGGCCGCGTCCGCTTCGCTGGCATTGGCACTGGCTCTGGCGCTGCGCACGTGTCCCAGCGCGCCGAGATCAACCAGGGTCTGCGAGAGATGCAAGCGCGCATCGAGCGTCTTCACGGGGCCGATGATCTGGCCGTTGGGATTGATCCCCGGCAGATCGAAGCCGTACGTGGCCGTGTTGAACGTGGTGCCGCTCTCGAGCGCGTTGGTGGAGAGGTTGGGCAGCAGCGTCGAGCGCTCCTGCGTGACCCGCGCGAGCGCCTGATCCGCGCGGTACGACGCCTCAAGCGCGGCAGCACTTTGGCGCGACGCCAGCCGGGCGGCATCGCCCAGGGAGAGTGGGCGCGTGAGGAGCGTGTCCTGCGCGCCGGCGGCGCGAGCGGTGAACACGAGCGTGGCGACAATCAGGGCTGCAGCAAGGCGCGGCGCCCTCTGATCCAGAACGTTCATTCGTGCACGTCGGTGGTCGGCGCGATCGGCGCTGCCGCAATCGCGTGAAGGAAGAAATCGAGCATCTGCTCGAGGAGCTGTTCGTCGGAGACCTCGCCCATGAACGGGAGCTGCTGTCGCTTGGCGCACCAGACGCCATGGTTCAGCATGAGGGCGAGAAACATGCGCGCGGCCACGTCTGCGTCGAGCTCGCGGAATTCGCCGGCGGCGATGCCGCGCCGCACCAGACCGGCCACGGCGTTCATGTTGCGAATGGGGACTTCCTGCAGGAAGAACTGATAGAGCACCGGAAAGTTGCGCAGCTCGCCGGAGGCGAGGCGGTGCAGCTTCTCGAAGACCGGAGTGCGCATGTACTCCCACACCGCGCGTGTATATGCGCGGATCTGACCGGTGGCGGAATGTTCGGTAGCCATGACCCGGTCATGCGCCTCCGCAATGGATTCGCCAACGAGCTGGCGGATCATCTCGCGGAAGAGCGCTTCCTTGTTGGGGAAGTAGAGATAGATGGTTCCCTTGGAGACGCCGGCGCGCCTGGCAATGTCTTCGAGGCGTGCGGCGGCGAGGCCGCGATCGCCGAACTCCTGAATGGCGGCCTCGATGATCTGGCGCGGCCGTTCTTCGGGCAGTCTGCGCCAGCGTGGTTCCTGGGACGACGCGGAAGTATCAATCATGGTCTGGCGCAAGTAACCTACGCGTCAGTCATTAAAAAAGCCGAATAGAAAGGAGCGCCGATCGGCGCTCCTATAATGACTGACGGGTTAGTAATATATGCCGCACCCGCACGCTGTCAAGGCACCATCACGAGCACACTCCCGGCTGCGTGCCGGCCCGGGTCCCAATGCGCCGACAACCGGCGCAGCCTGCCGCAGCCTGCCGCCCTCGCGGCTACTGGGTCGCCTGGGCCGCCGGCTTCGCGGCTTCCAGCTTCGCGTAATGCCGGTTCGTTATGTGGACCACGCTGTACAGGACAACCAGCAGAAACACGGCGCCGACAGCGAGACCGATGAGGCCAGCCTTCCTGTCTCCTTCAAGTGGAGCGGGCATGAGAACTCAGTGTGTGATAGTTGGCAGGCAGTTAATCGGACACCCGGACTTTCGTCATCGCATCGTCCTTCTGGATCTTCCGCATCACGTCCAGCCCTTCGGTCAGCTTGCCGAACACCGTGTGGACGCCGTTCAGGTGCTTCGTCCGGGGTTCGCTCAGCACGATGAAGAACTGGCTGCCGCCGGTGTCCTTCCCGGCGTGCGCCATGGAGAGCGCTCCCACTTCGTGCGTGCGCGGATTGTTCTTCGTCTCGCACTTGATCTTCCAACCCGGGCCGCCCGTACCGATGCGCGGGTCGCCCGGCTGGAGATCACGTGAGAGCGGATCACCCCCCTGCACGACGAAATCGGGGATCACGCGGTGAAACCGCACTCCGTCGTAGAATCCGCTGTTCGCCAGCTTCTCGAAGTTCGCCACCGTGTTCGGGGCATCCGTCTCATAGAGCTCCGCGACCATGGTGCCGCGGTTCGTTTCAAATGTGGCGTGCTTGGGCATGACTGAGAAAGGCCAGGGGAATACGAGCAGGTTTCGCTTACCTGACAACCTTACCTACGGTCTGCCCCTTCGCCAACTGGCGTTCCAGTTTTTCAATCACGTTCCATTCCTCCTTCCGGACGGGCTGGACGGAGAGCCGGCTGCCTTTCTGCAACAACGTCATCCGCTCGAGACCCGGCACGCCGCGCAGCTCGGTGAGCGTGATGGGGCGCTCGAACGGGCGCACCGCCTTCACATCCACCATGTACCACGTCGGATGGTCGGCATCGCTCTTCGGATCGAAGTGCTCCTGCCGGGGGTCGAACGCCGTGAAGTCAGGATACCCGTCGCGCACCACCTCGCAGATGCCCATGATGGCGTTGGGTTCGGAGCTCGAGTGGTAGAACAGCACGAGGTCTCCTTTCTTGAGCTCATCGCGCAGCATGTTGCGCGCCTGGTAGTTCCGCACGCCATCCCAGTGGGTCGTCCGCGCAGGCGACGTCCACAGATCGCTCCAGGAAAAACTGTCCGCTTCGGATTTCACCAGCCAGTAGCGCCGTGGTCGGGTCATACGCGTGAGGACGGGCAGATGTCGGAGAGCACGCACGCCGCGCACCGGGGCGTGCGTGCGATGCAGATGCGGCGGCCGTGCTCGATGAACAGATGCGACAGTGGCGTCCACTGCGCCACCGGAAACAGCGGAATGAGATCCCGCTCGATCTTCACCGGATCGGTCGCGGTGGTGAGGCCCAGCCGGCCGGACACGCGCGCCACGTGCGTGTCCACGACAATGCCCTCATTCACGTCGAACGCGTTCCCCAGGACCACGTTGGCGGTCTTGCGACCCACACCGGGGAGCGCCGTGAGCTCCGCCATGGTGCGTGGCACCTGTCCGCCGTGTTCCGCCAGGAGCGCGCGCGCCATGCCAACGAGATGCCGGGCCTTGTTGTGAAAGAAGGTGACGGTGTCGATGAGCGGTTCCACCTCGGACACCGTTGCGCTGGCCAGGTCGGCCGGCGATGGAAATCGCGCGAAGAATCCGGGTGTCACGATGTTGACGCGCACATCGGTGCACTGGGCGCTGAGCATCGTTGCGACGAGCAGTTCGTACGGATTCCGGTGATGGAGCGCAGTGCGCGGATCGGGATACGCCTCCACGAGCCGCCGGTAGATCTCGGCGGCGTACTCGCGTGTGGGTTTCCTCCGGCGCCCGGACGTGCGGCGCACGGCTGGCCGCGCTGTCGGTGTCCCGCTCCTCGTGCGAGCGCGGGTCCGCGATGCGCGCTCACGCATGCGATGCCGTGCCCATCTCGCTGTCCTCCATCCCGTCAACAATAATCCGCCGGACGCCCTCATGCGCGGGTTCGGCCTCGAGGCGTTCCGGATGCCGGTCCACGTACTGGAGCGCTCGCAGCACGAGCGCTTCGAGCTCGCTCATGGTGGCGATGGTCAGGTATCCCATGCGTTCGCCACCCGGGATGGCGTTGGAGAATGCGGCGCTTCCGTCCCGCCACGGCGCGCGGCCGCGGTCGGCCGCCTCGTGCGGATCGAGCCTGGCGACGTGCGACACCAGCGAAATGCCCGGTCGCTCCTCGCGGAGACCAAGCACGAGGAGAATGCGCAACTCAGTCGTGGTGTCGCCCGCCGCGCCGTCGCGCACTGCGACGAAGCAGCCGTCCGCGGGCTCATACGGTTGCTCCGGTCCGACGCGGGCCCAGATGCGCTGCGCCGGGAACTGCAGGTAACAGGCTGGTGGCGCGGCGAGAATCCAGTTGTGCATGTCGTACGCGGGGCGCGTGAATCGCGCCATGGCGCGCTCGCTCAGCACGTACACCCGGCGGCCGAACGACCAGAACTGGTATCCCTGATGGAGCAGCTCGGTGTAGCTCTCGATCGCCTGCGGCGGCGCGTCGTCGGCGGCCATCTCCTGCAACGTCGCGCCGACCAGGCCGAGCAACGCGAATTGCTCGCGATCCGCGGGATCGCTGCCGCGCTGCGCCGCTTCCACGCGAATGGCGGCGAACGCGGACTGCTCGAGTGGCTGGAAGATGAGCTCGTACGGGGTGAGCCGCCTGCCGGGCGGCGCTGCGCCGGACTGATCAGACACGCAGTTCTTCCACCCCTGCCACATCCCGCAGACGCGCCACGATTTCGTGGAGCTGTTTCTCGGTGTAGTCGATCTCCTGCGCGGCCCCTTCGAGATCCAGCAGCCCCGCGCGCATGGACACCGCGACCTGATTCAGGTAGCGCACCTTGCGCAGGAATTCGTCCGTCACGGTGCGGAGCGCATGGTAGCGCCGCGTGTGCGCGACGGCGCGTCCGTACCGGGCCAGCAGGTCACTCTCCGACAGCCGGCGGGCCAGGGTATCCACCTCATCGCGCGTGCGCCCCGGCAGAATCCCATGGTCGGGAATTCCCGCGTCGTCCCACTCGGACTCGGCGAACCAGAGCCGTCCCACGTACTCGATGCCATCGTGCGCGATGCGCAGCGTGACATCATAGGTCCGGTCGCCCACGGTGATGGCGGCGATACGCGGCGGAGCGGTTTCGTCAACGGGTGACATGGCTCTCACGGGGAAGGGGGTCCGTCGTGCTCACTCAGAAAATGGCGCATCGCAGTGAAGAGTGGGATGGGGGCTTCGACGTACGGCACGTGCCCGCAGTCGTCGAGCTCGACAAGCCGCGCGTCGGGCATCGCGCTCGCGACGAGCCGCGAGGACTCCAGGGGGATCGGATCGTTCCGTCCATGCACGACCAGCGTGGGAATCGCGACGGTGCCCAGCCCGGGGACGAGATCGTAGTCGTCGAGGCTCTCCCAGACGGACTGCTGTACCCGCGCGATCACGCGGAACGGGGTGAGATCCCGCGCGCGCTCCGGCCGCGCGAAGTAGCCGGCGACGCTGATCTCGAATGCGCGCTGGCGGAACGCCGCCGGGTCGCGCTCGCGCAGCCCCGACGCCGCCAGCGCACTGCGCATGGCCCGCACCACCTCGCTCTGCTGGCGACGGACCAGCTCCGCCTCGAACACGTCGCGCAGGCGTCGGTTCACGGGCGCGGGGTCGAGCAACAGCAATCGCACCGGGCACCGCGGTGCGCTGCTCGCGCGCGACTCGTCCCTCGGGCACGCACCAATCGCGTACAGCATGGCGAGCAGGCCGCCCCACGAGTAGCCGACGAGCGAGAGCGGATCGATCGCGAGCTCGCGCACCAGCGCCGCAAGGTCATCCACGTGAGTCTGCCACGTGATGGGCGACTGGTCCGCGGTCCGCGACCGTCCCCCGCCGCGCTGATCGTAGAACAGCAGTTCGTACCGGTCGGCGAGTTGCAGCATTTGCGGAAGCAGATACCGGTGATCCGCGCCGGGCCCGCCGTGCAGCACGACGAGCGGCGGCGCGCCGGCTGGTCCGTAGCGCACCCAGTAGAGCGGGACTGGCGTCGAGCTGGTGTACCCCGATACACGCGGTTCCGGGATCGGCAGCGTCACGAATGTCTCCCGGCGAATGACGCAGCGATGCGCGCGGTGGCGAGGTGGATCGCGACGCTCTCATGAATGTCGCGGCCATATCCGCCCCCAATGACGACGGCCACCGGAATGCCGACGTCCCGGCACGTCTGCATTACCATCGCGTCGCGTCGCGCGAGCCCCTCCGCCGTGAGCGACAGGCGTCCGAGGCGGTCGTGTTCATGCGGGTCCGCGCCGGCAAGGTACAGCACCAGATCGGGGCGTGCGTCACGAACGACCGCGGGAAGTGCTCCGGCGAGCGCGGCCAGATACGCCTCATCGCCCGTGCGATCCGGCAATTCGATGTCCAGGCAGCCCGCGACCTTGTGAAAGGGGTAGTTCCTGCTGCCGTGCATGCTGAAGGTGAACACCGAGTCATCGCCCGCGAAGACGGCGTGCGTCCCGTTCCCCTGGTGGACGTCGAGGTCAACGACCGCCGCGCGGGCGATGCGGCCGTCACGCTGGAGCACGCGAATGGCGACGGCCACATCGTTGAATGCGCAGAATCCCTCGCCGTGATCGGCGAAGGCGTGATGCGTGCCGCCGGCGAGATTCATGGCGACGCCATCATCGCACGCGGCGCGAGCGGCGGCGATGGTTCCGCCAACTGAACGTCGCGAGCGCTCGACGAGCTGCGGGGACCAGGGGAACCCCAACCGGCGGATCTCCATCACATCCAGGCGCCCCTCGCTGAACCGATCCACGTAGTCACGCGTGTGCACCAGCAGCAGCTCGTCGCGCCGCGCACCCTGCGGTTCCATCACGTCGGTCGCCGACGCGGTGCCCTCGGCGATGATCCCATCGCGCAGCAACGCGTACTTCGCCATGGGAAACCGGTGCCCGGGCGGGAGCGGAATGGCGTAGGCGGCGCTGGACCAGAAGAGCATGGGGGCAGGAAGTGAGGTACGGCGCAGGCGGCGACAGGCTCGGGTTTCCGTTTCCTGCCACCACCATGCCCGAGCCGCGCTGCCGGGCTATTGCCGTGTGCCCAGCACCGCGGTGAGCGTCAATCGCTCCGTTCCCCGCAGCACGACGACCGCGACCGAGTCTCCCGGCGCGTGCGCGCGCAGCGCGTCCGTATACGCGTAGAGATCCTTCACCGGAACGCCACCGAATTCGACGATGATGTCACCCTTGCGCACGCCGGCCTGGTCAGCGGGACCGCCAGGCGAAACGCCAGCCATGCGCACACCCGTGACATCGGCCGCGCCCATGTCGGGGATCGAGCCGAAGTACACGGCAGCGTTCCCCGAGGTCGCCATGTGCGGGGGCGGCGCGGTGCGCACGTAGGTGAGCCGGGAGGAGCCGTCCGCGAGCGCACGCGCGATGCGCGCCGCAAAATTCACCACGCGTGCTTCGTCCGCGACATCCACCTTGGCCGCCACGTCCGTGGCACGGTGATAATCCTCGTGAATGTCGGTAAAGAAGTGGAGCACTGGTACGCTGTCCGCATAGAACGAGCTCTGATCCGATGGCCCGAAGCCATCGCCGATTGCGGTGAGCTGGAATGCGGGCGCGATGTTCGCGCTGTCCACCAGCTGTGACAGCCCGGTGGCGGTCGCGACGCCGTAGACGATGAGCCGGTCGTTCCGCATGCGACCCACCATGTCGAAGTTCAGCATGGCCCGGATGGCTGTCATCGGCACGGGTGAATGCTCCACGAAGTACTCGGAACCGAGCAGGCCCAGCTCCTCGCCGCTGAAGTTGACGAAGACAATGGACCGCCGCGCGGGGTGTCGCACGAAGAGGCGCGCGAGCTCCATCACGGCGGCAGTTCCGGATGCATTGTCATCGGCACCATGCCGAATGGCGTTCCCCGCCTCCGGGTCCATCGCGCCGAAGGTGGAATGTCCGAGATGATCGAAGTGTGCGCCGATCACGACATACTGGTCGCGCAACGCAGGATCGCTGCCGCGCACCATGGCGACGACGTTCTGCGACGGTAGCGCGGCGGCCAGCCCGGCGTGCACGGCAGCGACGGACGTTGCCGCGAAGGGCTGCAGATATGGCGATGCGCAGGCAAAGCGTGCGTGGCCGCTTTCCGGTGCATCGCAGATGGAATCGGTGTGCACGGCGAGCGGCTGCAGTCCGAGCACGGCGTAGCGGCGCGCGATGTACGCCGCCGCGCTGTCATTCCCGGGCGTCCCGGTGAGACGGCCCGCCAGCGCATCGCTTGCCAGATAGTTGACGTCACGACGAATGATCGTGGTATCGGCGGCGGGCGCCGGGCTCACCGCGACGCCGGGAACCGTCGCCGCATGACACCCGGCTGCCAGGAGCGCGAAGGCGCCCAGCCCGGCAACGGCATGGCGCAATGAAGTCAGCATGATTCGGAGTTGGTCACAGGTGGAATGACGTTCGAATGTTATGCTGCCGTACACGTCACTTCCACCCGCATGCTACTCGGCCCGCAACGTGACTGCCGGGTCAATGCCTGTCGCGCGTCGCGCGGGCAGGATGCTCGCGAGCGCCGAGACGATGGCGATGACGGATGCCACGGCGACGTACGTCGCGACGTCCGTGGCGGTGAGTCCGTAGAGCAGCGTACGGAGCAGTCGCGTGGCGGCAAGTGCCCCGACTACGCCGGCCGCGATGCCCAGAAGCGACAGCAGCATGCCCTGTCGGAGAATCATGAAGTGCACGGCGCTCCGCTGCGCGCCGAGCGCCATGCGGATGCCCATTTCGCGCGCGCGTTGCGTGACCGCGTAGCTCAGCGTGCCGTGCACGCCGATCATCGCGAGCATCAGCGCGAGCATGGCGAAGGCGCCGAGCAGCCGCATCGTGAATCGCTGCTTGCCGATGGACTGGGACAACGCTTCGTCCATCGTGGTCACGCCGTACAGCGCGACCTGCGGGTCGAGATCCCGCGCGACCGCTCGCAGCTGCGGCAGTACCTCCATCGGGTCCGAGTGCGTGCGCACGAGGAGCGAGACAGCGGACATGGGCACCTGCCAGATGGGCGGATAGACCGCGGGCGGCGTCTCGGCGCCCGGCCCCTCGAATTTCTCGTCCGCCACGACGCCCACGATGCGGCGCTTCTGACCCCAGAACATGAGCTGCTGGCCCACCGCGTCGCCCCTGGGAAAGTACCTGCGTGCGCCCGCCTCGTTGATCAGCAGCACCGCGGGCGCACTGGCATCATCCTGATCCGACAGCAGGCGCCCGCGCCGCAGCACCACGCCCGCGGTGCGGAAGTACGACGGGCTGACGCTCCGGATGTAGATCTCCGCCTGGTGCTCCGCTTCCGCCTCGCGGCCGACGATCACGAAGCTGTTGGTGAAGCCGGCTTCGAGTGGATCGTTGGTGGACACGGACGCCGATGCGACGCCGGGAATTTCCTCGACCCGGCGGAGCAGCTCCTGGTGAAACGCCGAGAGGCGCGGCCAGTGCGGGAAGGACTTGAAGTCCTGCGGATAACGCGACGCAGGGAGCTGGTATTGCACCCGCAGCAGCCCGTCGGCCTGGAAGCCCAGGTCAACGCCGCGCAGCGACCAGACGCTCCGGATCAGCAGCCCCGCGCCGATCACGAGCACCACCGACAGCGCGACCTCCGCCACCACGAGCGCGTTGCGGAAGCGTTGCTGCGCGGGTGCCGCCGAGCCGCCGCGGCCGCCGGCGGACCGCAGCGCATCCTGCACATCGAGCCGGCGCGCCATGACGAGCGGGAGCAGCCCGAACGTCATTGACACCAGCACGGCGATGCCGAGCGCTACGCCGAGCACACGCGGATCAATGGCGACATGCGCGAGTCGCGGAATGGTCGCCGGCGCGAGTGCGAGCAGAACGCGGAGTCCGAGCGCGGCGATACCGACGCCGAGCGCGGCGGCGGCCAGGGAAAGCAGGAGCGCTTCGGCGAAGAGCTGCTGGGCAAGGCGCCGCATCCCGGCCCCGAGCGCGAGACGCACGGCAACCTCACGCCGGCGTGCCACCGTGCGGGCGAGCAGCAGATTGGCCGCGTTGGCGCAGGCAATGAGCAGGACGAGCGCCGATGCGGCGAGCAGAACGGCAAGTGCCGGGCGAATGCCACGCACCAGCGACGTGGGGAGCGGTTCGACGAACACGCCGCGCGCCCGATTCTCGCGCGGGTGCTCCACCTCCAGCGTGGCGGCGAGCGCCGCCACTTCCCGCTGCGCGGCGGCTGGAGTGATGCCATGGCGCAGGCGCCCGACGACGATGACGGTGTGCTGCTCTCGCGGCGACGACACCGGAGTCACGGCGAGCGGCAGCCAGACGTCCACGTCCCGCTGCAGCGACCCGAATCCCGGCGGCATCTCGGGGAGCTCCATGCCATCCCGGAGCACGCCGATCACAGTCCGGGCGCTGTCGCCCAGCGTGATGGAGCGCCCGATGATGTCGGGCGCGGACGCGAAGCGACTGTGCCAGAGCCGCGCGCTGATCAGCGCGACGGCCGGGGCGCCCGGTGCGTCGTCGTCAGGGCGAAAGCCGCGTCCGAGCCGGGGAGATACGCCCAGCGTTCCCAGGAAGTCGTGCGTGACCGCGGCCGCGTTGAGCTGGACGGCATCGGCGCCGGGCGCACCTGGCGTGAAGCTGAGCGGGCGTGGCTGGAGCGCCGCGAGGTGGGAGAAGACATGAGTGCGCGTGCGGAAATCGAAGTAGTCCGGAACCGACGCCGGCTCGCGCGTCGTGCCGCTGTTGCGGTCGTTCTCCCACAGCATGACGAGCCGGCCGGCGTCGGCGTAGGGAAGCGGCTGCAGGAGCACGGCATTCACCACCGTGAAGATGGCCGTGGTGGCCCCGATGCCGAGGGCGAGCGTGAGGACAAGGACGCTGGTGAATGCGGGGCTCTTGCGGAGCGAGCGCCATGCGCTGCGCAGGTCGGCGACGCCGGCGTCGAGCAGGGACATCCCGCGCGCATCGCGACATTCTTCCTTGTAGCGCTCCAGGCCGCCAAAGTCGCGCAGTGCGGTCCGGCGCGCCGCTGCGGAGGTCATTCCCGCTCGTAGTCGCGCGGCCGTCTCCATCTCCAGGTGGAAGCGGAGCTCTTCGTCCAGCTCCCGGTCCTCGCGAGCGCGGGCGAACAGCGCCCGCCAGCGAGTCGCGATCCGGCTGCGGAGGCTCATCGAGCCGACCGCTCAGACGGGCTGTGCGCGCAGCACGCGCTGCACGGCGAGCATGAAGCGCTCCCAGCTCTCGGTTTCCTGCTGCAGCTGCGCCCGGCCGATACTGGTGAGGCGGTAATAGCGTGCCCGGCGGTTGTTGTCCGACGTGCCCCACCTGGCGGCGATCCAGCCGCGGTCCTCGAGGCGGCGCAGGGCCGGATAGAGCGAGCCCTGGTTCACCTGGAGCACATCGCGGGAGATCTGCTGAATGCGCTGGGCAACCCCCCAGCCGTGCATGGGCGCCAGCGAGAGAGCCTTGAGAATGAGCAGGTCGAGCGTGCCCTGGAGCACGTCGGCACTTGAGGTTGGCACGGTCACTCCCCTTGACGTTCGACAAGAGAATACGATGGCTCTTGTCGAACGTCAAGGGGAGCTGGAACGCCAGCCGGTTCGGCGGTCCGGCGAGCGCAGCGCCCGCCCGGGCACGGCGCAGGCCGGAGGGGCGCGGCGCCGGCCGGGCATCCTTGCCTCCGTTTCGCGCCTGGCGCATGTTCCCGGTCCGGACGCCGGCTGTGCCGCGTAGCCGGGCCCGCGCCGGTCCGTGGAGCACACGGGTCCGCCGCCGGGTTTCTCCTGACTCCCACCGTCGAGACCGCAGATGCGTTTCTCCCGCAAGAATGCTCGTGTCCGCGCCCGGGCAAATGCATACGTCATTGTCGCCAGCTTTGTATGCTGCGTTGCGTCCGCCAGGGCCGTGCCCGCCCAGGCCGCCGCGCCCGGGACCACGACGACAGTCGCGGCCGCGCGCGCCGCCCGCTTCACGCTGGAGCAGGTGCTCAGCTACCCGTTCCCGCAGGAGCTCGTTGCGGCACCGAAAGGCTCGCAGATCGCGTGGGTCTTCAACCGCAGCGGCGTGCGCAATATCTGGACGGCCGCGGGGCCCGGCTTCGCCGCGCGCGCCATCACGTCCTATACCGCCGACGACGGACAGGAGCTGACCAATCTGTCCATCACCCCGGATGGTGGGACCGTCGTCTATGTGCGCGGCGGTGATCACGACGCCAACTGGGAAGCGGAGGGCGGCCTGGCACCGGACCCCGATCACTCGGCCACGCAGCCCAAGGTCGAGATCTGGGCGGTATCCACGTCGGGCGGTGCGCCGAAGAAGCTCGCCGAGGGCGACGAACCGGTGATCTCGCCGCGCGGCGATCGCGTCGCCTTCACCCGCGGGCATCAGATCTGGGTCGTCCCGGTCGATGGTTCGGCGAAGGCCACGCAGCTCTTCTTCTCGCGCGGCGAGAGTGAATCGCCGGTGTGGTCGCCGAACGGCGACCGCATGGCATTCGTCTCGAATCGCGGCGATCACAGCTTCATCGGCATCTTCACGTCGGACTCGGTGCCGCTGCACTACCTCGCGCCGTCCACCTCGCACGATGGCTCGCCAGTGTGGTCGCCCGACGGGACGCGCATTGCGTTCGTGCGACGCCCGGGCACCGGCGGGGCGCCCCAGTCGCCGCTCACGCTGCACCCCAATCCGTGGGCGATCTGGACCGCCGACGCGACAACCGGAGCCGGTCACCTCGTGTGGCAGAGCCCGAAGACGCTCCGCGGCTCCGCGCCCACCACCGCCGGGGGAGCGAATCTCGCCTGGGGCACCGGCGATCGTCTCGTGTTCCTCGCGGATCTGGATGGCTGGCCGCATCTCTATTCGATGCCCGAGGCAGGTGGCAAGCCTCTGCTGCTCACGCCTGGCGCGTTCATGGCGGAATACATCACCATGACGCCGGACGCGTCGGCCATCGTCTACAACGCCAACACCGGCAGCACGCCGGGCGACGGGGATCGCCGTCACCTGTATCGCGTGCCGGTGGATCGCGCCGCACCGGTGGCCATCACGTCCGGTGAGGGCCTCGAGTGGACACCGGCTGTGACCGGCGACGGCCGCAGCGTCGCGTTCCTTGGTGCCGGCGCGCAGCGGCCGCCGCTCCCCATGGTCGTCGCGCTCGACGGCGGTGCGCCCCGTGCGCTGGCCGAAGACGCCATTCCGGCGGACTTCCCCACGTCCTCGCTGGTCATTCCGAAACCCGTGACCTTCAAGGCGGCGGATGGCACCGTCGTGCACGGTCAGCTCTTCCAGCGCGCGGACGGTGCCGCCAGGAAGCCGGGCATCGTGTTCGTGCACGGTGGTCCGCCGCGGCAGATGATGCTCGGCTGGCACTACATGGACTACTACTCCAACTCGTACGCCGTGAATCAGTTTCTCGCCAATCACGGCTACGTTGTGCTCTCGGTGAACTACCGGCTGGGCATCGGCTACGGCCATGAGTATCATCATCCGGCCCACGCCGGCCCGTGGGGCGCGTCGGAATACCAGGACGTGAAGGCAGGCGGTGTCTATCTGCGTTCGCTGCCGTTCGTGGATGCCCGGCACATCGGCATCTGGGGCGGCTCCTACGGCGGCCTGCTCACCGCGCTCGCGCTCGCGCGCAATTCCGACATCTTCAAGGCTGGCGTGGACATGCACGGCGTGCACGACTGGATCTCGGAGTACGGCTCACGACTGACCGAGCAACAGCTCCGCTACGAGAAGGGCGACATCCAGCAGGCGCTGAACGTCGCGTGGAAGTCCTCGCCCGTGGCGTCCGTTGCTACCTGGAAGAGTCCCGTACTCCTTATCCAGGGTGACGATGATCGCAACGTGCACTTTCATCAGACGGTGGACCTCGCACGCCGGCTGTCGGCGGCCGGCGTATCGTACGACGAACTTGTGCTGCCCGATGAGATCCATGGCTTTCTGCGACACCAGTCGTGGGTGACCGCGGATTCCGCGGCCGTGGCGTATTTCGGGAAGCAATTCGACGTGAAGGACTAGCGAATGCGTGCTCTGACGAGACGAGGTGAACGTATGCGCATGTCAATCCGGATCACTCTGCCTGGCGCCTGCCTGCTCGTCGCCGCAGCGGTCATCGCGCGGCCCATCCGTGCACAGGACAACGGGTCCGCCGGCCCTCTCGGCGCGCAGGTGGACTCCATTGCAACGGCGGTGCTCGCCAGCACGGGCGTGCCGAGCGCGTCGATTGCGGTGGTGCGGCAGGGCCGGCTGCTCTACGCGCACGCCTATGGCGCGGCCAGACTCGACCCGCGCGTCGCGGCGACCGCCGACATGCGCTACGGCATCGGTTCGATCAGCAAGCAGTTCACGGCGGCGGCCATCCTGCTGCTGCAGCAGGAAGGGAAGCTCACGCTCGACGACCCCGTCTCGAAGTACCTGCCCGGCCTCACACGCGGCAACGAGGTCACGATTCGCGAGATCCTGTCGCACACGTCCGGCTATCAGGATTTCTGGCCACAGGACTACGTGCCGCCGAGCATGGAGAAGCCCATCGGTCCCGAGGGCATTCTCGATCACTGGGCACGCCAGCCGCTCGACTTCGATCCCGGCACGCGCTGGCAGTACAGCAACACGAATTTCGTGATCGCGGCGCTCATCGTGCAGAACGTGAGCGGTGCGCCGTTCTTCCAGTTCATCCGCACGAAGATCCTGCAGCCGCTTGGCATGACGAGCGCAGTCGACTTCGATGCGATGGGCCCGTCGTCGGTGCAGCCGGTGGGATACATGCGCTACGCGCTCGGTCCGTTGCGTGCGGGCCCGTCCACAGGCCCCGGCTGGATGTTCGGCGCCGGCGAGCTCGCCATGACGGCGAGCGATCTGGCCAAGTGGGACATCGCGATGATCCATCAGTCGCTGCTCTCGCCCGCGTCGTACCGCGCGATGGAGACCACCATCCTGCTGCGCGACGGCGTCAGTTCGGGCTACGGGCTTGGCGTTGATGTGGGCATGATGAACGGGCACCGCGCGATCTCGCACACCGGCGAGGTGTCCGGATTCACCGCGATGAACGCTGTCTTTCCCGACGACAGTGCCGCGGTGGTGGTGCTCACGAACCAGGACGCCGCTCCGGCGTATGGCGCGATCACGCGCGGCATCGCGCAGTTGCTCTTCTCGCACCAGGACTCGCTGACCACGAGCCGCACGGCGCGTGCGCGCGCGATCTTCGAAGGGCTGCAGCACGGCACGATCGATCGCTCGCTCTTCACGGCGAACGCCAATGCCTACTTCAGCGCGCAGGCGCTCGACGATTTCAAGGCGGGGCTCTCGCCGCTCGGCGCGCCGACGGTGTTCGAACAGATCGGGCAGTCCGATCGGGGCGGCATGGTGGAGCGCAGTTATCGCGTGGTGTGTCCGGGCCGGACGCTGCGGGCATGGACATATGAGATGCCGGATGGAACGCTGGAGCAGTACCAGGTGGCGCCGATGGGATGAGGGAGAGCGGCTCGTCCAACGTGCTGTGCGCGAACTCCGTATAGCTTGTGGCATCCCGGCGCGCGTCCCACCGCCCCGTCCCCCCGATTCCTCCAGTCTCCCACCGATGCGCACACTCTTCGTCCTCGCCCTGAGCGCCACCACGCTCGCCGCATCCGCGCGCGTTCTCGTCGCACAGACCTTTCCAACCGATGATCCGGTGATCAAGCGCATCTGGGCCATCGGCATGGACAGCTCGCAGACGGAGCATCTCGCCGAGCAGCTCTTCGATTCGATTGGTCCGCGGCTCACGGGCACGCCGGAGCAGAAGCTCGGCAACAACTGGCTGGTGCACACGTACAAATCGTGGGGCATTGACGCGCGGAACGAACAGTACGGCACCTGGCGCGGGTGGCGCCGTGGCTACTCGCATATCGATCTCGTGTCGCCGCGCGTCCGCTCCCTCGAAGGGACGATGCTCGGCTACAGCCCCGGCACGGGGAAGAAGAACCTGACCGCGAGCACGATCATCCTGCCGCGCTTTGCCGACAGCACGGCATTCGTGAAGTGGCTGCCGAACGCGAGAGGCAAGTTCATCCTGGTGGCGGCGCCGCAACCCACCTGCCGGCCGCGGGAGGACTGGGACACCAATGCGACGCCCGCGTCCCGGGCCCGCATGGACAGCCTGCGCACCGCCGTGCAGAGAGAATGGGGCGGTCGCAACGTGCGCGGCACGGGATACAGTCTGGCAATCGGCACCGGTGAGCTCGGACTGCGCCTTGAAGCGGGCGGCGTCGCGGGAATCATCACCTCGCGCCCGAAGAACGGCTGGGGGACCATCGAGATCTTCGAGACGTACGACAAGAGGGCGCCCGCCATCGCGCTCAGTTGCGAGGACTACGGGCTCGTCTTCCGTCTTACCGAGAACAACCAGCATCCAAGGATCACCATGAATCTGGATGCGAAACTGCTCGGCGAGCGTCCGGTGTTCAATACGATCGCGGAGATCAAGGGGACGGAGCACCCCGACCAGTACGTCATGATGTCGGCCCACTTCGATTCGTGGGACGGTTCGTCGGGCGCCACGGACAACGGCACCGGCACGCTCACCATGATGGAAGCCATGCGCATTCTGAAGAAGGTCTATCCCCACCCGAAGCGCACGATTCTGGTGGGACACTGGAGCGGTGAAGAGGAAGGCGAGGTCGGCTCCAAGGCGTTCACCGAGGATCATCCCGAGGTGCTGAACGGGCTGCAGGCGCTCTTCAACCAGGACAACGGAACGGGACGCATCGTGCGCATGAGCGGAGCGGGACTGCCTGATGCCGCGACGCACATTACGGAGTGGCTCGACAAGGTACCAACGGAGTTCAAGGAGCAGATCAACTTTGGCGGGGCGGGATTCCCGGCCGGCGGCGGCAGCGATGACTTCTCATTCTCGTGCTACGGGCTGCCGGCGTTCGGCCTCGGAGCGTTGCCGTGGGACTACGGCAACTACACGTGGCACACGAATCGCGACACATATGACAAGATCGTGTTCGACGATCTCAAGTCGAATGCGACGCTCACGGCCATGCTGGTCTATCTGGCGTCGGAGGATCCCGCGATGATCAGGCGCGATCGCGTGGATCTTGCCGCGCTGGCGGCCGCGCGTGATTCGGCGGAAGCCCGGAACGGAAGCACGAGTGGACAGAGCGCCGCGCGCGGCCGGTTTCGCCGATTCCCGACGACGTGGCCCGCCTGCGGCAAGGCGCCGCGCTCGACGTCGCCGCGGTTGAAGTAGCGAACGTGGGAACCTCCGGCGTGTGCGCCGCCGTTGGTTCCGGTGGACCCTGCTGGAGAGGATGGAGACATGTCAGATACGACGACTCAGGAAATTGCCACGCTCGCCGGCGGGTGCTACTGGTGCCTCGATGCAGCGTTCAGCCAGCTCCGTGGCGTCACGCGCATCGAGCCGGGCTTCTCGGGTGGCACCGTGGCCAATCCGTCGTACGAGGACGTGTGTACCGGACGGACGGGTCACGCGGAGGTCGTGCGCGTGACGTTCGATCCGCGCGAGCTGAGCTATCACGACCTGCTCGTGGTCTTCTTCACCATCCACGATCCCACCACGCGCAATCGCCAGGGGCCGGACGTCGGGACGCAGTACCGGTCGGCCATTTTCTACCACACGCCTGAACAGCGCGCCGAAGCAGAGTCCGTCATCGCGGAGCTCGAGGCGCAGCATCTCTGGCGGAACCCCGTGGTCACCGAGCTCCTGCCGGCGCCGGAATTCTATCCGGCGCCGGCGTACCACGACGACTACTACGCGAACAACCCGCTCACGTCGTATTGCCAGGTCGTCGTGGCCCCCAAGGTGGCCAAGGTGCGACACGCCTTCATGGAGAAGCTGGCGGTGCCGTGATCTCGATGCCGTGTCACGGAGTCGCGGGCTTGTCCGGCACCCGCATGAACGTCACGCCGAACGCGCGCGTGCTGCTCACATGGCCGGCGCCGTCCGGCGCGAAGGTCACGAACAGATCGCCGTCCATCGGCGTATCCGGAGGCGCTCGGAACCGGTCGTAGTCCCAGTGCTCCAGTGGCCTCACCGGGCCGCCGGCGAAGCTGAAACGCAGCGTGCCGTCGCTGAGCGTCACGATCACGTTGCCGTACGTCGAATCACTGTACGTGCCCGTGTAGCGCTCGAGCGGAAGCGACGGATGCGTGTCTGTCGCACGTTTGCTTGCCCGGTCACGCACCGCGGCGCGCTCCTGCTGCTCCAGCCCACCATAGAGCGTGTGCAAGTCCGTGCTCCAGTCGCGCGGCGCATTCCCCTCGTACAGGTCGAGCACGCGATACATGAGCGCGTGGCGCAGCTCGGCGTGGTCCAGGTTGGCGAGCACGTAGACGCCGGCGCGCTGGTCCGGAAGCAGCGCAATGAGCGCGCTCATTCCGTCAATGCTGCCGGTGTGCATCCAGACGATGTGCCCGTGATAGTCCTGCACGAACCAGCCCAGCGCGTACATGAACACGTGCGGCCGTGAGAGCGAGAGAGCAGGGTACATGTCGAGTGGCACGCGCATCTCGGGGGCGACGATCTCGCGGAATGTCTCCGGCTTGAGAAGCCGCGTCGTGCCCACGCGACCGCTGTCCAGCATGAAGCGCATCCAGCGCGACATGTCTCGCACGCTGGACCAGACCGACCCCGCAGGGGCGATCGCGTCCGTCGTGCGGACAGGCACCACGCGGACCGTGTCATGCACGTCGCCGTGCGGCACGGCGACGTTCGGCTGCCCCGTGATGCCGGCCACGGTGGGGATGGTTTCCGTCATGTCCAGCGGCGCGAAGATGCGCGTGCGCACGAAGTCGGCCCACGACATGCCGGACGCCTGCTCCACGATCGCGCCCGCCACGGCGAACATGATGTTCTGATAGTCCCATTGCGACCGGAACGAGGACTCCGGCTTCACGAAGCGGAGCCGCCGGATCACCTCCGTCGTGGGATAGCTGTTGAATATCCAGAGCAGATCGGTGCCGGGCAGGCCGGTGCGGTGCGTCAGCAGGTCCCGTATGGTGAGCTCGCGGGTGACGTACGGGTCGGAGAGCCGGAAGTCCGGCAGATGATCGATCACCCGATCGTCCCAATGGAGCTTCCCCTCGTCCACCAGCATGCCGAGGGCGGCAACGGTCATGGCCTTGGTGGTAGACCCGATCGCGAATCGCGTGTCAACGGTGACGGGTGCGGGCTTGCCCAGCTCGATGACGCCGTAGCCCTTCGCGAAGACAAGCGAGTCGTCCCTGACCACCGCGATGGCCAGCCCGGGCACATGCCAGTCGCGCACGGCGTGCGCGACGTAGCGATCGAATTTCGTGAAATCCGGGCGTGGCTGGACGCGCGCGGTCTGTTGTGCGGCAAGCGCCGGCACGCGGAGCACGGCGACCGCGATCGGGACGGCCGCGACCTGCGAACAGATTGCGGTGACTGCGACGAGGTTGCGGAGGCGTCGGGCAGGGGCGTGCCGGGCGAGCGGCTGGCGTGGCTCGTGTGCCATGGTCAGCGATGGGTGGGGGGGAAATGGCGGGCGCAGCGCCGGTGGCCCGGCGCCGGACAATCAGTATACTAAACTGGCGACTAACTTGCTCGCGCCCGTCTGAAGAATCCCCGCTTGCGCATGAGCTCGTCCCGCAGCTCGCCCGCGTGCCCCCAGCGGTTGCACGGATCCTTGGCCATGCACCGCTCGACGGCCGCCACCAGGTCACGCGGAGCGCCGGGCACGAGCCGCGCGAGCGATGGGGCCCGTTCGCTCAAATGTCTCGCCGCGATTTCCTCGAACGTCACGCCGATGAACGGCAGGCGGCCCGACAGCATCAGAAAGCCCAGCACACCCAGACCGTAAATGTCGCTCCGGCCATCGAGGTCCACTTCGCCCATTGCCTGTTCGGGCGACATGAAGTGCGGCGTGCCAAACGCGCGATGCAGGTCGCCTCGCACGGGGTCCCAGGAGCGTCGCGTGGCCACCCCGAAGTCCGCCAGCAGCGCGTGGTGATCCTCCCGCTCCAGCAGCACGTTCTCCGGCTTGAGATCGCGATGCACCACCCCCTGCCGGTGCGCGTAGTCGAGTGCGGCGGCCACGTCGCACAGAATCGCACGCGTGTCCCCATGCGCCAGGCGACGCTCGCGACGCAATCGCTGGCCCAGCGATTCGCCCGACACATAGTGCATCACCATGTACATGAGATGCGGCGTCTCGCCGAATGAGTGAAGCGGCACGATTCCCGGGTGACAGAGCTGCGCCGAAAGCCGTGCCTCGCGCAGGAACCGGGGGCGGGATTCCGTGATCGCGTCGGCTTCGGCGTGCAGTACCTTGAGCGCGACATGGCGGTGCAGGGCGACATCGCGCGCGAGATACACGGAGCCCATCCCGCCACGTCCCAGGTGACGCACGACCTGGTACTGGTGGGAGAGTTCGCGGTCGACGAGTGCGCGCTCTTCATCAACGACGACGTACGACCGCGTGCGTTCGAGCACTTCGAGCGGGCTGATGGTCACGCCAGCGCCTGTAGAAAGGATCGGGCCACGGCTCGCGAAACGCTATCCGTCTATCTGGCAACGGATTATCTGTTAGACAACGCAACACGAAAACGGTTGCCTGTCCGGAATTGGGACGTGCCGTCTCGGCTGTGGGACGCGCCGCTGCCAATTTGTAATCCTGCCGCATCCGTTTCGTAATCGAGGCGCATGCCCTCGCATCATCTCGAGGCCCCATCGTGGGCGAAGCCGTGCTGGCGCGGTCCAGTTCCCTTCAGCCCTTCAGAGGCCCCGGCATGCTCTCGACACTCATCGAATCACGACGACTCCCGCGCCCCGGCGCGGCCGGCTCCGCTGGCGGCGCGGCAGCCAGCATCGCGATTCACGCGGCGCTCATCATGCTGGCCGTCGCCGTCACGGCCCATGCGGGAGAACACCGGTCCACCAGTCAGAACCCGCCGGACATCTTCTACAGCGTGCCGGTGATGCACCATCCGCCTGTGCCGCGCCCGGGAACAGTCTCGCGTCACCCGAGTGCTCCGAAACTGCCTTCGACCCCGCTCCCGCCGGTCATCATCCCGAAGACCATACCGGGTAAGGCACCCACGATCGACATCTCGCCGCTCGGCGCGAGCGGGATCGACTTCATTCCCGGACGCCTGGATTCGCTGTCAACCAGGGGCGCCGGGCCGCCGGATGGCGATGCAGCGCGAATGCCGTACTCCGCTGCGCAGGTGGATCGGCCGGCCATGACGCTGCCTGGCAATGAGCGGCCGCGCTATCCGGCCGTGCTGGAACAGGCCCGTGCAAGCGGCGCGGTCATCGTCCAGTTCGTCGTGGACACCTCGGGTCGCGTGGATCTTTCGACGGTACGCATACTGGAGGCCTCCAACGATCTGTTCGCCGCGTCCGTGCGAGAGGTGTTGCCCCAGTGGAGGTTTCGCCCGGCGAGCGCGGGCGAGCGGGCGGTGAAGCAGTTAGTGCAGCTGCCGCTGCTCTTCCGCATGCCGTGAGGGATCCGGACGATGGGGACACGGCGCGGGGCGCGCGCGCCGTTCCCCATGGTCCGCGTGGCTTCATCAGCGCGCGGTGAAGTCCGTCTCCCTGGTCACGCGCCGGCAGGTCTCCGCGATCAACGTGATCGCGCGGTCGAGGTCGTCCAGCGCGATCATCTCGTTGGGTGAGTGCATGTACCGGTTCGGCACCGATACCAGCGCCGTCGCAACGCCTTCGCGCGCGATGTGAATCGCATCGGCATCAGTACCGGTGTCGCGCCCCGCGGCCTGCACCGTGTAGGGCATCTGGAGCTCGTCCGCTGTGGCACGCAGCAGACGAAATACCACCGGCGAGATGATGGACCCGCGTGTGAGCACGGGTCCGCTGCCGAGGGCATGATCACCCAGCTCCTTTTTCTCGATGTCGGGATGATCCGTGGCGAACGTCACGTCCACGACGATCGCCATCTGCGCGCGCAGCGCGTGCGCTCCCACGCCGGCGCCGCCACCGCGATAGCCGATCTCCTCCTGCGTCGTGGCGGTGGCAATGACCGTCGCGCTGCCCGGCTGCGCGGCGTACTGGCGCAACGCCTCCAGCGCCACGAACGCCCCCACGCGATTGTCAATCGAGCGCGACACGATGCGCCCGTTCGGGAAATCCATGGTATTCGAATCAATGACCCCCGCATCGCCCACGCTCAGCCTGCTCTCCGCGTCCTTTCTGTTCGTGGCCCCGATGTCCACCCAGAGATCCGTGAGCTTCGACGCCTTGTCGCGATCGTCGGGCTTGATGAGATGAATGGGCTTCTTCCCCACCACGCCATAGACATTCCCCGCTGCACCGAGAAAGCGAATGCGCTGCGCGACCAGCACCTGCGGATCCCAGCCGCCAATGGACGCGATGTGCGCGTAGCCGTCATCGTCGATGTGCTGGACAATGACGCCGATCTCGTCAATGTGTCCCGCGATCATGATCGTCGGCCCGCCGTCACCGTTGACGCGCGCCATGCTGTTCCCGTGCACGTCGCCGCGCACCTGCGCGAAGGGCACGGCTTCCGCCCGCCACACCGCGGCCGGCGCGGACTCGAAGCCCGACGGACCGGGCGTGTCGAGCAACCGCTTGAGAAACGTGATCGAACTGTCAGCGAGCATGGGATGTTGGGCGAGTTGGCTGGTTCGCGTGATGACAGATCACCGGTGTTACTTGCGCTCGTACACGGCGACTCCACCGACGTACGTCGCCACCACATTGGTCTGCAGAATACGCTCCGCAGGCGCCGTCATGATATCCTGATCGAGCACGACGAAGTCCGCGTACTTGCCCGGCTCCAGCGAGCCCATGAGCTTGTCCTCGAAGGCGGCGTACGCGGGCCAGATGGTCATGGACTTCAATGCTTCTTCGCGCGTCATCTTCTGCTCGGGATGCCACCCGCCCGGCGGCCAGTTGTTCTCGTCTTCGCGGCTGATCGCCGAGTGAAAGGTCCGCATCGGATTCACCGCCTCCACGGGGAAGTCGGTGCCGTTGGGAACGATCACGCCCGTGTTCAGCAGCGATCGCCAGGCGTAGGCGCCGTACAGCCGCCCGCCGCCCAGCCGCTGCTCCGCCCAGTACATGTCACTCGTCTGGTGTGTGGCCTGCATGGAAGGAATCACGCCAAGCTGCGCGAAGCGCGCAATGTCCGCGTGGTCGAGAATCTGTGCATGCTCGATGCGGAAGCGATGATCGGCCGTGGGTACCGAGTCGAGTGCGGCCTCGTACGCGTCGAGGACGATGCGATTCCCGCGATCGCCAATGGCATGCGTCGCCACCTGGAAACCGTGCCGCAGCGCCTCGATTGCGACGTGCTGGATGTGCGCTGGTGCGCTCACCAGCAGCCCGGAGTTTCCCGGGTCATCGCTGTACGGATCCAGCAGCGCGGCGCCGCGCGAGCCGAGGGCGCCGTCCGCGTACAGCTTGATGGCGCGAATCCAGAGGTGCCCGTCGTAGAGCGCGCTCTGTGGACCGCGCGCGAAGTAGTGCGCGATCTCCGCGGAATCGTCCGAAATGAGGGCGTACACGCGTAGCGGCAGCATGCCGCGCTTCGCGAGTTCCTCGAGCGCCGTGATCGTCTGCTCCGACTCGCCCGGGTCCGTGACCGCGGTAAGGCCCCAGCGATTGGCGTCCGCGGCAGCCGCCTGCAGCGCCTTGCTCGTCTGTTCTGGCGTGAGCGGCGGAATCACGCGATAGATCAGGTCCTGCGCGTTGTCCACGAATACGCCGCTCGGCGAGCCGTCCGGCAGTCGCACGATGCGCCCGCCGGCCGGATCCTTCGTGGCGCTCGTTACGCCGGCGAGCGCCATGGCCTTCGCATTCGCCAGAACCGCATGGCCATCCACGCGACTGAGCGCCACGGGATGATCGGGCACCGCGCGCGAGAGCGCGTCGTGCGTGGGGAAGCTCGTGTTGCCCCAGTCGTTCTGGTCCCAGCCGTTGCCGGTGACCCACTGGCCTGCCGGAGTGCGCTTGGCCCGCTCCACGACGCGCGCAATCACCTGCTGGTAGGAGCTCGTTCCGTTCAGGTCCACCTCGCTCAGTGACTGTCCGAGTCCGAGCAGATGGCCGTGGGCATCCTGCAGTCCCGGCACGATCGTACGGCCGGGGAAATCAAGCGTGCGCGTTGCCGGGCCGCGCAGCGCAGCCACCTCGCGCAGCGACCCCGCGAAGATGATTCGCTTCTCGCGAATCGCCATCGCCTGGACAAATGGCTGCGCATCGCCCGCGGTGTAGATGCGATCAGCCGTGACGATGAGATCGGCCGGGGCGGCGGGCGCGGCGTGCTGCGCAACCGCGAGCACAGGCATGAGCATGGCGAGGAGCGCGGCGAGCGCGCCCGTGAATGGACGGGACATGGCGTGCGGGCATGGGTGCGGACAGGAACGGCGGGTAACGAAGTATAGTGGCGTTCGGAACAACGAATTGTAATGTGGGCGAGGTCACCGCCCGTCGTCACCCCCGCGGTCCGGGTCGCGGCCACTGGCCGACCCTCGGCGGCCGGGGTTCAGTGCGCGTATGGCTGCTGCTGTCGCGTGCGCAGTCGCTCGATGGTATCGATGAGGATGTTCCGCTCCACAGGCTTCACGAGATACTCGGCGGCGCCCAGCATCGTTCCGCGCGAGCGTTCGGAGACATTCGAGAGCACGATGACCGGGATGGTGCGCAACTCCGGGTCGGCTTTCAGCTCGCGCAGCACCTGCCATCCGTCCTTGTGGGGCATCATGATGTCGAGCGTAATTGCCACCGGGTGCAACGCACGCGCCAGCTCCACGCCCTCATCGGCGCTCCTCGCGCCGGCAACACGGAAGTGCGCTGGCACGAGCGAATCGCGCAGCAATGACAGCACCTCGGGATCGTCATCGATCGCGACGATGGTCGGGTCATCGGTATGCCCATCCTCGGCGACGACGGGAGTCGGCGCTGCGTCTGATTCATGACGCATGGGCAGTGTCACGCTGAAGGTCGCGCCCGCGCCGGGCGTGCTATCCACCACGATCGAGCCCCCCAGCAGGCGTACCATGTGGTTCGCGATGGAGAGACCAAGCCCGGAACCGTGGTACCGGCGCGTCGTACCGTTCTCCACCTGCTCGAAGCTGTCGAAGATGCGTTGCAGATCCTCCGCCGCAATACCGATGCCGGTGTCGCGCACTCGCGTGGTGAAGCGACCGTTCGTCTCGGCGTTGACCGACAGCTCCACGCCGCCACGCGACGGCGTGAACTTGACCGCGTTGGTCGCCAGTTGCAGCACCACCTGCTTGTACCTTGCGCGGTCGAGCGTCACGGGCTCGTGGATGGCGGATTGTACGGTCACCGAGAGTGCCTTCTCGCGAGCGTACGGAATGATGGCGTCCCGCACCTCCGCCACAACCGCTGCCGGGTCGAACTCGTCCGTGTCCAGCTCGAAACTGCTGCTCTCGAGGCGCGAGAGCGCGAGCAGGTCATCAATGAGCCGTTGCAGATCGCGGGCGCGGCGTACGATGGCGCGCACCGCGCGGTCCTGCGGCTCGCTGACGGGGCCATAGACGCCATCACGCAGCAATCCCGCGTAGCCGAGCACCGCATTCAGCGGCGTGCGCAACTCGTGCGACATGGTGGAGAGAAAGCGCGCCTTCGTTTCCGCCGCGCTCTTCACCATGCGCCATATGCCCGGCTGATCCGCGAGTGCCACGAGCCAGAGACTTCGCCCGGACGAGAACACATCGAAGCTGAGCGCCCGGGCATCATTCCCGGCTCCGAAATGGAGTGTCACGGAATCCTGGCGGGGTGTCTCGCGTCGCAACAGCGCGCGCACCAGTTCCACGTCGCCCGGCCAGACGAGATGCTCCAGCATCTGCCCGGTGACGAGGCGGTCATCGCGCACGGCGCGCGCCAGAGCCCTGTTGGACTCGCGAATGGCGCCAGCGGCATCGACACGAAGCACGGGGAGAGGAAGCAGCTCGATCGGCAACCCACTGCGCGGCTTCGTGATGCGCTTGGCGCTGTCCACACGGGTGGGTCTCCTTCTCATGACAGGTGGTATTGCAAGGGGTAAGCCAATTGGGCCGGACGCTACGATCTGTTCGCTGCCGCGCAGTTCTGGTGCGCAAATCGAGGGGAACCGTTCACGCGCCATCGCCTGCTTGCCCTCGCTGGCGTCCGATGCAACCTTTACGGCGCTGCTTCCTCCTTCCTACCTGCCGCCGAGGGGCCAGTCATATATGTCCTCTACCACCGCACCGAAACCGCCGAGCGTCTGGGATGACTTCATCGACATTTTCGTGTCGCCGTCACAGGTCTTTTCCCGCCGCACGGCGGCGGGATTCGGCATCGCGCTGCTCGTGCTCACGGTCATCTGCACGGTGCTCTATCTCGGCACCAAATCACTGATGCAGCCGGTGTTCGACGCGGAGTTTGCGCGCCAGACCGTGGCGGCCATGAAGGCGAACCCGCAGGTCACCGCTGACCAGATGCAGAAGGGACGGGCGATCCTGGACAAGCTCGGCTTTCTGACGATTCTGATCGGCGTGCCTGTTCGCGTCATCATTGTGGGACTCGTGCTCTGGCTGGTGAGCAAGCTGTTCGATTCGAAGCTCACGCCAGGCTCCTCGTTCATGGTTTCCACCTATGCGTCGTTCCCGATCATCCTGGGATTCGTAGCCGCCGGAATCATTGCCTACCTCACCGACCCGGCAAAGCTGACCAGCAGGTACAGCGTGACGCTGAGCGTCGCGAAACTGCTCGACCTCGACAAGTCGTCGCAGATGCTGCAGGCAGTCGCGGGTCGGTTCGATGTATTCGCGATCTGGGTGACGATTCTCCTGGGTATCGGGCTGTACGTCGTGGGCAAGGTGTCGAAGCAGCAGGCGATCATCGGCGCGATCATCATGTGGGTCGTTGGCGCTCTCCCCGCGATCTATGGTGCGATCAAGGCAGGATGACCGGGGGCTGACATGCGAGCGATGGTGCTCGAACGACCTGGCGAGCCACTGCAATTGACCGAGCTGCCCCGGCCGACACCCGGCCCGGGGCAGCTTCTGCTTCGTGTGCACGCGTGCGCGGTGTGCCGCACGGATCTGCACGTCGTGGACGGCGAGCTGCCGTCACCGGCGCTGCCGCTCGTCCCCGGACACGAGATCGTCGGACTCGTCGAGGCACGCGGCGCGGGCGCGGAACGCTTCGCGCCCGGCGACCGCGTGGGTGTACCCTGGCTCGGCTGGACCTGCGGTGTCTGTCGCTATTGCCGCTCGGGCCGCGAGAATCTCTGTGACCGTGCGCGCTTCACGGGTTATCAGATCAACGGCGGCTACGCGGAGTACACGGTGGCCGATGAGCGCTTCTGCTTTCCCATTCCTGCATCGTACAGTGACCGGAGTGCGGCACCCCTGCTGTGCGCGGGGCTCATCGGGTATCGCTCGCTGCGCGCGGCGGGGGATGCCGGGCGCATCGGCCTGTATGGCTTCGGCGCCGCCGCGCACATCGTGGCGCAGATAGCACGTGCCGAGAACCGCCGCGTGTTCGCGTTCACGCGCGCCGGGGATATCGCGGGGCAGCAATTCGCGCGCAACGTCGGGGCGGAATGGGCGGGCGGCTCGGACGAGCCCCCGCCCGGGCCACTCGATGCGGCGATCATCTTCGCGCCGGTGGGTCCGCTCGTGCCCGTCGCGCTGCGCCATGTCGTGAAGGGCGGCACGGTGGTGTGCGCGGGCATCCACATGAGCGATATCCCCGCGTTCCCCTATGAGATCCTGTGGGGCGAGCGCATCGTGCGCTCCGTGGCGAATCTCACACGACGCGATGGCGAGGAATTTCTCACGCTCGCGCCGCGCGTACCGGTCCACACGACCATCGAGACCATGCCGCTCGCCACCGCCAACCAGGCGCTCGAGCGGCTGCGCACGGGCGAGGTCACCGGCGCACTCGTGCTGAACACCGTGGCGTGACGGCTCAGCGTCCGCTCCGTGTCCATCGCTGGTTGTCGCGATTCACATCCGGAAACTCGCCATCGGGATCGATCTCTACGCGGACCACCTCGGGACTGCCGGCTACCCGCACCTCATGGCGACGAGCACCGTGCAGCCAGACGTCAACCGGAATGGTGAGGCGCTGCACACTCCGGTCGGATCGCGTGACCGCCAGAAGGACCGGCATGGGCGCGAGCCCGCGATCCTCGATCGTGATGGCAACCGAATCGCCGTCGGCGCGCACGCTCGCGATCGCCTGGTCGAGTGACCATGGGCGGTAGAACCACGTCTCCCAGAACCAGGAGAGATTCCGCCCCGCGACCGCATCGATGGTGTTGAAGAAATCCTCCGGCTCGGGATGCCGGTTGATCCAGCGGCTCCCGTACTCACGATAGGCGCGGTGAAAGGTCTCCTCGCCGAGGATGGCGCGCAGCGCCTTGAGCACCTGCGCGGTCTTGTCGTAGTACATGATGAAGTACTGGTCCTCCGGCATGAGGTCGCCCCAGCGCATGAGGGGTTCATCGTGCCCGGCGCGCGCGGGAGCGAGATACAGCATGCGCTGCCCCGCTTCCGAGTCGTTGGGGCGCCCGCCGGAGCGCGGCTCGCCGTAGAGCACGCGCATCCCCTGCGCGACGTCGAACTGCGTGAAGCCCTCGTCCATCCACGGATGCCGGGTCTCGTTCGATCCCACCTGCATGGGGAACCACATGTGCCCGGTCTCGTGCATCAGATCGCCGGCCAGCGACAGCGTGTCCGCCCACGGCTGCATGAGTGTCATCATGGGATACTCCATGCCACCGCCCGTGATCACGCCCTCCATGGATGTCATGTGCGGATACGGATAGGGCCACAGATACGCCGACATCTGCTCAATGGCGTCGCGCGTATAGCGCGCGCCGGCCACAGCCCAGGCGGCCGCGGGCGCGTGCAGCCGGAAGAAGCTGCTGATCGCCACGGTATCCACGGTGCTTCCCGATCCGGCGTGCACGAGCGCACGCGTCGCATCCCACACATACTGGCTGCTCGTGCCCCACGCGAAGTCGCGCACATTGGGCGCGGTGAAGTGCCAGGTGACGCGGCGTGTTCCGGCGGGCGCCGCGAACGCGGTCCCCGCGCGGCGCTCCGCATCCGTGACGACGTGCACCACGTCGCTCGTGTAGCGCGCCATGTCGAGTCGCGCGCGTGTGCGCGCCGACAGCACCTGCGCCGCGTTCACCAGCGTACCCGTGGCACCCACGAGCCAGCCGCGCGGCACGGTGACGCGTACGTCATAGTCCGCCGGGTCCATGTAGAACTCGGCGCCGTTGAGATAGGGGTCGGTGACCCAGCCATTCACGTCGTCGTAGACGGCGATTTCCGGGTACCAGTAGCCCATGAAGAAGAGCGTGCTGCCCTCGCGTCCCTCCCGTCCATCGGATGGCGACGGGGCGGGGGAGTACGACCAGACAAACTCGAACCGCGCGCTGTCGCCGGGGAGCAGCGGCGCCGGGAGCGCGATCCACATCACGGTCCCATCCACGTGATATCCCGGCACGGTGGCGCCGGCCTGCGTCGTATCATCACCCGGCGCGACGCTCGTGCGTGCGGAAAGGGTGTGGCCATTCGCCACGACGCGCGCGAGCGAGACGCCGCCGGTAATGGGCACGGATTCGCGTCGCGGACTGCCGGGCGCAAACACGTTCTGTCGCAGGTAGACGGCTACGCGACGCAGTGTGTCGGGCGAGTGATTGAGATAGGTGACCGTCTCCTGGCCGCGCACGCGCCGGGCCGCAGGATCGAGCGACGCGTCAATGGAGTAGCGCGCGTGCTGCACCCAGTAGTGCGGGCCCGGCGCTCCCGTGCGCGTGCGCGTGCCGTTGGCAACGGCGCGGCTGAACTCCGGCGTTTCGAACACCGGGCCGGGCAGCGGCCGTCCGGTCGCTGCCGTGCCGGCGGGATTCACGGCCGCTGCGGCGACCGTCTGCGCGGGAAGCGGTGTGAACCCGGCGAAGAGCGCGAACGCCGAAAGTACCATCGGCGCGAGAACGGAACGGGAGGAGAGGGAGTGGATTGGCATGCCGCGAATCTACGCGCTCCCCGGTTCGCCTCCTACCCCTGCCGCTGCCGCTGCTATTCCTGCATCACCATCTTCGCGATCGTCTGGAGCTGCATGTTCGACGTGCCCTCGTAGATCGCGCCAATCTTGGCATCCCGGTAGAACTTCTCCACCGGATAATCCGTCGTGTAGCCGTAGCCGCCGTGCAGCTCTACGCACAGCGACGTCACGCGCTCGCACATCTGCGAGGCATACAGTTTGGCCATGGCGGCCTCACGCGTGAACGACTGGCCGGCATCCTTGAGCCGCGCCGCGTTGTACACCATGAGCCGCGCGGCCTCCAGCTCCGTTTCAGCCTGCGCGAGCTGGAACTGCACGCCCTGGAACTCGCCGATGGCGTGGCCGAACTGCTGCCGCTCGCGCACGTACGCCAGCGTGGCGTCCAGCGCGCCGCGGGCCACGCCGATCATTTGCGCGCCAATGCCGATCCGCCCGCCATTCAGTGTCTCGATTGCGATCTTGTAGCCCTTGCCTTCGGGGCCGAGCACGTTGGTGGCGGGCACGATGCACCGCTCGAGCACGAGCTCCGTGGTGCTCGACGCGCGAATGCCGAGCTTGTCTTCCTTCTTTCCTACGGAGAATCCCGGATAGCCGCGCTCAATGATGAAAGCGGTGATTCCCTTGTAACCGGCGTGCGGGTCGATCGTGGCGAACACGACGAAGATCTCGGCCTCCGCGCCGTTGGTGATCCACATCTTGCGGCCATCGAGCACCCAGTGATCGCCCTCCCGCACGGCGCGTGTGGCCAGGCCGAACGCATCCGAGCCCGATCCCGGTTCCGAGAGGGCGTACGCGCCCACCGTGGACTGCGTAAGCCGCGGCAGATACGTCGCGCGCTGTTCTTCGCTGCCGTAGTGGCCAATGGGGAAGTTGACCAGCGTGTTCTGGACATCCATGAGGATCGCCGCGGCGGCATCCACGCGACTGATGGCCTCTACCGCGAGCGTCACCATGAAGAGCGTGCCATCCGACCCGCCAAAACGCTCCGGCACCTCGATGCCCATGAGCCCGAGCTCGAAGAATTTCGGGATGAGCGCGGCGTCGAGCTTCCCGGCGCGCTCCATGTCGCGCACGCGCGGGCGCACTTCCGCTTCGGCGAAGTCCGCTACCGCGTCGCGGAACATCGTCTCTTCCCCGGACAGCATCGTGAGCGCGGTCTGTCCAGCGCTGGTATCGGCGGGCATTCGGGGAATCTACCCTGCGAGGGCGTCCCTGGTTACCGGCACGCCTGCGCGCTCCAGCACCACCTCAGCCAGCTTGTCGTGCAACCCGAACGCGGGTGTGACGGTGAAGCGCACACCAGGAAAACGGGCCGCGGCCTCGCCCACCATGCGCGGGATGTCGCGCGTGGAGTGCTTGCCCGGCGACAGCATGTAGGGGAATGCAACGACGTCGGTGGCGCCGCCCGCCACGCAGGCGGCGAACGCATCGCCAATGCCCGGGGGCGCCAGTTCCATGTGCGCGTACCGCACGAGGACATCCGGCCCGGCCAGCCGCTGCACGACCGCCGCCACATCCGCGAGCATGGCGTTCGCCTCCGCGCGAATGGAGCCGTGATCAATCAGCAGAATTGCCTTCATCTCCCTCCTTCCATTTCGATCTCCCATGCGCAATCACGTCCAGCGCCAACTCGACCTTTCCGAACGGTGCAGAGACCTGCACGCCCTGGACGCGGCCGCGTACGCGCTCGAGCATCTCGCGCGCAATCGCGATACCCGCCGCCACCGCGTGCTCTCGTGACTGCTCGCTGGCCGAGCGCATGCGCGCAATCACTGCGTCCGGCACGACCACGCCGGGCACTTCGTTGGCCAGGAATTCGGCGTTGCGCACCGATACGAGCGGCCAGATCCCGGCGATGATCGGGATGCGCACGTGCGCGATGGACTCCAGGAATCGTTCGAGCTGCTCGACGTCGAACACCGGCTGCGTGATGGCGTATTCGGCGCCGGCGTCCACCTTCCACTCGAAGCGACGCAGCTCGTACTGCGAATCGATCGCGGCGGGATTCACGCCCACGCCGATCGCAAACGCCGTGGCCTTGCCGATTTCGTGCCCGCCCGGATCCAGCCCGCGATTGAGCCGGCTCACGAGGTTCGTGAGGCCAATGGCATCGATGTCGAACACGGCGGTCGCATCCGGATAGGGACCCATCTTGGGCGGATCTCCCGTGATGATGAGCAGATTGCGCAGCCCCATGGCCGACGCGCCCAGCAGGTCGCTCAGCATGCCGAGCAGGTTGCGGTCGCGACAGCAGTAGTGCGTGACCGTCTCGATGCCCAGTTGCTGCTCGATCAGGAGACTCGTCATGAGCGCACCCATGCGGCTCTGCGCGCGCGGACCGTCGGGCACGTTCACGGCGTCCACGCCGGCGTTGCGCAGGGCCGCCACGCCTTCCAGCATCTTCGTCGCATCGACGCCGCGGGGCGGGACAATCTCCACCGACGTGACGAAAGCGCCGCGCGCGATCTTCCCGGCCCAGCACGAACGCTCCGCGAAGGGCATGGGCTCGCGGCCGGCAGCCGATTCCCCGGATGCCTCGCGCGGCGCAGACTGATCATCCGTATGCGGGAGCTGATAGCGGATGGACATGGGCCGCTGGCGCCGCGGCACCAGCGGGCGCGTGCCTTCCACCAGTGCCTTGATGTGATCCGGCGTGGTGCCGCAGCAGCCGCCAATGACCCGGGCGCCGGCCTGCACGAAGTGGCGGGCGAAGGTCGCCATGTATTCCGGACTGGCCATGTACATCGTGCGGCCGCCCACATCGCGGGGCATTCCGGCGTTGGGCTGCGCGCTGAGCTTGCGCCGCGTCACAGCCGCCATGCGCTCGATCGCCTCGAGAATGGTCTGCGGACCCACCGAGCAGTTGAGGCCGACGATGTCCGCGCCGGCGGCATCGAGCGCGCGCGCCACGTCTTCCGGCGTGGCGCCGTACGGCGTGAGGCCATCCGGTCCGATGGTCATCTGCGCGATCACCGGCACCTCGGCATCCACATCGCGCGCGGCGTGAACGGCCTGCTCGATCTCATCCAGATCGCTGAACGTCTCCAGGATGAAGAGATCGGCACCTCCGTCGCGCAGCGCGTGCATCTGATCGCGGAACAGGCCGCGGGCCTCGTCACGGCCGACCGGGCCGAACGGTTCGAGGCGCACGCCAAGCGGTCCGACGGCGCCCGCGACCAGCACGCTGTCACCCGCGGTCTCGCGCGCGAGCCGGGCGGCGGCACGATTCAGCTCCTCGACACGATCCTCGAGACCGTATGACGCCAGCTTCAACCGGTTCGCGCCAAAGCTGTTCGTTTCGAGCACCTCCGCGCCCGCCTTGGCGTACGCGCGATGCACGTCGCGCACGAGATCGGGCGCGCGCACGTTCAGCTCGTCGTAGCACTGATTGATGAAGACGCCTTTCGCGTACAGCATGGTCCCCATCGCACCATCGAAGATGACGATGCGATCCGGGTCGAGGACCTCGCGTACCTCGCGGCGGCCTGTCATGCACTCACGCTCTCGGCGGTGCGCGCACCCATGTCCCGCTCTCCGCCCGAGCGCACGGCGTAGTACTTGGCCTGAGGGTGATGCACCACCATGGCGGCGGTGGACTGCTCCGGCATCAACTGGAACGCCGAGGTGAGCTGCATCCCGAGGGCGTCCGCCGCCGGCAGCAGCCTGAAGACCTCCGTATGCCCGTTGAGGTCGGGACACGCGGGATAACCCCACGAGTAGCGCTTGCCCTGCGATGCCGGAAGCCCGAGCTCACGACGCACGTGCCGGTGCATCCACTCCGCCACCGACTCCGCCGCTTCCACGGAGAGGCCGTGCAGGAAGTACGCCTCCGTATACTCCCCGCGTTCCTGCAGCTCCTCGAATCGACGCGTGGCCGCGTCGCCGACCGTCACCACCTGAAACGCCGCAACGTCCACCGTGCCCGAGTCCACGCTCCGGAAGTAATCCGCCAGGCAGAGCCGCTCGCGCGACTCCTGTCGCGGAAACGAGAACCGCGCGATCTCGCGCAGCGCGGCGCCGTCGCTCCGGAACGCGGCCGGATCGTACACGATGAGATCGTTGCCGCTCGCCTGCACGGGGAAGTAGCCGTACACCGCACGCGGTCGCAGCCATTCCTCGCGCGCCGCCGCCGCGCTCAGTCGTGCGAGCGTCGGCTCGAACTCGTCGCGGACCAGCGCGTCGAACTGTTCGCCGGAGCCGCGTCCGCCCCACTGCAGGCGGTACAGCTCGTCGAGATCCAGCAGCGACAGCACCTCGGCCAGCGGGATGTCGTGCAGCACGCGCGTGCCGTAGAACGGCGGCACCGGGATGGCGTTGTCGGCGGCGATGTCACTCCGGGCCCCCGTGTCCGATCCGACCGACACATCCTTCCCCACCTGCGTGTGCAGGAACATGTCGTGTTTCGCCTCGTCCAGATTGCGCGCCACGAAGGCTGCACGCCGCTCACCATCCATGAGCGTCTCCACGGTGTCCAGTCCCTCGAATGCATCCTTGCAGTAGAACACGCCCGGCGCGTAAGCGCGCTCGCCTTCCACGAACAGCGCGCGCCGCCCGAAGCGGCGGTTGATCGCCGCGCCGCCGATCATCACCGGAACGGCGAGCCCGCGCTTGTCCAGCTCCTGCACGCAGATGGGCATCTGCTTGCTGGTGGACACGAGCAGCGCCGACAGGCCGATGGCATCCGCCCCCACCTCCACCGCCTTGTCGATGATCGTGTTCACCGGCACCTGCTTGCCCAGATCGAACACGGTGTAGCCGTTGTTGGAGAGAATGGTGTTCACGAGCGATTTGCCAATGTCGTGTACGTCACCGTACACCGTCGCCAGCACCACTTTGCCCTTGGTGTATCCCTCGGTGCGTTCGAGAAACTGTTCGAGATGCTTCACCGCTTTCTTCATCACTTCCGCGCTCTGCAGCACGAAGGGCAGAATCAGCTCGCCCGCGCCGAACTTGTCGCCGACATCCTTCATGGCCGGCAGCAGGACCTCGTTGAGGATGCGCACCGGCTGCTCGCGCACGCCGGCCTCGTCGAGCAGGTCCTCGATGCCTTCCTTCTTCCGGTGCAGGATGCGCCAGTGAATCCGCTCGTCCACGCTCATGTCCGCGGTCGGATCCTCATCCGCGCGCCCCGCGGAACGGGACGCCGCGTTCGTGCTCTCGTCGAATCGCTCGATGAATCGCTGCAGGGCGTCGGGCCGGCGATTGAAGACCAGGTCGTCCGCCAGCTCCCGCTCCTCCGTGGACAGCTCCGCGTACGGCCGGATGTGCGCGGGGTTCACGATGGCCATGTCGAGCCCCGCCTGCACACAGTGATGGAGGAACACCGAGTTGAGCGCCGCGCGGGCACCGGCGGCAAGTCCGAAGCTCACGTTGCTCACGCCCAGCGAGGTGAACACGCCCGGCAGCTCGCGCTTGATGCACCGTATTCCCTCGATCGTTTCCGTCGCGCTGTCCACCCACTCGGCTTCCCCGGTCGCCAGCGTGAACGTCAGAGCGTCGAAGATGAGATCTTCCGGCGCCAGACCGTAGTCCTGCACCGCGATGTCATGAATGCGACGGGCGATCTCGAGCTTCCGCTCCCGCGTCTTCGCCATGCCCGCTTCATCGATGGTGAGCGCGACCACGGCGGCGCCGTGTTTTCTGACGAGCGGCAGCACCGCCTCGATCCGTCTGGTGCCGTTCTCCATGTTGATGGAGTTGACGATCGCACGTCCGGGGATGTGCTCCAGGGCGCGCGCCACGACATCGGGCTCGGTGCTGTCAATCATGAGCGGCGTCTCCACGCTCATGGACAGCAGCTTGACCGTCTGCGCCATCTGCTCGGCTTCGTCGCCACGCTCCGTGAGCGCCACGCAGACGTCCAGCACATGCGCGCCGGAATCCACCTGGTGGCGCGCGACCTCGAGCAGTCCCTCGTAGTCATCGGCGAGCAGGAACTGCTTCACCTTGCGTGAGCCCTGTGCATTCACGCGCTCCCCGATGAGCAGGGGCGGTGGATCCTGGTGCAGGGTGATGGCGCGCATGCCGGACGACACACGAGGCACGTGATGGCCAGCACGCCCGGCGCCGTCAGTCGCCCGCGCCGAGTGCCCGTTGCCGCGCACGGCACGCACCACCGCGTCGAGATGCTCCGGCGTCGTGCCGCAGCAGCCGCCCACGGCGCGCACGCCGAAGTCACGCACGAACTCGGCGAGCGCACGGGCGAGCGGTTCGGGCTCGAGCGGATAGACGGCGTCGCCCGTCCCCGTGTTGAGCGGCAGCCCCGCATTCGGGATGCATGACACCGGCCGCGACGCGTGCTCACCGAGATAGCGGATCGGCTCCCGCATGTGTTCGGGGCCGGTGGAGCAGTTGAGCCCGATCACGTCCACGCCGAGCGCTTCCAGCGTGGTCATCGCACTGGCGATGTCGGTGCCGAGCAGCATGCGTCCGCTCGTGTCGAGCGTGACCTGGGTCTGAATGGGGATCCGGTAGCCCAGTTCGGCGAAGAGCCGCTCGACACCGGCGATGGCGGCCTTCACTTCGAGAATATCCTGCGCCGTCTCGATGAGCAGCAGATCCGCGCCGCCCTCCACGAGACCGGCAGCCTGCTGATGGAAGTTCTCGCTCAGTTCGGCGAACGTGACAGCCGAGAGCACCGGGTCGCTGCTCGACGGCAGCATGCCCGTGGGGCCCATGGAGCCGGCCACAAAACGCGGGCGGTCCGGTGTGGCGTATGCATCGCAGGCCGCGCGCGCCAGTCGCGCCGCCTCCACGTTGATGTCACGCACCTTGTCGCCCAGTCCCCACTCGTGCAGGCGGCGCGGGGTACTCTGGAAGGTGCATGTTTCGACGACGTCGCAGCCGACCGCGAGGAATGATTCGTGAATGCCGCGAATGACGTCCGGCCGCGTGAGCACCAGGTAGTCGTTGCATCCCTCGGTCGCCTTTCCGCCGAAGTCCTCGGCGGTGAGGTGGTGGCGCTGGATGTTCGTGCCCATGGCGCCGTCGAAAATGAGCACGCGACGCGACAGCTCAGCGAGATAGCGCGGCGAGGAACTGGAGCGGGTCATCGATCGTCCCCTACGAAAATGCCCGGCGCGCACAGGCACCGGGCCGGCGCTTTAGCGAATATTTTACGTGGCCGCAAGTTGCCGTAAATCGCCACGGGACACATTTCTGTCCTCGTAGTGTACGCCGTTGACGAGTTCGGGGCAAGGATCGTGCACGGGACCGGGGGACGCTATCTCGGGGGGCCACCCACGCAGTGCCCCATATTCCGCGCTGGCTCATGCGACATCGCGACCCGGCGCCGGCCGGGCACCCCAGGCGAAGATGTACAGCGTTTTCATGGAGGACGTGCAATGCTACTGCTCCGTTCGTGTGTGGTGGGTTTCGTGCTGATGCCTGTGGGCGTGGCACTCATCGCGCAGGGTGGCGCAACCTCGCATGAGCCGGTCGCTGTCCGGCTGCCCCAAGTGCAGCCGGCGGTGTCGGCGGACAGTGCGACGCTTTATGGGACCTACCGTGATACGTCTCCGCATTGGCCGCACATTCGAACAATGGTGACGGATTTTCGCACGCTGTATGTGAAACCTCCACAACAGGGACGGGAACGCGCGTGGGCCGCAGCACACTTCGACTACGTCATGTCCGGTGACGGCGGTGCATACAAGGCGCTCAACCCCGGGATCAGGACACTGCCCTATGCGCTGCTCTGGACGGTGTATGTGCCCGGCCAGAAGGATCAGACAAAGCTCTCGTCAGGCTCGTACGCCGACATGGCTGCCTGGTTTCAGGCGCATCCTTCCGACACCCTGGAGAATGCGTTCCTGCACAAGCCCGGCGGCACGAAAACAGCCGATAACAGGCTGGTGCTTCAGATCTGGGACAAGCAGCTGCGCTACGCACTGAATCCGGGCGATCCGGGAGTGCGGGCGTACGAGGCGGATCGGATGGTGCGCATCGCGCAGGGGTCAGATGGCGTGTTCCTGGATGAATTCGGCGCCGGCGGGATTCACGGACACCTGAAGCCCGGCACGCTCGAGTATCCCGGATTGAACGGCTACGACGAGGACCTGACGCGGCTCCTCGCGGCTATCAAGCACGCGCTGGGATCCAGGATTCTCATGATCAATACCGCGGAGTACCGAAACCCGCCTGATGAGGCGATGATTCTCGCCGCGGGTGCCGCGCATCTCGAGCGAATGAACAACCCCCTGAGTGGAGACGTCGAGGGTCGCATGAAGTTCTTCAGCGACCTGCTCGATCACGACGTGCTGACGGAGCTGGTATCGCTCGACAGCTGGGACGAGGGCAACTCGAGGAAAGGCGTCTTCGCCACGTACATCCCGGGCGACTATGCCTCGAGCGCCGAGCGACTGAAGATGTTCGAGCTCGCCACGTATTACATGGTTGTCCCGAACAAACCTGATCTGCTGCTGCTCGACCTGCAGAACGCGTGGACAGTGCCGTTTCAGCAGGTATGGCTGAAGGCGCAGGAAGTAAATATCGGGCATCCGCATGCACCGCGACGTCTGATCGCCACGGGCGTGGATGCCACTGGGCACAAGTACCATGTCTGGAGTCGGGACTTCGATCGCGCTCTCATTGTGATGCGGCCAGTCATTGGCTGGGATCAGCAGCGCTTTGATGACTCCACGATCGTGCGCGTACCCCTTCCCAAGGGACAGATGCTGCGCCCTTTGCAGGGTAATGGGACGCTGGGCGATCCCGTGACGGAGATCGTGCTGCGCAATTCCGAGGCGGCGATCCTTATCAAGGAACCGGCGACGCGGTGACTCGTCCGTCCAGGATGCTCCCGCTCATCCCGCTCCAATGCTGTGCAGCACGTTGCCCAGCAGCATCAGCAGAAAATACGCGACAATCGGCGAGACATCCATCATGCCGAACGGTGGAATGACGGATCGCAGCGGGCGCAGCAGCCACTCCGTGAGTGGAACGGTCCAGTGAATCCAGGCCTTATACTCGCTGATGCGCAGCCAGGACGCGAGGACCCGAATGATGAGCGCAATCTGAAGAATACCGATGGTCCAGCTCACGAGCAGGTGGTATAATCCCCGACTGCCCGCGCTGGCCGACAACACGGCGCTCAGCAACATGTTGCGAATGAATTGCAGTCCGAGGATCAGCATGATACCGCCGACCACAATAACGACAAGCGTCCACCATGGCGCGCTCGTCGGCAGCCCTCCGGCGCGGATCACCCGACGTTCCACGGGCAGGATGACCGGATCGATCGCGCGGCGGCAGAATTTCGCGAGCGAGGAGAAGGGGCTGACTCGGCGCGTGCGGACGAGCCAGTCCAGCGCGAACACGATGAAAGCGAGTGCGGCGAGGGCAAAGAGAGCCAGCCGCAAAACGGCCAGCGCGCTATCAAAAATGCGGAGCGCAGTCAGCACAATTGGTAAAGTGGACCGGTGACTTGCATGGAGCAAGACCGCCGGCCACGGACTCTGCTCCCGCCTTACCGCTCGCGACCCCGGTCAGGCTCCGAGGGAACGGCGCCGACGACCTGTGCGGGATTGCCTGCGATGATGCTGTCGGCCGGGTATGCCCCCGTGCAGACGGCGCCAAACCCCACGACGGAATTCCGTCCTATGCTGGTGCCAGGCAGAATCCCGGCAGCAGCGGCAATCCAGACATTTTCATCGATGCGAATTGGGGCGACACGGATTGGCGCGTCGGCGCTGTGCCGGTTTACCCGCGTGCTGTGAAAATCCGTATCGAGAATTCGCGCGTCGGCGAGGATCGCGCCCGGCCCAATGGTAATTTCCTGCTGACAGCCGAACCGGGTTCCATTGACGTAGGAGCCGCTCCCAACACGAATTATGGCCATCGCACTGTACGTCCACGGAGTCACCATCGCATCAATTTGTACGTCATCCCCGAATATGACACGACCCGGCCCTCTTACCATGAGACGTCCGCGCACCTTGAAGTTGCGGCCCGCCTCGAAGCGAATACCGCGTAGCGGATACCACAGCTTGTACCATCGTCCGCGCGCAAGAGCACGCAAGACGGACAGCGCCTTGCCTGGGTGGCGAATCGCGCTCAGCAGCATCGATTGGCTCTCCTGGTTCGTCACTCTGGATCCCGTCGCTCTGCGACGCGACTCATTGTCCGCTGGAGGATCATGGGTGCATGAATTCAATGCTGTGGAGCGAATGCAACAATGGTCGATAGCATTGCAGCGCGGAGGAATCACTACGAGTCGGAATGTGCGCGCGCCAGAAGCAGCATGTCGAGACTTGGCAACGTGAAGCTCAACTGAATCGTCCTGCCTGGGTGGCACCTTAAGTGCAACGGCATGCCCTCGCCACCAGGTCGTCGAGCACACCAGACGACCCGGCCTTGCTCACACTTCCGCCCGTGTTCGCAAACGCTGTGGAACATATCTTTACAGTTGACGTCGAAGAATACTTTCAGGTCGCCGCGTTCGAACGCGTGGTTCGACGCAGTGAATGGGGAAGCTATCCGAGCCGCATCGAGCGGACGGTTGATCTCACACTCGAGCTGCTTGCCCGCCATGATACCATCGGCACGTTCTTCACGCTCGGCTGGATCGCGGATCGCTACCCGCTCGTGGTGCGCCGCATTCACGATGCCGGACATGAGATCGCGTCTCACGGCTACTGGCATCGCCGGGTGGACACGCTGAGCCAGGAGGAGTTCCGCGACGACGTGCGCGCTTCCAAGGCGGTCATCGAAGGTGTCTGTGGCGCAGCGGTTCTGGGATTTCGTGCTCCCAACTTTTCGATCAAGCCGGGCGGCGAGTGGGCGTTCGACATTCTGCTCGAAGAAGGATATCGCTACGATTCCAGTCTCTTCCCGATTCGTCGGCCGGGGTACGGCTATCCGCACGCGCCCACAGTGCCGCACGTGATCCATCGCAGCGGCGGATCGCTCTGCGAGCTTCCGCTCGCCACGACCGCGTGGCGCGGGATGCGCGTGCCGGCTGCTGGCGGTGCGTATCTGCGTCACTTCCCCTATAGCGTCACGCGTCGCGCCTTTCACGAATTCGGTTCCAGCGACATCCCCGCCACCTTTTACGTGCATCCGTGGGAGCTCGATCCCGAACAACCGCGACTCGACGTGCCGTGGCACACGCGGCTGCGCCATTACGGCGGACTCGCACGCACGGCGCCGCGCATCGAGCGATTGCTCTCGGAGTTCCGCTTCACGACCGCGGCCCGAAGCCTCAAGCTGCAGCATCCTCCCGTGCGTCCGCTCCACCATAAAGTGTCGAACGCGGCCGACTGAGGATGCGAGTCGGGAGTTTCAGCGGAACGCCAGACGAATGGGATGACTTTGCACGCTCCGCAGCCGGATTCACGCACTTTCACCTCCATGGGTGGAAGACGGTCATGGAGCGGGTGTTCCGTCACATGTGCGTGTATCTCGAGGCGCGTGACGACAGGGGAAGGCTCGCCGGCGTGCTGCCACTCGTGCGGGTGCGCAGCGTGCTATTCGGGCATTATCTGGTCTCCATGCCGTTTCTCAACTACGGGGGCCCGCTGGGCAATGATGAAACGGTTCGCGCTCTCGCAGAGCACGCGGCCGGCCTGGCCCGAGCGGGCGGTGTTCGACTTCTCGAGCTGCGCAGCGCGCGCAAACTGCCGATCGATCTGCCGGTGTCCCATCGCAAGATTACCGTGCTGCTCGATCTTCCCGGGAGCAGCGAAGTCCTCTGGAAGCAGCTCGATGCCAAGGTGCGCAGCCAGGTGCGCCGTCCCCAGAAGGAGGGCATTGCCGTGCGGTTCGGCCCGGATCAGGTCGGGCCGTTCTTCGATGTTTTCGCGCGTCACATGCGTGATCTCGGAACGCCCACACAGCCGCGCCTGCTTTTCTCGACCATCGCCGAGGTCTTCGGCGAGAGCGTCTGGTTCGGGTGCGCGTATCACGCGGAGCGGCCGGTCGCGTGCGGCTGCGGCTTTCGCTGGGATAACGAGTTCGAGATGACGTGGGCTTCGTCGCTGAACGCGTACAACCGCCTGGCGCCCAACATGCTGCTCTACTGGAGTTTCATGGAGCGCGCCATCTGCGAGGGCGTGCGGGTCTTCAATTTCGGCCGCTGCAGCCCTGGCGCGGGAACGCATCGTTTCAAGCGGCAGTGGGGTTCGCGCGACGAACCGCTCTGGTGGTACGACCTGGCGTCGCGGAACGGTGCCACGACGCCATCGCCGACAGACTCGAGCTACGCATGGGGACCGCGGCTGTGGAAACACCTGCCCGAACGGGTCGCGACGGCGCTTGGCCCCCGCATTGTGCGCTACATTCCGTAGATGGCCAGACGCCAGCTCCCCGTCCTGTCGCCCATCGCGCCGGCCGCGTTGGGCGGAGCGTTGGGTTCGGTGCTCCTGCATCGCCGCCGCGCGCTCGCGGATGTGGCTGCCTCGTTGACGACCAGTTGCGGCGCCCGGCAGACCCTGCTCACCGATAGTGGCACCTCTGCGCTCGTGCTGGCGCTCCGGCTCGCCGTGGGTGAAGGGAAAACCGTGGCGTTTCCCGGCTACGCCTGCGTGGATCTCGCGGCGGCCGCGCGCCTCGCCAAGGTGCGTGTCCGACTCTATGATCTGGATCCGCGCACGCTGAGCCCCGATCTGGGATCCGTGGCTGCTGTCCTTGCGCGCGGCGTGGACGCCGTGCTGATCGCACATCTCTACGGATTCCCTGCGGACGTGCCCGCCGTGAGTCGTCTGGCCGCACAGGCCGGCGTACCGGTCATCGAGGACGCGGCTCAGGCCGCTGGTGGCACGCTGTTGGGCCATGCCCTTGGCTCGTTCGGTGCACTCTCGATATTCAGTTTTGGCCGGGGCAAGGGACTCTCCGGCGGGCATGGCGGCGCACTCGTGTGCCGGGACCAACGCTTCGTGAGCGGACTGAGGCATGCCAGTTTCCGTGTGGGCAGCCCGGCCTGGGGATGGCTGGATGTTGCCACAGCCGGCGCGCAGTGGGCGCTCGGCCGGCCGTCGCTGTATGCACTGCCGTCCGCCCTGCCGGGGCTGCGCCTGGGAGAAATGGTGTATCACGCCGCGCGCGAACCGCGTTCTCTCTCGATTGGCGCCGCCGCGCTGGTGAGGCGCGCACTGCGCACGGTGTCCGAGGACGTCTCGCTTCGCCGTCGCAACGCCGCCGCGCTGTATGTGGCCGCCACGGAGGGTGGCGACGTCGAGCCAGTCGCGCTGCTGCCAGGGGCGACGAGCGGATTCCTGCGGTTTCCCGTCGTCGACTCCGGCGGCCGGGCGGAGCGTCCCGACATGGGCATCGTACGGGGTTATCCGCGCACGCTGCACGAGCAGGAGGAACTGCGCCCCTGTCTGGTGCCGGGTGAACCCGCCACGCCTGGCGCCACAGCGCTACGCGAGGGGCTGTTCACGCTGCCGACGCATGAGAAGGTGAATGCCGACGACATTGAGCGGATGGGTGAATGGCTGCGCGTGCCCACGCGCGTCCTGATGACGTTCGCGCCGCGCACCGCGCGCACGGAGGGATCGTGCCGCAGCGCATGATGGCGGATGAGGCTTCAGCCTCTTCTGTCGAAGAAGCGCTTGGGCCGGCGATCGGCGAATATCGCGCGCCGCGTGCGGCCAGAGCGCTCCGCATTGTCTATCTGTGGGATGCGGACTATCCGTGGGATGTGCGAACGGAAAAGATCTGCGCGACACTCACGAGCGCCGGGCACGACGTTCATGTGGTGGCGCGCAACCGCGCACGGCGCGCGCTCATCGAGCGGATGCCCGAAGGCACCGTGCACCGCATGCGCCCATGGCCGTGGGCCGGGCGCCACCTGGATGTCGCACTGGGCTTCCCGGCGTTTTTCAATCCGCGCTGGCGCGCGACACTGCGCCGCGTGCTGCGGTCGGTCCGTCCCGATGTGCTCATCGCGCGGGATCTGCCGCTGGCGCCCACCGCGATCACCATCGCACGACGCTACGGCATTCCGGTCGTTCTCGACATGGCGGAAAACTATCCGGCCATGATGCAGATGATCTTCGACGATCAGGTGCAGAAGCCGACTGACTATCTCGTACGCAACCCGACTGCGGTCGCCGCAGTGGAACGATATGCCATCCATCGAGCGGACCGGGTGATGGTGGTCATCGAGGAAATGGAGGAACGGCTGCGCGCTCTGGGTGTCGCCCCGGATCGCATCCATCTCGTGTCCAATACGCCACCCGCGTGTCGTGCGGCTGCGTCCGCTGCTCCGCGCACGCGGCGCACGGATGCAGCGTTGTCACTTGTGTACTTGGGGCTGCTGGAGATGTCGCGGGGCATCATGGAGATGGTCGACGCTGCGGCGATCCTGCGCGACCGCGGCAGGCCCGTGCGGGTCCATATTGTCGGTTCCGGTCGTGATCGCGAAAGGTTCGTCGAGCGCGCTTCCGCACTCGGCCTTGCTCCCGATCTGGTCTGCTTTCCGGGATTCGTGCCCCGGCATGCCGATGCGCTCGATATTGTAGCAAGTGCCGATGTCGGCGTACTGCCTCATCGTACGAACGAGCTCTGGAACACGACCATTCCGAACAAGCTCTTCGACTATATGGCAGCCGGGCTGCCGGTGCTGACATCGGAGGCGCTACCGTTCGCTCGAATCGTGCGCCAAACGGACGCGGGAGTCGTGTTTGAATCAGGGAACGCCCTGGCACTCGCGGATGCTGTCGAGCAACTTGCGAACGCCGACGTGCGCGAACGTTACGGCGCAAACGGCCGGCGGGCCATTCGTGAAGAATACAACTGGGAGCGCGACCTCCAGGGTCTGCTGCGGGCTGTGGAGCTCGCCGCGGGCCACGGCCGCCACGGGCACTGATGGCACAACCGATCCCGCTCAGGGGCACTCCGCGAACAGGTCCAACGCCAGCTGTCCAGGGCGCTGTGCTGCCGCCTTGGCCTGAGCCCAGGGCGGACCGGCTGATGAAGGCCGTGGGCTGCATGTTGTTCGCCTACGTCTGGCGGGTGCAGGACATCTTTCCCGTTCTCGGCGCGATCCATCTGCCGTTGCTGGCGACGGGAGTCACTCTGATTCTGTACCAGGCGTCCCGCCAGCCATGGCGCAGCGTGAGACAGCTCCGCACTCCCATCGTGTACATCGTGCTGGGTATTTTCGCGGTCATGCTGGCGGGTATAACGACCAGCCTGTGGCGAAGCCACAGCCTGTCCTTCGCGCTTCAGGATTATCTCCAGAACGTCGTCTTCATGGGATTGGTTGCCGCCAGCATTCGTTCGCTGCGCGATGTGGAGTGGTACACGGCGCTCAATCTGTATGGTGCCCTATTCTACGCGATCTTCGTCAATCTCTTCTTCAGCGTTGGCGCAGGCGGCCGGCTCAGCAATCTGGTGTATTACGATGCGAACGATTTTGCATTAATCCTCGTGCTGACCGTTCCATTCGCTGTCTATTTCCTGCGCTCGCAAAGTGGAGCGCGCCGGCGCATGCTGGGGCTGGTGGCTCTGGCGTTCTTCATGCTCGGCATCGTGAAGAGCGGATCGCGAGGCGGATTTCTCGGTCTGCTTGCGGTCCTCCTGTACATTCTCATTCGCTATCGCGCCATTCCGACCCGAACACGGCTGTTCGCGACCATTGGTGGACTGGGACTCGTGGCCGTGCTCGGTTCCACTGAGTACTGGGACCAGATGCGCACGATCGTGCACCCTGAATCCGACTACAACTGGAGCGATCCGCAAGGACGACGCGAGATCTGGACGCGGGGGATCAGCTATGTGGAGCAACGCCCGGTCCTCGGCATTGGCGTTGGTGCCTTCCCTGTCGCAGAAGGGACTCTATCGGTGATTGGACGCGAACTCGCGAGTCGCGGCAGCGGCTTCAAGTGGTCCGTGGCGCACAATTCATTTGTCGAGACCGCGGCGGAGCTGGGCATTCCGGGCATCGTGCTGTTCGTGTCCCTGCTCGTCGTGACAATTGCAACCATGGCACGCATTCGATCGGGGCGACGATACGGGCCACTGATCAGCAAGCGGGAAACTGCACTCGGCCAGATGATGGTCGGCTCGTTGCTTGGCTACTGTGTCGGCGGGTTTTTCGTCTCAGCGGAATATTATTCCTATCTGTACTTCCTCGTGGGCCTTGCGGTCGGGCTCGACAAGGTGCTGCGGCTCCGGCGCCGGGCGACCATGACTGCCATAGCCGCGTACGTGCCGCAGGTGCGACTCTCTTCCGTGCCGGCCGGATCCCTGGCGGCTGTGAAGCCGCCGCGACCGTGAGCCGCGGCTGGTTCAAGCGTGTCGCGGAGCACGGCCTGCTGCTGAGCGGTTTGCCACGTCTCGCTCGGCAGTGGCGCTCCAGGCACACAATCATTCTGGCATACCACAATATCGTGCCGAATGGCGAGCAACCGGTGGGTGACCGGGCGCTTCAGCTGCCTCAGGCCGCGTTCGCCGCGCAACTGGATGCTCTTCGCGAGACCCACGACGTGATTTCTCTGACGGAGGCCATCGAGGGAGACGCGCTTCCCCGACGACGTCCGCGCGCCGTCATCACTTTCGACGACGCATATGGCGGCGCCGTGAAGTACGGCGTGGCAGAGTTGTGTGCGCGGGCGATGCCCGCGACGATTTTCGTGACGCCGGCCTTTCTCGACGGTGGTGCGTTCTGGTGGGATCTGCTCACGCCATGGGGCGCTGCAGCACCTCCGGCGCGCGTACGGCAATATGCCCTGACTGCTCACGCGGGCCGCAGCGATCGCATCCTCGCCGACCGCACGCTCTCTCCTGGTGTACAGCCAGTTCTCCCTCCCTTTTCACGGGGTGCGCCGGAATCAGAGCTCCTGGCGGCGGCAGGGAAGCCCGGAATCACGCTCGCCTCGCATTCCTGGAGTCATCCCAATCTCTCGGCACTGGAGCCGGAGGAGCTCGAGCAGGAACTTTTCCAGCCGCTTGCATGGCTCCGAGGGCATGTCGACTCACCACTGCCGTACCTCTCATACCCCTATGGTCTGTCCGGGCCGCGCGTAGAAAGCGCCGCGGAGAAGGCCGGATACCGGGCTGCGCTGTGCATCGATGGCGGTTGGCTCCATGCGCGCCCGGAGCGAATCTTCGCTCTACCCCGCCAGGACGTTCCGTCCGGCATTTCACTCGAGGGTTTTCGCCTTCGCATTGCTGGAGTGCTCTCGTGATTCGGAGGGGTTCAGTACTGGTCACGGATGGCGAACAGCGATCCGCGCTGGCGATCGTGCGCTCACTCGGACATTCGGGCTACCAGGTTCACGTGTGTTCCGCTCAACCGAATCCGCTCGCCGGAGCGTCCCGTTTTGCCGTGTCGGAATCGCTGGTGGCCGATCCACTGCGCGAGCCGGACATGTTCGTGCGCGATGTTCAGCGCGTCGTGGAACGTCACGGCGTTGATACCCTCATCCCTCTGAGTGAGGCGTCGCTGCTTGCTCTCCTTCCGTACCGGGAGCGCTTCGCTGGCGTGTGCGTGCCTTTCCCATCGGCCAGCGCCTTTCGCCAGATCAGTGACAAGGCGGCCCTCATGCAAGCCGCGCCGCGCGCCGCTATCGCCATACCCGAGAGCCGTGTGCTTCAGAGCGCGTCCGAACTGGCGACGCTGGACGGCACGTCGGGCGGCTTGTATCCGCTCGTGCTGAAGCCCTCGCGCTCGGTGAGCGAAAACGACGGTCGCCGCGCCAAGCTCAGCGTGCGCCATGTGGCAAACGACGCTGAACTCAGGAGCGCGGCGCGCGATCTCGACGAGGACGCCTATCCTCTCCTGGTACAGCGGCGCATCGTGGGCCCCGGCGTCGGAATCTTCCTGCTGATCTGGCGCGGCGAGATGCTGGCGGAGTTCTCGCACCGGCGCATTCGGGAGAAGCCACCATCTGGCGGCGTCAGCGTGTATCGGGAGAGCATCGCCGCCGATCCCGAGCTGGTACGGCGGTCGCGTGCACTGCTCGACTCCGTCGGCTGGGATGGTGTGGCCATGATAGAATACAAGGTGGATGCGCGCACCGGCACGCCCTACCTGATGGAGGTGAACGGTCGCTTCTGGGGATCGCTGCAGCTCGCGATCGATGCCGGTGTGGATTTTCCGACATTGCTTCTCGCCGCGGCAGCAGGCGAGTCGGTAACGCCCGTAACGCAGTATGCTGTTGGCGTGCGAAGCCGCTGGTGGTGGGGCGACGTCGACCATCTCCTGGCGCGTCTTCGCCGATCGCGCGAGGCATTGTCGCTGCCGCCGGATGCGCCGGGCCGCTGGAGCGCGATCCGTGATTTTCTCACCATTCGCCTGGGCACTGACCACGAAGAAATTCTGCGCCGGGACGATCCCCGCCCATTTTGGCGGGAGACGCGCCAATGGTTTCGCCCCGCATGATGACCGCACCGCATGTGGCGTCCGGAGCGCCGTCGCGCGTCGCCCTGCTGCTCGAGTCGGATGGCCCCGGCGGAGCGGAAATGATGCTGCTGCAGCTCGCGGAAGAACTGCGGCGACGAGGCCATTACGTGCTTCACGTCGGACCGGCAAATGGAGCCGGGTGGCTGAGCAGGCGCTTCAGGGAAGAGGGATTCGATTCAGCCACGTTTTCGCAGCGGTGGTCGCTGGATCCCGCGTGTGTTCGCGGCCTGACCCGGCTGTTCCGCCAGCATGGCATCGACGTCGTGCACAGCCATGAATTCGCGATGGCCGTGTACGGTGCCGCCGCCGCGGGGAGCGTGGGAGCGCCACATGTGATCACCATGCACGGCGGTCGGTATTACGCGGAACGGTGGCGGCGGCGGGCAGCATTGCGCTGGGCGGCACGCCGCAGTACGGCGCTGGTGGCAGTGTCGCGGGCCACAGGCGCGGAGCTGGCCCGGACTCTCGGCCTCGACGCCGGAGAGATTATGATCGTGCCGAACGGCATTCCGTTCCGTTCCGGGAATCGCATGATTCTGCGACGCGAACTTGGCGTGCTGCCGAACGAGTTGCTCATCGTGGCCGTCGGCAATCTGTATCCGGTGAAAGGTCACGCCGTGCTGCTGCGCGCGCTGGCCGGACTCGTTCACGATGCACCGGCCACGCCCTGGCGCCTGGCGATCGCGGGCCGCGGAGAAGCCGAAGCTGCGCTGCGGTCGTTCGCAAGCGAAGCGGGAATCGCCGATCGCGTGCATCTGCTTGGTTTTCGCACCGATGTGGCGGACATTCTTGCAGCTGCTGACGTATTCGTCATGCCATCGCTGTCGGAGGGACTGCCGTTGGCGCTCGTGGAGGCCATGTCTGCGTCGCTGCCGATAGTCGCCAGCGACGTGGGTGGGATTCCCGAAGTCGTCGAGCGGGATGCGGAAGCGCTGCTCACCCCGCCGGACGATGCGGGCGCGATAGCCGAGGCGCTTGCCAGGCTGCTGGCCGACGCGGATATGCGCGCGGCACTTGGCGCGGCCGCCGGGCGCCGGGCGCTGCGTGACTTCGGCGTGGAACGAATGGGCGATGCATACGAGCGGTTGTATCGGACGCCCCGTTGGGGCACATCAGGACCAGCCGGTAGCGGGGTAGTCGCGGCACCCGTTTCCAGAGACGGCCGATGAGCAGAGGGAATTCGGACGACGCGATAGACCACCGCCGTGTGGGTGTGCTGCATGTGCACACCAGCTATTCCCGAGATGGGCTCGATACTCCGGAGCAGGTGCGCGATTTCGCGGCGGAACGAGGCATCGGCTTCGTGGGACTTACCGACCACGCCGAAGATCTCCGCGCGGACAGATGGGAGGGATACGTCGAGCACTGTCGGGCCGCTTCCGATGCGGCTGTCCGCCTCATTCCGGGTCTTGAATTCCGGTTTGACGGCTGTCCCGGTCTGCATCTGCTTGCACTTGGGTTGAGCCGCTGGATCGAACCAGGTACACCGGGCGAATTCGTGGCGATGACAGAGGGCGTCGCGCAATTCACCATTGTGGCGCATCCTGTCCTGGCTCGCTATCGCGTTCCACCTGAAGTGCGGGCGGGAGTCGACGCGATCGAAATCTGGAACGCGAGCTACAACACGCGCTATCTCCCTGACCCGCGCGCGATTCGACTGCTGCGGGAGATCCGACTGGCACGATCAGGCGTAGTAGGGACCGCGGGACTGGACCAGCACGACCGTCGCAACGATCGCGAGACGCGGGTCATCGTGCGCAATGCTGATGTTGATCCGCTCGTTCAACTGCGGGCGGGCGAATTCGAAAACACGGGGCGCACCATGCGAGTCGATTCAGCCGCGGATCTCGGCAGCGCGCGGCTTGGTTTGCTGTCCGTGCTCCGATGGACGCTGGACCACGTGGAGCGTGTTCAGGATCGCGTTGCCAGATCCGGTCGCCGCTCTGGCTGAGGGAGCAGGCGCACCATCGCATCGAGCAGGATGCGGGCCTGCGCACGCCGGCTGAACCGGTCGTCCCGCGCAATGCGCACAGGTCGTTCCCCGCGTCGAAATGCCTGGTAGCGTCTGGTAATGGCCGCGGCGATGGCGTCTACGTCTTCAGTGTCCAGGCTGTCCGCGCCGGTGTTCTGCAGCAGCAGATCATTCGCGCTTCCTCGATCGGACAGGGCCAGAAGCCAGGCGTCGAAGCGCATGCATTCGAACGTCTTGGCCGGGATGGTAATGTTGCTCCAACCCGCGAACGTCACCAGCATCGTAGCGCCAGCCATGAACTCCATGGCTTTGGCGTGTGGCTGGCGCGCGGTCACTGTTACGAAATCAGCGATGCCTTCATTCCGGGCGATCGCACTGATCTGGATCTGGCCCGGCCCGTCAAATGCACCAAGGAAGTCCACGCCGAAATCGGCCGGTGTGAGCTGCAGCTCACGCACGACACGCGCTGCCCCGCGCAGAAGAAAGAGCGGATCCATTCTGGTGTAGATGGTGCCAGCGTATCGGATGAGGAATCTGGTTGAATGCGCGGAAGGCGGAAGTGGATCGTCGTCAGCGCCGTTCATGACCGCGATCATGTCGTTGCTCCGCGCCGGGTATCGCTCGGCCAGTGCGTCCCGGGCAGGCGCCGTGTTGGCGACAATTAACGCCGCACGCTCGATTGCTGCCTTTTCATAGCGTTCGGCAAGTCGATACCAGACCGGGCTTGCATGACCCTCGTAGAGCCGGGGACTCAGGCTCCATGGATCGCGCATGTCCATGACCAATGGGAGACCGGTCCGAATCGAGAGGCGCCGCCCACCCTCATGAGTCATGTGTGGAGGGCCCGACGTGATGATGGCAAAATGTTCGGGTCGTCTCAGTCGCAGGGCAAGGTACGCAGCGGCGCGCGCCCACGAGATATGGAGCTCGTACCATCTCCAGGCCCAATACGCTCGCAAGACTCCGCGCATCGTATAGGCGGTGCGACGCATCTCATCGCGGTCCAGTGTTTGAGGCCGGCTATCCGATGCAGCCCCGCTGTCCAGGCCGTTGGCGGCCGTCTGCATGCTGGTGCGGGTGCGATGCAAGGCCTGATATGCAGCGTGCATGATGTCCTCAAGGCGCTCCGGCATCTGCCTCGGCTCAGGAATGCCGTAGGCGCTCACGTCATCAGGCAGCGCAGCCAACCGATCAGGATCGCACTCCGGTCCATCATGCGTGATCACGTCGAGACCCCATCCCCGCTCAGTGAAGAAGTGCGCAAGCTTCTCCCAGCGTCGCGCACCCACCGTACGATCCGGTGGAAAGTGATAGCTGATCAGGAATACCCTGGGGTGCGGTGGCTGGTGTGATGCTCGATTCGCCAGAAGAATGCGTTCGCTCACAGGGTGCCCCGGCCCACATCCAGCGCGTGCAGTATGGCGTTCGCGACCGTATCAACGATTACCGTCCAGTCATGACGTCGTGCTTCTGCCTGCCGCATCAGGCGAAGTGCTGGCGCATGTCCCGCCGGTCCGAGCGCGTGCCCCAGGGCTGCGTCCCATTCACTCGGAGTGCTCGCCGTGCTCACCAGCCCGTCGATATCCTGCAGGACGGGAAGCGGCACGCTCACAATGGGACGACCGCTAGCCAAATATTCGTTGAGCTTGAGCGGATAGGTGTAGTTGGAATACGAGTTCCTCAGGTATGGCATGAGACAGACGTCGAAGTGCTGCGGGTATTGTGCGATCTCCGTAGTGGACTTCGGACCCAGAAAGTACACGTTCGGTGTCTGCTCCAGACGACTGATGAGAGAATCTATGTCCGGCTGCGCTCGCCGGGCACCAACGAATACGAAGGACCATTCGGAGTGCCTGGCGGCGAGCGAGCGGAGCAGCTCCCAATCCAGTTGCGTTTTCAGAAAGCCTGCATAGCCCAGGCGCGGAGCGGGAACGTCTCTCAGATCCGCCGGCATCGGCACCGGTTCCGCGAACGACCTGAAATCCACGCCGTTGGACAGTAGCATGCTGTGCGCGTTCAATGCGCCCTTCCATGCAAACATGGGCCGCGACACGGTAAAGAGCAGATCTGCTCGGCGCACGAGCTGCTCCTCTCGTGGATCGATTTGCTGGGTCTCGCGTGCGCCATCCGAGTATTCGTCGTAAATGTGATAGCAACTCAGGTCGGATTGCACGGCGTCGAGCGCGGCGGCCAGGTCCGGATGCCAGATGTAAAGCACGATGCGCCGGCAACCCTGGCGCAGCAGACTGTTGCGGGCGGCCTCGATGCGGGAGCGAAAGAGGCGGCTCGCGAGACGCCCCGGCCGGTACACCACCGGCATCCATGAGGCGCTGTCGCGAACCACAAAGCTTTCGGGCTGTCCTTCGGGCGTCACTTCGTGCGCCCTGGCGATCGGGCGTTTCATCGCAGTGCGCCACTCCGGGGCGGGATTCAGCCAGAGCACACGAAAGTACCGGGCCAGCCGTGTAAGGATCTGATGCCGGGAGTTCCAGCGCCAGCTCCACGGATCGAGGGACAGCGAGATGATGCCGATGCGCGGATACAGCGGCGTTGCATCCGGCAGCGTGAGAGCGTCGCGTGGCGCGGCGAGCTCCGAATCCGTGGGCGGGGAGGACATCGCCTTCACGTGCCGGCCAGTGCCTTCGCACGTCGTGCGTTGCGTACGAGCGTGACGAAGCCCGTGAGACGCTGGCGGTGCAGAGCGAGCATGACGCCGCTGTATACCACCACACCCAGCGTCACTTCCAGCGCGAGCCTGACCGGGACAGACAGGCTCGGCGCCACAAGCGCGCGTTCCGTGAACACGGCAAGGGCCATGATGAGCGTGCTGCTGACTGCGGGCCACAGATTCAGAAAGAAGGCGCGCGGCGACAACTCGAGGATGCGGAACACCAGCCGGTACGAGGGAACGAGCACCACGGGATAGCCGATGATCCACATGGCGGCCACTCCTGCCGCGCCCCAGCGCGTGCCGAAGAGAAACATCGCGGGCAGCACCACCGCGCCGATGACCGCGTACCACATGCTCTGGCGCGAATGCCTGGTGTAGATCATTACCGGCGAATTGATGGTCGTGATGGATCGCATTCCACCATACACCGCCAGGAGCTGCAAGGGGAGGATGGCGTTGGTCCACTGCGGACCGAGTGCCAGCGGGACGAGCAGCGGTGCCGTGAGCGCAATGCCGACCGACGCCGGAAACGTGAAGAACGCCAGTCCTTCCACGAGCGCGAGATAGTAGCGGCGCAGCGCAGGGCGATCCGAGGAGACACTGGAGAAAATGGCGGGTGTAACCTGCGAAATCAGCGCGCTGATCCGTTCGACCGGCAGTGTGGCGATCTCCCAGCCCAGCGTGTACGCGCCCAGCACTCCCTTGCCGAGGACCCGCCCGACAATCGCAAAATCGGCGTTCTGATACGTGTACCAGCAGATGCGTCCCACGACGACGTGCCAACCGACTCGCAGCGATTCGGAGATCTCCCGAAAATGCGTCGGGAACGCGAGGCGGTGGCGCCGCACGAGAAAGGCCACGACGGAAGCCACCGCACTCGCCGCGAGGCTGCCGAACACCAGCGAGAGGTAGCGGAATCCGAGAAAGGCGAGCGTGATGGTAAAGGCGATCTGCACCGCATTGGATGCGGCGTCAATCATCGAGAGCTGGCGAAAGCGCAGATCGCGAGCCAGCAGCGCGCGCGGCAGCACGCCAATCGATGAGAAGAGGAAGTTGAGACTCAGGATCTCGACGACGTCGCGGATCGCGGATTCGCCGTAGAAGCGTGCGATGGGGCCCGCGACCGCGACTGACAGCAGACAGAGCACCACGCCCACGGCGATCCCGAATCCGCCCAGTTGCGCGATGTGGCCCTCGGAGAGATCGCGATCCCGCAGAATGGCGGCGGTAAGTCCGAATTCATTGACCAGCGCCACGAAGCCGAGGTACACCGCAGCCATGCCCATCAGGCCGAAGTCGCCCGGTGTGAGGAGCCGGGCAACGATCATGGTCGAGGCCCAGCTCACGATCTGCACCGCCCACTTCATGCCGCCTGTCCAGGCGATTCCCGCGAGCAGATCGCTGTCGAGCGACGTGTCGATTCCCGGCGCCAGCTCGCCCGGGTAGCTCTCTTCCTTGCTGAGTGGTGTACTGATCGTGGCAGACAATCGTATCTTCAAGGAAGGAAGGTGAACCCGGGCTGGATGTAGGACGAATGTGTGGAGCGAGGCGGCACAGACATTCGCGGCCCCAGTGGACGTTCACCCCGTGGTACGCAGCAGATGCCGCAGCGGCATGGAGGCATCGAACGCCGCGGCCACCGCACCCTCTGACCAACCGGCACGGCTCTGTCACGATCTCTAACGATACTGCACGTCACGGCGCCAGCCGAGATGGGTGGCCTGGAAAGCGTGGTCCGCATGCTGGCAGAGGGGCACAGCCGGGCGGGACACCGGGTTGTCGTGGCCGGCGTCGTAGCGCCCTCGTCGCTGCCGCACCCGTTTCTCGCGGTGCTCCGCGATGCCGGGGTGGAAACCGCTCCGATCGCCATTCAGACGCGGAGCTATGCGACCGAGCGTGGCGCGATTCGGACACTGTGCGCCCAACTCCGGCCTTCGGTCGTCCATTCGCACGGATACCGGCCGGACGTTGTGGACGCCGGCGTCGCAAGGTCGCTGGGTATACCGACAGTCACGACTGTCCACGGGTTCACTGGCGGCACGATACGGAACAGAATGTACGAATGGATACAGGAAGCGGCATGCAGGCGATTCACGGCCGTCGTGGCCGTCTCCCGGGCTATCGAGCAAAGATTGCGCCGGAGAGGTGTCCGCTCCGAGCGATTGCACGTCATTGGCAATGCGTTCGACGCCGACGCCGCCAGGCTTACCCGGGATGCGGCGCGCCTGGCACTCGGGATTCCCGCCCGCGAGTTCGTCCTTGGTCAGGTAGGACGGCTGAGCCGGGAAAAGGGACCGGATCTGCTGGTGAATGCCATGGCGCGTACTACCGCAAAGGACATCCGCCTCTCGATGCTGGGCGACGGCCCGGACCGTGCGCCGCTCATGGCTCTCGCGTCACGGCTTGGTGTGAGCGATCGGATTTGCTGGCACGGCCCGGTGCCGGACGCGAGCACACTCTTCACGGCATTCGACGGACTGGTACTGAGCTCGAGAACGGAGGGCATTCCCATCGTGCTGCTGGAGGCCATGGCCGCCGGAACGCCAATCGTGGCCAGCAAGGTGGGCGGTGTGCCGGACATGCTGAGTGATTCCGAAGCGTTACTCGTTCCTCCGGAAGACAGCGCGGCGCTGGCGGCTGCGCTGGACGCGTTGCGCGCCGATCCGGCTGGCGCCGCGGCACGAGCCGCCGCGGCTCGTGTGCGTCTCGAACGCGAGTTCGCGCTGGCGCCATGGTTGCGCCGCTATGAAGCGCTGTACCAGTCGCTCGCCGATCGGCGCGCCGCGCCGGAAGGGAGCTGATGTTCGCCGCGGCAGTGGTGCTCATCCCGATCCCCATCGTGATCTGTGTCTATGCCTATCTGGTGTATCCGGCGCTGCTGTGGCTTGTCTCCCGCTCGCGCGGCGTCCCGCCTGCCGATGGCGACCCGGCGGAATGGCCCCGCATCACGATCGCCGTTCCAGCGTACAACGAGGAGCGCCGTATCCGCTCGACGATCGAGAGTCTGCTCGCCGTTGATTATCCCGCCGACCAGCGGCAGATCCTGATTGTCTCGGACGCCTCCGGCGACGGCACGGACGCCATTGTCGCCGAGTTCGCCGCATGCGGTGTCGAGCTGTTCCGCGTGCCGCAGCGCGGGGGGAAAACGAGCGCGGAAAACCTGTCCGCCCCGGCGATTCGCGGTGAGATCGTCGTCAATACCGACGCCTCGATCCGCATTCTGCCGCATTCCGTGAAAGCGCTCGTTCGCCGCTTCGCGGATCCCACGGTGGGCGTCGCGTCAGGGCGCGACCTGAGCGTGGGCGATGAGGAGCGTGAGGCGAACCGCGGCGAATCGGGCTATGTGGGCTACGAGATGTGGGTTCGGTCGCTCGAAACGCGCATCGGTTCCATCGTGGGAGCCAGCGGGTGCTGCTACGCGGTGCGTCGCGAGATCCAGTGCGTGACCCTGCCTGGGGATCTGGCACGCGACTTTGCAAGCGCGCTCATCGCGCGGGAACGCGGGCTGCGTGCGGTATCCGTGGCGGAGGCGACGTGCATCGTGCCGCGCACCACTTCGCTGAACGCGGAAATGCGCCGCAAGGCGCGCACGATGGCGCAGGGGCTGGAAACGCTCCGGCACTTCGCCGCGCTCATGAATCCGGCGCGCCACGGCGCCTTTGCGCTCATGCTCATCAGCCACAAGCTTTGTCGCTGGCTGGTGTATCTGACGCTGCCGCTGGCGCTCCTCGGACTACTGCTTGCTGCCGCGTGCACGCCATGGGCCTGGCTGCCCATCGCGCTGGCCGCGCTGGGCATCGGCACGGGATACGCCGCGCTGCGCTGGCCACCGACTCGGCGCATGCCGATCCTGGTCGCGGTCGCGGGCTTTGTGCTGGTTTCGAACCTGGCCGGCGTTCAGGCCTGGCTCAAGGTCCTGCGCAGGGAGCGGATTCCGGTCTGGGAGCCGACACGCCGACCGCTGTAGCCCGCGGCGTCAGTCGGTCATGGCAGCACGGGGCCACACCGGCGGACCAGGGCGGATCATGTCTCCCGCCTACCACCCGCCCTTCTTGAACAGCATCACCGGCACCGTCCTGACCATGATCTTGAGATCTTCGGCCAGCGACTGGCGCTGCAGGTATTCCAGATCGTATTTCACCTTGGTGCGCACATCCTCGAGCGACGCATCGTACGAGTGATTGATCTGCGCCCAGCCGGTAATGCCCGGTCGGGTGCGCTGGCGCATGGAGTATTCGTCAATATCCTCGCGCAATCTGGCGAAGATGCTCGGCCGCTCCGGCCTCGGGCCGACGATGTTCATGTCTCCCTTCACCACGTTCACCAGTTGCGGCAGCTCGTCCAGTCTGCTGCGCCGCAGGAAGCGTCCGATCGCCGTGATCCTGGGATCTTCGCGGGTCGCCCATACCTCGCCAGAGTGCTGCTCCGCGTTCACGCGCATTGACCGGAACTTGTAGATCGTGAACACGCATCCGCCCGTGTCCGTCTCGCGCCGATCGTAGAGCGCATCAACAGAGTCGCGGCGGCGGTCCAGGCCCACCCGCTTCTGCGAGTAGAGCACCGGGCCACGCGAGGTGATCCTGATCGCGATGGCGATGAGCAGCATCACAGGCGCGAGAATCACCAGTGCCAGGCATGCGACAACCAGGTTGACGGCGCGGTTGATCAGCTCGGAGCGCGACCGCGGCTGCACCTCGGACGCGATGCGAGCGACAGGAGCCGGCGTACTGTCGCGAACCAGCTCGATGCGGCGTCCTCCATCACCATTCGCGCCGGACTGCGCCGCCGGCTGCGGCCGTTCGGCCGCAGCCGGATGGGGGCGCCGTCGGTCGACGGCGCCCATGACCACTGCATTCGGGCCAGTCGCGTTTCGAGTGTTCTCGGAAGCCATGAAGTCCGGTGGACGACAGCCCATCACTTGTGAACCAGCGAGTACACGCTCACGGCGACGGTAGCGGTGAGCGCTCCGATCTGCGCAACCCGGATCCAGTCGCTCTTGCTCTTCTCGCCAACCACAATGGCATCGCCGGCGTGCAGGTTCATCTGATCGATCGTGGCGCCATCGGCGAATGCCTGCTGAACCGCTTTCTTGTCGAACACCTTCTTGTCGTTCCGGCGGATTTCCGTGTTGTTGAGATTGGACGCCTGTGTCGGTCCGCCGGCGGCCATGACGGCATCGCTCAGCGTGACATCGGTCGGGACGGAGTAGAATCCGGGCTTCGCGACCTCTCCCAGCACGGCGATCTGCATGAGCGAGGTGCTCAGCACCTCGGGGTTACGATAGTACTTCCCGAACTCTTTCGTGAGGTATGCGTTGAGCTCTGAATGGAGCACACCGTGGAGCGAGATATCCGGGAGGTTCTTGAGCTGTATGACCTGGCCCTTCCGCACTACCACCGTGTCATTCACCGCGGAGTCGCTGCGAATGATGAGCGCGATCCGGTCGCCTGGCTGGAAATCACCGTCCGTCAGTCGCCGATTCACGGCCGAAAGCTCGGCTTCCTTCGCCGCGCGGTCCCTGGAGTCGCTCGACGACTGGAGCTGACTCTGCAACGCCGCGGCTCTCGACGTGAGCTGGGCGCGGGTCGCCTGCACCGCTCGAACGGTGTCACGGGGCTGAACCTGTTGAGCGGCGCCGGTTCCTGAACTCGACACGAACACGATCACGGCCAGAACAACTGAGGCGCACAGGGCGCCGGGCGTCCGAGAGGATGGCATGGTTTCCATGGTACTCCAGGCAATGCACTCCTTGTGCTAGGCGTCGCCATTTGGCGAGCTGCGTACAAGTCGTTGCGGAATAATGCGCTTCGATTCCCGGACTGCCGGCGGGCCAGCCTGCGGGCGGAGCTCTGTGGCGGACCCACAACATAACGCCGGAGCCCGTCCAACAGTATGCAACTATCCGTCCGCTCCACTCATGACCGAAATGACGAGCCCTTTGTGAGCTTCGTCACGCTTTCACGCTGCTCAGGCACGCAATCCCGACTCGTCTCGCGGCCTCATCGCAGTTGTAGCACCCGCGCGGCAGGGTCCACATCCGATGCTCTGGCCGGGAAAACTCAAGTCGTTGCAACATCGCTTCTTGGGTGACGTGACGCTGGCTGCATGACTCATGCATGAGCGCCAGTACGCGAAACCACGCAAGCTTACCTGAGCTGACCCTGTAGATCTGGGTCTGACCTTGTCATGAGAGCGAATGACTGATTCGGAACGGGCGTCACGACCTCCGCTGGTACTGCTCGCCAACGACCAGGAATGGTCCGCGAGGTCGCTCGAGAGCATCCTGGGCCCGAACGGCTACGCGGTGCTCCGGGCGTACACAGGGAAGCAGGTCATCGAACTGGCGCGCACGGCGCAGCCTGACCTGGTGATCGTGGACTTCCGACTGCCGGACATGGGCGCGATCGAGGTTTGTCGCTCTCTCTATGGCGACCCGCACTTCAGCTCGTCCACGCCAATTGTCGTGACCACCTCCGGCGCCGCCGATCGTGACAAGCGGCTGGCTTCACACCGGGCTGGCGCCTGGGAGTTCGTGGGCCAGCCGATCGATGGCGAAGCGTTGCTCCTCAAGCTGGACGCGTTCATGCGGAGCAAGCGCGAAGCCGATCGCCTGCGCAGTGAAAGTCTCCTGGATCCCATCACGGGTCTCTACAACATGCGCGGCCTGGTCCGTCGCGCCCGCGAGATCTCTGCGGAAGCACAGCGACTGCGTGCGCCCATCTCGTGCGTCGCATTTTCGCCGCTTCCGGCGTCCGTTGACCATGCGGACCGGCCCTTCAACGGGCACACGGAGCTGGTCGTCGAGCACCTCAGTGCGCTGGTGCGGCGTTCAGGACGCGTATCGGACGCCATTGGACGTATCGGACCGACGGACTTCGCCATCATTGCTCCCGCTACGGGCAGACCGGGGGCGGTCCGCATGATGGAGCGCCTCCAGGAGATGATTGACGCCGAGCCGCCGTCACCCGGTGATCCGGCGTGTGCCGTGAAGATCCGGGCGGGCTACTGCGCCGTTCCTGACTTCTCGGAGTCTTCTGTGGATGCCGTGGAGATGCTGCTCCGCGCGACGGCGGCGCTGCGATATCTGCGCTCCGATTCCACGGGCGAGACCATCAAGGCGTTCGAGGAAGTTCCCGCCAGATCCAGCCTGTAGCCTCGCTCACGTCAGCGCACTCCTGCCTTTCGCTCTCAGTTGCCGAAAGCAGTAACGACGCGACAGGATTTACAGGATTCAACAGGATAGCAGGATTGTTCGGAGCCGGTGGACCTGGCAACGTCTCATGCGCTCGTCGGCGGCGGGACTCTGTGTAAACGCCAGCATCGGCCTGAGGATCCGTTCAATCGGTAATCCTGCTGAATCCTGTAAATCCTGTCCTGCGGTTGCCGGTGTCAGCGCACACCGCGGCGTGCGGTAAGCGGTCATACGAACGTGGAACGGGCCGCTTCCCAACGAGGGAAGCGGCCCGTTCCTTCCTCCGCCACACCGCGCTGGACCGCCCGATCATGCCTTGCCCGACAGCTCCCCGACCCGCGGCGAGAGACGCAGCGTCTCATCGTCGTCCTCGCTGGTGGTGTAGCCGTAGAGATACGAGTAGTACTTGTAGGCGCCCTGGGCCAGAATGTCGTTGAGCACAGCGCCGAGCACACGGATCGGCAGGCGGCCCATGAGCTGGAGCTTGGCCTCGGCGAGCTTCCGGTCCGTGGTGCCGGTGCGCAGCACGCACACGAGATTGCCCGTGGCTGCGCCGAGCACAAAGGGATCTACGCCCGCGCCGAAGGGCGGGCTGTCGAGAATGATCACGTCGTAGCGGTCGCGCAGATCGGCGATGAGCTGCAGCATGGCCTGCGAGTGCAGCAGCTCCGGGCCGCGATGGCGCCGTGTGCCGCAGGGTACAAGCGTGAGTTTTTCATGCGTCGTGCTGCGCAGGATGGCATCGAGCGGCGCCTCGCCGCCCAGGAGATCCAGCAGGCCGGGCCGGCGATTCGCATTGAACATCGCGTGCAGTTGCCCGCGTCGCGTATCGCCGTCCACCAGGATGGTGCGATAGCCCGCTTCGGCGAACGAGAGCGCGAGATTCGAGGACACGAGCGACTTGCCATCGCCCGGGCCAGGGCTCGAAATGGTGAACATCATTGGCGCGCCGCCGCAGGCGTTGGTGATGTTCATCCGGATCGTGCGGAATGCCTCGATCACCTGTGCCGCCTCCGCCGGATCGGGGCTTGCGCCCCTGCCACCGGCGATCGTCGGCACCGCTCCCAGGATCGTGAGCCGCATGTCGTGGCTGGCCTGCTCCGGGTAGCGGAACTTGGAGTCCGTCTGGTCGAACAGGAGCGCCAGTCCCACGGCGCCGCCCAGGCTGGCCAGCAGCGCAATGAGGATGATGCTCGGCGCCGTGTTCTTCGTGGGAATGAGCGGCGCCACCGCCGTGTCGAGAATGCTCACGTCGGGGATGGCGCTCACGGCTGCCAGGCGAGCTTCCTCGAAGCGGCCCTGCAGCATCTGATACAGAGCCGACTTGGTCTGCACATCGCGCTGCAATCGCATCAGCTCGATGGAGCGCGACGGGATGGCCTTGAGCTGCTGCGTGGCCGTACCGATCTGCGCGCCCAGCGCGGCCTCGCGCTTCTTCAACTGTTCGACGAGTGCACGCAGAATGCCCGGGATGGTTTGCGTGCGCATGAGCTGCACGCTCGCCTTGAGCTGGATCACCGTGGGATGCTGATCGGTGTATACCTCGCGCGCGGCGCGCAGTGCTGTTTCCCGCTTGGACAGCTCCTGCAGGGCAGCCGTGAGATCGGGCGACTGCTGCGCGGTCTGAATGGGTACGAACGCATCCGCCGTAATGGCCGCGGGATTTGCCAGGAGAGTCTCGAGAGCTTTCTGGTCCCGTTGCAGCGCTTCGAGTTGCAGCTTCTGCTCGAAGTAGCCGTTGGCAACCGGATTGGGCGCGGCATCGGCTCCGGGCGCAACGGGCGCCGCTCCGGGATTGCCGAGCGCGACGTCCTCGGTGGGGAGCGTAATCGTATTGGTGCGGAAGCCCTGCAGCTTGTTTTCCGACGCCTGCAGCGCGTTGTGCGCATCGTCGAGCTGCGACTGCAAGGTCTTGGCGGTTTCGTCCAGGTTGCGGCGCTTGAGGTCCGTGGCGGTCGCCACGAATTCCGTCATGACCGTGTTGAGGATCGTCGCGGTGCGCCGCGGGCTCGCGCCCGTCAGGGTCAGCTTGAGAAACGAGCTGCCCTGGGGGAGTGTGACTTCGACGCGCTTGGTGAGACTGTTGGCGATCTGGCGCGGGTTCTGTACGCTGAACTCCAGGGTCCGTCCATGCCCCAGCGCGGCGGCCGCCGGCTTCCAGAGGAAGCCAACCGTACGTCCGACGGAATCGCCCACGGCACCGCGTTCCACGACGGTGCCACCCTTCGTGCTCAGACTGTACCTGGCGCCCGTGGGATCGACCGTCAATTCGTACGTGCCCGCCCGGAAGCCAGTGCCGGGCTGGAAACCGGCAAACGCCGCGGAATCAGCGGTGTTCGTCGTCCACAGGTAGAGCCCCATGCGACGGACGACCCGATCCATGACGTTGGAGCTGGTGAGCAGATCTGCCCATGCTCCGCCGCCAAGGAGCTCCTCGCCCCGGACCGGGCCGCGATTATTGTTGACCATGCGCGGATCGGTCTCGGAAATCCAGATCGTCCCGGCGACCTGGTACTCCGGCGTGATGAACTGGCTCACGCCAAATCCGAGCGCGGTACCGGCCACGACGATGGCGAGAATCATCCATTTGTAGCGGCGCAGCGCGGCGACGTATCGCCCCCACGGAATACCGGCTTCCTCGGCGTCCTGACCGCCGCCCCAGACCGGCGACGACCACGCTTGCGGCAGGGCCAGCGCGCCCGGATCACGCGCCGGTTCGCCGGGGAGGTTCGACGGGAGGTAGTTCACGGACATTCGAGAAGAAGCTCCAGGGTTGATCTTCCGCAGGGCACCCAGCCGGAGTCGCGGAGCTCGCGGGGCGCAACCTGCCGCACAAGCGCCAAACTATGCAATTCCAGGCCCATCCCAGAATCAGGCGGCCCGGGTAACGGGCAGTGGGCGCGGCGGTGCGTACTGGCAGGCATGTCCGGATGGGTCAGCGGACAAGGACGAGGCGCGGTTCGCCGGAGTAACGCATCTAACTGAGGTTCACTGGGACGTTTAGGACCTGTCAGCGCCCGGGCGCCACGCCCGTCGCGAACGGTATTCGTGTCGATGGCTTCACCCCGCCTTCGGGCGGGTCCGTTGCCGGACGACTCAGCGATTCGCATCTCGTGACGGCTCAACGCACAATTCGTCGTTACAGCGAGTCAACAATTGCTGAGCCAGGCGTGGCAGTCCAGCGCCAAAGCGGAGTTGCAAGGGGAAATGCCGCTGAATGTGACACACATCATGTGGTATTCGGACGACAGGAATGTAGCATTGACTTGACAATCTGTGTTGCCGATCGTCCTCGGTACAGGTGGTACGCTGCTGCAGATGCCCGTCCTTCCATTTGACCGGCCCATCGCCGGAACCGGAGAGAAGGTACAATCGATGTCCAGTCCGTTCGTGGCCCAACCCGACACCGCGTCGGAGGCGCAGCCGGCTCCTCGCGATCCTCTATCCATTCCCGCTGACGTCAAAGGCGGCATTCGCATACTTGTCGTTGACGACGACCGCACGCTTCGCGAAGGGTGCGCGAGCGTGCTGCAGATGGATGGCTACAACGTGACCTTCTGCGGACGGGGTGATGAAGCGCTGGAGATGGTCCGGCGCCGGAAGTTCGACATCATCCTCGTGGACCTCTACATGACGCCCGTGTCGGGGATCGATGTCCTGAAGGCGGCGCTGGAGGCGTTCCGCGACACGATCGTCGTCGTCATGACGGGCAACCCGAGTGTGACGACGAGCATCGAGGCGCTGCGCGCGGGCGCGTGGGACTATCTGCCCAAACCGTTCTCCGCGACGCATCTGCAAGTCCTGGTGGGGCGCGCCTCGCACGCGGTCATGGTGGCGCGGGAAACGAGCGACCTGCGCAAGCAGCTCGTGCAGCAGAACGGGAACAGCGACAAGATCACGCTGCTCGGCGTGTCGCCGGCGTTCCGGAGTGCCGTGGAACTGGCGCGGAAGGTGGCCACGACGGATGCCTCGGTGATGATCGCTGGCGAGAGCGGCACCGGCAAGGAAGTCATCGCACAGTTCATTCACGCGCACAGCCGTCGGGCGAGCCGCAAGCTCGTGCCCATCAACTGTGCGGCACTTCCCGAGCCGCTGCTCGAGAGCGAGATGTTCGGTCATCGCAAGGGCGCGTTCACCGGCGCGGATCGCGACAAGCCCGGGCTGCTCGAGACGGCCAACGGCGGGACGCTCTTCCTGGACGAGCTGACGGAGATGTCGCATCAGATCCAGGCCAAGCTGTTGCGTGTGCTGCAGGACGGCGTGGTGCGCCGTGTGGGAAGTGAACAGCAGGATGCCGTGGTGGACATTCGCTTCATCTCGGCGACCAACCGCGATCCACAGGAGGCGGTCAACTCCGGCGTGCTGCGTGAGGACCTGTTCTACCGGCTGCGCGTCGTGCCCATCCGGCTTCCTCCCCTGCGGCAGCGACCCGAAGACATTCCGCTGCTGGCGAATCACTTCCTCGCGTACTACTGGTCGCGTCACCGCCAGGCGAGCGAGGCGGCGCCGCGCCTCACGGAAGACGCGATGAATTTCCTGCGCGCCCGGCCGTGGCGCGGGAATGTGCGCGAATTACAGAACGTGATCGAGCACGTTGCCGTGCTGAGCGAACCGGGGCACGCCATCCGGCCACAGGACATCCCGGTGTATGATGACGCGCCGGGGGTGCCGGTGCGGACGACACTGCCCACGGCCATCATGGACGAGCCCTACCACGCGGCGAAGGACCGGCTGATCGCCGAATTCGAGCGCGAGTATCTCGCCCGGCTCACGACGCGCGCGGGCGGCAACATGTCGCGCGCGGCACGGCTCGCCAACATCGATCGGACGACGCTCTACCGTCTCATGGAGAAGCACAGCATGCGGCGCGATGACCTGACGGGTCTCACCGAGTGACCACCGGCGCGTCGCGCGCGAGCGCCGTGACGCGCACCTCCGCAGGCGACACGAAAGCCCGGGTTGATCACGTGGCACGACCGGCAGGACCGGCGGCGGATACTGCCGCGGCGGCCATTCCTGATCCGCTGGGAGCGCTGGTGGATCGGGCCGCGGCGCGCGTGCTCGCCGCACCCCAGTCGATCGAGTCGGGAACGCAGCTCGAGGATCTGCGCGCACAGATGTCCGCTCTGGGTACCGCGCTCGTGCAGGGCTGGACCGGCGACGCGGTCATCGTGGAGCGCGCCGCACCCGCGGCGCCCGTGCAGCGACTGCTCGGCCGCTGGCGTGCGGCCGTGGTGGAGGAGCTGGCGAGCCAGCCGGGCGCTGTCGCGAGTGTCGAGGAGGTCGTCACGCTGCTGCGCGCGTTCGAGCGCGTGCAGGCGGTGCTCGAGGCCGACGACGCGCAGCGGTTCGCGAACCGTCTCGCGGGTGTGGGGGGACTGGATCTGCTCGTGGAGGTGGCGCACGATCTGCGGTCGCCGCTGTCCTCCATTCTCTTTCTCGCCGAGACCATCCGGAAGGGGCAGAGCGGCCCCGTCGCGCCGGTGCAGGAGCGACAACTCGGGCTGATCTACAGTGCGGCCTTCGGCCTCAGCGCCATGTCGAGCGACGTGATCGAGCTGGTGCGCGGCGCCGACCGGCTCACCGACGTGGAACCGGTTCCGTTCTCGGTGTCGGATGTCATGAACGGCGTCCGCGACATCGTGCTGCCCATTGCGGAGGAAAAGAAGCTCGACCTCAGGCTGGCGCCGCCCGATGCCGACTTCCGGCTCGGGCACCCGGGCGCACTGAATCGCGTGCTGCTCAACCTCACGACCAACGCGCTGAAGTTCACCGCCGAGGGATTCGTCGAGATCGCGGCGAAGCAGCGCACGCGCACGCGTCTCGACTTCTCGGTGCGGGATACCGGGCGCGGCATCCCGCCGGATGTGATGAGCTGTCTCTTCGAGACATTCCGCCGGCGTCGGAGTGTGGGCGACTACTCGTTTTCGAGTGCGGGACTGGGGTTGTCCATCTCGCGCCGGCTCATCCGGGGGCTGGGCGGCGACCTGGTGGTGGATACCGAGCTCGGGAAGGGCACGCGTTTTCGTTTCGAGCTGGATCTGCCCGTGGCGCCGCGGCTGTAGCGTCGCCGGCGCGGCGCGTCAGGATACCTTGCGCGTCTTGCGCCGCAGGAAATCCATGAGAATGAACTGGCCCAGCGTCATCGTGTTGGTGAAGTAGGCCTTGCCGCGGCTGATCGCCGCCACGCGCTTGACGAATTCCACGAGGGCACGGTCGCGCGCGAGCATGAATGTGTTGATGACGATGCCGCACCGCCGGCAATCCGCCACTTCACGCAGCGTCTGCGCCGCGACCATGGCGTCGAGTCCCATGGAGTTCTTGTAGATCATGCCGTTGGGCATGGTGACCGCGCTCGGCTTGCCGTCCGTGATCATCACGATCTGCCGCATGTCCTTCTTCTGCGCGAGCAGGATCCGGCGCGCAAGCTTGAGTCCTTCCGCGGTGTTCGTGTGGTACGGGCCGACCTGGGCGTGCGCGAGGCGCGCGAGCGGAATCTCTTCGGCGGAGTCGTGGAACAGCACGACGCGCAGCGAGTCGCCCGGAAACTGGGTGCGGATGAGATGGGTCAGCGCGAGCGCTACCTTCTTGGCGGGTGTGAACCGGTCCTCGCCATACAGGATCATGGAGTGCGACGTATCGAGCATGAGCACCGTCGCGCAGGATGAGCGGTATTCCGCCTGGTGCACCATGAGATCGGTGTAGTCGAGGTCGATCGGCACGTCGAGCGATCCGGTGCGCGCGAGGGCGTGCTGGAGCGTGGCATTCACGTCCAGATTCATCGTGTCGCCGAACTCGTACTGGCGGCTGGCCGCGTCGGCTTCCACGCCGGTGGCGAGATACGGCGTGTCGTGATTGCCGAAGCTCGACTTGCCGAGGGAGCCAAGCAGGTCGCGCAGCGTCTTGAAGCCGAGAAAGTCGATGCCCTTTTCGGTGAGCTGGAACTGTACGTCGCGGGCGGCCGCGCGCGCGAGTCCGCCGCGTCCGGTCACGTCCTGGTACCCCGACGGCATCTGCGGCGGCGCCTCGAGATTCAGGTAGCCTTCGCTCACCAGGCGCTGGATGATCTCATCCAGCAGCTTCGCGAGGCGTCCCGCGGATTCTCCATCGTCGTCCGAGTCGCCGCGCAGGGCATCGAGCATCTCGGGCGTGAACTGCCCGCTTTCCATGAGCGCGTTGAGAATCGCCTCACGGAGCGCATCGAGCGAGCGGTCCGCCTCACCGTCGAACTCGCCCCAGTACGGCGACTGACCCTTGCCCCCCGCGAAGCCCGATTGCAGGAGGAAATCCGCCAGCTTGTCGAGCAGCGACTGCAGATCCACCGCATCCGCAGCCTCGGGACTGAACTTCGAGTAGGTGTGCGAGCGCATACTGCACCTTGCCATCCGGGCCGCAGAACATCAAGACTGCTGCGCCATTCCCCGATCAGGGCGTGAGCGCGAATCGCTCACATGCCACGCGCACCACCAGCGCGACGGTCTCTTCGATGCCCATGGCCCCGGTATTGATGCACAGGTGGTAGTTGTCGAACGCGAGCCAGGAGCGTTTCCAGTAGCGGCGCACATACTGTTCGCGCTGATGATTGCGCTGTTCGACTTCGCGCGCCGCATCCGGGATGGAGATCCCCAGGCGGGCTGCCACGCGCGCGGCCAGGGCATCGCGCGGCGCATAGCAGAAGATGTGGAGGACGTCGGCGCGCTCGCCCAGGATGCACTGCGCGCCGCGGCCCACGAGCACGGCGTGGCCCGTGGCAACCGCTTCCTGCACGATGCGCGCGGTGACCTCGACCAGGCGCTGCTCCGTGGGAGGGAGGGGTGGCGCGATGGGACTCGGAAGAATTTCCGGCGCGCTGATCGCGAGCGTGGTCGCCAAGCGCTGCGTCAGCGACGGAACGCGCTCCTCGCGTTCCTCGACCTCCTCGGGCGACACGCCAAGGCGCTGCGCGACGGCATCCACGAACGCATTGTCCAGCAGCTGCCAGCCGAGCGCATTCGCGACCCCGGCCGCGACCTCGGAGCCGCCGGAGCCGAACATCCGCGAGATCGTGATGAGGGACACGGTGATCTCCCCGGTCAGCGCAGCCGCCGCACGCGCACCACCTCGGCCAGCTCGAAGCCGAGGGCATCCCAGGCCGAGTTGGCCACGGCATCATCGGCGGAATTGTGCAGGCGCATTTCCTCGAGGCCGCGGCGGCGACACCATCGCTCGGCGGCGCGCAGCAGGGCGCGCAGCACCCCCTGACGCCGTGCCGCCGGTACGACGTATACCGACGAGACGTAACCGTACATCACCGGATCCAGCATGGGCGTGCCACTGCTGCGCGCGCAACGGAGCACGCCGATCGGCACGCCGTCGCGCTCCGCAAGGAAGATCACTTCATCGAGCGCGCGCAGTTGCTGCGCATAGAGTCGCCGTGCCCGGAGTGGTGCGTCGGCGCGGATGCGGCCGTGCAGCGGATTCTCGGCGTGCAACCGGAGAAGCGCCAGGCGGAGCTCGACGATGGCATCGAGGTCGCGCATGACCGCGCGACGCACCGTCACGCGCTGCGCTGGGCGCGGCGTGGCCGGAGCGGGCGGCGTGGACGGGACCACGTCATCCGCGGCATCGCGGGACGCGGCGCTGGACGGCGTAGCGCGATGGATCACGTCATCGCGCCGCCGCCAAAGAAATCCTGATTCGGGCGGCGCCGCTCGGGTGGCTGGGCGCGCCCGTAGAGGCCGCTCTCGGAACGCGAGATCTTGCGGCGCGCCACGAGCGATTCCAGCAGCAGCTCGCAGGCGGCAACCGTCGCCGGAGCATCACCATCGGCGGCGAGGCCGGTGTGGTGCACGAGTGAGAGCAGCATGGGAACCCGTTCGAAACCGCGCACCATTGCCGCGGACGAGAGGTCGTGCGTCACCTGCAGCGCATTGCCTTCATCGAACCAGACGACGATGTCGTCCGTGTTGACACCGCCGACGCGCGACTGCACGGTGGCGTCGGCGGCGCGCCGGATCAGCTCGTTCGCGATCGCGGGGCCGCCGACCAGCTCGCCTTCGTACTCCAGCTCGATCTTGCCGGTGATGGCGGGAAGCGCGGCGTACAGATCGGTGATGCGCGGCACCGCTTCGCATTCGCCCGTGAGCGCGGCGCGCCGCTCCGCATTGGACACCGCATTCTCGAGCACCGAGATGGGCATGCGCTGTGACACGCCCGAACGCTTGTCCACGCGCTTGTCCGTCCGGGCTTCGAACGCGACGCGCTCGATGACCTCCTCCATGAAATCCGGCACGCGCACGGGGAGCCCGCCACGCGCGGTCCACGCTTCCTGGCGCGTGATGGCCATGCCGAGGTCCACGCTTTCCGGGTAATGCGTGGAGATCTCGCTGCCGATGCGATCCTTGAGCGGCGTGATGATCTTGCCGCGCGCCGTGTAGTCCTCGGGATTCGCGGTGAAGCACAGCAGGACGTCCAGTGGCAGCCGGATGGGATAGCCTTTGATCTGGACGTCGCCTTCCTGCATGATGTTGAAGAGGCCCACCTGGATCTTGCCCGCGAGATCGGGGAGCTCGTTCAGCGCGAAGATGCCACGATTGGCGCGCGGCAGCATGCCGTAGTGGATGGTGAGCTCATCCGACAGCACGTGCCCGCCACGCGCGGCGCGAATCGGGTCCACGTCACCAATGATGTCGGCGACCGTCACGTCCGGCGTCGCCAGCTTCTCCACGTAGCGTTCCTCGCGGGTGACCCACGCGATGGGCGTGTTGTCGCCCTGCTCGGCGATGGTCATGCGGGCGTACTTGGAGATGGGGGCGAAGGGATTGTCGTTCACCTCGCTGCCGGCGACGACGGGGATCGCGTCATCCAGGAACGTCACCAGCGCGCGGAGTATGCGCGACTTCGCCTGGCCGCGCAGCCCCAGCAGGATGAAGTTGTGACGCGCCAGGAGCGCGTTGATGATCTGTGGAACAACCGTCTCGTCGTAGCCAATGATGCCCTCGAGGATGGGGCCACCGGCGGCAAGGCGCGCGAGCAGGTTGGCGCGCACCTCATCTTTCACCGACCGGCGCGCGCGATGCGGAGCGGCAAAGGGCGAGCGCTTGAGCGCGCCCAGCGTTTCAGGATAGGACGGCACGGCCAGTCTCCACGGATGAAAGCGAGAGCCCGCGTGCGCGGTCCATTCACGGCCGGTCGGCGCGGCTCCTGATCCAGCGTACACGCGCGACACCCCCGAGCGCCAGTAGGGCAGGAAATTCCGGCTCGGCGGGAGTCCGCGAGGGACGCCCGACCGGGAGGCTGCACGATTCGTGCGCACCCACGCGCGGCAGCTTCGTTCAGTCCGCCGGCGAGACCTCCACGAGGTTGTCGTAGAAGACGGGTCCGTGACCCAGGTCGGTTTCGCGCTGCGACGTGGTATGGTTCGCGTTGTGACCGTCACGCGTGTACTTGCCCCACCAGATGGAAGGCGCCCAGACGGTGCCCGTGCGCACCGTGGGCTCCACGCGCGCCACCGCGAGAAACTCGCCGCGATCGTTGTGCACGACGACGGACACACCCGAGCGAATCCCGCGCAGCGCCGCATCGTCGGGGTGGATCACGAGTTCGGGCTCGCGCGCGGCGCGGCGCAGCGTCGCCACGTTCACGAAGCTGGAGTTCAGAAACTGGTGCGCCGGTGATGAGATGAGCGTGAGGGGATAGCGCGCGGCCAGCTCCGGGTCGCGCTCCACGGACTCCCAGGGTGGCACGTATGCCGGCAGCGGATCGAACCCCATGTCCTGCATGCGCTCCGAGAAGAACTCGCAGCGGCCGCTGGGCGTCGGGAATCCGCCCTCGGCGAAGGGCAGGAACGGGCGTGGCAGGTGCAGCCGCATCCAGCCGCGCTCGAGCAGCGCGTCGAGCGTCACGCCCTGCAGCTGCGGTCCGGCGCCGTCGAGCGCCTGCGCGATCAGCGTGCGATCGTCGTCGCGCAGCGCGGGATGATCCAGTCCCATCCGCGCGCCGAGCAGACGAAAGATCTCGCTGTTGGGCTTGGCCTCCGCCACGGGCTCGATGGAGGGGCGATTCAGCGTGACGTAGTGATGGCCGTACGCGAGGTGCAGATCCCAGTGTTCGAGCTGCGTCGTGGCGGGCAGCACAATGTCGGCCCAGTCCGCCGTGTCGGTCTGGAAGTGTTCGAGCACGACGGTGAACAGATCAGGTCGCGCCAGGCCGCGCAGAACCTCGCTGCGATCGGGCGCCACGGCGGCGGGATTCGAATTGTACACGACCAGTGCGCGCACCGGCGGGCCGCCCACACCGGCATCGGGCCGTGTGAGCGCCTCGCCCAGCCTGATCATGTTGATGGTGCGCACGGGTGGCGAGAGATCCGGCCGTTCCAGCGCCGCCTTGTTGAACTGGAAGTTGGCGCTCGTGGACAGTTGCACGCCGCCGCCCGCACGCCGCCAGTGGCCGGTGATGGCGGGAAGACACGCGATCGTGCGCACGGCCATGCCTCCACCGCCGTGGCGCTGCAATCCGTAGTTGATGCGGATGAATGCCGCGCGCGCGCGGCCATACTCGCGCGCGAGCGCCGTGATGCGGTCCGAGGCAATGCCCGTGATCGCGGCCACGCGCGCGGGATCGTATTCGAGCGCGCGAGCACGCAGCCCCGCTTCGCCCAGTGTGTAGCGCGCCAGGTAATCGCGGTCCTCGAGGCCATCGGCGAACAGGACGTGCATGAGGCCGAGCGCGAGCGCTCCGTCGGTGCCCGGACGTATGGGAATCCATTCATCACACTGGGCGGCGGTGCGCGTCCGCAGCGGATCAATCGCGATCACGCGCGCCCCGCGGGCACGGGCCGCGAGCACGAATGGCCAGAGGTGCGGATTGGAGGTGAGGGTGTTCGTGCCCCACAGCAGCACCAGATCGCTCTCGGGAATGCCTTCCGCATCGGCGCCGATGTTGGCGCCTACGGTCATCCGCATGCCAACGGTGCCGGCCATGGAGCAGATGGTGCGATCGAGCCGTGAGGCGCCGAGGAGGTGGAAGAAGCGGCGATCCATGGAGGAGCCCTGCACGGAACCCATCGTGCCCGCGTACGAATACGGGAGGATGGCCTGCGGGCCATCGGACGATCGGACGATTTCCGCGAGGCGCTGCGCGATTTCACCCAGCGCCTCGTCCCACGAGATTGACGCGAAGCGGCCCTCGCCCTTGGCACCGACACGCCGCATGGGGCGCGCGAGACGTTCGGCATGATACGTGCGTTCAAGATACCGATTGACTTTCGCGCAGAGAAATCCCTGTGTGAACGGGTGGTCCGGGTCGCCGGCAACGTGTACGGCGCGCCCGTTCTCCACCGACACCAGCATGGCGCACGTGTCCGGACAATCATGCGGACAGGCACCGCGGACTACATGCACCGGACTACTCGCACGTGAGTATCGTTCCGCAGCGGACGAGGGATGTGTAATGTCGCTTGAGCAGGCTGCAGTTGATCCAAATTAGGACAATGCAACAGTTTCAACCAGTACGATGGACACGCCTGTCCCTTGACAGGCCGAGCCGATCCAGTAAAATAACTGCCGCTCGTATCTGCATGGCGCTCTGCGTGCATCTACGAGGGAGAGCAGAACATTTTCGCCCCCACAAGGAGACAATAATGAAGCGCCTTGCCGTTGTCGCTGTCGCGGTGCTGGCCCTTGCCGCTTGCAAAGCAAAGGAAAATGCCGCACCCGCAGCCGACTCTACCGCTACCGCTGCTCCCGCCATGGCGCCCGCGCCTGCCGCGGCAGACACCGGGATGAAGCACGATTCCACGATGGCGAAGCCGGATACCGGAGCGAAGCCGCAGTAAACTCGCGGTTCCGGATCTGACATCTGACATGAGGTACGCAAACGGGGCGCAGCACGGCAGCTGCGCCCCGTTTGCGTTTCGTGCGGGCGGCGCGAGATGGTACTCATGTCTGACGGCATGACTTCCACCACGCGAACGCGTCGGGAACGCCGTCACGCGGCAGCACCGGCGGTGACCAGTGCAGTTCGCGGCGCGCCAGCGCGGATGAAAAGGGATCGTCACGCGTGAGGAACTCGAGTGAGCTGGCTGCGTGGGTGGCGAGTGATGCATGACCGGTCACACGCAGGATCGTCGCAAGTCCGGCGAATGCGGCGCGCGCCGCGGCATGCGGCACGGGCACCAGTCGCACGCGTTGCCCCAGTCCCTGGCCGGCAAGGCGCGCGAACTCCGCAACGGTCACGGCGGAATCATTGGCGAGATTGTATGCCTTGCCGCCGGCTGCGTCACACCGCACGGCCCGCACCGCGCCGTCGGCCACGTTGGCAGCGTGCACAATCGCCAGCGTGGACGCGCCACCGCCAATTACGGGAAAGAAGCCGCGGGCAATGGCGCGCGCGATGCGCGGGACGAACTGCCGGTCGCGCCTCCCGTAGATGACATCAGGGCGCACCGCGGTGGCCCAGATGCGTCCTGCTCGATGCGCGTCCATCACGAGGGCTTCCGACTCCCGCTTGGAGCGCGCGTACCAGTCTGCGTCCGGGAGCGGACGCAACGGCGTCTCCTCGTCGGTGGGGTGGTCCTGGAAGCGCATCTCGCGCCCGTACACCGCGACACTGCTCACCTGCAGCAGTCGCGCGCCACTGGCGGCCGCAGCCTCGATGACGTGCTGCGTTCCGATCACGTTGATGGCGCGATAGCTGTTCCAGGAGGCGGCGGTCACCAGCGCGGCCGCATGGAAGATCGCATCGCAGCCGGCGGCCGCCGCCGACAGGCTCGCCGGATCGCACACATCGCCCTGGATCAGGGCGACATCCGTGCGCGTCAGCCATGACGCGGCCGTCGGGTTCCGCACCAGTGCACGGACGCTCCATCCGTCAGCGGCGAGTCGCTCCACGATGTACGAGCCGACCTGCCCCGTGGCTCCGGTGACGAGCGCGCGGGGCATTCAGAGCGGGAACGGCAGCTCCGCGACATCCACGCTGGACTCATGGTCCGGCCCGAGCGCGCGCAATGTGGTGCCGGGCGCAATCTCGCGGCGCACCATGGCCAGCGCGATACCTCCGAGGCGCGGTGAGAGCGTGCCGGAGCGGACGTCGCCCACCTGCCTGCCGGATGCATCCAGCAGCGCGGTGCCATGCGCGGGCGGTTCGCTCTGCCCGACGAGCAGCCCGCGCAGATGGCGATTCACGTGGCCGCGGAAGTGCACGCGCGCCACCACCTCCTGTCCCACGTAGCATCCCTTGGTGTACGAGATGGCGTGCAATTCGTCGAGGTTGGCTTCCTGGGGAATGGTGGTCTCGTCCATGTCGAGTCCCCATTCAGGGCGGCCCGCCTCGATGCGCGCGATTTCGAACGCGAGCAGGCCGGCGCGCGTGGCGCCGGCATCCTCGGCGCGGTGCCAGACCTCGTCGCGCGCCTCGGCCGGCATGATGATCTCGTAACCCTCGAGCTCGAGGTCCGGCACTCGCGCGACGAACGCCGTGTCTGCCATCGCCGGCAGCGGGAGGTGCGCATACGGCGCAAGCGCAGCCAGCGCGTCGGTCGAAATTCCGGTGACGGCTGCGGTGACGCGCCGCGCGCGCGCGCCGAAGATGCCGATCTGGCGGCGGGATGCGGATTGATCCTCGTATCTGGCGATTCGCGGATTGATGTACTTGCGCACCATCGCCTGCCAGCCCTCCGCCGCGCGCGGCGGGACGTCCGCTGCGAGGTGATCGGAGAAGACGAAGATGCGCACGTCCGCCACGATCCTGCCGCGTGGACTGAGCGCGGCGGCGTACGTGCCGGTGCCGGCCGTGAGGGCCTGCACGTCGTTCGTCACCAGTCCCGCGATCATCTCGGCAGCGCGGGCACCGTCCAGGCGCATGCGACCGCGTGCGTCCCGGTCCACCAGCATGGCGCCGGCGCGCAGCGCCGCGTACTCGGTCGCGATGTCACCATAGTGCAGCACGACGGGGCGACCCGCGATGGAGCCTTCAGCGGGAGATCGTCCGGACAGCGCGGACATGGCGCTCATTGCCGCAAGCTACACGCGTGTTGCGCGCGTGCGCTACGGGGCCGCGGCGGCGTACGATGCATCGAGGAGATCCACCGGATGCACCACGCGCGTGCGGAGGCCCGAGCGCAGCAGCCCGGCACCGATGTGCATGAGGCACCCCGGGTTCCCGGTCGCGACGAAATCCGCGCCGGTGGCCGCGATGTTGGCGAGCTTGGGCGCGAGCACCTGCAGGGAGAGATCGGGCTGCAACAGGTTGTAGATGCCGGCGCTGCCGCAACACTGGTCCGCGTCCGTGAGCGGTACGAGCGTCAGGTTCGGGATGCGCGCGAGTACCGCCCGTGGCGGCCGGTCGACGCGCTGGCCATGCACGAGATGACAGGGCGCATCGTACGTGACACGGAGGGCGAGGGAACCGCCCGGACGGGGACCGGCGCCGGCGAGCAGCTCGGTCACGTCGCGCACGCGCGCCGCGCACGCCGCGGCACGGGAGGCCCACGCCGGGTCGTCGTGCAGCAGATGCCCATACTCCTTCATCATGGCGCCGCATCCGGCTGCGTTCACCGCGATGGCCGCGGCCCCGGAGCGCTCGAACGCCGCGATGTTCGCGCGGGCGAGCGCACGGGCGCGGCGCAGATCGCCGGCATGTGCGTGCAGTGCACCGCAACAGCGCTGTCCGGGCGCGCGCACCAGGTCGTAGTCGTTCGCGGCGAGCGTCCGTTCCGTGGCGCGATTGGTGGCGGCGAACAGCCCCTCCATGACGCAGCCGCGCAGCAGCGCGACGGTGCCGCGCGCGCGGGAGCCGTGCGGCCGGTACGCGCGACGGACGAACCGCGGCGGCGCCGAGACGGCCAGCATTGCGAACGCGAAGCCGAGCCGGCCGCGCAGTCGCGAGAGCGCGCGCGGCAGTCCGGTCGCGCGCAGCACTCGCGCGGCGAGGAGCGCTGGCCGCAGCACGATGGCGTGCGCAAAAATCCAGAGCAGTACCCGGGCGGTGCCCGGCGGCGGCACGCGCTGGGCGATGGTGGCGCGGGTCGCTTCCAGCAACTGGCCGTACGGCACGCCGGACGGACACGCCGTCTCACAGCCGCGGCACCCCAGGCAGCGATCGATGTGCTCCTGCAGCGCGGGGTCATCCAGGGAGAGCGTGCCTTCCACGACCGAGCGCATGAGCACGATGCGACCGCGCGGAGAATCGTTCTCGTCGCCCAGTGCGAGATAGGTGGGACAGGCCTGCAGGCAGAATCCGCAGTGTACGCACGTCATGATGCCCGGCACGACCCCGGCCAGCGGGGTGCCCGGGACTGCGCACGGTGCGGCGGATGTGTGCTCGTTCACCGTGTCGCTCCGAGGATGCCGGGATTGAGAATGCCGTCCGGATCGAAGGCTTGTCGTACCCGCGGCGCCAGTGGGCCGCGCAGCGCGTCCGGTACGCGGGCCCACGCCGCTGCGGGGAGCCGTTCGAAGATCACCGTGGCGGGCAGCGCTGCGCATCTGGCAATCGCACGATCAACGACCTCGGGCGACGGCGCGGGCACGATGCACCGGACCACGCCACGCTCCGGAGTGCCGTGCACGAGCGCGGGCGGCGCATCGCCATCCACCCGTGTTGCGTCGCATGCCGCCGTCCAGCAGTCGACCATGCGCGACGGAGGCATCGAGATGCGCATGACCATCGCGTGTTCCGGCTCGCACGCGCGGAGCACGTTCCAGACTGACGCAGGCACGGTCGCGGGCTGGCCCGCAAAGCCAAGCGCGGCGCGCTGTGCACGCACGCTGTCCGCGTTTCCGCCAAGCCGGATGAGCAGGGCCATGCGCTCCCTCAGACCGAGCAGATGGGCCAGCGGTGCATTGACGAGCTCCAGCGCGATCGGTGCGATCGCGGCCGTCCGGAGGCGCAGAAGCAGCGTGCCGAGAGTATCGGGATGCTCATCAACGGAGATCGCAAGCGTGTCGTCCACCTCGGGGAGTGCGCGCAGCCGCACGGTGACTTCCGTAATCACGCCGAGCGTGCCCCACGATCCCGTGAAGAGCCTGGTGAGATCGAAGCCGGCGACGTTCTTCACGACGCGGCCGCCGGATCGAATGGTGCGGCCATCGCCTGTCACGATTTCGAGCCCGAGCACGTTGTCGCGCGGCGTGCCGAACGCGAACGCCAGTGGTCCGGCTGATGCGGTGGCGACCGTCGCACCCAGCGTACCGGAGGGTGCTCCGAACGGGTCGAGCGCCAGCCATTGGTGCTCGGCAGCGGCGGCGCGGGCAATTGCGTCCAGGCTGGTTCCCGCGCGCGCCGTGAGGGTAAGATCGCCCGGGTTGTAGTCCACGATACCTGTGATCGCCTGAAGCGACAGGATGCTGCTGGCTGATGTGGGACGGCCCGCGTCCAACCAGTGCCCCGCGCCGGCGATGCGCAGCGCTTCGCGGTGCTCGCGCGCCTCGCGCACGTGGCTCGCGATGCCGGCGGCCGTATCCGGTGCCGTGGCGACGGCGGTCATCGCGCGGCGGGTGTCATGCGCCACTCACGGCAGGCGTGCACCGGCACGACCTTGCCAGGGTTCGCGCGGCGCGCGGGGTCGAAGACATCGCGCAGACGGCACTGCGCCTCGAGCGAGTCGGGTGAAAATATGAGCGGCATGTACTCGAGCTTGTCGAGCCCCACGCCGTGCTCGCCGGTGATCGTGCCGCCCGCATCGACGCAGGCGCGCATGATCTCGCGCATTGCATGGTGGACACGGTCGGTCTGCTGCGCGTCGCGCGCGTCGAATCCGATATTCGGATGGAGATTGCCGTCACCTGCGTGGAACACGTTGCAGACCTGAATATCCCAGCGTTCGGCGATGCCATGGATCGCGCGCAGGACATCGGGAAGTTTCGTGCGCGGAATCACCGCATCCTGCACGACGAGCGAGGGAGCCACTCGCCCCATCGCGCCGAAGGCCTTCTTGCGTCCCTGCCAGAGGCGCGCGCGTTCTGCTTCGTCGCGCGCGATGCGGACGGCCCGGGCGCCGCACTCCAGACAGATCCGCTCCACCTCGCGGACATCGGCGTCCATGCCGGCCGCGAGCCCGTCGAGCTCAATGAGGAGCACGGCGTCCGCGTCGGCGGGATATCCGGCGGCGTAAATGGAGGCTTCGACTGCGCGAATGGTGGGACCGTCCATCATTTCGAGTGCTGCGGGAACGATGCCGCGGGCAATGATGGCGGACGTCGCACGGGCGCCGGCGTCCAGCGACATGAAATCGGCGAGCATCGTGCGCACCGCCTCGGGATTGCGGGACAGGCGCACCGTGACCTCGAGTGCGATGCCAAAGCAGCCTTCCGAACCGATGAAGGCGCCGAGCAGATCGTAGCCGTCGCACTCGCCGGTCGCGTTGCCGAGCGTGACCATGTCGCCGTCTGGCAGAATCACCTCGAGCGCCGCGACGTGATTCAGCGTGACACCGTACTTCAGGCAATGCGGTCCGCCGGAATTCTCCGCGATGTTGCCACCAATGGTGCACGCCGTCTGGCTCGACGGATCGGGCGCGTAGTGCAGGCCGTGGCGGGCGGCGGCGCGCGAGATGGACGCATTCACGGCGCCGGGTTCGACGACGGCGAGCCGATTGACTGGATCGATGGACCGGATGGCAGTCAGCCGGTTCAGCCCGATGATGACGGCATCGGTTTCGGCCAGCGCGCCGGCGGAGAGGCCGGTACCCGCGCCGCGCGGAACGAAGGGACAGCCTTCCCGGGCGAGCAGACGGACCACCTTGACGAGTGCCTCGCGCGTTTCGGGGAAGATGGCGAGCGTGGGTGGCCTGTGGTACGTCGGCAATCCGTCGGCACCGTAGGCGAGGAGCTCGCTCGGCCGGTCGAGCAGCGCGCGCGACCCCACGATCTCGCGGAGGGCGGAGGAGAGCGGGTGGGGCACAGGCGGAGAGCGGGGGCGGGGATGGGTTGAAGGGGGATGGGTGAAATGTAAACCCGGGGAATGGACATATCCGGTTGGCGGTGACAAGGATGCGGAAGGGGCAGCCCATGGGGCTGCCCCTGTGCTGCATCCGCGCTACAAAGAGGCAGCCCCATGGGCTGCCCCCGTTCCGGCTAGCTCCAGAATCCTGCCAGCGCCATTCCGTCAGGAGATTCACGGAGCTTCTCGAAGGCACGTTCGCGGATCTGGCGGATACGCTCACGCGTGACGCCCATGAGCGCACCGATCTTCTCCAGCGTCATGGCTTCCGAGCCCTCTTCCATGCCGTAATAGAGATAGAGAATCTTGCGTTCGCGGGGGGTGAGATACTTGCGGAAGGATCGGTCAATAAACTCTCGCATCAGCCTGAAGTCGGTGTTCTCCTCGATCTCGCCACCGTCCACGCCAATGAATCGTTCACCGAGCGTGGCGGCCTCGCGATCGGATCGGTCAACCGGCGCGTCGAGCGAGACTTCGGTCGCCGACATCTGCCGGGCGGAGCGGACCGTAGCCGGTGTCTCCTCGATGAGGCGGCCGATCTCATCATCGGTGGGGTCGCGCTTGAGCACCTGCGCGAGCACCGTTTCCGCGCGCGCGAGCTTGATGAGCTGCGAGTTCTGATTCAGCGGGATCCGGACCGATCGCGTCTGTTCGGCGAGCGCCTTCAGTACTGCCTGGCGAACCCACCATACCGCGTACGAGATGAACTTCACACCCTGGTCGGGATCGAACTTCTTGACTGCCTTCAGCAGCCCCTCGTTGCCAATCGCCACGAGCTCGCTCAGATCAAGGCCGTGTCCCTGATACTTCTTGACGTAGGAGATGACGAACCGGAGGTTCGCGGTCACCAGGCGTTCGGCGGCTCGCTCGTCGCCCTTCTGGGCGCGGCGGGCAAGTCGTCGTTCTTCTTCGGGATCGGTGATGAGGGGGAGCTTCTGAATGTCCTGCAGGTACTGATCGAAGGCGGTGGAGGGAGAGGAACGGAAGAACCCTTTGGATCGACTTTCGGCCACATGCTCCATACTCGCCCATTTCCTCGTCTGGAAGGTGGACGAACCGAGACACGGCTCGCTGGATAAACAGGGGGGTGGGATCGGCAGCATAATGCGCATGGCGGGATCGGTCAACAGCCATAAATCGTGCCGGAATATTGCGGATCGCTCACCGGATGCACCGCGGGGCTCGGCGCGACCTACCTCCGGAGCAAAATCGCGTAACCGTCAAAGGCTGTTTTCGCTGGTCTATTCAACGATTTTCGCGCGCTTGGTGTACATCGCGCTGAATTGGCTGGCCTCCATTCAAGTAATGTGAATACAACCACTTATTGATGCGCCACTACCTCGGTGGTCGTCCGGATGCCACCCCGCGCCAGCCTGACCGTCATGAGGTAGCCGGAGGCTTTTCGATGCGCGTCTGCACGCGACGAGCACGACGGTAGAGCGCCGTCAGTGATGCCGCCAATACCGCGACAGCAAAAAGCAGTACCCAGACCCACGAGACGTCCAGCAGGTACGCGGCAACGGCCAGGCCGATGACCAGCAGGGTAATGCCAATCGCGTACACGTCAGCGGGGGAGCGACGCCAGATGAAGCGAAACATCAGGCAAGCACCGCGAGCACGTCGGAATCGGGAACGGAGATGCTCCAACCGCGCTCTTCGCCGGCCATCGCACCGAGCCGTTCCGGCAACGCGTACTCCACCGTTCCGCGGCGCGCTTTCTTGTCGGACATGGTAGCAGCAAGAATGCGCGCGGCGTCCAGCGTTGCCGGACGCGTCGTCGGAAGTCCGGCACGCGCGACGATGTCGCGCAAGCGCGCAGTTGTGCCCTGGCTCGCAACGCCGATTCGCTCGGCGAGCGCACTCTCCAGCACCATGCCAATCGCGACAGCCTCGCCGTGCAGCAGCGCGTAGCCACTCTCGGCTTCCAGGGCGTGGCCGAGCGTGTGCCCGAAGTTGAGAATTTTGCGCACGCCGGCTTCGTGCTCATCGCGTTGCACCACGCTGGCCTTGATCTCGATGCTGCGGAGGATCAGGTCGAGCATTTCCGCGCTCGCGGCGTCGCGTATGACGTCGGGCAGCGCCTTGGCGATCCGCTCGAGATACGCTGCGTCGGCAATCGCGCCATGCTTGATGGCTTCGGCGAGTCCGGCGCGCAGCAGGCGAAGGGGCAGAGTGGTGAGCACGTTGGGATCGGCAACGACCGCAGACGGTCGGTGGAAGGCGCCCACCAGATTCTTCCCGTGCGGGGTGTCCACCGCGGTCTTGCCGCCCAGTGCTGCATCGATCATGGCGAGCAGCGTGGTCGGAACCTGCACCACCGGGACACCGCGCATGAACGTCGCGGCAACGAAGCCGGCGAGGTCGCCGACCACGCCGCCGCCGAGGGCGACGATGGTCGTGTCGCGACCGTGACCGGATGCGAGCAGCTCGTCCGTGATGCGCATCCAGCTTTCCCGCGTCTTGTGCGCTTCCCCGGCCGGCAGTGTGAGCGCGCTCACGCGATTGGCACCGAAGGAGCGTCTCACGCGATCCGCGTACAACGGTCCGACCGTATCGTCGGTGATGATCGCGAAGCGGTGCGCATCGGCCACGTGGCGCGCGATTTCCCCCGTGCGGTCGAGCGCATCGCACGCCACCAGGACATCGTATCCCGGAAAGGCTATCGTGGCCATTGCTGCGGGTGGCTTATCGGTCGAGCTGGCCGGTCACCACGTGACCTCCGCGGCGCCGGCCCGGCGGTTGGCCACCCGCGCGAGCATGAAGAGCAGATCGGACAGGCGGTTGAGATAGCGGACGACAATGGGCGGGATCTCGACCGTCTCACGCAGCGCGATGACGTGCCGCTCGGCGCGGCGGCAGACCGTGCGTGCCACGTGAAGCGCGGCGGCCTTGGGCGTGCCGCCCGGAAGAATGAATGCGGTGAGCGGGTCGAGCTCCATTTCACAGTCATCAATGGCCCGTTCGAGCTGCGTGATCCGATCGTCGTCGATGCGCGCCTTCTCCAGTTGCTGGCGAACCTTGTCGGGCTGCGGCGTCGCGAGGAGCGCGCCAAGCCCGAACAGATCGCGCTGCACGGGCGCGAGCACTTCATCAATGCGGGGCATCATCTCGATGGATCGCGCGAGACCAAGCGCCGCGTTGAGCTCATCCACATCGCCGTACGCCTCGACGCGCGGATGATCCTTCGGCACGCGGCCGCCACCGAACAATCCGGTGTCGCCACGATCGCCAGTCCGGGTGTAGATCTTCATGCGCGGAATATACGGCGTCCGCGCGATTGCGTCGCCGCTAGCGGCCGCACTCGGCGCGCCGACCCGCCGCCTGGAGAATGGCAGGGGCGAGCGTGTTGGCGACAATGCCGGCTCCGCGATCGGTGAAGTGCACAAAATCCGCGAAGTTGTCGCCGGGTGCGCGGGCGAGCGCCGTGGCTACATCCGAGACCAGGACACTGGAATCCGCGGCGGCGCGCATGGTGGCGACACGGGCCGCGTCATCGAACGCGATGATGACGTCACCAGTCGCGCGCGGCGCGAACCGCTCCCAGGCCTGAATCAGTGCGGCGCTGTCGGCGCGGGGACGCGAGAAGGCCGTTCCATGCGTGGCGAGCACCGGCTCCGCACCGATCGTGCGCGCACTGCCCACGAAGTCGCGCAGATCGTGGTCGAAGCGGGCGAGGCGGGCCTCGGGGACGCTGGCGTAGCGCCACCCGGCCGGATGCTGCCGCAGCGCGGCCTCCACACTCCGGCGACGCAACCACGAGAGCAGCGGTCCCGGCATGAGCGACTTCATCTCGTCGCGAAGCGCATCGAGCGCGCGGGGGTGCAGCATGTTCGCTCGCGGCAGCTCGTGCGACCTGCCGGTGCGGTCCGGCGTGGCGGCTGCTGGTGCGCGGACGTCGAGGTATTGCGCCGGTGACGGATACACGATGACGATGTCCGGGTGCAGCCGCGCCAGTCGCACACGTACGTCCTGCGAAACCGTCGGGAGCGTCATGCCGGGAAACGCCGCGTTCAGCACCTCGAACCGCAGGGGCGTGCGTCCCGGGCATGCGCCAGCACGCAGCCGCGCGTTGAGCGTATCCTCGAGTTGCCGCGCGTATTCCTTGCCGGGCGATTCGTACAGCCCGAAGGTCTCCGATGCGCCGGCGACGATCACGCGGACGCTGCCCGACGGTTTGGCTACGGGTACTTCCGCACCGCGCAGGCCCAGGCTGTCCAAGATCCACTTTCGGTACTGCGCGTTCGGTCTGCCATGCGCGCCCAGTGCGTCGCGCACCATGAGATCCTCCTCCGCCGTGACGGTGGAGAAGATCGGCATGCGAAATCGCACCCAGTCCTGGATGCGAGCAGTCATCTCGAAGCTCACGCCGAAGATGGCCAGGAAAGCGACGACCTCGGCCGAGCGTGTGACGACGCGAGCGAGCGCGCCGGCACGCCGTGGCCTGGTGCGCAGCGTGCCGGGTGCACCGGCGAGATGGGCGCTGGCGTCCACGGTTGGCGCGATGGCGGCGATCTCCGGCTGTGTCATGAGGCGTGGCGCTCAGAACTGGAAGTACAGAAAGGGCGAAAACGGCGAGCCCACGATGAGCGCGAGCGACGCTCCAAATGCGGCCGTGAGCACGACACGACGCCGCAGCGTGAAGGTGTGCTGCATGTCATAGACGTTCGGCCCGATCATGGCCCACCAGGTCGCGATCGTGAGCAGACCCACCGCCAGCACCGGCTGTTCGACGAGCAGTCCGGCGGTCGGTACGAACATGGCATGCAGGAGCGACACGGCCATGCTGAACGACGTCGAGCGGAAGAGCACCCAGCCGACGACGACCAGGATGAACATGCCCACCTGGCGCGCTCCCCGGCTCAGTCCATCCCATGGTCTGCCGAAGCGCTTGTACAGCGCCAGCAGTGCCCCGTGGTACGCGCCCCATCCCACGAACGTCCATGCCGCACCATGCCAGAGTCCACCGATGAGCATGGTCAGCATCAGGTTGCGATACGTCTGGTAGTCGCCGTGCCGGTTGCCGCCGAGCGGTATGTAGAGATAGTCGCGCAGACAGGTGGACAGCGAGATGTGCCACCGCTTCCAGAACTCGGACGGATCGAGCGACTTGTACGGTGAATTGAAGTTCTGCGGGATGCGGAGGCCGAACAGGTAACCCAGCCCGACCGCCATGGTGCTGTAGCCGGAGAAGTCGAAGTAGAGCTGAAAGGTGTAGCCAAGCATCGCGAGCCAGGCGCCCGCGGAGGAGAGCAGGTGGTAATGCGCCAGCGCCGGGTCCACGAATGCAGCGAGGCTGTCGGCGACAACCACCTTTTCAATGAGGCCGACGATGAAGAAGGAGATGCCGCGCGTGAGCCAGCGTGTGCGGCTCGTGGCGCCGAGCGCTTCGAGATCCGATTCGATGGTGCGGAAGCGCACGATGGGTCCCGCCACGAGCTGGGAGAAGAGCGATACGTACGCGGCGAATTCGAAGAAGCTGCGGGTGGGTGTGATGTGGCCGCGATAGCTGTCGACGATATAGCTGATGGTGTGGAACGTGTAGAACGAGATGCCGATTGGCAGGATGATATTCAGGTGCGGGAGCGTGACCTGCTGGCCGAAAAGCTGCAGCGCGGAGTGAAACGTGTCGAGCCCGAAGTTCGCGTACTTGAAAAAGCCGAGCAGCGTAAGGTCGGTCGTGACGGGGATGACCAGACAGAGTTTCCGGTGGCGGGCGTCGCTCCAGCGCAGGAAGCCCAGTCCCGCGAAATAGCTCACCAGCGTGGAGAAAAGCATCAGCAGCGTGAACCAGGGATTCCAGTATCCGTAGAACACGTAGCCGGTCACGGCGAGCCACACGTGGCGCGCGCGCGTGGTGCGCAGTCCCCAGAAGCCGAGATACGTAATGGGGAGGAACGCGAAGAGGAAGACGACGCTATTGAAGAGCATGCGACGCTCAGGTGACTCGGTGCGCCGGAATCAGCGGTGGCGGAACACGGCGAACACGCGGGCGAACGGGGAGAGGTGACAGGTGCCTCATGCGACGCCGAGCAGGCGCTGCCAGAAGCTGCCGCGTTCCGAGCCACGCGGCCCCCGCAAGCGAGGTACGCGACGCAGTCCGTGCCGGAACGCCGAGAACCTGGTGTTCTCGCCGGTGAATGTCGCCGGCTCGAACGTGGAGGGGAAGAGCATGGCGAGATGCTCCTGAAGCCGGTCGGGCGAGGCAACGACCGATTGGGCTTCGCACCATCGGTCGAGGACCGCTCCCATGGCTGCCGCAGACGGCCGCCGGGCCGGATCCCGGTCGAGTGCGCGCATCAGTACCTCCTCGATGGGCCTGGGCACCGAAGGCGCCACGGCGCGAATGCTGGGCAGCGGGCGATAGGTGACCTCTTCGATGAGGAGTTCGGTGGAGTTCTCGGCGAACAACGGCTCGAGGGAAAGCAGCTCGTACAGCACCACGCCCAGCGCGAAGACATCGCTGCGGGCGTCCACGTCGAGCATCAGAATCTGCTCGGGGCTCATGTAGTGCTTCTTGCCGAGCATGAGCGACGGGGTGAGTGCCATGGGGTCCGCGGACGTCTTGGCTTTGGCGATGCCGAAGTCCGCGAGTTTGATGTGGCCGTCCCACGTGGCCATGATATTGTTGGGTGACACATCGCGGTGAACGATGTCCACGCGTTTACCATCCGGCCCGGCAAAGTTGTGCGCAAAGTCGAGTGCACGGCAGACGCGGCTGGCGATGTACGCGGCAATGATCGCCGGGATGAGCCGATCGAGCTCGCGGTGCCGCTCGATCACGTTGCGCAGCGTGGGGCCCTTTATGTACTCCATGGCGATGTAGTACTGTCCTTCCACCTCGCCAAGCTGGTAGATCTGCACGATGTTTCCATGGACGAGGTTGGCGGAGAGCTTGGCCTCGTCAATGAAGAGTTGAAGCCAGGTGTTCTCCCTGGCGAATCGCGGGTGAATGACCTTGAGCGCCACGCGTTTGGCGAATCCCGCGGGGCCGAGCTGCTCGGCTTCGTACACCGTGGCCATGCCACCCTGTGCGATGCGCCGCACGAGCCGGAACGTGCTGGTGTATTCGAGCAGGTGGTCCGGTGGGGGGGAGAGCATGGGGGGTGGCCGGGAGCTGGTAGCGAGTGGTTCTTTCCTGTTAGCTATCGAGTGTGCGCCGAGAGCCGCACGATTCCATCTTTAGTCCATGACTCACGACATCAGAGACATCACGATCATCGGCGGTGGACCGACCGGACTATTCGCTGCCTTTTACGCCGGCATGCGCGGAGTAACCTCGCGCATCGTGGATGCCCTCCCGGAACTGGGTGGCCAGCTCGTGGCGCTGTATCCGGAGAAGTACATCTTCGACGTCGCCGGCTTCCCGAAGATTCTGTCCAGAGAGCTGGTAGGCGGCCTCGTCGAGCAGATGGCGCAATTCTCGCCCGCGGTGCACCTGAACCAGCATGTCGTCGCCCTTGAAGAAGACGGGGGAACCTTCACGCTGGTCACGGAGACAGACAGCTTTCCGTCACGCGCCATTCTCATCGCGGCGGGGATTGGCGCGTTCTCACCGCGGCGGCTGCCGCAGCCGTGCGCGGCCGCGTGGTACGAACGCGGGATCTACGACCGGGTGACGGATCCCGAGGAGTTTCGCGGCCAGCGCGTGCTGATCATCGGGGGCGGTGACTCGGCGTTCGACTGGATGCAGCAGCTCCTGGAGCGTGCGTCCGAGATCACGCTCATGCACCGGAGTGATCGCTTTCGCGCACACGCGGCTACAGTGGGGGCAGTGCAGGAGGCGTGTACCGCCGGCCGTGCGCGCGTACTCACCTTCCACGAGCTCGTTGACGTGCATGGAAACGGCGAGCATGTGCGCGGGGTGACGATCCGTGACATCAAGGGAAAGACGCAGCGCCAGCTCGACGTGGACGCGATTCTTCCGATGCTCGGCTTCGTGAGCGACATCGGCCCCATGGCGGAGTGGGGGCTGAACCTGGAGAAGGATGAGATCGCGGTGACAAGCACCATGGAGAGCGGCCGTACCGGCGTCTGGGCCGCGGGTGACATCACGACCTATCCGGGCAAGCTGAAGCTGATTGCGACCGGATTCAGCGAGGCGGCCATTGCCGTGAATCAGGCCGTGCACTGGATCTACCCGGAGAAGAAAGTGACGCCGGGGCACTCGTCGAACATGGCTGTCTTCGGGCAGAGGGATGATTAGGATAGGCGTAGGGGACCAGGGAGTGCGGGATCGGGATGGAACGTGCTGTCGAGCAATGTTGCGATAGCGTGAAAATGCGAAGCGGACGCTGATTGCATTCATGTCCACGGCAGGCAAGGATATCGTCGGGAGCTATCGCGATCTCAAGGTCTGGAAGCGCGGCATGCAACTGGCGAAGGCCAGCTACGGCGTCGCAGCGATGCTTCCGGCCTCGGAGCGATTTGCGCGGGCAGACCAGATCCGTCGAAGTGCGACGTCCATTCCCGCCAACATCGCGGAAGGTCACGCCCGGGAATATCGAGGCGACTACGTGCGCTTCGTGTCGAACGCGCGCGCCTCGCTTGCGGAGCTCGAAACGCATCTCCTCCTGGCCCTCAGCCTTGGCTTGGCCGCAAAACGCGATGTCGAGCCTGCACTGGCACTCGCCTCTGAAACCGGTCGCATGCTGACCGCACTGTCGAAAGCCCTGCGCCCCCTCTCTCCCCGCTCGCACTCCCTGGCCCCTAGCCCCCTAGCCCCTAGCCCCCTGCCCCTCACCCCCCTACCCTCGGATCCACCCCGGCGTACACGACGTCCGTAATGAGGTTCACCAGTACGAATACGACGCTGAGGAAAAGGACGGTGCCCTGGATGGCAGGGAGGTCGCGCCGGCTGATGGCGTTGACCACGTAGCGGCCGAGGCCGGGCCAGCTGAATACCGTTTCGGTGAGAATACTGCCCGTGAGGTAGTAGCCGAAGTCGAGTCCGAAGACGGTGATGACGGGTATGAGCGCGTTGCGCAGGGCGTGCCGTCCGAGCACGATACGCTCGCGCAGTCCCTTGGCGCGCGCGGTGCGTATGTAGTCGCCACTCAGCACCTCGAGCATGGACGAACGGGTCATGCGCGCCAGGAACGCTATTGAGCGCGTGCCGAGTGCCAGCGCGGGGAGGATGAGGTATACGAACCGGCCGTAGCCGGACGGGGGCAACCATCGCAGCATCACGGCGAAGACCAGAATGAGAATCAATCCTACCCAGTAGACGGGAAAGGAGATTCCGAGGTACGAGGCGCCGAGAGCCAGCCGGTCGAACCAGCTCCCGGGTCGCGCGGCGCTGAAGACGCCCAGGGTGATCCCGACGACGCCCGCAAGTACCATGGCGGCGACGGCGAGCTCCAGCGTTTTCGGGAATCGCTGGCGGATGTCCTGCGCGATCGGGCGGCCTGTGATGTAGGAATGACCGAGATCGCCGCGCAACACACCTCCGGCGTAGTGCAGGAACTGCGTGGACACGGGCTCGTCGAGGCGCAGCTCCTTCCTGAGCCGGGCAATCGTGGCGGAGTCGGCCCGCTCACCGACCATCTCCATGACCGGATCGCCCGGCGCGATGTACAGGAGCGCGAAGACGACGACCAGTACGCCGGCGAGCGTCGGAATGGCGAGGAGGAGGCGGCGGAGGATGAAGGAAGCCATTCGTCACTGGGAAGCGCCGAGCACAGCGCGGCTGCGGGGCTGGGGAAAGCGGCTGGCGGGCTCACGGCCCGCAGCCTGCGGGAAAGCGCCTTCGCGGGGTAGCGCTGACAGATGCGGGGGCGTTCCCTCAGGCGGCCGCAGGCCGCCGCTTCCCATCACTTGCCAATACTGACTTTCTCGAATCGCTGCCCATTGAAAATCACCGGGACCTGAAAATCGTGAATCCACGGCTGGACCGCATACAGCTCGTTGTAGAAGAACAGAAAGATCATGGGCGCGTCGCCAAAAGCCAGTGCGTCGGCACGCTTGTACATCGCGGTGCGCGCGCTGTCGTTTGCGGTGGTGCGCGCGGTGGAAACGAGTTTGTCGAACGCAGGATTCTCGTAGAACGAGACGTTCCCGCCGACGCCCCGGTTCACCCCGTGCAGCAGTGGATAGAGAAAATTCTCGGCGTCCGGGTAGTCGGCGTACCAGTCCTTGAGCATGAGATCCACGTCACCCTTTCGTGACGCTTCGCGCGCGGCGGAGTTGTCGCGCTGCACTATGCGAACGCGCACACCGACGGCGGCCAGGTAGGCCTGGATGGACTGCGCGACGCGGGCGAAGGTCTCATCCTGTCCGAACCAGAGATCCAGCGCGAAGCCGTTGGGATAACCGGCGGCGGCGAGCAGTTGCCTGGCACGCGCGGGGTCGTATGGATACGGCGCGCGCGCCGTATCGGCGCCGTCGAGCGAGGGCGGAATCACGCCGGCCGCGAGCCGGCCACGCCCGCCGAGCAGCTTGTCGAGGATCGTTCGCACATCTACCGCATAGTTGAGCGCGCGGCGCACGCGCGCGTCCCGGAGTGGGCCGCGTGTGGTGTTGATGGCGACGTACCAGAGCCGGAGTGCGGGCGCGGACACGAGCAGCGCCTTTCGCTCGTCCGTCTGCTCCCACTGTGACGTTTCGGCCTCGGGCACGTAGAGCAGATCCACATTGCCGCTTTCGAATTCCGCCACGGCCGTGCTGGGTTCGGGGATGATCCGCATCATGAGCGAGTCCGTGCGCGGCGGGCCGCCCCAGTAGTGCTCGTTGCGCGCGAAGCGGACGTAGTCGTCGTGCTTCCACTGCACAAATTTCCAGGGGCCAGTCCCCACAGGGTGCTGGCCGAAGGCGGCGGGCGTTGAATCCGGCACGATCGATGCTACCGGCATGGCAAGGAGCTTGGGAAAGATCGCGAGCGCCGTGTCGAGCGTGATGCGGATGGTACTGTCATCGGGAGCGGAGAGCCCGCGGATGTCCGGTGCCTTGCCATCAGCGAATGCCATGGCACCGCTGATCGGATAGAGCGGCCATCCCCGACCGCCTTTCGTGTGCGGGTCCAGCACCCGCATGAAACTGTGAACGACCTGCCGCGCGACAAAGGGCGTACCGTCGTGAAAAGTCACGCCGCGGCGCAGGTGGAAGGTGTAGCTTTTCCCGTCCGGGGACACGTCCCACCGGTCGGCCAGCGCCGGCTCCAGTTTGGCGTCCGCCGTGAAGCGTGTGAGCCCGTCAAAGACGTAGGAGACTGCGCGTCCGGTGGGCACGTCGGTGGAGAGCGCGGGGTCGAGCGAGCGCGGATCGTAGCGATCGCGCGAATCGATGATCGTATGTCGTTGCGGGAGGGCTTCGCCGCCCTTGCACGCAGCCAGCGCGAGAACGGCGACGAGGAGGAGGTGACACCGGGACATGAACGGGAGAAACTCGCTGGACGGGAGGAGAGAGGCACCGTCGCGAATGTTGACAGCGCGGGCGGAACGAGTGAACTTACCGGGCCTCAAGTGAAGCGTCAATCGTGAGTTACGTCCTGTGTGTCGACGATCACGAGGACATGCGGCTCATGCTGCGGGAAGTGCTCGGCTCGGCGGGGCATGAGGTCGAGCTCGCTCCCGACGGACTTTCCGCGCTCGCGTCCATTCAGGAGAGAGAGCCTGATCTTCTCGTGCTCGACCTCATCATGCCGGGGATGTCGGGCATCGAAGTCTGTCGCGCGGTCAAGCGGAATCCATTCACCGCCCGCATTCCCGTGCTCATGCTCACGGCGCGTGACGACGTGGCAAACAAGGTCGAAGCGTTCGAAGCCGGTGCGGACGACTATCTCGCCAAGCCGTTCGATCCGCGTGAGCTGCGCGCGCGGATCGTGGCGCTGCTGCGGATAGTCCGCCGCGAAGGGGACCGCAATCCGACCAGCGGTCTTCCGGGCGGAAAGGCCATCGAGGACGAGATTTCGCGGCGGGCGCATCTGCGGGAGCGGTTCGCGGTGTGTTACCTCGACCTCGACAATTTCAAGCCGTTTGCTGATACCTTTGGCTTCACCGCGGCGGACATGGTCATCCGCGACATGGGGCAGGCGATTCGGGGCGCGGTGGAGGAGGTGGGAAGTCCGCACGACTTCGTGGGGCACATCGGGGGCGACGACTTCGTCGTAGTCACCGAGAAGGATGGGCGCGAGGTCGCACGCGAGTGTGCAGTACGCTTCGTGGACGTGGCCGTACGAGCGGTGGGGCGCGAGACGGTGGAGCGCGGTCATTTCATGGGGATCGATCGCAACGGACACGCGCGCGAGTTCCCGATCGCCCGGCTGTCCGCCGCGGTATTGCAGGTGGATCCTGATCGCTGGATTTCCATGAGCCACATCGGCTCGCTCGCCGCGGAAGTGAAGCGCCGCGCGAAGCAGCGTGGCGCAGGCACCATTCTGGTGCAGGCGGTGTAATCGGGCTATATGGCCGCCTCCGGGTGATCGGAGGCTTTCGTGGATCTTTTCGAGGGACGCGATGGCTGACATGCGGGAGGGCCGCGCGATGGAGCCGGCGCGGTATTTCTATCGGCGCGAGCTGGATGGAGGGGAAACGCTGGCCGCCATCGCCGCCGGAGTGGGGTTGGGGCTGCTGACGTTCTATCTTGGGCGCGTCTGGCTGCAGCGCACACCGCTTCTCCTGCCGGACGAGGTCACGAGCGCATCGCGCGCGACGCGGCTGTCGCGCCGGGAGTCAGAGACCGGACTCTCGCGCGAGTGATGCGGCGGCTCGCGCTCGTGGCCGTCCTGCTTCTTGCGCCCGGGCTGGCGCACGCGCAGGAGCTTGCGTGCGGCCCGGACGGACGCGAAATCGTCGATGTGGATTTCAGCGGCAACCTGCGCTTCCGCGGCGGCGAACTGGAGAACGCCATCGTCACGACGCCGTCGAGCTGGCTCCGGCGCGTCCTGCACATTCCGGTTGGCGCACGACACTGCCTGGATTCACTCGAGCTGATGCGCGACGAAGTCCGGCTGCGGTTGTTCTACCGCCTGCGCGGTCTCTACAAGACGACCGTCGATGCCGCAGTCACGCCGCGAAGCCCGACTGACAGCAGCGCGGTCGGCGTGCTGTTCAGGATCGTGGAAGGGCCGCCCGTGATCATCGATACCCTCGATATCGGCGGCCTCGACTCCGTGCCGCCCGGCATACGCGACCGTGCGCTTCGTCTGCTGACGCCCTTCCGCAATCGCATCTACAACAAGCTGCTGCTTCAGGCGGCGACGGACTCGGTCGTGACGCTGTTGCAGAACACGGGATACGCCTACGCCGCGGAGCCACTGCGCGACATCAGCGTGGACAACGCCACGGACCGCGCGAGCGTGCAGCTCACCTTTCTGCCCGGCCATCGCGCGCACATCGCTCGAGTGGAGTACTCGCTTCAGGGAAACGAGCCGAACGAGACGCCGAAGATCGATTCGACGACGGTGCGCCGGCTGCTGTCGTTCCACAAGGGCGATCTCTACCGGCAGACGGATCTGCTGATTTCGCAGCGCGATCTCTACGGGCTGGAGACCTACCGGCACGTGGATGTGGAGCTGCTGCCCGACAGTCTGCAACCCAGCGACACGGCCCTCACGGTGCTCGTACGGCTGGGCGAAGCCAAGATGAACTCGATGCGCGCGGGGGTCGGGTGGGCGTCACTGGACTGCGCGCGGGCGCAGGCGCGCTACACGGATCGCGATTTTCTTGGCGCCGCGAAGCGCCTGGAGGTGGACGGCCGCCTGTCACGCATTGCGCTGTGCACGCCCGAGGTCCGCCACGATATCATCAGCAGCCGTGCCGGCCTCAACTACTACGTAAGCGGGACACTCCGCTTTCCGGCGCTGTTCGGGCCGCGCAATGTGCCCTCGCTCACCCTGTTCAGCGAGCGGACCTCGGAATTCCAGACCTATATCCGGTACACCCCCATTGGCGGTGCCGCCCAGCTCACGCGCGATCTGAATCCGCGCGTGTTTCGTCCCGGGCTGCCGCTCACGATCGGCTATCGCATCGAGTACGGGCGGACCGATGCGGACCCCGCCGTCTTCTGCCAGCTCTTCAATCGGTGCAGCCTGGCCGACATCGCGCGGCTCACGCGCAACAGCTATCTGCAGGTGGCGAGCCTGGCGCTCTCGCGCGATCGGACGGACAATCTGCTGAATCCCTCGCAGGGGTCGCAGGAGCACGTGGAGTTCCGCCACGGTCTCACCGCGCAGGACACCGGCGGCACCGCGCAGTTCAGCCGGCTGTTTGCGGACGCGGCGCTCTACCGGCAGCTTGGCGTGAACACCATGCTCGCCGCCCGGCTGGAGGGAGGCACCGTCGTCGCGGGGTTTTCCTTCCGTGGTGCGACCGACTTCGTGCCACCGCAGGAGCGGCTCTATGCCGGCGGCCCGAACAGCGTACGCGGCTACAATCAGAATCTGCTCGGACCGATCGTCTACATCGTGCGATCGTTCTCCGACAGCGTGACGCGGAGCGGCGAGCACATCTATCAGGCCCGGGACACGGCCACCGTCGCGCAGTTTTCGCCGACCGGGGGCAACACGCTGCTGGTCGGCAACCTGGAGGTACGCCGCCGTTCCCCCTTTCTGAGCGACATCCTGCAGCTCGCGGCGTTCGTGGATGCGGGGGTGCTCTGGAACCGGCCCAAGGAAACGGTCTCCTGGAGCAGCGTGCGGTTCACGCCGGGCGTCGGGGTACGCGTCCAGTCGCCGGTGGGACCGTTTCGCGTGGATGTGGCGTACAATCCGTACGCCCTCGCGACGGGCGCGGCCTACTTCTCGGATCCGACCACCAACGTGCTGCGTTGCGTGAGTCCCGGCAACACCTTTGACCGGGGCGAGATCACCGCCGGTAGCGAATGTCCCACGACATTTCGCGCGGCGAAGCGTTCGTCACTCTTCAGCCGGCTGACGTTCAATTTCAGCATCGGCCAGGCGTTCTAGCGCATGTCCCGCCGCCGGATCGTCGCGATTGTCGCCGCGAGCGTCATCGGGCTGCTCATCGTGGTGGTGGTGGGCGCCGTCCTGATCGCGACACACACCGACTTCGGCCGCATCCGGCTCCGCAGTCTCGCCGCCGACTACCTGGCCCGCGCGCTGAAGGGGCGCGGGACGATCTATCTCGGCCGGATCGATGGCGGGCTGTTCACCGGCTTCACGATCGATTCGCTGGAGATCCGCGACGCCGACGATTCCCTGTTCGTCGCCACCGGGCCGGTGCATGCCGAATACAATCCGAACGATCTCGTTGACAAGCGGATTCTGTTCTCGCGGCTGGAGATCACGCGCCCCCGCATCAATCTGCGGCGCCACGCCGACCGGAGCTGGAACTTCCAGCGGATCTTTCCATCCGGTCCAAAGACGCCGCGCCCGCCGCAGCTCCGGTTCGGCGACTACATCGTGAGCTACAGCACGACCATTCGCGACGGCACGGTCACGATCACGGAGCCGTGGGCGCCGCCGGACTCCCTGCGCGGTGCGCGCGCGGACAGCGCGGTACGCGTGGCGCTCGCCTCGAGCGACCACGATATTCGCCGGACGGGCGAAGGGCTCAAGCAGACGCGCCGCTGGACGGGGCTCGAGCTCCAGTCGCCGCGAATTCGCATCGCTGATCCGGACAGTGCGGGCCAGCAGTTCATCATCGGACAGCTCGATGTGAACGAGAGCGATCCGCCGTTCCGTATCCGCAACGCGCGCGGCCCCGTCCGTCTGCTGGGCGATACCGCCTGGCTGCAGATCGCGCACTTCGACCTGCCCGGTTCCACCGGAAGCGCGAGCGGCAGGGTATCGTGGGGCGGTGACCATCCCATCCTGTACAGCGTGCACGTCACTGGCGACTCGGTGTCGCTGGCCGACATTCACTGGGTGCACTCCACGCTGCCCACGTCGGGAGGCGGGTCGCTCTCGGTGGACATCCGCAATGAAGCCGCCGATCCGCACGTGCTGGACTTCGCCATCAGCGGGATGGATGTCCGCACGACGAAGTCACGGTTACGGGGTGCGATGACCTTTGGTGTGGGCGCGCCGATCCTGATCGTGAAGAACGTGACGCTGGATGCGGAGCCACTGGACTTCGACCTGCTGCGCACGTTCAACGGCGGGACGTTTCCCGCGGATTTCCAGGGCACGATCACCGGGACCATCCGCGCGCGCGGCGGACCGCTGAATCGCTGGATGGTGGACAATGCCGATCTGACGTTTCACGATGCGCACGTTCCGGGCGCGACGACCAGTCTCGTCGCGCGCGGCGGCCTCGACATTCTCGTCCCGTCGAACACGATATTCCGTGCGCTGGATGTGAATCTGAAGCGGCTCGATCTGCGCACGCCGCAGTTCCTCTTCCCGTCGTTCCCGCGGCTGCGCGGCACGATCACCGGCACGACGCGACTGGATTCGGTGTGGACCGATCTGCGCTTCAGCCAGGCGGACCTCACGCACCGCGATGCACCGGGCCCGCCATCGCATTTCACCGGGAACGGGCGCGTGACGTATGGCGACACCCTGCGTTTCGCGCTGAACCTCCAGGCTTCGCCGCTGTCCTTCACGACGATGGCCCAATCGTATCCGGCGATCCGGCTGCGCGGATCGTACACCGGGCCGATCCACGCGTCCGGAACAATGGCGGATCTCGACCTGTCCAGCACGATGGCCGGCGCGGCGGGCGATCTGTCGGTGGACGGCCACTTCGATTTCGCGGCGCCCGGCTACGCGGCACGCGCCACGGGCACTGTCACGAATCTGAACGTCCGCACGCTGATGGAATCGTCTCGGTATCCTGCGACGCAGCTCACGGGAACGTTCCGGAGCGACGTGCGTGGCGACTCCATTGCGAATCTCGACGGGTCACTGCTTTTCGCGCTCGATCGCTCGCGCGTGGATTCCGTGCGCGTCTTTCCCTCCGTGGCCGCGTTCACCTTTGGCGGCGGGCGCGTGCGCGTGGACTCGCTGCGCGTGGAGACTTCGGCGGCGAATCTCTCCGCAGCCGGAGGACTCGGGCTGGCGCCGACCACGTCGGACTCGCTGGGGTATACGCTGATGGTTGATACGCTCGGCGGCCTGCGTCCCTGGCTGCATCCGCGCAGTTCGCCGCGCGGCGCCGCGGTGCTCGCGCTGGCGGATCCGGCATCCAGCATTGATCCCGCGCAGCTCGCCGCGGCCATCGCTGATTCGCTCGGTGGGCGCATTGTTTCCAAGGGCGCGCTCACCGGCAACATTGACACGCTCGCGGCGAATGGAACGCTCACGGGCGAGGATCTCTTTTTCGGTGGCGATCTGGCGCGGCATCTCTCCGGCGCGTATCACTTCCGCGGACTGCCGGCAGCCTCCGTGGGAACGCTGGAGGTACAGCTCGATTCCGTGCTCTTCGCGGGGATGCATCTCTCGCCCGTATCGGCTGAGCTGAGCTTGCGTGATCGCTCGACCGGGATGCTGGGTCTGGATTTCTCGAGTGCGCTGCCCGGCGATGCGTACAAGGCTGCCCTGCTGCTCTCGTTTCAGCGCTTCGCGGATTCGCTCGTACTCGTCCTGGACACGGCGCGCGTGAGCTTCCCGGATCATGCCTGGTCGCTTGCCTTCCCGGCGCGCGTCGTGAGCGACAGCTCCGCCACGCGTGTGGATTCGCTGGTCGTGCAGACTGGCGGCAGCACGATGGCCAGATTCACCGGTCGCTTCCCCGTCTCCGGCGATGTGAGCGCGTCGCTTCAGATGGACAGTCTGCCACTGCATGATCTGGGGATGCTCGCCCAGACAGGCGTGCCGCTCGGTGGAACGGGCAGCGTCACCGCGACGCTCACGGGAACGCGCGCGAATCCCATCATGCATGTTGCGGGACGGTTTGGCGATGCCCGGTACGGCGGGTTCCATCTGCCGGTGTTTTCCGCGAGCGGCGACTATGCCGACAGGCGATTGAACGCGGGTCTCCAGCTCTACCGGAACGGGAAGCAGGTCATGACTGGCACCGCGTCGCTCCCGATGAATCTCGCACTCGAAAGTGTGCCGCAGCGCATGCTGGACGATTCGCTGCGCGGCGCGGTGCACGCGGACAGCGTTGACCTGAGCATTCTGGAGACGATCTCGCCGCAGCTCACTCATGCGACCGGTACGACCACCACGGACATGCGCATTGGCGGCACCTGGACGCACCCCACGCTGGGCGGCCAGTTCCGGATCAATGACGGCGCTGTCACGCTGGCCAAGGCGGGAATCCGGCTGCGCGCGATGAACGCGGACATCCGGTTTACCGCCGACAGCATCGAGATCAACCAGTTGCAGGCATCGAGCGGCAGTCAGCCGGGAAGCCGCATGTTGCTCACGGGATCCATTGTCACCCCGAATCTGCGGGAATCGCGCGATTTCGGGTTCAACCTGAAGATCTCCTCCTCGGGCTTCGAGGCGATCAACCAGCCATCGCTGGCGCGGCTGGACATCAGCGGCGGATTGCAGCTCACGGGCACCCTGGAACGGCCGGTGCTGAGCGGCGATGTGATCGTGGACCGCGGCAGCCTGCACATCTCCGATATCAGTCAGAAGCCTGTCGTGAATCTCAACGATCCCGAATTCTACAACATCGTGGACACGAGTCTCGTGGCCAATCAGGGACTGGTGCAGCGACTCCCGCCCGAGCTGGAGCGCGCCGTGGAGAATCTGCGCGTGCCGAGTCTCTCCATCCGCATTGGCGACGATGTGTGGCTGCGCTCATCGGAGGCGAACATCAAGCTTGCGGGCAGCGTGGACCTCACCAAGCTGGGGAACCAGCGGCTCGAAAGCGGCACCTTGCGCGTCAGCCGCGGCACCTATCGGCTGAACCTCGGTCTGGTGCAGCGCACGTTCCAGGTGGACAGCGGGTTCGTGACATTCTACGGCGATCCGAACATTCCCGCCGAACTGAACATCTGGGCGGCGTACACGGTGCGACAGGCCAACCACGAGAACGGTCAGGATGTCACGATTGTCGCGCACATTGGCGGCACGCTCACGCAGCCGCGGCTCGAACTGGCCAGCAACGAGCGCATCCCGCTTTCGAACACGGAGATCCTGAGCTATCTGCTGGTAGGGCAGCCCACCTTCGCCTCGGGCACGGATGCCGCGAGTACGGACGCGCTGCAGTCGGCGGCCGCCGCGCTGCTGCCCAGCGTGGGCGCGGTGCTGGAGCGCGCGCTCACCGACCAGATCCGCTTCATTGACTACGTGCAAGTGCAGACCGGTGGCACCGGGACGCAGGCATTGTTCTCGAACACGGGCGCGTCCAACGTGCTGGCCGGGACCCGCATCGGACTCGGCAAGCAGATCGGAGAGAAGACGTTCATCACGGCGAACGCAGGGCTCTGCCAGCTCACCGGCGCGCAGGCTGGCACGTCGTTCGCGTCGTCGCTCGGCGTCACGATCGAGCAGCAGCTCGCGCACGGTTTCTCCGTGGAGGCCAGCGTCGAGCCGTCGTCGGTGGCACTGCAGTGCCGGCCCGGCCTCACGAACATTGGCAACCGGCCGCCCCAGTACGGCTTCGATCTGTTCCGCGAGTTCAGCTTCTGAGCGCACCAGTTCTCGTCATCGCCAATCCTGCGGCGCGCCGCGCCGCGCGGGTGCTCGAGCGGGTGCGCCGCACGTTCCGCGAGCTGGGCATATCGTACGAGCTCGTGCTGACGGAGTGTCCAGGACATGCACGCGAGCTGGCGGCCGCGCGCGCTCCGGAGTGCGGCGTTGTCCATGCCCTTGGCGGCGACGGGACGGTGATGGAGGTCGTGGGCGCGCTGGCGCATACCGGTACGCCGGTCGGGATCATTCCGGCAGGTACCGGTAATCTCGTGGCGCGCACGCTGGGCGTTCCTCTGGATCCGGAGCGGGCCGTGCGGTGGCTCGCCATGGCTCGCGCCGTGACGATGGATCTCGGGCTGCTGAATGGCGGCCGATACTTTGCCTTCGCTGCCGGCGTGGGTGTGGACGCGCGCATGATCGCGGAAACCGGTGCGGCCGCGAAGCAGCGCTTCGGCATTCTGGCGTACGCCATGACCGCCACACGCGCTGCCCTGCAATGCCGCACCGTGGAGACCCGCGTGACCGTGGACGGCGAGACGTTCACCGGCCAGTCAGCGGCGGCGCTGGTGGCCAACATGGGAAACGTGTTGAATGGACTCATCACACTCGGCCCGGATATTCGCAGCGACGACGGTCAGCTCGACCTGTGCCTGTTCACGCCGCGTGGAACAGCCGAGGCGGTGGGCGTCGCCTGGCGCATGTTCCGCGGGGGCCTGAAGGATGGACCCGCGATGATGTTTCGCCGGGGCAGCGTCATTCGTGTGGAATGCGAACCGCCCCAGCGCTTCCACGCCGACGGCGAGCTGCTGGGCAGCACGCCATTCGAAGCCCGTATCCAGCCGGGGGCGGGGACGTTTCTGGTTGCTGGCGGCTGATCGCCGGACACGGTGGAAGCGGGGCGTACCAGCTATCATGCATCAGTCACCAACACTCACCTTCGATTGCCAGCACCCAGCATGGAACATGACACGATGACCTGCCGCTCGTGCGGCAAGCGGGAACGAGCATCGGAAGGCTATCCGTGCGCGGATTGTGGCACCTTCATCTGCCTTCCCTGCACACTGCGTGGTGTGATCCGGTGCACGACGTGCGCGGCGAAATCGGAGTTGCCGGAGACGCGTGCGTGAGTGACGTGCAGGTGGTACGACCCCGCTGTACCTTTGGTGAGCGGGTGTGCACGGTGCTCGGCGAAGCCTGGTTCGACGCGTCCGGCCGGACGTGGAAAGGGCGGCTCGTGTTCATCCCACTCGATCGTTCGCTGTCGCGGACCATGGCATCCAGCGCCGTAGCACGGGGCGCGCGGCGCAGCGAGGTGGAGCGTCAATTGCGCGAGACGAGCGATCGCGTGATCGACAAGGCCTTTCGCGCGATCATCGCGCCACGCCAGCCGGGCCGCCGTGGGCGCTGATTTCACGCCACTCGGGCTGGCCATTGGTCACGCAACGAATCATGCAGGTGGCACGGGGCTCACGGTGGTGCGCGGGATTTCGAATCCGTTCCGAGCGGCCGCGGCGATCACCGGACGGGCCACTGGAACGCGCGAGCTGGACGCGCTTTCACCCGGGCACCGTGTGGACCGCGTGGACGCGATTCTGCTCACGGGCGGCTCCGCATACGGGCTGGCCGCCGCCGCGGGCGCGATGCGCTGGATGGAGGAGCGACAGCGGGGATTCCCGGTCAGCGGAGGCGTCGTGCCGATTGTGCCCGCGGCAGTGATCTTTGATCTCGCGCCGCTCGGCGAATTCACGGCGCGCCCCGATGCGGTGATGGCCTACGAGGCGTGTGAGCGCGCGCGCCCCGTGCCGGTGGAGGAGGGCAGCGTCGGCGCCGGCACCGGCGCGACAGTGGGGAAGGCAGCCGGCGTCGCACGCGCCATGAAGGGCGGATTCGGCTGCGCAGTCGAAGGGGAGGGCGATGTCATCCTGGGCGCGATGGCGGTGGTCAACGCCGTGGGCGACGTGCGCGATGCAGAGGGACGCATCATTGCGGGTGCGCGCGCGGATGCGGGGCGCGGCAGGTTCCTGGATGTCGAACGCCTGCTCGCGCAGGGGATCGCCGCCCAGGCACGACGGGAAAGCAGCGCCGTGGCGGCGGAGAACACGACGCTATGTGTCGTCTCGTCGAACGTGGCGCTCTCGCGCGTGGAACTGGCACAGCTTGCCCAGGCGGCATCCGCGGCGCTCGCGCGCCGTATCACGCCGGTGGGAACGAGCGCCGATGGCGACGTCATCTTTGCGACCGCACCACTGGCGGGCGTCACTGCTCCACCGCTGCAGGTGGAAACACTGGCCGTGCGCGTGCTGTCTGTCGCGATCGAGCGCGCCGTGCGATGTGCCCGCGGGCGCGACGGCATTCCTGGACTGGCCGATGAGGACAACCCGTGAGCGATCAGATCACGCTGATTGTGGATGCGGCCGTCGCGCCGCTGCAGGCCGAGCCGCGCGCGGGGAGCGAGCAGGTATCGCAAACACTGGCCGGGCATCGGGTGGCGTGCCTCGAGCGGCGCGATCCCTGGCTGCGCATCCGCGCGGCGGACGGCTATGAGGGCTGGTTGCATCAGGGTTACCTCGCCCCCGCACGCGCATCCGCACCACACGACAACGACGCCCTGGGCCGGATCTCGCTGGGATGCACCGTGCGCGAGCGGAACGGACGCGTGCGCGCGCTCCCGCTCGGCGCGGTGCTTGACAGCGATGCGATGGTCGTGCGTGGCGATGCCGTGGAGGCCGGCGAGCGTGCCGAGCGCTTCCCGGCTGACGGCGCGGCAATCGCGCAGAGTGCCATGGAGCTGTTCCAGGGAACGCCGTATCAGTGGGGCGGAATTACACCATGGGGAGCTGACTGCTCGGGCATGGTGCAGGCCATGTTCGGGCTGCATGGCGTGCCGCTGCCGCGCGACGCCCGGCAGCAGGCCGAGTGTGGTGCACCCGGGCCGGAGACGGTGGAACTGCTCGAGGCAGGCGATCTGCTGTTCTTTTCCGATCGCGCCGATGGTCGCATCACACACGTTGGGATCGCGCTCGGGGCATCGCGGATGGTCCACCTGGCACTGGGTCGGGGCGGCTATCGCGTCGAGCAGCTCGAGGACGGAAGTGATGCCTACGTCAGAGCGTTGCGCGAACGGCTGCGACGGACGAGACGAATGGTGCCGGCAGAACGCGCACGCAGGTAGTGCGGCAGCAGGAGCGGGTCCGTCCCGATGGCGCGGTCGCTCTGCGCGCTCTCGTCAACTCACCAGGCTGCCCGAGGGAATCACGCTTTCCGCCCGGACGTGCAGCTTGACGTCGCCGTGCGACACGCCGTCGAGCGCGACCTGCATGGCGTACGTGCCGGTGCTGTCGAGCGGCAGATCAATGTTGGCAATGAGCGGGAAGTCCATTTCCGTGACGGCCGGGGGAGGCTGTGCGACATTCAGCTCGCCATTCGATGTCCACAACTCGTTGCCCGCAGGATTGACCCAGCGGAGTGTGATGGTGTGCGCGCCCACATCGGTGCGAGTTCCCTTGAGGCGTACCACGAGACAGGCGCGGGGGTGGATCGTGGGCAGGCCGGCCACCTGCACGGCGTCGAATACACCCAGGATGTTGAGCTTGCCTTCCTGAGACAGATTCGCTGCATCGGCGAACAGCGCAAAGGACAAGTGCATACGCAAAGGTAGAGAAATCCGGGGATCGGGGCCAGCCGCTGCCGCGCCGTTTCGCGAGGCCGTAGCTTTCAGCATGGCGTCACCTGTTCAGAGGACCATTGCGCCCGGTCGTGCCGAGGTTCCGACACGACCGGGCATTTCACGCACCGACGCGCTGCTGCTCTTCACGGCACTCGTCTGGGGCGTCAATTACACGGTCGTCAAGTACGGTACCACACGGCTCGATCCACTCGCGTACAACGGAGCGCGCATCCTCATCGCCATCGCGATCTTCGGCGTGATGGCGGTGCGGCGACCGGGTCGCCGTCCCATTGCCCGCACCGATGTGCTTGCACTGCTGGCGCTCGGACTGCTCGGCCACGGCGTGTATCAGTATCTGTTCGCCGAGGGCGTTGCGCATACGCGCGCGGGCAGCGCGGCGCTGGTGCTGGCGGCAACGCCGGCGTTCACGGCGATCATTGGCCGGGTCATGGGCGTCGAGCGCATTCGCCGGCGCGGCGCGGCGGGCATCGTGCTTTCCGCGGCCGGCATTGCAATCATCGTCTACGGGGGCGCGCGGCATCAGTCCGGGTCGCCAACGCTCCAGGGCAATCTCCTCATCCTGGGCGGCGCGGTGTGCTGGTCGGTGTATACGGTGCTGCTCAAGCCGTTCACCGAGCGCGTGTCGCTCGTGGATCTGTCCGCGATCACCCTGGCGGGGGGTGGTATCCCGCTGGTGTTGTACTCGCTTCCCGCCATGGCGGCCACCGCGTGGACGCACGCCGGGTGGCTCACCTGGGGCGCAATCATCTACAGCGGACTGGGCTCAATGGTGCTGGGTTATCTCTTCTGGTATCGCGGCGTGCGTGTGCTGGGCCCCACGAGCACCGCCATCTATTCCAACGTACAGCCGGTGATTGCGCTGCTGGCATCCTGGGTGCTCATTGCCGAGGTGCCAACGCTCTGGCAGGGACTCGGTGCCGTCACCATCATCGCTGGCGTTCTCCTGACTCGCTCGTGAAGCTCGTTCTCTTCGACATTGACGGCACGCTGCTCTGGACCGATGGCGCCGGCCGTCGTGCCATGACCGCCGCGCTCGAGCAGGTATTCGGCGGCGCGGGACCCACGGACTATCGCTACGATGGCAAGACCGATCCGCAGATCGTGCGTGATCTCATGCGCGCCGCGGGACACTCCGACGCCGCGATCAGCGAAGGGATGGAGCCGCTCGTCCGGTTCTATCTCGCGCGGCTCGAGGTGGAACTGGCGTCGGGCAGGCACACCCGGGTCTTCGAGGGCGTGCTGCCGTTGCTTGATGCGCTCGAAGCGCGCAGCGACATCGTCCTCGGCCTGCTCACCGGAAATCTGCGCGCCGGCGCCGCGCTCAAGCTGCGTTCGGCGGGCATCGACATGGCCCGCTTTCGCGTGGGTGCGTTCGGATCGGACCATCATCACCGTCCCGAGCTGCCGGCGATCGCGCAGCGGCGTGCGGCGCAGGATCTCGGACTCGAGGTGCCGGGAAGCCGCGTGCTCGTGATCGGCGACACGCCGGCAGACATCGCGTGCGGTCGCGCGCTCGGTGCGCGCGCCATTGCCGTAGCCACGGGGCGTTACTCCGTGGATGAGCTGGCTGGTCATCATCCGTGGGCCGTGTTTCCCACGCTGGCCGATACCATGGCCGTCATGGAGAGTATTGATCGTGCGTGAGGTGGAGCTGAAGGCTGTCGTGGACGACTGGGACAGTCGCTGCCGGCGTGTGCGGGATGCCGGCGGCACCCTCGTGTTCGCGGGCCACCTGGAGGACCGGCGGCTGGATACGCCGGCGCGTGAGTTCGCGCGGCGTGAGGAGGTGATCCGACTCCGGATCTATCGCGCCGGAACGGCGGCCAGGGCGGAACTGGGGTGGAAGGGGCCCACCGCGTATGCCACCGGGTACAAGGTGCGCGAGGAGATCCAGACCGCTGTGCCGGAGCCGCACGTCATGGCGCACATCCTCGAGCGGATCGGGCTGATCGTCACGCGTGTCATTGATCGCGAGATCGCGCAGTACGAGCTGGCCGGCGCGACGGTGCGCTTCGAGCGCTATCCGCGCATGGATGATCTGGTCGAGGTAGAGGGGAGCCCCGAGAACATCGAGCGCGCCATCGCCGTACTCGGCATCGCGCGCGATGCGTTCACGTCGGAGCGTCTGCCGCAATTCGTGCGGCGCTACCAGGAACGCACCGGAGAGCAGGCGGCATTGTGCGACGAGGAGCTCGACGGCATCATGCGCTACGATCTGGAGGATGCGTGAGATGAGCGACGCGGCGAGCGGGGTGCGCGCGATGATCTCGAGGCGTCTGGATGGGCACGATGTCTCCATGGAGGGGCTCGTGACCCTCGACGCTGAAATGCTCACGCTGGCGACCAGCCGTGGCCGTGTCGCGGTGCCGATCACGGCGCTCAGTGGAGCGCGCGAAGAAAAGGGCGTGCTGCTGGTCTATCGCCGTCGCGGGGATGTGGTGCGCGTGGGTCCGGCCGCGGAGCTTCGCGGCCTTGCCCTTGAGCTCGAGCGCCGAGTGCACACGCTGCCCGAGCTCACGCGTTCGCTGCGAGCTCTGGGGTCGCACCGCGCGGCCGCCATCGCCGAGCATGACCGGTTCTTCGCCCCCTTCCTTTCGGCGCGGCGTACGGCGGAAGCGGGGGGCTCGACTCCGGTGATACTCGATGCGTTCAGCGCGCCGGTATTGCGCGCGGCGCTGTTGGACACGCTGGCGGCCTTCGCCGCGGAGCGCTACCCCGATGAGCCACCGGAGCGGCGCGCGTTGCACGCGGAGCTCGTGGACGATGTGGCGCCGCTGCTGGCGCGGCTGGATGCGTTGGGTGCGGTGCGCACGTCGCTCGAGCAGTCGGCCGATGCGGTGCGCTACGACGCCTGGCGTGCGTGGACGGCGGCGCTCCAGCGCGTGTTCGACTGCGCGGATGAATGCTGGGAGCAGGTGCGTGCGGTCCTCGATCCGGAGCGCCGTGGCCGAGTCTCAGCGTGGCGCCGGCTCGTGCGGCGGACCGGATCCCGACGAGGACGCAAACGATGATCATCGGCATGGGCGTGGATCTCGTGGACATCGCGCGGGTCAAGAAACTGCTCGCCTCGAAGGGGACGCGGGCTCTCGAACGACTGTTTACGCCGGCGGAGGCCAGGTATGCATTGCAGCGCGTGCATCCGTACGTGCATCTGGCCGCGCGCATTGCCGCGAAGGAAGCGGCATACAAGGCGCTCTCAGGCACGGACGCGGCTCGCGGGCTGGGCTGGCGCGAGATGGAGGTCATGCTCGATGCACTGGGGCGTCCGTCACTTGCGCTGCATGGAAAGGCAGCACTCCGGGCGGGCGAGCTGCGCGTCGCTCACGCGTGGTTGTCGCTCTCACACAGCGAGGCGACGGCGGGCGCGGTAGTGGTCCTGGAGCAGCTGGACGGCGTCGCGGGCCGGTAGCGGCCTCCCGGCAATGCCGATACATTCAGTCGGAATGAACTGGAGAATCATCCTCGGCAATACGCTCGCTGTGGCGCTTGTCGTCGCTGGGGCGGGCAGCCTGCGTGCGCAGGAGAGTCCCGCCCGGCGACTGGCGAGCATTGTCGGCGTGGCCGTCGAGGAGTACTCGAAGGGCATTGACGCGAACGGCCGGCTGATCTCCCAACAGGAATACCAGGAGACGGTCGGCTTTCTCGCTGATGCCGAGGATGTCGCGAGGCGGCTGAATGGCGACAGCGCGGCGACGGTCCGCGCGGTGCTCGACACGCTGGTGGCGGCGGTGCGCGCGAAGGTCACACCACCGGAGCTGAACGCCATTCACGCACGTTTCGCCGCCGCTCTGGGCGGCGAGGGTGCGCTCGTACTGCCGACGGAGGTGCTGAGTCTGGCGGACGGGCGTTCGATTTACGAAGCGAACTGTTCGTCGTGTCACGGCGAACGCGGGCTGGGTGACGGCCCGGCCGCCAGGGGAATCCATCCAGCCCCGCCTGCCATTGGCAATGCGGACAGCATGGCGGAGACATCGCCGGCGCTGATGTACCGCGTGATTTCTGTTGGTGTGCCACGGACGCAGATGCCGGCGTGGGGCGCGACGCTCACGGCGCAGCAGCGGTGGGAGGTCGTGAGCTATCTGCAGACGTTGCATTCCACGCCGGCTGAGCGGGCGGAGGGTGAAGGGTTGTTCCTGCAGCGGTGTGCCACCTGTCATGGCAACACCGGACTGCTCGATGGGGCCGCGACGCGCGCGCTCGTTCCGCTGCCGCCGGAGATCGCGTCGTTTGCATGGCAGGCCGAACGCAGCGACGCACAGATTGCGGCCGCCATTCGCAACGGAATTCCTGGCAGCATGATGCCGCCGGCGCGCGATCTCGCGGATTCGGATGTCGCCAAGCTCGTGGCGTACGTGCGATCGCTGCCCGCTCGGCGCGGCGTCATTCCGGCAACGGCATCGGCTGACACGGGCGCCGGCGCAGCCGCGAAGAAGGTCCTGGGGTTGCTCGACCAGTCGCTCGCGGCCGCGCAGACGGGTCGCATGAGCGACGCGGGTGATCGCGCGTTCGACGCGTACATCGCGTTCGAGCCACTGGAAACGGTGGCGCGCGCCAAGTCGCCGGGACTGGTCGCCGCCATGGAGCAGCGCTTCGCGGACTTCAAGGGCGCCATTCGCACGAATGACCTGCGAGCCGCCCAGCGGTCGCGCGATGCGATCGAGGCGAGTCTGCCATCGGTGGTGGATCTCACTCACACGTCGAACGGAGGCTGGGGCGCGTTTTTCCAGTCATTCCTGATCATTCTGCGCGAGGGCTTCGAGGCAATCCTGGTCATTGGCGCCGTCGTGGCGTTCCTGATCAAGACCGGAAACCGTGACCGTCTCCGGTCCATCTGGGCCGGGGCAGCGCTGGGCATCGTGGCCAGTCTGCTGACGGCGGTGGTGTTGCAGACGGCGCTTCGCGCCGTGCCGGCGAGCCAGGATCTGCTGGAAGGGATCACGATGCTGATTGCGGTGGCCGTGCTTTTCTCGGTGAGCTACTGGCTCATCTCCAAGGTCGAGGCGGCGCACTGGCAGCAGTTCATTCGCGAAAAGGTGACGACCGCGCTGCAGCATGGTGGCGGGAGGGCACTGGCGTTCGTCGCGTTTCTCGCCGTCTATCGAGAGGGAGCGGAGACCGCCCTCTTCTTCCAGGCGCTGTTCGGCGAAGGCGCGCACATGATCGCGCCGCTGTCGCTCGGCATCGTTACGGGCGGCGTGGCGCTGGCGATCATCTTCATCCTGTTCTATCGCTATGGCGTGCGCATCCCGTTGCGCCCGTTCTTCGCCGTGACGAGTGTGCTGCTGTACTACATGGCGTTTGTCTTCATGGGCAAGGGCATTCGCGAGTTGCAGGAAGTGAATGCACTGCCCACGACGCTGCTGCACGGATTCCCGCACGTGGAAGCGATGGGGATCTTCCCGACGGTGGAGGGGTTGAGCGCGCAGCTCCTGCTGTTGCTGCTGTTCATTGCGGCGCTGCTCAAGACGTTCTGGCCCAGGCGGGCCGTGACGCTGCCGACGATTCCGCCGGATGCGTCGCCCGCGGAGGTGGTGGACCAGCATGTGTCGTCGGTGGAGCAGACGGTCGCGCGGCTGGAGGCGCGCGTGGCGGCGCTGGAGAAGGAACTGGAGGGGCGGGACCCTGACGACCCGCACTTGCTGTCGGGCAGCGAGTCATCGGGGATCAACGTGCGCGAGTAGCTCAGGGCACCGGCATTGGAGGCCGCGTTACGTCATGCGCTTCACCAGCCTGCTGGTGTAGTGCAGGTATTCGTCGAACTGCACGTAGATGGCGTGACGGGGCGAGTGGACGTACTTCACGCCGCCGGTGAGGTCGGGGCGCCGGCCGGTGCGGAGTGTGTGAAACCAGGCGGCGCGTTCCGGCGCATCCTGCTCCGCGCGCAGCAGCGCCGCGACGAGCGCGGCCTGCCTGCTCACCACCGGGAAGGCAGCGCCGTCGGTCTCGAACAGACCAATCACGAAGAGGCCGCGCTGATCGGGGAACACGTTCAGGAACGGCAGCGTCGCGCCGTCGTGCAGCGGTATGAGCCCGGGATCGAGCACCGGAAGCGTGGCGCGGTACCCCGTCGCGTACACGATGACGTCGAACGCTTCCTCGCTGCCGTCAGCGAAGCGCACGCGATCGCCGCTCAGCTCCCGCACGTCGGGCTTCGCGCTCACGTCGCCATGCGCGAGATGATGGAGGAGCTGGGTGTTCATGATGGGGTGCGTCTCGAGCACCTTGTGGTCCGGTCTGGGCAATCCGTAGCGGCGCAGATCGCCCACGAGAAGGCGCAGCAGGCCGGTAAGCAGGGGTTGCGCCAGCCACGGGGGCAGGTGCGGTCCGCTCCGGAAGAAGGCATCGGTGGGCTGACCGAAGATGTGCTTGGGCAGAAAGTGATAGCCACGCCGCAGGCTGATCACGGTGCGCCGGGCGGTCACCGCCGCGTCACAGGCGATGTCGCAGCCGGAATTTCCTCCGCCCACGATGAGCACGCGCTTGCCGGCGAACTCCCCGGGCGAGCGGTAGCGAATCGAGTGCCTTGCGTCACCCGTGAACTGCCCGGGATACGCGGGGATGATGGGATCCCAGTTGTGCCCGGTCGCGACAACCACGCCGCGATACTCCCGCGCCGGTCCGGACGCCGGATGCACCTGCCAGGCGCCGTTCGCGGGTACGACACGCGCGACGGCCGTGCCGAATTCGACGCGCGAGCGCAGGTCGTAGTGGTCGGCGAACGATCTGATGTACGCGAGAATCTGCGCGTGCCCCGGATAATCGGGATAGCTCGCCGGCATGGGAAAGTCATCGAAGGCGGACTGTGTGCGCGAGGAGATGAAGTGCGCGGACGAGTACATGGGCGACCCCGGGTTTGCGGGGTCCCAGATGCCGCCGGTGTCGCTGTGCCGCTCGAGGATGTCGAACGGAATGCCGGCCTGCGTGAAGGCGCGAGCAGTGGCGAGCCCGGAAGGGCCGGCGCCAATGATGCAGAATTTTTCGCTGGTTGGCTGCATGGTGCCGTCAGAAGAGCAATCGTGGGGAGCGTAGTGCGCGCATGACCTTCACCTGGAGACAACGGTCGTGGCGAGGCGCGCGTCTGAATTGGAGAAGACACCGCTGGCTGCATACAAACAACGGAGACTGATCGTGACCGATGCACGCAGTGCGACCTGGTACCGCTGGGACGACATGCCGAAGGAGCGCGTTTCCGACACGCTCCAGCGCCGCCTCATCACCGGCGAGCGGATGATGCTCGCCCACGTCTATCTCGACAAGGGAACCATCGTGCCGAAACACGCGCACGACAATGAGCAGCTCACCTACATTCTCGAGGGCGCACTGCGCTTCTGGCTCGGTGACGAGGGCGAGCGTGAGCTTGTCGTGTCCGCCGGCGAGGTGCTCTACATTCCATCCAACCTGCCGCACAAGGCCGAGGCGCTCGAGGACACGCTCGACGTGGACGTCTTTTCGCCGCCGCGCCAGGACTGGCTGGATCGCACCGACGGGTATCTGCGCGGGAAGCGCTGAACATGGACCTGGGACTGGAGAACAAGGTCGCCCTCGTCGCCGCCGCGAGTCGCGGGCTGGGGTTCGCCATCGCCGCCGAGCTCGCGCGTGAAGGGGCGTCGCTCGTGATCTGTTCTCGCAAGCCCGCGTCGCTCGACCGGGCAGCACAGGCGATAGCCGGGCTGACCGGCACGGCGCCCGTCGCCATTCCGGCGGACGTCTCGCGTCCCGACGACGTGGCGCGCCTCGTGGATGCGGCAACCGCTCGTTTTGGTCGCGTCGATGTGCTTGTCACGAACGCCGGCGGGCCGCCGGCCGGACCCTTCGAGTCGCACGACATGGCCGCGTGGCAGAGTGCTTTTCATCTGACACTGGCTTCGGCGGTGGAGCTCACCCGGCGCGTGCTGCCAGGGATGAAGCAGCGGCGCTGGGGTCGGCTCATCAACGTGACGTCCATCGCGGTCAAGCAGCCGGTGGATCAGCTCATTCTGTCCAACAGCCTGCGCGCCGCGGTCACCGGCTTCGCGCGCACGCTGGCGAATGAGGTGGCACCGTTCGGCATCACGGTGAACAACGTCTTACCCGGCTATACGCGCACCGAGCGCGTTGACGAGCTGGCGACGGCGCGCAGCGCACGGGAGGGAATCAGCGCCGCTGATGTGCGGGCGGAATTCGAGCGCCAGATCCCCGCTGGCCGGCTGGGCGAACCGCAGGAACTGGCCGCGCTCACCGCCTTTCTGGCGTCCGAGCGCGCCGCGTACATCACGGGCCAGTCCATTGCCGTGGATGGCGGCTGGATTCGCTCGCTCTTCTGAGACGCCCCGCTGCGCCTACTCTGCCCGTAACGTGATGATCGGATCGACTGCCGCGGCGCGCCGCGCCGGAATCCAGCAGGCCAGCGCCGCGACGCCAAGCAGCAACACGATCACACCGGCATAAGTGACGGGATCGAGCCGGGAAACGCCGAAGAGCAAGGTCTCGAGCCCCCGGGTCGAAAGCACCGCGCCTCCCAGGCCGATCAGCACGCCGATGGCGGCGACCGTCATTCCCTGGCGCACGACCAGCACCAGAATGTCGCCGCGCGAGGCGCCCAGCGCGGCGCGAACGCCGATCTCGCGCGTGCGCTCCGTGACGCCGCCGGCGAGCACGCCATAGATGCCGATGGCGGCCAGCGCCAGCGCCGCGAGCGCAAATGCCTCGAACAGCGTCAGCGCGAAACGACGCTGCGTTGCGGTCGCGGCGACCAGCGACTCCATCGTTGCCACACGCACGATGGGCGAGTTGCGGTCCACTGACCAGATTGCCTGCTTGATGGCCGGAATGAGCGCCGTCGCGGAACCTCGCGTGCGCACGACGAGCGACTGTACGTTGTCCACCCAGGCCCACTGGCCGGACGCCACGTAGAAGTCGTTTTCATCACCGATGGCGAGCGACGCCTGCTTCACATTGCCGACGACGCCAACGATCACGTCCCACGGATGATTGCCGCGGCCACTCTCCGGACCCATGCGCACGCGCTGGCCAATGGGGTCCTGGCCGGGGAATCGTCGTCGCGCGAATGATTCGTTGATCAGCACGGCTTCGGTGGTGCCGCTCCTGTCGAAATCGGTGAGCAGGCGCCCGCGGCGGAGCGGGATGCGCATTGCCGCGAAGTAGCCCGGCGTCACCATGTACCGGAACGCACCATAGTCGGCATTGCGGTCCTCGCTCGGCGCCGACTCGAACTGCACGCCGTAACTGTCGAAATCACCGCTGAGCGGCAACTGGCTGGTGAACGCCGCGGCAGTCACCCCGGGAAGGCGCTGCACCGCGTCGAGTGCCTGCGTGAAGAACTGGTAACGGGTGCTGTCGTTGTCATACGCATGGCCGGCCGCCTCGACCTGCATGCTGATCACGTGGGACGGATCGAAGCCCGGCGCAACCGCGAACAGGCGTTGCAGGCTTCGCAGCAGCAGTCCGGCGCTCACGAGCAGCACGAGCGCGAGCGCGACCTCCGCGACGACGAGGGTGTTGCGGGTGAGCCGATGTCCCCCGGCGGTGCGTCGCGATGTCCGCTGCATTCCAGCGTGCAGATCGCCCCGCGACGCGCCGAGTGCCGGCACAATGCCAACGAGGAGACCGACGAACGCGGTCATGCCCAGCGCGAACAGGAACACACTGGCGTCGAGTCGAACCGCGTGCAGCCTGGGAAGCCCTGGTGGACTCAGCGCGACCAGTGCCCGCACGCCGAGACCGGCGACGCCCAGGCCGACGAGACCGCCGAGCGCGGCGAGGAGCAGGCTCTCCGTGAGGAGTTGGCTGACCAGCCGCCGGCGTCCCGCGCCGAGCGCGGCACGCATGGCGAACTCGCCACGGCGTTGCGCACCGCGCGCGAGCAGCAGATTTGTCACGTTCACGCACGCAATGGTCAGAACCAGAATCACGGCGATGAGGCTGGCGACGAGCGCCGGCTTCACGTCGGCCGTGACGTCGGCCTGCAGGGCGTGCACGATCACTCCCTGCCCGAGATTGGCCCACACCGGCCGGGGAAACTCCGGCACAGGTGTGTGTGCAATGGCCTGAAGCTCGCGCGTGGCCTGTTCGGTGGTGATGCCCGCATCGAGTCGGCCAACGAGACGCATGTGATGGCCCCACTCGGGTCCATCGAAGGATGCATTCGCTCCGTACTGGCGCGGCGCCCACACCTCTGCCGATGGCGTGAGCACGTTCTCGAACCCGCGTGGCATGACGCCGATGACCGTGTACGGATCGCCATCCAGGGTGATCTGCGCGCCAACCGCTGCGCGGGCGTCGCCGAAGCGCCGCTCGGCCAGACCGTCGCTGACGATCGCGACCCGGGGCCCATGCGGCACATCATCGGCCGCGTCGAAGTCCCGGCCCAGTGCTGGCGAGACGCCCAGCACCCGGAACCAGGCTGCAGTGACCCGCTGTCCCGTGAGTCGCTCGGGCTCCGCGGTTCCCAGCAACGCCGGCTGCCACGCATCCACGGCGGCCATGGCGCTGAAGGAGCGGCTGCGCGCAGCGAGCTCCCGGAAGGTACCGTAGGTGACGTCAACGGGGGCGCCGTCGGTGCCAAAGTCGGAGATCATCAGGATGCGATCGGCGTGCGGATATGGCAGCGGCTCGAACAGGATGGGGTTCACCGCGCTGAAGATCGCGGTCACGGCGCCGAGTCCCAGGGCCAACGTGAGCACGGCGACAATCGTGAAACCCGGATTGCTGCGCAGGCGGCGCAACGCAAAGCGCAGATCGGCGGCCAGAGTGCCGATGGCATTCTCCCAGCCGTGGGATCGCACCTCTTCCCGCACTACGGTCGTGTTGCCGAGTTCCAGCCTGGCCGCGCGCCGGGCATCGGCGGGAGCGAGGCCGCTGGCCATGTGCGCGGTGGTGAGCTGATCCAGATAGTCCGCCACCTCGTCCGCGAGGTCCTGATCCGCGGCGCGGCGGTGCACGAGCACGCGCAGGCCGCGCGTGAGCTGGCGCCAGAGCGACATGGGCCTACCCTTCGGCGTTGAGGAGGCGTGTCACCGCGGACGCGCGTCGCTTCCAGTCGGCCGACTCCACCTCGAGCTGCTTCCGGCCGGCGCGCGTGAGCCGGTAGTATCGGGCCCGGCGCGCGTTTTCCGTCTGGCGCCACTCGGCGTCGAGCCAGCCGGCGCGTTCGAGGCGCTGCAGTGCAGTGAGCAGGGAGCCGGCGTTGATCCGGAACACCCCGCGCGAGATCTGCTCGACGCGGCGCGCAATGCCGTAGCCGTGCATCGGCTCGAGGCTCAGCGTCTTCAGGATGAGCAGGTCGAGCGTGCCCTGGATGACGTCGGTGTTCGGCTCCTCCACGAGCGCTCCCGGTGGGTGGTGCGGAGCAGGATACGCGTCCTCATCTTGATTGTCAAGATATGACGATCATGATACATCCACGGAGTGCGCGACAATGCCCCCAGGGCGCGCCAGCAGCCGTCAGTCGCGACGGATGCTACCGCGGTCCCCGCGCCGGACCCGGCGCTGCAGCCGATGCATTGCCGGCCGTCCATTTCTTCAGCCACGCGTTCACCGTGTCGTGCCACTGCACGCTGTTGTGCGGCTTCAGCACCCAGTGATTCTCGTCGGGAAACGTGAGGAACTCGCTGGGAATGCCGCGGCGCTGCAGCGCGGTGAAGGCGCCGAGCCCCTGCGTGATGGGAATGCGGAAGTCGTGGCCGCTGTGTACCACGAGCATCGGCACGCGCCAGTCCTTCACGTGGTCCAGTGGATTGAACCGCTCGTAGTTCGCCGGGTGCTCGTACTGCGTTCCGCCGTTCTCGCGTTCCTCGAACCACAGCTCATCTGTGTCGTAGTACATCGCGCGGGTGTCGAACACGCCATCATGGTCCACGAGACATTTCCAGGGCTGGTTCCACACGCCGGCCATCCAGTAGATCATGTAGCCGCCATAGCTGGCGCCGAGCGCGCAGGCGCGATTGCCGTCGAGAAACGCGTAGCGGCTCAGCGCCGCCGCCCAGCCGCGCCGGAGGTCGTCGAGCGGCTTGCCGCCCCAGTCGCCCGAGATGGAGTTGGTGAATGCCTGGCCGAAGCCGGTGGAGCCGTGAAAGTTGATCGTTACCACGGCAAAGCCCTGGCCGGCGTACGTCTGCGGATTCCAGCGGTAGCTCCAGCCGTTGTCCATGGCGCCCTGCGGGCCACCGTGGATGATGAAGGCCACGGGATACTTCCGGCCCGGCTGGTAATCCACGGGCCGCACCACGTAGCCCTGCACGGTCTCGTCGTGCCATCCCTTGAACGTGAAGAACTCGAAGTCGCCCATTCGGGCCGCGGCGAGCTCGGTCGCGTTGAAGTGCGTGACCTGCTTCAGTGTGCCGGGGCGCGACCCGTTCGCGTGCAGGTCGAGCGTGTACAGATCGGCGGGGCGTCTGAGATCATCGCGGGCGAGGAGGAGCGTGCCGTTGGCCAGTGAATACCCGCTCACGGTCCCGTCACCCACCAGCCTGGTGACCGCGCCGGTTGCGACGCCGATCGCGAACAGCGCATGCTGTCCCTTGTCGTCAGCCGTGGCGTAGAGGGTCTTGCCGTCGGCCGAGATGGACAGGCCGCCCGGCGAGCGATCCCACTTCGGATCCACCTCGTGCTTCGCGCCCGTGGCGAGGTCCATGGCCATGATCGCGAATCGATCGGACTCGAAGCCCGGCGTCTTCATCGCCAGGTAATAGAGAGTGCTGCCATCGGGCGAGGGCACCGGATACGCGTCCCACGCCTTGTTGGCGGCTGTGAGGTCGCGCGGCGCGGCGGAGCCATCGGCCGGCACGCTGTACACGTCGAAGTTGGTGGACCATGGTTCGGTGGTGCCCGCAATGCGGACGCCGAAGTACACGGTTCGCCCATCCGGGGCGAACGCAACTTCGCTCAGGTCGCCGAACGGCCTGCTCGGCACATCGCTATCGATGCCGCGGGTCAACAGGGCCGGTTCCGCGGGCACCTGTCCGCTCGGGTCGAAGGCGGCGGCGAAGAGCTGGTTGCGCCGGCCATCCGCCCAGGTGTCCCAGTGCCGCACGAACAGCCTGGTATACAGCGTGCCGCTGGCCTTGTCGCGCTGCCGGGCGTCGAGGCGCTGCTTCGTGCAGGCGAGCGTGGCGCAATCGGTGAACACCGAATACGACAGCAACACGCGCCGGCCATCCGGCGAGAGCAGGTAGTCGATCACATCGAGCGACGCGTGCGTGACCTGGACGGGTGCGGTGTGTGCCCCGGGATCCATCCCGTTTGCGCCGGACAAATCGATGCGCCAGAGCTGCTCCACGTTGCTGGCCGGCGCCAGAAAATAGAGGCTGTGCCCATCCGCGGACCAGCGCGCCGATGAGCCGCCAGCGACTACCTTCACGGGCTCGGCACCGCCGCGGAGATCCTCCACGTAAATGGCGGTGACGCCCCGGTTGGCATCGTAATCGGTACTGCGCACCGAGAACGCGGCGTAGCGGCCGTCCGGTGACAAGCGCGGGTCGCTCACGCGATCCATCATCACGAGATCGTGCACGGTGAATGGATGCGGGGTGCGCGCGCCGGACTTCGTGGCATCTGCGCTCTGGCCCGCAGCGGCCGACACGGGCAGCAGCGCGAGCAGCAGCACGACGATCAGGAATGGCATTGGACCTCCGGTGATGCGCGACGCAGTCGCTTCAGGCGGCCTTCGCGTAGATGCCGGGGGCGTTCTCGCGGACGGTGCGCCGCGCGTTCATCCACACGAAGCCGGCCACGATGAACGCGAGCGCGAAGAGCTGCGCCATGGTCAGGCCGCCGAAGAAGCGGTCGTCCTTGGCGCGCAGGAATTCCACCAGGAAGCGCTCGATGCCGGCAAGCACCATGTACACGCCGAACAACCACCCCTCCGCATGCTTGTGATCGCGCAGCCGCCAGAGAATGAAGAACATGAAGAAGCCGAGTGTGACCTCGAGCAACTGCGTGGGATAGACCGAGAGCACAGTGCTCGCCGTTGCTCCCGCCGGAATGGGCGTTCCGAACATCGCGTGCATGTTGCCCGCCGTGGACGGTGGCGACCCATCGGGGAAGCTCACCGCGAAGATGGAATTCCATGGGCGCCCATAGTCATCGCCCACGGCCCAGCATCCGGTGCGGCCAATGGAATACGCCGCCGCGATCCCGATGCCCGCGACGTCGGCGATGCGCCACAGATTCAGCTTCCGGCGCCAGACGACGAGAGCCACGGCAACGATGCCGCCGATGAGTCCGCCCCAGAACACGAAGCCGGCGCGGCTCCAGAGCATCGTGATGTCGTGCATCAGGATCACATAGTAGATCTTCGCGCCCAGCAGCCCGCCAATGACGGCGGCGAAGATCAGATCACCGATCGGCTCGGGGTCGTGGCCGCGGCGCGCCAGTTCGCGCTGGCAGATCACCTGCGCAATGGCGAACGCGAGCAGCACCGCGATGCCGAATCCGGTGAAGGCAAAGCGCCCGAAGTGGATGACAAAGGGGTGATGAACGATCATGCGGGCACGAGTCCGGGCAATGGCGCGGCAGCATATGCGTTGAGGTCGAGCGGGGCCTGTTCGCCCCGCTCGAAGTGAAAGAGCCCGGCGCGGGCGATCATTGCCGCGTTGTCCGTCGCCAGCCGGGCTGATGGAGCATAGACAGCGATGCCATCGTCCGCCAGTCGTGCACGCATGGCGTCCACGAGCGTCTGGTTGCACGCCACACCGCCGCCCAGCACGAGCCTGGTGCGCCCGAAGCGGGCGACGGCCCGGGCCGTCTTGGCGACGAGCGTGTCAATGAGCGCGTCCTGAAAGCCGCGCGCAATGTGCGCGCGTTCGGCGTCCAGGTCCGGCGTACCGCGCACGGTGAGCAGCACCGCCGTCTTGAGCCCGCTGAACGACACGTCGTAGTACTCCGGATCGTCCGGACGCTGATTCGCGCGCAGCATGGGGCGCGTGAACCGGTAGCGCTCCGGCGCGCCCGCGCGCGCCAATCGCTCGAGGGACGGGCCGCCGGGGTAGGGAAGCCCGAGCAGCTTGGCCACCTTGTCAAATGCTTCGCCGGCGGCATCATCACGCGTCGCGCCCAGCAGGCGGTAGCGGCCCCAGGCGTCGACGTCGAGCAGCATGGTGTGACCGCCCGACACGAGCAGCGCGGTGAACGGAGGAACCGCGTCCGGATGCTCGAGCGCCGTCGCGAACAGATGCCCTTCCATGTGGTGCACGGCGACGACGGGGATGCCGCGCGCGAAGGCGTAGGCCTTGCCGAAACTCACGCCCACCAGCAGCGCGCCAACGAGCCCGGGCGCATGGGTGACCGCGACGGCATCCAGGGCCTCCGCCGTGATGCCGGCATCGCCGAGTGCGCGCGCCACCACGGGAACGATGGCCGTCAGATGCGCGCGCGACGCGATCTCGGGCACGACTCCTCCGAACACGCGATGGACATCCTGCGAGAGGATGACCAGGGAGCGCAGCGTCACCGCATCGCCCCGGGCCTCGAGCACCGCCGCGGACGTCTCGTCACACGAGGTCTCGATGCCGAGGATCGTGGTCACTGCCCCGATGTGTCGCGCGCCGGGCGGATTACGGCGATGGGCGTGCGGATGCGTACGGCGTCCGGCATCACGTGGACGCCGAGCCCGGCGGTGTCGAGGGGCACGGCGTGCGAAAGCGTGTCGTGCACGACGAGTCGCTGTCGCATCGTACGGACTTCCGTGACGTCATGCACCGCCGTGCGTGGGCCGCGCACCAGCACACTGTCGGGTTCGGCGCGCGGCGGACCCGCGAGGCGCACTCCGCTGTCTGCCACCACGTCGAGCGCCAGGCGCACCGGTACGTAACGGGAGTCGGCGACGGCGAACTTCAGCGCCACCTGGCGGGGCCGGACGTCGCGCACGCGCGCGTCGATGTTGCTCGGCACGTCCACTTCGTTGGGGCGCAGATCAAAGACCACCGACTCCGGCGTGTCCCGCCCGACGACGCGACGGATCACCGGCGTTTCCGCGTACAGCTTGAGCAGGTCGCGCCCGCGTCCCACGACGAGCGCCTGCACGTTCGGCAGGCTGTCGCGCAACGCGACGGTTGAATCCATGATGAGCGCCAGCCGCACGTCCACCCATTCCTCGGTGGGCTCCTCCGCGCTCACCACGAGCCAGAGCACGAGCGCGAAGAAAATGGCCGCGAGCTTGAGCGGCCATCCCTCCATGACCGCGGCACGGAGCCGCTGCTTCCACGAGCGCACGCGCACCGGGACGGGTTGCGGCATTCAGCTTGCCGGCTCGCGGAGCAGCGACTGAATGAGCGCGCGGTTGGCATCCGAGTCCCACTCGGTGGCGCCAATCACCTTCTTCCGGATCACCCCGTCGCGCCCGATGATGAACGTTTCCGGCACGCCGGTGGTCTGATAGCGCGTCTTGATGGCCCCGGTTTCGTCATGCAGGATCTCGAACGAGAGGCCGTACTGGCGCGCGAAGTCACGAATGGCCTGCTCGTTGCCGGGATCGTCAATGCTCACCGCGACGATCCTGAGCCCGTCAGGTCCCAGCGCGCGCTGGAGCTTCTCGATCCCCGGCATCTCGATGCGGCAGGGGGCGCACCACGTTGCCCAGATGTTGAGCAGGACGACCTGACCGCGATAATCCCTGAGCGACCGCTCGAGGGCCGGCGTGGCCATCGTCTGTGCGTGAAAATCGGGCGCGCGCGATCCCACCGACACGGGAAAGAGCTCGTCGCCCATGATGCGGGTGGCCGCAAACAGCACCCCCCCTGCCACGAGTACGAACAATCCCACGATGGACCACTGCTGTCTGACCGTCATGCCGTCTCCATGCAGAGTTGCCTGAGCGTCGCGATCTCCGCCGCGGGATCGGGCGCGCCGAATACGGCGTGTCCCGCCACCACGGCGTCCGCGCCGGCGCGCCACACCGACGTGATCGTGTCGCGATTGATCCCGCCATCCACCTCGAGCACGGCGTGGCTGCCGGCCTCGTCGAGCAGGACGCGCGCCTGCCGCAACTTGGCGAGCGAGTGCGCTATGAACGACTGACCGCCGAACCCCGGATTTACCGACATGATGAGCAGCAGGTCCAGATCGGCCGCGACATCGCGCACCATCTCCAGAGGGGTGGACGGGTTCACCGCGACGCCGGCCAGACACCCCAGCTCCTTGATCCGGCAGATCTGGCGATGCAGATGCGGTGCGACCTCCGCGTGCAGCGTGAGCGTCGCCGCCCCCGCCGCGGCAAACGTCTCGAAGTACTTCTCCGGCTCGATGACCATCATGTGCACATCGAGCGGCAGCTCCGTGATCCCGCGCAGGGTCTCGATCACCTTGGCGCCGAACGTCAGATTGGGGACGAAGCGGCCGTCCATCACGTCCACGTGCACCCAGTCGGCGCCCGCCGATTCAATCATGGTGATGTCGCTGGCGAGGTGCGCGAAGTTCGCGCTCAGAATTGACGGGGCGATGCGCATCGTCATGGGTGACCGGAAATGCTGAGCGTGATCGTGGCTCCGGCGTGCGCTACGCTGCTTGCGGCAGGAGACTGCGACACGACCGTGTTTGGCGGCAGCGCGCTCGCGGTATCCGTCGTCACCTTGCCGATCACGAACCCGAGCTGGCCGAGCAACACACGCGCCTGGGCATAGTCCTGACCCACGACGTCGGGCACGGTCACGTCGGGCGGACCCGCGCTCACGCTGAGGTTCACCGGCGACGGGACGCTGACCTGCGTGCCCGATGGCGGCGTGCTGGCGAGCACCTGGCCGTACGGCGCGTCGCTCGTGGCATTCGTCACCTCACCGACGTCGAGGCCCGCGTCCTCGAGTAGCCGCTGCGCCTGGTCGCGCGACAGCCCGGTGACGTGCGGCACCGCCACCTGCTGCTCGCCCCGGCTCAGATCGAGCAGCACCGACGCCCCCTTGGCGACCGAGCTGCCCGGATCGGGTGTCTGATCGAGCACTCCGCCCGAGGGGATCGTACTCGAATAGCGCTGCTCTCCCTTGTCCGCCGACAGTCCGGCAGCCTTGAGCCGGACGGCCGCGTCGGCGTAGGACATGCCGGTGACATTGGGCACGAGGACATCGCTCGACGCGACGGCGCCACCCGGAAAGATGAACAGGGCCACGATGAGCCAGGCCAGCGCGAGGCCGCCGATTCCCGAAAGCAGGTACGGACCCGGGCCACGCGCGAGCCGCTCGGTGTTCACGCGGCCGCTCTCCGCAGGCGTGCCGCGAAGGCGCCGTCGGTTCCATGGCGTTGGGGTAGCACGCGCAGGCGGCCCGCATCGAGCACCGCGTCCGGCACCGTGCCGGCAGCCGGGGGCTCGAGCCTGAACGCAGCGTGTTCGGCGAGGAAGCTCTCGAGCTGTCCGTCGTTCTCCTCCGGCTCGAGCGAGCAGGTCGAGTAGATGAGCAGCCCGCCCGGGCGCACGAGGTCGGCGCTTGCACGCAGAATGCTGCGCTGCAGCGCGCCCATCACCGCCAGGTCGGACACCTTGAGGCGCCAGCGCGCATCGGGGTGCCTGCGGAACGTGCCGGTGCCGGTGCACGGGGCATCCACCAGCACGGCATCCACGGCCCGCAGCGCGGCGTGCCGGGCATCGGCGACCACCGGGCGCACGTTGTGCGCCTCGAGCCGGCGCACGTTGTCCACGAGGCGTTCGAGGCGGACGGGCGAGCGATCCACCGCCAGCACGGTCCCCGCCGTGCGCGAGAGCTCGAGCGCCTTGCCGCCTGGCGCCGCGCAGAGATCCATGACCACGCTTCCCGCCGCCACGGCCGCATATCGTGTCACGAGCGTCGCGGCCGGATCCTGCACGAAGAACAGCCCCTTGCGGTACGCGCCGAGCTCCGTGAGCGAGGTGCCGCCCGTGAGCTGCAGGCTGTCGGACACGAGAGGCGCGTCCTCCACGTGCACGCCCGCCGATTCGAGCGTGGCCTCGAGCTGTTCGCGCACGATACCGAACGGGCGCAGCACCGTGGGTGCCTCCGTATTGTTCGTCTCCAGCAGTCGCTCGGTGTCCTGCGCGCCCCAGCGCGCCACCCAGCGCGCCACGAGCCAGCGCGGATGCGAGTGCCGCAGCGCGAGAAGATCCACCGGATCGTCGCTCACCGGCAACGCCAGCGCGTCACGCTCGCGATCCATGCGCCGCAGCACCGCGTTGGCGAGTTTGCTGGCACCGATCCCATGCCGTTGCTTGGCCAGCTCCACCGTCTGCGCAATGGCGGCGTACGCCGGAACGCTGTTCATGAACAGCAACTGGTCCGCGCCGAGCCGCAGCAGGTCGATGAGATCCGGATCGAGGCGCACGAGGCCGCCGCGCACGCGCGCATCCAGGTATGCATCCAGCACGGCGCGGCGACGGAGCATGCCGTACACCAGCTCCTGGGTCCAGCGCCGGTCGCGCGCGTCGAGATGGACGCCACGCGCCTCGAACACCGCGTCGAGCCGCTCGCCACGACGCAGATCCGCGCACATGTCGGCTGCGGCGCGCCGCGACTCGGTGACGCTGCTCGGATCATGCGAGGTGCGCGCCATCTGCGACCGCGAGTCCGTCATTCGAGCATGCCCGCCGTGGGGGACGACGGGACGGCGATCTCGCGCCGCGGCATGCGGCCGGCCAGATACGCGAGGCGGCCCGCTTCCACCGCCAGCCGCATGGCCGTGGCCATTCGCACCGGGTCCGCGGCCGCGGCGAGCGCCGTGTTCATGAGAATGCCGTCCACGCCCTGTTCCATGGTCACGCATGCGTCGGATGCGGTGCCGACACCCGCGTCCACGATCACGGGAACGGTCAACCGGCTCTTGATCGTGCGAATCGAGAAGGGGTTGAGGAGACCGAGTCCCGAACCGATTGGAGAGGCGAGCGGCATCACGCACGCGGCTCCGGCATCCTCGAGTCGCAGCGCGGTGATGAGGTCATCGTTCGTGTAGGCGAGCACCTTGAATCCATCCGCCGCGAGCGTGCGTGTGGCGTCGAGCAGGCCGGTCGTGTCCGGGAGCAGCGTCTGCGGATCACCGATCACCTCGAGCTTGACCCACTCGTTGAATCCCGCGGCCCGTCCGAGCCGCGCGTACCGCACGGCGTCGTCCGCCGTATAGCATCCCGCGGTATTCGCGAGCAGGAAGTAACGCGCGGGATCGAGATGATGGAGAATGCTCTCGTCATTCGACCGCTGCAGATTCACGCGGCGCACGGCCACCGTGACGATCTCCGCGCCCGACGCCTGAATCGCGCGCATCATGTCGTCATTCGTGGCATACTTGCCGGTGCCCACGAGCAGCCGCGAGTGGAATTCACGGCCGCCCATCACCAGCGGCGAATCCAATGCCGGTGCAACTACCGTCGTCACGTCACCCTCCTCCGACAAAGTGCACGATCTCTATCGTGTCACCGGACGCGAGCAGTTGTGCGGCATACGTGGTGCGATCGCGAAGAATCGTGCGGTTGTATTCAACCACTACCAGGCGCGGATCGAGTTGGAACTCGCGGAGCAGATCCGCGACGGTCGAGCCGGCGGCCATGGCCTTCGGTTGCCCGTTCACCACTGGCGTGATGCTGCTCCTATGAACTGTGCCAGCGCTCATAAGCCGAAAGATACTCAATGGCGGCGCGTCCGGCATCGCTGGCGCTCCAGATCCCTCTGATCGCGGCTACGCCCCAGGCTCCGCCGTCGCGCAGCGCGGCCACGTGGCAGGGTTGCACGCCGCCGATCGCGATGCACGGAAGCGACGTGGCCGCGACGATCTCGCGGATGAGCTCCACGCCACCGCCGGGAACGCTTTCGTGCGACGAGGTCTCATGGACGTGGCCGGCGACAATCCAGTCCGCCCCCGCGGCGGCGCCAGCCTGGCGCGCGCTGTGCACACTCGCGCCGAGCCGCAGCGCAGCGGCCGCGCGGCGCGCATCGGCCACGAGGACGGACCGCGTCGTGAGCTGCGCGCCCCGGGCGCCGGCCGCCATGGCGATGTCAAATCGGTCATTCACCACGAGCCAGGCACCGGTGCGATCCTGCACGGGTACGAGCGCGCTGGCGAGTTCGAACAGGTGGGCCGCACCAATGCGGTATCCGCGTACGTGCAGTGCCCCGCGCGCCCCAACGGCTTCCATCACCCCGCGCGCGCGATGCAGGAAGTCCGGTTGCAACAGGATCTCGTCGGTGGTGACAGCATGAAGGACAGGGACGGGCAACGGGGAACGGGACATGGGGTCGTGCCCCGTGTCGTGTCGCCCATGGCCTGCTGACGTCATTCGAGCAGATCCCCGATCGCGACACCGCGGCCACGCGCCCATTCGTTCACGCTCATGCGCTTGCGGCCCGCCGGGTGCGCCTCCGTCACGCGTACGGTGCCCTCGGCGCAGGCGACGAGCATGCCGCCGGGATCGAGTGCGAGGATCTGGCCTGGCAGCGCCAGGCCCGCGTCGCCCGCGGCGTCGCTCTCGACGGCGCCATACAGCTTCACCAGCGAGCCCCGCAGGGAGGAGTACGCGCCGGGCTTCGGGTCGTACGCCCGAATGAGCCGCGCGACGGCGCCGCATCCGTCGTTCCAGGAAATGCGCGCCATCTCGTGCGTGATCCTGCCCGCATACGTCACCGCGGCCTCGTCCTGCGGGTACTCGGTGGCCTGTCCGAGCGCGAGCAGCGTGAGCGCTTCGACCAGCGCGAGCGCGCCGAGCTCCGAGAGACGGAGCTCGAGTTCCCCATAGGTCTCATCGGCCGCGATGGGGGTGCGCGCCTGCAGGATGATCGGCCCCGCATCGAGCGCGGCCACCATGCGCATGATCGTCACGCCCGTTTCGACGAAGCCATCACGGATCGCCGCCTGAATGGGGGACGCACCACGCAGCCGCGGAAGCAGCGATGCGTGCACGTTGATCGTGCCCATGGGCGGAAGCTCGAGGAGCTCGCGCGGCAGGATGTGACCGTACGACGCGACGACCGAGATATCGGGCGCCAGGGTGGCAATCTCGTGGTGCAGCAGTTCGCCACGGGGACGCTCCGGCTGCAGTACGGGAAGGCCCTCCGCGTTCGCCACTGCCTTCACCGGCGGCAGCCTCAGCTCGGCGTGCGCCCGCCCCGCGAGCTGATCGGGTGGGGTGATCACACCGATCACCTCGAACCCTTCTCCGAGGAGCGCGCGGAGCGATGGCACGGCAAATTCGGACGTGCCCCAGAACAGGATGCGCACTAGAGCTCCTCGTCCGAACGGCGGCGGCTGCCTTCCTTCTCCGGTTCAATGGTCCGAACGAGCGAGCGATCACCCTGGCGCTGCTTGTCCCATTTCGCGAGCGCGGCGCGCCGCTTCACCACGCTGAGATAATCGATGAAGAGGCGCCCGTGCAGATGATCGATCTCGTGCTGCAGACAGCGGGCGAGGAGATCCGTGGCATCCACCTCATACGACGCACCGGTGATGTCCTGTGCCCGCACCAGGACACGCTGCGCGCGCTCCACGTCTCCGTAGATCTCAGGAATCGAGAGACAGCCCTCCTCGCCCTTCTGGCGGCCTTCCGCCCGCAGGATGGCGGGATTGATCACGACGAGCGGCACATTGTCCACGTCCACGACGGTCAGCCGCTCCAGCCGTCCCACCTGGTTGGCAGCCAGGCCGATGCCGCGCGCCGCATACATCGTCTCGAACATGTCGTCCACGAGACGGCGCAGATCATCGGTGAACGTCTCGATGGGCCGCGTCTCCTGCCGGAGTACGGGGGAGCCGAGGACGTGAATGTCGAGCAGACTCACGCCGCAGGACTCGCCTGTGACGCTCTCGTCACGACGCGCGCAATGCGGCCGCGCTCGACCACCATGCGCGACTCGGCGGACTTGATCGTGATGCGGTCTTCCATGGTCGGCGTGGGCGTCCCGTCCTTGACGGTTTCCTTGATATAGATCACCTCGGCCACGATGCCGCCCGAGGTCACGATCTCATCTCCCTTCTTGAGATCACGCAGCGCCTGCTCGTGCTGCCGCTTCTGCTTCTGCTGGGGGCGGATGATGATCACCCAGAAGAGCAGAAAGATGAAACCGATTTGCAGCGCGATCCCGGTGAGGCCATTGAGGCCACCGGACGGCGCCTGGATGACATGGAGCAGGAACGGAGAGAAGGCGGTCATGGCACCGAGACGGATGCGGAGTGATGACGGGCGAGCCAGTCGCGGCTCCACGCGTCGAATGTCCCTCCCGCGATCGCGGCGCGCGCCTGGCGCATGAGGGCACCCAGGAAATGTACATTGTGCAGGGAGAGAAGGCGGAGTCCCAGCACTTCATCGGCCGCGAACAGATGCCGGAGGTACGCGCGGCTGAAGCGGCGGCACGTGGAGCAGTCGCACATCTCGTCGAGCGGCCGGGGGTCCAGGCGCAGCCGCGCATTGCGCACGTTGAGCCGGCCGTCGCTGGTGAAGGCGGTGCCGGTCCGGCCCATGCGCGTGGGCGCGACGCAATCGAAGAGATCGATGCCGCGGCGTACCGCCTCAATGAGGTCAGCCGGAAATCCGACGCCCATGAGATAGCGCGGATGCGTGCGCGGCAGGGCATCGTTCACGACGTCCAGCATCTCGTACATGGCCGGCTTCGCCTCGCCCACGGAAAGGCCACCGACGGCGTATCCGCGCCAGGGCCCCATGCCGACAATGGCGCACGCGGCGTCGCGGCGAAGGCCGGCGTGAATGCCGCCCTGGACGATGGGAAAGAGCGCCTGCGGCACGGGCCGGTCCCCGGCCGCCGCATTCCGCGCCCGCTCCAGCCAGCGCAGGCTCCGCTCGCTCGCGTCCTTCGCCGTCGCATGATCCGACTGGCCCGGGATCACGTGATCGAACTGCATGATCACGTCCGCGCCCAGCGCCTGCTGCATGGCAATCACTCCTTCGGGAGTGAAGAAGCGGCGGGAGCCATCCACATGGCTGCGAAACGCCACGCCCTCTTCGGTCACCGTTCGCAGTCCTTCGAGCGAGAAGACCTGGAAGCCGCCCGAATCGGTGAGGATCGGGCCGTCCCATCCCATGAATCGGTGCAGGCCGCCCATCGCCCGGACGACCGCTTCACCGGGACGCAGATGCAGATGATATGCGTTCGCCAGAATCATCTGCGCGCCCGCCGTGCGCACCTCGCCGGGGTCCAGCGTTTTCACCGTCGCATTCGTACCCACCGGCATGAACGCCGGCGTCTCCACCTCGCCGTGCGGCGTGGCGAAGACGCCGGTGCGCGCGGCACCACACTCGGCGTGAACGGTAAAGGCGAACGATTCGTCGGACATGCGGTCACGGGGTCGCGCGGCGCGTGGCGCGCGCGTCAGAGGATTACCATGGCGTCGCCGTACGAATAGAAGCGGTATCCCGTCGCGACGGCCTCACGGTAGGCGCGCATGGTGAGATCGAATCCCGCGACGGCCGCGACGAGCATGATGAGCGTGGAGCGGGGAAGATGAAAATTCGTGATGAGCCTGTCCACGGCGCGCAGGCGATAGCCGGGACGGATGAACAGCCTGGTCTCGCCCTCCACGGCAGCGAACGTGCCATCCGCGCGAACCGCGCTTTCCAGCGTCCGCGCGCTGGTTGTCCCCACCGCCCAGATGCGGCCCCCGGCGGCACGGGTCTCGTCGAGCGCGCGCGCCGCACCCGCCGTGACTACCATGGACTCCTCGTGCATCAGGTGGCGCGCCGGGTCCTCCACCTCCACGGGCTTGAACGTCCCCGCGCCCACGTGGAGCAGCACGTCCACGCGCCGCACCCCGCGCGCCTGGATGCGCGCGAGCAGCTCCGGCGTGAAATGCAGACCGGCCGTGGGCGCGGCCACCGACCCGGGCTCGCGCGCGTACACGGTCTGATAGCGTTCGGCGTCCGCCGCGGTGTCGCCGCGCGTGATGTACGGTGGCAGCGGGACGTGTCCGTGCCGCTCGATCGCTCCGGCAACGTCGCCATCCGCCACGCGCAGCTTCACCGTGCGCGTGCGACGGTCGGTCACCTGCAGCACGTCCACGTCAAAGCCCGGCGCGACGTGGAGCGTACGTCCGGGCCTGAGCTTTCCGCCGGGATGCACCAGCGCCTCGTATTCATCGTTGCCGTGCGCGCGGAGCAGCAGCACTTCGCCGCTCGCGCCCGAGTCGCGCCGGCCGAGCAGCCGCGCGCGAAACACCCTCGTCGTGTTGAGCACGAGCGCGTCGCCCGGCGCCGGAAGCCCCTCGATGTCAGCGAACCGGCCGTGCGTGATGCGTCCAGTGTCGCGCTCCACGATCATGAGACGGCTCTCGTCGCGCCGGTCGAGCGGACGCTGCGCAATGCGCCCCGCCGGGAGGGCGAAGTCGTAATCCGATGTGTGATCGCCAGCCGTCACTCGATGACCGTGATCGGGCTCTCGCGCACCACGTGCTGGCCGCTGTTGTTGTCGGTGATACTGACGGAGAGCCGATAGGTGCCGGGCGGCGCGGCGCCGAGGTCGAGCGTGACGTAATCCACGAGCGCAGCCCGCGCCGGCACACGACGCGGGAACGCAAGCGAGACCGTGCGCTGACCTCCGCCGGAAACGCCGATGGCGCTCGCCACGCCGCCGACGATCTTCGCGATGAAGCTGCCAATGCTGGCACCGCGAAGCTGATTCACCGTAATGCGCACGGTATAGTCGTCGCTCCCATTCTTCGCGGCCAGATCATAGCTCTCCCAGAGAATGCCGAACGGTACGTGCCGATGCACCAGGCCGAAGCTCGGTGCAATGTCGAAATCGGTCCAGCGATCCGGATTGCCACCCGCGCGCGGCGCGATGTGCCGCGCCACGAGCACGTCGCTCATGCCGAATCCCCTCACCGGCGGGATATCGAGCCGGCCGGCCGCGCGAGCACCGCGCATGGCATCGGGCTGCAGTGCCTCCACGCGAAAGAGGTAGGTACCCGGCGCGACGCGCGGCGCCCAGGCGTGCGTTTCGTTCGTATCGCGCCCACCGAATGTAATCCGCTCGCGCGTGGAGTCACGAATCACGGGTTCGGCGCGCCAGGTGTACGCGTCGAAATTGACGTGCAGCGCGCCGCGGGCGAGATCCACGCCGCGCGCCAGACGCGAGACCGGAATGCTCGCCGCGACGTACACATCGCTCGAGTCGCCCGGCGCACGAAAGCGGACCGTCTGCACCCCTATGGAGTCCGGCGCCGCGGCGTCGCCGGCGTCGCGCCACACTACGGGAATGGTGTCACGCAGCCAGCGCAACTGCCGCAGGTCCTCGGGTTCGAGCGTCGCCACGCCATAGCCGGGAAGCTGGCGGAACAGGAACGCTTCGGTCGTGGAATACCACCATAGCACCTGCGGGCGGTGATCGTCGCGCTCCGTGGGATCGGGCGGGAAGGAGATGATCGCCGGCGGCGGCCCATACCGCACGAGCACATCGCCGCGCTCCGTGTCGGCGCCACGAACGCCGAACTCTGGAACGGAGAAGCGGAGCTCGGCATACACGAGGCGACTGAGGTACTCGAGCCGGCTGGCATTCTGCCCGGCGGACCAGAGCGGATCGGACATCAACCAGTACCGCTGTCGCACATTGACCTGCTCGGCGTCCGGCAGATGCGCGACCTGCGCGGAATCGCCGCTCGTGAGGATGCGGCTCAGATGCTGGAAGTACTCGCGCTCCGTGGCCGGCAGTTGCGCGAGGGCCGTGTTGAACGCGCGGGCTGATGCCCGCTCGTCGCCCAGGCGATGCGCGGCGAGGCCGTTGCCCAGCCAGGCCCAGGCATCGGTGGAGTCCTGCGCGATGCGGTTGCGCGATACTTCCTCGAGCTCGGCCCAGCGCTGCCGGTCCGCCAGCAGCATGTACATGTGCCGGAGCGCGCCGGCATTTGCGGGATTGGCCGCGAGAGCATCCGTAAAGTCGTCCTGGGCGCGGAGATATTCCTCCTGACCGGACCAGTCCTGCGAGGCGGCGCGAATGGCCTGATTGTCAATGTAGTACGCGATGGAGCGTGGATCCTTGAGGAAGCTCCGGTCGTGCAGTGCCTTGCTCACATAGCTGTAAATGGTGCGGTTGGCGCGGTCGTCATAGCGGCGCCACCACGTCATGCCCAGCTCATCCAGCGCGCGCGCGAGGGTGACGCGGTCGCCGGCGCGTCGCGCCTCCGCGGCGGACTTCTCGAAGAGCGCTGTGGCGCGACCGCGCACCGCGGCCGAATTCGACGTCAGATCGAACCGGCCCTGATCCACGAGGTAGCCCGCACTACCCGGCGCGTAGCGGACTGCGAGCCGGAGCGAGGAATCCGCGAGCGCGAGCAGCGAGTCATTCGCCAGCCGGCGCAGGAACCCGGTCCGGCGCTCGGCGTTGGACAGTCGCCACGCGAGCACTCCACGCGCGTGCCAGGCGTCCGCGTCCTCGCGGTTCGCGCGCACGCGATCGTCCAGCGCATGCAGTGCGCTGAGGGAATCGGCGTGCGTGAGGAGCGGAGCGGCTTGCGATGCGGCGTACGACTGCTGGGCCGGTGAAGCCCGCGCGGCCACCGAGGCTGCGCCCAGAAGCACGACGAGCAGACGGCGGCGCATGCTCCATGCATGCGCTGCGGCCCGGAGACTGTCAAGCGCTGCGCGGGCCGCCGGAGCGGGCCGCGTCAGAACAGCGTCGGCTGCCCGCTGCCCGGCGCGGGCGGCGTATATCCGAAGTGCCGGTACGCCTGCGCGGTAGCAACGCGGCCGCGCTGGGTGCGCTGGAGAAAGCCGTTCTGAACGAGGAACGGTTCGTACACTTCCTCGATGGTGCCTTCGTCCTCCCCGGTCGCGGCGGCAATGGACCGGATGCCGGCGGGTCCGCCGTCGAACTTCTCGATGATGGTGCGCAGGATACGGGCATCCATGTCATCCAGGCCAAACGCGTCCACGTCGAGCATGTCCAGCGCGGCGTCCGCCACCGGCCTGGTGATCCGGCCGTCGCTCTTGACCTGCGCGTAGTCACGAATGCGGCGCAGCAAGCGGTTTGCCACGCGCGGCGTCCCCCGGGCCCGCCGCGCGATTTCCGAGGCGCCCGCCGGATCCACCTCGACCCGCAGCACGTCCGCCGATCGCGCGACGATTTCCTCGAGATCCTCCACCGGATAGAAGTTGAGCCGGAGGGGAATGCCGAAGCGCGCGCGCATGGGCGCCGTGAGCATCCCGAATCGCGTCGTCGCGCCAATGAGCGTGAATCGCTCGACCGGCATCGTGATCGTCTGCGCCTTGGGCCCCTCCGACAGCCGGATGTCTATCCGGTAGTCCTCCATGGCGGGATAGAGGAACTCCTCGATGATGGGGCGCAGGCGATGGATCTCGTCAATGAAGAGCACGTCGCCGGCGCGCATGTTCGTGAGCGTCCCGACGAGATCCCCGGGCTTCTCCAGCGCCGGGCCGGACGTGGCGTGAATGTTCACGCCCATCTCGCGGGCGATGAGCTCGGCGAGTGTGGTCTTGCCGAGGCCGGGCGGTCCATAGAACAGCGTATGATCCAGCGGCTCACGGCGCGCGAGCGCGGCATCAATGTAAATGCGCAGGCTCTCCTTGAGCTTCTGCTGGCCGATGAATTCGGCCAGCCGCTGCGGGCGCAGCGACAGCTCAATGACCGATTCATCGGCGAGCGACTCGGGGGTCGTTATTTCAGCACGGGCCATGGCGATAATCTACACCGAAGAAATGCCGAACGCACGAGGGCGCGACGCGCGACGCGCCAGGAATGCAATGACGTGCGTCAGACCTTTGCGCGAAGCGTCGCCAGCCGTTCCGCGGCGCGCGCGAGCGTCTCTGTCTTCTTGCAGAACGCGAATCGGACGAATCGCCTGCCGAGATCGCCGTCGCCATAGAAGCTCGATCCAGGCACCGTCGCGACGCCAACGTCCGCCGTCATCCACCTGGCGAAGACATCATCCGGCGTGTCGCTCAGGGCGGAGAAATCGGCGAGGATGTAATAGGCGCCCTGTGGCAGCGAGAAGAGAAAGCCCGCCTCGGTGAGGGCCCCAGCGAGAAGATCGCGCCGTTCACGGTAGTCGCGGGCGAGCTGGTTGTAGTAGTCCGCGTCGAAGCGCATCGCTACGGCGGCAGCGGCCTGCAGCGGCGCGGGCGCGCCCACCGTGAGAAAGTCATGCACCTTCCGAATGGCGACGGACTGGGCTTCGGGCGCGATGGCGTATCCCAGGCGCCAACCCGTGCAACTGAAGGTCTTGGACAGCCCTGAAATCGTCACCGTGCGCTCCCGCATGCCGGGCCACGTGGCCAGCGCGTGGTGCGCGCCGGCGTAGCGGATGTGCTCGTAGATCTCGTCCGTGAACGCCAGCACGTCGTGCTCGACGCACAGGCTGGCGACGAGCGAGATCTCGTCGCGTGTCAGCACGCGGCCTGTCGGATTATGCGGTGTGTTGACGACGATGGCGCGGGTACGCGACGTGAATGCGCGGCGCAGCCGATCGGGATCCAGACTCCACTCGGGTCCCTCCAGCGGCACATACACCGGCGTGGCATCCGCCAGAATCGCGTCCGGTCCATAGTTCTCGTAGAAGGGCGCCAGGATGATCACCTCGTCACCGGGGTCCAGCAACGCGAGAAAGGTGGATGCCATGGCTTCCGTGGCGCCGCACGTCACGGTGATCTCGCGCTCCGGGTCCACATCCATGTTGTACCACCGCCGGTACTTCTGGGCGATGGCCAGGCGCAGCGCGGGCGCGCCCCAGGTGATCGCGTACTGGTTGATGTCTCCCTGAATCGCGGCGCACGCCGCGTCCTTCATGGGTGCGGGCATGGGGAAATCGGGGAACCCCTGTGCGAGATTGATCGCCTCGTGCTGATGCGCGATGCGCGTCATCTCGCGAATGACCGATTCCGTGAACGTGACGGTGCGGCGCGCAGGCACTATTTCCGTCCTCCAATGACGTTGAGCGCCATGCGGATCAGCTCGGATACGCTCTTGCCACGGCCGTCCTGGTCGAGTGCGGTTCGCACGGCCTTGTCAGCTTCAGCGGTGTTGTAGCCGAGGGACACGAGCGCGCGGACCGCGTCTTCCGCCGTGGCGCCGGCGGACGGCAGAACGCCCGTGTCCTGTTCGCTCTGCACATCGTCCATCTTGTCCGCGAGATCGAGCACCAGTCGCTCGGCCTTCTTTCTCCCGACCCGCGGCACGCCCTGCAGCGTCGCCACATCCCGCTCCCGAATGGCGCGCACGAGCCGGTCCGCGCTCAGTGTGGACAGCATGCCGAGCGCCAGCGCCGGCCCCACGCCGTTGGCCGACAGCAGCCGCTGAAAGACGCGACGCTCCAGCACCGTCGCGAAGCCGCAGAGCAGCCAGCCATCATCGCGTACCACGAGATGCGTGAAGAGCGCGACAGGCTCGCCTGGTTTGGGCAACATCTCGAAGACACTCAACGGAATGACCAGCTCGTATGCGACCCCGCCGGATGTCATGATCTCCACGCGGTCGAGCTCCTTCGCCGCGAGCACGCCCCTGATCTGCGCGATCAACGCAGTTCCCGGAGCTGCGGCAGTCGCGCCGTCATGAGGTACGTGAGTGCAGCGGCAACGCCATCGGCGGCGTCGCTCGGCTGCGGCGCGTGCTTCAGCCGCAGCAGGCGCGCCACCATGAACTGCACCTGTACCTTGGACGCGCTGCCCGCGCCCACGATCGTCTTCTTGATCGTCGCGGGCGGATATTCGTGGATCTCCAGTCCCGCCTCCTCGGCTGCGAGCAGCAGCACGCCGCGCGCATGACCGAGCACCAGCGTGGTGCGCACGTTGCGCGCGTAGAACACATCCTCGATGGCGAGAACATCCGGACGGTGGCGCGTGATCAGCCGCCCCACTTCCTCGTGCAGCTCACGAAGGCGGACGGGCAGGCGATCACGCGCGGTGGTGCGGATCACGCCGCACTCGATGAGCGAGAGGGAGCCGCACGGCTCCCCCGAGACGACGCCATAGCCCGTGGCGGCGGTGCCCGGGTCAAGCCCAAGCACGATCATGCGCGGCTGCTCACGAGCGGGTCATCTCGGCGACATCAATGTCGAAATTCGCTTCGACCTTCTGCACGTCGTCGAGTTCATCCAGCTCTTCCATGAGACGCAGCAGCGACTCGGCCGTCTTGCCTTCCACGTGCACGGTCGTCTGCGGAATCATGGTGATCTCCGCTTCCTGCACGACAATGCCTCGCGCTTCGAGTGCCGCGCGCACCGTGTGCAGCGCGCCGGGATCGGTGGTAATGATGTACTGGTCGCCCTCATGCTTCATGTCCTCGGCGCCGGCCTCGAGCGCGGCTTCGAGCGCGGCGTCCTCGGCATGGCAGGTGGCGTCCACATAGATCTGTCCCTTGCGCTCGAACATCCACGCGACCGAGTTGGTGGCGCCCAGATTTCCGCCACCGCGCGAGAGCTTGTGCCGGACATCCGCAACCGTGCGTGTGGCGTTGTCCGTCAGGGCGTGAATGAGCAGCGCCACGCCGCCCGGACCGTAGGCCTCGTACATGATTTCCTGGTAATCCACGCCTTCCAGCTCGCCGGTTCCTTTCTTGACCGCGCGCTCGATGTTGTCCTTGGGCATGGAGGATGCCCGCGCCGCGTCGATGGCGGTGCGTAATCGCGGGTTCCCCGCCGGATCACCGCCGCCTGCTCTGGCCGCGACGGTGATTTCCCGGATGAGCTTGGTGAACATCGCGCCGCGCTTGGCGTCCGCCGCAGCCTTGTAATGCTTGATCTGCTTCCACTTGCTATGACCTGCCATGGCACTCTCGTGATGAATGAAGCCGATGGAAAAAAAGATAAAGCGAAGGACGAGTGGGGACGAGGGAGCGCCACGCGGTGTCAGGCTTCCACCATGTCCTCGAATCGCAGCCACTGCTTGTAGAAATACAGATCCAGATAGGTCATGGGCCCTTCGCGATTCTTGAGAATCGCCAGCTCCGTGGCGCCCTCGCGCCCGGGCGCCCGGTCGTACAGCTCCTCGCGATAGAGCGCGAGAATCACGTCCGCGTGCTGCTTCACGGCGCCGAGCGCGCCAAAGTCGTCGAGAACGGGCCGCATGTCAGTGCGCGTCGTGATCGTGCTCAGGTGGGCCACGAGCAGCACGATGGTCTGACGCTCCACGGCGAGCGATTTGAGCACCCGAACGGCGAAGGCGAGTGCGTCCTCCCGCGGCGCATCGCCGGCCGGTACGCACTGGAGTGAATCCACGACGACGAGCCCGGCGTCGCCATCCTGCCGGATGGCCTCGGCCAGCGCGGCTGCGCCCTCCGGCGCGATGTGCGAGATCCGGGGAATCGCGTCCCGCAGGCGCAGCGCTGCTGCGCCCAGTGCCGAGCGCTCGTCGTCGTTCACCTTGCCGCGGCGAATGAGATCCATGCTGACCTTGCCCTCGATGGCCAGCGCGCGCTCGAGCCATCGGGTGGCGTCCATCTCGCCGCTGAAGTATGCCACCTGATGCCCGGCCTGCCGGGCATGCAGTGCCATGGCAATGGCGAGCGCGGACTTGCCGACGCCGACATCGCCGCCGAGCACCACCAGGTCGCCGGGACGCAACCCGCCAGCCAGGAGGCGGTCCAGGGTGGGGAAACCAGTGGGAACGCCGTCTGGCGGCGTGTCGCCATCGGCGATCGCGTCAATGCGTTTCAGCAGCAGCGTGAGAGGCGAGATGTCAGCGCGTCCGGGCATGCCAGAAGATACTCCGCATTGGTGAAAGGGTCAGGTGCGACAGAGTGAGGCGCGAACAGCCGGAGGGAATAGATGCACTCTGTACGACTACCTTCCACCCCCCGCTGCGAGGGCGCGGGAGAGCGCCTCCACTTCCCGTATGCTGGCTGCGTCCAGGTAGCGACGCGATGCGCTGAGCACCAGCGTGAGCGCGGCGGCGACGTCCGGCAGCGAGTCATTCGACAACGTATCGAGGAGTCGGCTGAGCGGGATGCGCACGGCCGCTGGCACCGCGCGCACTGCGAACCAGCTCCGCGCCGTCGTCGCACGGTCCGCGCGCACGCGCGCGGGAAGCGGCGCCGCCAGCGACTGGTGTGCCGCCAGATTTGCCGCCATGAGGCAGGCGAGCGTGACTTCGCGCGCACCGCCCGGCGGCGCGCCTGCCGCTCGCGCCGCCAGGGCGCGGAGCGGAAAGCGGTGCGGCACGAGCGAATAGGGGGGAAGTGGCGGGTTCACGCGCCGAATCTAGAGGGCGAAGGGGAGGGGCGGGAAGCGGCGGCCAGCCACCGCCGGCCGCCCGCGTTGCCCGGCAATTTTTGTCCGGCTACATTGCCCTCACATGGCGCAACCGCTCAAGTCGGTGCTCTGGATCGACGACGAGGCCGACCTTCTCGAGTCGCACCGCATCTTCCTGCGAGAGAAAGGCTTCGAGGTTGACGCGGCCACGAACGCGGATGACGCGGTCGAGATGCTGCGCCGCAAACCGTACGGCATCGTGCTGCTCGATGAGCAGATGCCGGGGAAGCGCGGGCTCGAAGCCTACCGCGAAATCCGCGAGCTGGATCCGCTGCTGCCGATCGTCATGGTGACCAAGAGCGAGGAGGATGCCACGCTCCGTGAGGCGATCGGCATGGACGTGCGCGACTATCTCGTCAAGCCGATCAATCCGCGCCAGGTGCTCACGGTCATCACCCGCGTGCTGGAAGGCCCGCGCATCCGACAGCAGGCGATCGCGCGTTCCTTCGTCGAGCGCTTTCGCGCCTTCGAGCTGGAGCGGGAGCGCACGCTCGACTGGCGCGGCTGGATCACGCGCTACGCCGAGATGGTGGACTGGGACATCGAGCTGGCGCAGGCACGCGAGCAGAGCCTCTACGAATCACTCCAGGCGCTCTATCCCGAGATGCGCCGTGAGTTCGCCAGCTACATGCGCACCGCATACCCGGCCTGGCTGGCTGATCTCAAGGGGGATCGCCCGCCGCTCTCCGTGGATGTCGTCGGTGAGTTCCTGCTCCCCGTGCTGGAGCGCTCGCGCGCCGTGCTGTTCGTCGTCATTGACTGCCTGCGTCTCGACCAGTGGCAGGTGCTGCAGCCGCTGCTCGCGCCGCAATTCGACGTGGAAACGACGCATCACTTCTCCGTGCTTCCCACCGCCACGCCCTATTCGCGCAATGCGCTCTTCAGCGGGCTGTTCCCGGGCGAGATCGCCGCGCGGTTCCCCGACTGGTGGGGCGCACGCGAGGACGAGTCGCTCAATGCGCATGAGAAGGGGTTGCTCGAAGCGCACCTGCGCGACCTCAACGCCAGCGTGCCCGTGCGCTACGAGAAAATCTCTTCGGCGTCGGATTCCACGGATCTCGAGCGACGCATTCCCGGCGTGATCGGAACGGAAGGCGTCAGCGCGTTCGTCTTCAATTTCGTGGACCTGCTCACGCACGGACGCAGCGAATCCGCCATTCTCTTCGAAGTAGCGCGCGACGAGATCGCGCTTCGCCAGATCACGCGCCAGTGGTTCGAGCGTTCCGCGCTGTTCACGCTCCTCAAGGAAGCCGCCCGGCGCGGCATTCCCGTGCTCGTCACCAGCGATCACGGCTCCATTCACTGCCAGACGCCGGCCACGGTGTTCGCCAAGCGCGACGCGACCGCCAACCTGCGCTACAAGTTCGGCGAGGACCTGCGTGCCGAACGGCCGGAGCACGCGCTGCTGTTCACGAACTCGGACGAGCTGCGACTGCCGCGCCGGGGGCTGGGCGCCAATTCGCTGTTTGCGGTGGGCGACACGTTCTTCGTGTACCCCACCAAGCTGCGCGAATATCAGACCCGCTATCGCGGCTCGTTCCTGCACGGCGGCGTCACGCCGGAGGAAGTGATTCTGCCCGTGGCCCTGCTCACCCCTCGGCGATAGTGCGCCTCTACCACCGCCTGTTCGCTTTCCTCCGTCCGCACCGCTGGCGGATGGCCGGGAACATCGCCTTCAACTTCATTGGCGCCGCGCTGGACGGGTATTCGTTCGCGCTCCTCATTCCGTTCCTCAACGCGCTCTTCGACCAGCCGGCGCTGCCGCTCGGCCACGGCTGGGTGAACGACTTCCTGCACGCGACCATCGGCGCCCTGCTGGACCCGGCGAATCCGATGCGGTCGCTGCGGAACGTCATTCTCATCATTCTCGCGACGGTCGCGGCCAAGAACTTCTTCATCTGGCTCGCGGGGACGCTGGGCGCCGAGCTGCAGGAGTACGTCACGCGTGACCTGCGCGACGCTGTGTACCGGCACATGCAACTGCTGCCGCTGGGATACTTCACGCGCACCAAGACCGGGCAGATTCTCTCCCGCGTCCTGTCCGACACCGAGCAGACGCGCACGCTCGTCACGCAGCTCGTCACGCAGGCGCTGTCGGCCGCGGCGCTCGTCATCATCTACATCGCCTACCTGTTCGGCATCTCCTGGCGGCTCACGCTGATCGCCCTCATCGTGGCGCCGTTGCTCACCCTCGCGCTGCAGCCACTGCTGCACCGCCTGCGCCGCGGCTACCGCCGGCTGCGCAATGACCACGGCGAGATGATGAGCGTGCTGCAGGAAAGCGTGAGCGGCATCCGGCTCGTGAAGGCGTATGGCGCGGAGCCATATGAGGCGTCCCGGTTCGTGGGCGCCAGCCACACATACTCGAGCGGGCTGGTGCGCATGGCCCGCATCGCGCTCATCGCCCAGCCCATCACGGAAACGCTCGGCACCGGCATTACCGTCCTGCTCCTCTGGATCGGCGCGCGATTCGTCCTCGTGGATGGCAGCCTGCAGGCCTCGCAGTTCCTGGTGTTTCTCACCTTCGTCATGCGGTTGCTGCAGCCGCTCAAGCAGCTCTCGCAGATCCCGGCGATCGCGCAGAACGCGTTCGCCGCCGCCGAGCGGTTGTTCGACGTGCTCGATCATCCCACCGAGCAGTCGCTGGATACCGGCACGCGCAACGTGAGTGCCCTCACCGATTCGCTCGCCTTCGAGCACGTCTCGTTCACCTACGATGGCGAGGCCGACTCCGTCCTCTCGGACATCAGCTTCACGGCGCGCAAGGGCGATGTCATTGCCCTGGTGGGCGCCAGCGGCGCGGGGAAGACGACCATTGCCGATCTCATTCCGCGGTTCTACGAGCCCACGAGCGGCCGCGTGACGCTGGACTGCGTGAACACGACGGAGATCACCCTGCGGTCGCTGCGCGCGATCATGGGCATCGTCAGCCAGGAAACCGTGATCTTCAATGACACGGTGCGCAACAACATCGCCTACGGCCGCGGCGACCAGTACACCGACCTCCAGATCGAAGCGGCCGCGCGCGCGGCGAACGCGCACGAGTTCATCGCCGAGTTGCCGCACGGCTACGCCACCGCCCTGGGCGAGCGCGGCACCCGGTTGTCCGGCGGCCAGCGCCAGCGCATTGCCATTGCTCGCGCGCTGCTGGTGGATCCGCCAATTCTCATTCTGGACGAGGCCACGTCGTCGCTGGACACGGAGTCCGAGCGGCTGGTGCAGGAAGCCATTGACCGCCTGCTCGAAGGGCGGACGGTGCTCGTGATCGCGCATCGCCTGTCCACGGTGCGGCACGCCACCGAGATTCTCGTCCTGGATCGGGGGCGCATCGTGGAACGCGGCACGCACGCCGAGCTGCTCGCGCAGCACGGGGCCTATTACCGGCTCAATGCCATGCAGATCGCCAGCCGCGAGCGTGTCGAGGCGGACTGAGTGCGCATCCTGTTCTACCACGCGTCCACGGAATGGACGGGCAGCACCCGCGCGTTCGCCGCGCTCGCGCGCGGGCTCAGCGAGCGCGGCCACATGGTGACGTTCGCCTGTCCGGCCGAGAGTCCGGCGGAGCAGCGGCTCGACTTCGGCGTGTACGAAGTGCTCGGACTTGCCGCAGGCGCCTCACCGGTGGTCACCGTGCAGCGACTGCGGCGCGCGCTGCGCGAGCGGTTCATCCAGGTCGTGTGCGTTCACACGGAAACGGAGCAGATCACGGCGGCGGCAGCGGCGCGCCTGGCGGAGCGTGCGGCGGTGTTGCGGCGGATCCCCTCCGGCGGCTGCCTCACGCTCGGCGCCGCCGCACGCGCGAGCATGCGTCTCACGGCCACGGGATTCGTCCTGACTACGGAAGACGATCTGCGTCGCGCGCCGGCTGCCTCGTCCGGCCGGCTGCCGCCCTCGGTCGTACCGCTGGGCGTGAATGCGGCGCGGTATGAAGGGCTGCGCGCCGCGTCGCTCTCGTCCGTGGCGGCGCCGACCACCGCGCGCGCACTGGTCTGCGTGTATGATCCTCCGGGACGGGCGACGGCGGCGAACGTCGTCCGTGTGATGGCGCTGTTGGCGCCGCGGCATCCCGATCTGCATCTGGTGTTCGTGGGTCCCGGTTCGGACAATGAGGAGTTCCGCATGCACGCCGCCGCACTGCACATCCTGCCGCGCGTCAGCTTTCTCGGACCGCGCGATGATGCCCTGTCGGTGCTGGCGCTGGCGGAGCTGGGATGGGTCGTCGCGCACGGTGATGACGGCGCCTATGGCGCGCTCGATCTGTCCGGCTGCCGCGTGCCCGTGATCGCGGAGCGCGGCTCCGCGGCGCAGTCGTATGTGCCCGATGGCATCACGGGCGTCGTTCTGTCGCCCGGCGATGCGCACGATGCCGCCGCGGTCATCGCGCGTCTGCTGGCGCACGAGGATCAGCGCGCCGCGATGGGCAGCGCCGGCCACGCGCGCGTGGTGCGCGATCAGAGTGAGGCGGCCATGCTCGATGCGTTCGAGCGCGCGATGCTCGCCGCCGGCGATCGCGCGTGATGGCTGAGCCGCTGGTGTCCGCTTCGGATACCGCGAGCGCGCCGGCCTCATCGAGCCCGGTGCCGCCGCCACCGGCCGCGACGCTCTCGCACCGGCTGGAGTATGGCGCGCTGCGCGCCCTGATGGGTGCCCTCGGCACCATGTCCTGGCCGAACGCGGTGGCGATGGGTGCGCGGCTTGGTGCGCTGGGCTACCAGCCGTTGGGCATCCGGCGGCGCGTCGTGGAATTGCAGATCGCCGCGGCGTTCCCCATGCTCGACCGCGCGGCGGTCGCCCGCATCGCGCGCGGCGCCTTCGAACATCTGGGACGTGTCGCGGCGGAAACCGCGCTGCTCGCCCGCATCGGCCGCGACCAGGTGCTCGACCTGTTCGAGGAGGTGCACGCGTGGGATGTCGTGGAGCGGCTCCGCGCTCGCGGGCGCGGACTGCTGATGTGCGGCGGGCATCTGGGTAACTGGGAGCTGGGCGCCGCATACATTGCGGCACGCGGCGGTCGTCTGGATGTCGTGGCGCGGCGCATGGGAAACCCGCTCTTCGATGCGTATCTCACGAGAACGCGGTCCCGGCTGGGCATGACGGTGGTCCCGGACCGCGACGCCGTCCGGCGCGTACCGCGTACGCTCAAGGGAGGTGGCGCCGTGGCATTCCTCACCGACCAGGCTGGACTGAATCTGGCTTCCACCTTCGTGCCGTTCTTCGGGCGTCCGGCGAAGACGCCGCGCGGCCCCGCGGTCTTCGCGCTGCGACTGGACGCCCCCATGGTGTTCGGCGTCGCGTTGCGCCAGGACAACGGGCGCTATCACCTCACGTTCGAGGAAGTGCCCATTCACCACACCGGCGATCGCGAACGCGACGTGGACGACATCGTGGCCCGATTCACGAGCGCCCTCGAACGGTGGGTGCGCGTGGCGCCCGAGCAGTACTTCTGGCATCACCGGCGTTGGAAGCAGCAGCCGGAGGATACACCGCCGGAACTCCGCGATCCCGCGGCCTTCCGCTGATGGAGGCGCGCGCGTGATCCGGCTGCTCTGGACGCGCCTGCGTGGCGATGGGCGCGCGCGCGTTGCGCTCACGATCATCGGCGTGCTCGTGGCCGCCGCGCTCGCCGCGCCGATGATCGCGCGGTATGATCCGAGCCGGATCGATCTCGTGCATCAATTCCAGCCACCGTCGTTCGCGCACTTCATGGGCACCGACGTGCAGGGGCGGGACGTCTGGGCGCGCGTGCTCTTCGGCGCGCGCATCTCGCTCACGGTCGGTGTCGTGTCGCAGCTCATTGCGCTCGCGCTCGGCGTCACGCTGGGTCTCATCGCGGGCTACTACGGCCGCTGGGTGGACGAGCTGATCATGCGGCTGGCCGATATCACGCTGGCGTTCCCCACGCTGCTGCTGCTCATCGCCATGGCCGCGGCGCTGCAGCCGTCGCTCTCGACCGTGTACATCACCATTGGCGTGGTGGGGTGGGCTGCCATGGCGCGACTCATTCGCGGCCAGGTGCTGGTGACTCGACAGCTCGAGTTCGTGCACGCGGCGCGCGCCCTGGGCGCAACCGACCGCCGCATTCTCGCACTGCATTTGCTGCCCAACGTGATCGCGCCGGTCGTGATCGCGGCGACGCTGGGCATAGCGGGCGCGATCATGGCGGAAGCCGCGCTGTCCTTCCTGGGGCTGGGCGTGCAGCCGCCCACGCCGAGCTGGGGTTCGATGATCTCGGACGCGCGAGACCTCATGCAATTGCGTTCGGCGCCGTGGACATCCGTCTTCCCGGGACTCGCGATCGGCGCGGCGGTTCTCGGATTCAATCTGCTTGGCGACTCGCTGCGCGATGCGCTCGATCCGCGGTTCCTCATGGGACCGGACGCCGGCGCGCTCAAGGGAGAACACTGATGACATATGACGTGGCGGCGCTCCGGCACCGCGAATTTCCGTGGGCGGAACGCGGCGACAACATCTATCTCAACAACGCATCCACCGGTCCGCTCCCGGCACGGACACTGCGCGCCCTGGCCGACTTCAACGCACTTCGGGCGGAGCCGTTCCGCCTGTCGGATGAGCTGCAGTTCGACACCCTGCGACGTACGCGCGAGCTCGTCGCGCGGCTCATCAATGCGTCGCCGGGCGAGATCGCCTGCATGGTGAACACGACGTACGGCATCAATCTCGCGGCGCTGTCGCTGCCCTTGCGGGCCGGCGACGTGGTACTCGGGTTCGATCGGGAGTTTCCTGCCAACGTCTATCCGTGGATGGCGCTCGAGCGGCACGGCGTGACGATGCGGCGCCTTCCCTGTGGCGGCGACGGTCTGCCGGATGAGCGGCAACTGGCGGAGGCCATCGCGCAGCCGCGCGTCAAAGCGGTCGCGGTGAGCTGGGTGCAGTTCGCCACGGGCTACCGCACGGATCTCGCGGCAATCGGCGCGCTCTGCCGCGAGCACGGCCGCTATTTCGTGGTGGATGCCATTCAGGGTCTCGGTGCCGCCACGCTCGACGTGAAGGCCTGCTGCATTGACATTCTGGCGTGCGGCGCGCAGAAGTGGTTGCTGTCGCCCTGGGGAGCGGGCTTTGCGTACGTGCGCGAGGAACTGGTGCGGTCGCTCGAACCGGGTGTGGTGGGGTGGATGGCCATGCGCGCGTCGGAAGACTTCACGCGCCTGGTGGACTACGAGTACGCGTTGCACGACGATGCGCGCCGCTTCGAGGTGATCACCGTGCCCTTCCAGGATTTCGCGGGCTTCAACGCCAGCCTCGAGCTGCTGCACGAGCTGGGGCCCGCGGCGGTCGCGGCGCACGACGCAGAGCTGGCGAACATGATCGTGGAGTGGGCGTGCGCACGCCGTGACATGCGCCTGGTGACGCCGGCGGATCCGGCGCATCGCGCCGGCATCGTGTCGGTTGCGCCTCCTGCGCCGGCCGAGGCGTCGGCGCGACTGAACAAGGCGCACATCGCACACTCGCTGCGCGAAGGCGCGATTCGCCTGGCGCCGCACTGTTACAACACGCAGGAAGAAGTCCGGCAGGCACTCGAGGTGCTGGGAGGCTGACATGTCCGACGCCGAACGGCTGCAGCGGCTGGAACAGCTTTTCCGCGGCATGGAAGTGCAGATGACGCAGCTGCGCGCCGAGCTGGCGGCGCTGCGTGACGGGACGACCGTGTCCGCGACCCCGGCAGCGCCGCCGGGCGACGCGGCCACCCCTGCGGCACCACCGTCCGCGCCACGTCCGCGCCGACCCGCTGCGCCAGCCGCGGCACCCGCTCTCGATTTCGAAGCCATCATGGGGCGCTATGGCGCCATCGCGCTCGCAACCGTGGCGATTCTCGTCGGCGTCGGCGCGTTCCTGACGTGGGCCATCGCGCACGGGCTGCTCGGGCCCGGAATGCGCGTCGCGCTCGGCGCATTCGGCGCGACGGCGGTGGCGTTCACGGGATGGCGGCTCCGCGAGCGAGGCACCGTGCGATTCGGGAACGTGGTGCTCGCGCTCTCGCTCGCGTTGCTGCACCTCGACATGTGGGGCGCCGGTCCGCGATTGCACGTACTGCCGACGAATGTGGCGCTGGCGATTACGGGGGTCGCGTCCGTTACACTCGCCGTGCTCGCGCTCCGCGAGAACGAGGAGGTGCTGTTCGCCGTCGGACTCGGCGGCGCGTTGCTCGCGCCGTTCGTCGTGTCGAACAACGCCGGGAGCGCGTACGTGCTCGCTGTCTATGGCTGCACGTTGATCGGCGCCGGCATCTTCGGCTTGCGCTCGGATCGCTGGCGCGTAGCGCTGGGGATTCTTGGTGTGGGCGGACTGCTCTACGTGGTGACGATATTCAAGCTGGCGAGCGACACGACGACAACACTGGTGCACGATGTGCCGGCCGCGTTTGGCCTCGTATGTGCGTGGACGGTGCTGGCGTGGGGGCGCACGTCCGCGCGGCTTCCGCTGGCGCTCTGGTATCTGGTGCTGGCCGCGTTCGCGCTCGCGGGTGCCGGTGTGTGGAAGGGTGTGGCCGCCGTCGCGATCGGGCTCGCGCTCCTGGGGACGCTCACGAGCTACGCCGCACCGCGCTTGCTGCAACCGAAGCTGCCGGCGCGTCCGTTTGCCGCGATCGTCCTGCCGCTGGGTTTCCTCGGCGGCGCCGAAATCGTGCTCCGGCACCCTGACAGTCTTGCCGGCGTGGCCATCGCCGCCGCGTGGACGCTGCTGGCACTCATTGGAGCGAAGGTCACGCCGCGAGATCGCGGGCTGCACTTCGCGACCGCCGCGAGCGCCAGCGCCATTGGCGTGCTCCTCGGCCTGCACCGCACGCCGGAACTCTGCGTCATCGTGCTGGCCCTGCATGCCCTGCTCGTTTCACAGGTGATGCGGCGCGTCCGCGCGGCTGCACTGGCGTGGCCGATCACCGTGGAACTCGGCGTGGCGTCACTCTGGGCTGTCGCGTTGCTGGACGACCGCGTGCGGTATGCGTTCCCGCCGTTCCTGACGCTGCCGTCGCTCGCCGCGCTCGCGGTCGTGGCGGCGTGGTGGGTGTTCGCGCGCGACGTCCGAACCGGCTGGGGCGTGACAGACGCGAGGGGCGACACGGACCTGGTGCGCGCGTCACTCGAGGCCATGCCTGCGATCGCGGCGTTTGTCTGGATCCAACGCGAGCTGGCCGGCGCATTCGCCGCTGACGTCGCGACGTTCCTGCTCATCGTGTTCTATGCAGTCGCGGGCGTTGCCGCGATCTTCTACGGCCGCCACCATGCGCATCGTGTCGCCCGAGTTGTCGGACTCGCGCTGGCATTCTACGCCGGCATTCGCGCGCTGGCGCAGGCGTGGAGTCTCGATGCGATTGGCTGGCGCGTAGGGAGCTGTGTGCTCGTCGGCCTGTTCGTGGCGCTGGTGGCCTACTGGTACCGGGGACAGGAGGGGGAACGGCAGGTGCACGAGGCGGCGCCACTTGCGAATGCGGAGGGGAAGGAGGTGGGGGCAGCCGCTGAGGGTGGCTGAGCCCAGGTCGCTGCCGAGTCCTGGTGTGCGCTGCTACATTGGCGGCGATCCGGTGCTCCCTTACATGTGCCACCGCGCCGTATACGCGGAACACATCTGCTGAATGAGCCGCCTGTATTCCGTGTCAACGTCAATGCCGAGTCCATTGGTGCGAGCGATATGCGGCGGGTTGACGTTGTCTATGCTGACCGGCACCAGCAGGACGTAATCGTACCCCTGGATGTGGGTATGGCCGGAGCCGCGCGTCGGCAGCGTGCGGAACAGGTCAGCCGTTCGCGCCGGATCGGCGAGGGAATTCCGGCTTACCGCCCAGTTGAATTCTTTCCAGAGACCCTCGTCGCCCGAGGACAGTCGCGGCAGAACGTGCCGCTCGAATTCCTGTTCCTGGTCCCTGTAGAACTTGTGTACCTGGTCGGGAATGTTCAGCACCCGCTTCGAGAGTCCTACCAGCACGGTGGCGACGAGCAGCGCCTCTGGTCGGGCGCCATGCACCGCCGACAACACCTTCCTGAGGTCATCGAAGCGATCCTGACTGGGATCGAGAAAATCGGATTCGCGGACGGAAATCCCGGGAACGTCCGAAAACCGATGCCTGGCGGTCCTGCCCCGCCGCTCTCACCCCCGGAGCTTCACCAGGCAGTACTCCTTCGCGCCCTTGCGGAGCAGCAGATACCGTCCGTGCAATGCATCTGTCGCCGGGACGCAGCGCACATCCGCGCCCAGTCGGCGCCCGTTCACGCTCAGGCCGCCTTGTTCCAGCAGCCGCCGGGCCGCGCCGCGCGATGCCGCGAGTCCGGCCGCCACGAACAGATCCACGGTGTCGAAGGTGCCGCTCTCCGGCATCGCCAGCTCCACGCACGGCACTTCGTGCTCGAGCGCGTCGAGCGCCGTCGCCGACAGGCTGCGCGCATCGGCTTTCCCGAAGAGCAACGTGGACATCTCCTCGGCCGCGCGCGCCGCATCTGCTCCGTGCACGCGCGATGTCACCTCGCGCGCGAGCGCCTGCTGCGCCGCGCGCCGCTCCGGATGCTCGCGCACTGCCTCGTCCAGCGCTTCGATCTCCTCGCGCTCGAGCAGCGTGAAATAGCGCAGGTACCTCCCCGCGTCACGGTCATCCGTGTTGATCCAGAACTGGTACATGCGATACGGCGACGTGCGCGCGGGATCGAGATACACCGCACCCGCTTCCGTCTTGCCGAATTTCGTTCCCGCCGCGGTGGTCACCAGCGGCAGGGTAAGCGCGTGCGACTCGGCGCCTGCCACGCGCCGGATGAGCTCGATCCCGGCCGTGATGTTGCCCCACTGATCGCTCCCGCCAATCTGCAGCGTGGCGCCGTGCCGCCGGTGCAGCTCCAGATAGTCGTACGCCTGCAGCAGCATGTAGCTGAATTCGGTGTACGAAATGCCGGCGTCCATCCGCGCCTTCACCGATTCCTTCTGCATCATGTAATTCACGGTGAAATGCTTGCCCACGTCGCGCATGAAGTCCACCGCGCGGAGTTCGAGCAGCCATTCGGCGTTGTCGGGCATGATGGCCGCGTTCGTGCCCGAGAAGTCGAGAAAGTGCTCGAGCTGCGCGCGAATGGCGCGCGCGTTCTCCGCGACGGTCTCGCGCGTATTGAGCTGCCGCTCCGCGCTCTTGCCGCTCGGATCGCCGATCATGCCCGTCCCGCCACCCACGAGCGCGATGGGCCGATGGCCGTAACGCTGCAGATGCGCGAGGCCCATCACCGGTACCAGATTACCGACGTGCAGACTTGGCGCGGTCGGGTCGAAGCCGCAATATGCCGCGACCGGGCCGGTGCCCAGCCGCTCCGCAAGCCCATCGGTATGCTGATAGACGAGCCCGCGCCAGCCCAGCTCGTCGAGTACGGAAGTCGTGGCAGACATGGCGCAAAGATAGGGATGCCCGGGGACGCTGTCACCTGCGCGCGTTGCCGCGCCTCGCGCGCGGGATTAGCTTCTCGATCCCCATCATGATGCATGCATCGTCCCGCTCATCGTACGCCGGTGTGAGCGCCGCCGCCGCGTTCCATGGCTGATCTGCCCTTCTCGCCGCGCTTCTGGCGGGCGCGGCCGCGCTTCACGCGCATCGTGCTGCTCGGCGGAATCTTTCTGCTAATGTTCCTCGTGGGGTTCGCCTGGGCGTCGTGGACGCTGGTCTGTCGCGGCACCAGTTGTCCCGATCCGCACCGCCTGGAAGTCTTCACGCCCAAGCAGACGTCCAAGCTCTACGCCGCAGACGGACGCTTCCTCGCGGAGCTCGGCCTCGAACGGCGCACGCTCGTCAAGCTCGCCGATATTCCCAAGACCGTGCAGGAAGCCTTCATCGTTACTGAGGACAAGCGCTTCTACGAGCACCACGGGGTAGACTGGATTCGCGCCATCGGCGCCGCGGTGCACAACATCCGCGCGGGCGGCTACGCCGAGGGCTTCTCGACGCTCACCATGCAGCTCGCGCGCAACGTCTTCCCGCAGAAGCTGAGCCGCGAGAAGTCCCTCACCCGAAAACTCAAGGAAGCCAAGGTCGCGCGCGAGATCGAGGCGCTCTATCCGAAGAGCAAGATTCTCGAGCTCTATCTCAATCAGATCAATCTGGGTGGCGGGGCGTACGGCGTGGAAACCGCATCGCAGCGCTACTTCGGCAAATCGGTCCGCGATCTCAATCTGGCGGAAGCCGCCACGCTCGCGGCGCTGCCCAAGGCGCCCGAGCGGTACAACCCGCGTCGTTTTCCCGACCGCGCCATCCAGCGGCGTAATACCGTCATCGAGCTCATGCGCCGCGCCGGTGTCGTGAGCGACGCTGATGCGCAACTGGCGAAGTCCTATCCGCTCCGGCTCGCGAGCAAGGAGGAATCGGGCGAGGTGGCCCCGTACTTCGTCGAATGGGTGCGCAAGCAGCTCGAAGATCAGTTCGGCTCGCGCCTCTACACGGACGGCCTCAAGATCTACACCACGCTCGACATTGACCTGCAGCTCACCGCGGAGCGGAACGTGGAGCAGCAGATGCGCGCGATCGAGTCCGGGAAATACGGCCGGTTCCGGCATGTGACCTACGAGCAGTACGTGGCACGCAGCGCGTCCGGCGATTCCGGAACCGCCAATTCGCCCTACCTGCAGGATGCGTTCGTGGCCCTGGATCCGCGCACCGGCGCGGTCCGCGCGATGATTGGTGGGCGGGACTTCGACGACTCCAAGTTCAACCGCGCCACGCAGGCGCTCCGCCAGCCCGGGTCCACGTTCAAGCCCGTGGTGTACGCCACCGCCATTCACAACGGGATCCCCCCCAGTTACCTCGTGAACGACTCGGCGCTTTCGCTGCCGCAGGTCGGCGGCGGTACCTGGACGCCCCAGAACTACGATCTCAAGTTCGAAGGGATCATGCCCATGCGCCGCGCGCTCTATCGCTCGCGCAATCTCGCGACGATCCGGCTGGGCATGCAGCTCGGCGAACAGAACGTGATCGACATGGCGCACCTCCTCGGCATCAGCACGCCCATCCCACCCTATCCGTCCATCCACATCGGTTCCGCGGATGTGTACCCGCTCGAAATGATCTCGATTTACGATGTGTTCGCCACCCTCGGCGTGCGAACGCTGCCCACTGGCATCCTCAGGGTAGAGGACGCCTCAGGGAAGGTGCTCTACGATGACACGCCCAAGCGCACCAATGTGCTCACCCCCGAAGAGTCGTGGCTCATGGTGGACATGCTCAAGGACGTCGTGCGGCGTGGTACGGCGGCGAGCATCTGGGCGTCCGGTTTTCATGTGCCGGCGGGTGGCAAGACCGGCACCACCAACGATGGCACCGACGTCTGGTTCATTGGCTTCACGCCGGATCTGGTGGCTGGCGTGTGGATGGGATTCGATCGCCCGCAGAAGATCATGTCGAACGCGCAGGGCGGCCGTCTTGCCGCGCCCGCCTGGCTCTCGTTCATGAGCGAAGCGTACCGACATCGCCCCACGCCGCCCGACTGGCCGCGCCCCGACGATCTGCTGGCGCTCGACATTGACCGGACGACGGCGATGCTGCGCAATCCTTTCTGTCCCGACAGCGTCGTCGTCACCGAGTACTTCATCCCGGGCACCGAGCCCACGCAGGAATGCAACGTGCACAATGCGTTCAACGCCGCTCCCGGGGCAGATTCACTCCGGCCTCCGTCGGTCTTTCCACCGCGGCAAGCGCCTCAACCGCTGCAGCCCCCGCGTCCGAAGCGCGACAGCGCGCGCGTGCCTGATCCGTTTCACATTCCGGAGCCGCACAAACCTCCGCGATGATCTGCTATCACGCCCGCTGGATCGCGCCGGTCAGTGCGCCGCCCATCCGGGATGGCACGGTGGCGGAATCCGGCGGGCGCATCGTGTATGTGGGGCCGCGCGCCAGCGCGCCTGATGGGGAGCCGTGTGATCTCGGGCATGCAATTCTCGTCCCCGGGCTCGTCAATGCGCACACGCACCTCGAACTCACGGTGCTGCGCGGGCTGCTGGCCGACATGCCCTTCCGCGCGTGGATCGTGCGGCTGCAGCAGTTGAAGGCGACACTCATGACGCCCGAGCGCTACGGCGAGGCGGCACGGCTCGGCATCGCGGAGGGTCTGCGCGCCGGCGTGACGACGTTCGCCGACACGTGCGATTCCGGCGTCGCGCTCGCCGCAATGCGCGACGCCGGTGTGCGCGGCATCATGTACCAGGAAGTGTTCTGCCCATCCCCTGATCCACGGCAGGTTGCGGCCGCGGCGCGAGGACTGCACGACAAGCTGGCGGCGCTCGAACCACTCGAAACCGATCTCCAGCGTCTCGGCATTTCGCCGCACGCGCCGTACACTGTCTCTGACCCTCTTTTTGCGCTCGTGGCGCGCTCAGGGCGTCCGATCGCCGTGCACATCGGCGAGAGCGACGCGGAGCAGGCGCTCGTGTCGCAGGGGAACGGGCCGTTCGCTGACGCGCTCCGTGCGCGCGGCATCCCTGTGGCACCCCGGGCACGCACGCCGGTGGACCTGCTGCGCCGCGTGGGCGTGCTCGAACGGCGGCCGCTCCTCATTCACTGCGTTCACGCGGACGACGCCGATCGCTGCGCCATCGCGGATGCCGGCGCAACGGTCGCGCACTGCCCGGTTTCGAATGCCAGGCTGGGGCATGCGACAGCGCCCCTGATGGAGCTGCTCGACGCACAGATTCCCGTCGGCCTGGGTTCCGACTCGATGGCGAGCAACGATCGCATGGATCTGCTGGAGGAGGCCCGTGCCGCGGTGCTCGCGCAGCGTGTGCGCACGCATCGCCCGGACGCGCTCTCGGCGGCGCAGGCGCTGCATCTGCTCACGCTGGGCGGAGCGCGCGCGCTGGGCCTCGACGCCCGCATCGGATCGCTCGAGCCAGGCAAGGATGCGGATCTCGCGGCATTCGCGCTCCCGGACTCGATGCCGGATGCCGACCCGGTCGCGCTGCTGATCTTTGGCCTGGTCAATCGGCCGGCGATACTGGTGACGGTGCAGGGACAGCGGCGCGGAAGCACTCGACTCTGACCCCGTTGCCCCCGGTGCTTCCCGCTCCAGTGTCCGGCCGCTATCATCTATCCATGCCTTCCCCCCAGTCCGGCCGTACCACAACAATCTGGCGCGATGGTCAGCTCATTCCATGGGCTGATGCAACGATTCACGTCATGAGCCACGTCGTGCACTATGGCTCCAGCGTGTTCGAAGGCGTGCGCTGTTACGCTACGCCCAATGGCCCGGCCATCTTCCGCCTGAATGATCACATGCGGCGCCTGCACGACTCGTGCAGGATCTACCGCATGCCGCTCCGGCACACCATGGAGACGCTGGCTCAGGCCTGCGTGGACACCGTCGCGGCGAATGAAGTCAAGGCGTGCTATCTCCGCCCCGTCGTCGTGCGCACCGGGGAGCAGATGGGCGTCTATCCCATCGATGTGCCGGTGGAGACGTACATCATCGCGTGGAAGTGGGGACATTACCTCGGCGACGACGCGCTGCAGAATGGCGTCGATGTCTGCGTGTCGAGCTGGCGGCGCGCGGCCCCGGATACGATTCCCGGCCTCGCCAAGGCCGGCGGCAACTATCTCGGGTCGCAGCTCTCCAAGATGGAAGCCCGCCTCGACCGGTACGCCGAAGGCATCATGCTCGACGCCGCGGGCTACGTGGCGGAAGGAAGCGGGGAGAACCTCTTCGTGGTGCGGGACGACACCGTGTTCACCGCGCCGCTCTCCGCCGGGATACTCCGCGGAATCACGCGGGACTCCGTCATGCGCATCGCCGTGGATCTGGGTTACGAGGTCCGCGAAGCAGTGATCCCGCGCGAGATGCTGTACGTGGCCGACGAAATCTTCTTCAGCGGGACTGCCGCCGAGCTCACGCCGGTACGTTCCGTGGATCACATTCAGGTGGGAGCGGGCCGGCCCGGTCCCATCACGCTGGCGATCCAGGAGCAGTACATGGGAATCGCCACCGGGACCATCGAAGACCGCTACGGCTGGCTCACGCCTGTGCCCGTAGCGGTGCCGGCGTCACGATGAGCGGCCGGTCTGCGGTCGCATCCCCCTCCCATCGAGTGGGGTTGCGGCACATCACCGGTGTCGTCAGTGTAGAACGGAGCGTGGATGCCGCGGCCGCCCGGCGTCACGGAGTCAGGATTGTACCTCGGTAGCTGTCCCGCTCCCGCCCGGACCAACGGCGGGAGTTTCAGTATGCGGCAAGGGAGGATCTCGTGGTCGCCGGTTGCCTGGCGCTGAATGCGTCGTTCGAACCGCTCACTCTGGTGCCCATGCGGCGCGCGCTGCGGCTCGTGCTGGAAGGCAAGGCGGAGATTGTCGAAGCGGATGCCGGCCGCTTCGTCCACTCCGAACGTCTGACGCTGCCCAGACCCGCCGTGATCCGGCTGGTCCGGTTCATTCACGTGCCGCGCCGGTTCCGCCGCCAGGTCACCAACACGTTTCTCTTCGCGCGTGACCGCTACCGCTGCCAGTACTGCGGCCGCGCCGCCGCGGAGCTCAAGCCGCGCGAGTCGCTCACACGCGATCACCTGATTCCGCTCTCGCGTGGCGGAACGAATGACTGGACCAACGTGGTGACCGCGTGCTCGCCGTGCAACACCCGCAAGGGAAACCGGCTGCCCGAGGAGCTCGGCATGCATCCCATGACGCACCCCTCCGAGCCGCACTTCGTGCACCTGAGCTGGGCGGTCCGGCGCCTCAGCCCCATCCAGTCGAAGTACATTCGACTGTTCTACGGCGAGGACACGCTGCACCAGCTCGAGGTGCTCGAGCTTCGCACGCACCATCGCGCGGACACGCATCCCGGCGCCGCTACGGCGTGAATTTCGCCGAGCGGGCTTCGTAGTGCCGGCGCTCTCCTCCCAGGATGCGCGTCATGAGCGTCATGGCGCCCCGGGAGAGCGCCGTGCCGGGGTTCTTCTGGCCACGCACCGCCGGTTGCAGTTCGCCGCGCAGCCAACGCTCCACTTCGTCCAGATCGTTCACGGACAGCATCGCCACGTTGAGCGTGACGATGTAGTACGAGCGGTCGTGTCCGGCGATGGGCTTCACGGCCGGCTGGAAGGGACGCGACACGGCCTGCTCGGTCTCCACCAGCGTGGCGAACGTGCCGAGCGTTGTCACGCGATCCGCTTCGACCCGGGCCGCCGTATAGCGACGTTCCAGCGGGTTGTAGCGCACGATGAGATCCCACTCCACCTGCTGCTTCAGGTTGTCGAACAGGCCGCCCGACGACCAGAGCTCGAGCCGGTAGTGCAATCGCGCCGGGAAGCCGTTCTGCAGCAGCTCGCGGAGGTTGCGATCCTCGAGGACGGCGCCGGTCGTGATGACCGGCATCCCGCGCTCCTGTCCCGATCTCACGGCCGGCACCGCAATCCGCAGTGGCGCGCCGCCCTGCGCACGCACCGGCGGCATCCCCGCGAGCATCAGGATGGCGAACATCAGAGCCAGCCGCACGGTCTAGAATCGGTGCCGGAGGCGAATCATGAAGTTCACCGGATTCCTCGAATCGGTGAGCGATTTCGCGATGAAGATGCCCAGCACCTCGGCGTCCAGTCCGATCCCCACGTCCGACTCGAAGCTGCCAAGTGACGGAATGCCGTCAGCGCGCACGATGGTGCCGCTGTCCAGCCGGCGATGCACGAGCCAGCCCCGGCCGGCATCCGTGAACAGCACCCACTGCAGCGGATGCGAAAAGCCCCAGCTCCACCCGTTGAGATCCGCTCCGCCGAACAGTCGCCAATTGAGGTCATGACGATATTCCATCTGGGCGAGCGCGACACGCTCGCATTGCGCAGGGGTGCCGGGAATCTCTACGCCGTCGCTGCACGTGAGCACATCCTCGCCCGCCGTGATCTGGCGGAAGTCGTAGCCCGGCAGGGTGCCCGAACCACCGAGCGAGAAGCGCCGTTCCAGCGGAAGCGGATCGCCGCCCACCCATCCGCCAAGCAGCAGCCGGAGATTCAACTGCCCTTCCGGCGAGACGCGGTTGTAGCGGCGCACGTCCATGAGCGCGCGCGTATAGCTCACGCCCAGCGTGCCGCTGGCCGCTGGTCGCGCCAGCGGCGACGTGGGTCCGGGGGTGACGGAGTTGCTCCAGCCATGCTCGATGTCCGCCGCGATGAGCCACCCGGTGACGGGCGTCTCCACGTCGTTCCGCGTGTCGTACTTCACGGCGAGATCCGTCAATCCGAATCGTCCCGCATCGAGAAGGGGATTGGGTCGCCAGTTCGCGTCATTGCGGAAGAGCGTGAAGGGATTGCGGGTGTCGCGTGGTTCCCAGCGCTCCGCACCGAGCGAGAGCGTGAGCGAGAGCCGCGGTCCGTCGCGCAGCGAGACGTAGCCACGCGCGCCCGTGCGCCCGTAGTAGTCGCGATAGTCGCGGTGCAGCATGAACGTCGCGAGTCCGACCTCGGCATCGTGCAACTGCCACGGCTCCACCGAGGCCACATCGTCAAACGCGTCGGCCCCGATGGCGATGCCACGGCGGTAGCCGAACTGCATGTCGGCGTTGGCGCGGTAGCCGCGATTCGCCTTCGTCCAGGCGAAGTGATCCGCCGAGCGGTAGATCCCCATCACTTCCATGTGAAACGGGCCGAGCGGGTTGTTGCTGCGCACTACGGGGCCGAAGAGAATCGGCAGTCCCTCGACGCGATTGTAGGTGCCGCCCTTGACGATGAACCGCGTGGCGCTGCGCTCATGGCGGCGCCGCCAGCGGCGGAACCAGCTGATGAGGCTGCGCCCTTCGTCGTGCGTCGCGACGACCTGTTCGCCTTCCATGCGGTAGAAGAGCCGCTGCGCACGCAGCTCGATGGTGCCGCCCACGGTCGTCGTGTCGGCGCCCGCGGCTGCGCCGCCCGCGACGATGAGATCCCCGTCGATGCGGGCGCCGGGATGGAGGGTGACATCGCCGTCAATCACGACGACGCGCCCCGTGATGTGTCCACTCACGGTCAGTGGCGCCTCGAGCACCGCGACATTCCCGTCCACCGTCTGCCCGGAATCCACACTCACGGGCCCGCGCGACCGGATCGTGGCCGCCTGGTTGTAGAGAAAGGCGATGCGCGTGGCATCGTCGTACGACAGCGTGTCCGTCACGCGCGTCCTCGCGGTGTCCTGTGCCCGTGCGCGGGACACGATCAGGGCGAGCGCGGCCGCGATCGCGACGCCCCAGCGCGCCAGGCGCGTTGCCCGCGTGCGGTGCCGCCGTGCGATCACTCGTCGTGCCATTCGATACCCAGGCGGCGCAGTCGGCGATAGAGGTTTGGACGGTCCGTTTGCAGATGCCGCGCGGCCTCCGCAACCTTGCCACGCGCCGCGGTAAGCGCCTGCGTGATGAGGGCGCGTTCGTAGTCATCCAGCGCATCCGCAAGCGGACGGTCGGCGCTCGGAGCGTGATCGGGCGCCGGCGCCGGTGCGTGGTCCGGCGAGGACATGCCAAGCACTTCGCTCACGTCGCGTGCGGTGACGTCCGCGCCGGCGTGCAGAATCGCGAGCCGTTCCACGATGTTCGCGAGCTCCCGCACATTACCCGGCCAGCGATAGCACTCCATGAGCCGGAGTGCGCCATCGCTCCAGCGTGGTGCCGGCCGCGCGGCGCGGATCCGGTAGAGCGCCGAGAAGTGGCGTACGAGGAGCGCGATATCGCCGGTCCGATCGCGCAGCGGCGGCAGCGCGACGGGAATCACATTCAGACGGAAGAAGAGATCCTCCCGGAAGCGCCCTTCTCGCACGGCGCGCTCGAGGTCCATGTTCGTTGCGGCGATCACGCGCACATCCACCGTGATCGGCTTGCCGCCGCCCACTCGTTCGATTTCGTGCACCTCGATGGCGCGCAGCAGCTTGGCCTGCGCCTCCGCGCCCAGGTCGCCCACCTCATCCAGAAAGAGTGTACCGGAGTCGGCCAGTTCGAAGCGGCCGATGCGGCGTTCAATGGCTCCTGTGAAGGCGCCTTTCTCATGGCCGAACATCTCGCTCTCGACCAGATCGCGCGGGATCGCGGCGCAGTTGACGCGGATGAACGGGCGATCCCGGCGTGGGCTCCCGCGGTGAATCGCCGCGGCCACCAGCTCCTTGCCCGTGCCCGATTCCCCCGTCACGAGAATGCGGGCATCGGTGGGCGCCACGCGCTCGATGAGCGCACGTACACGCTGCATCGCCCTGCTCGTGCCCACCATCTCTCCGGCCAGCCCAAGGTCCTCGCGCAAGGTGCGCGCCTCGCGTCGCGCCTGTCGCAACTCGAGCGCGGAACGAAGCGTGACGAGGATTCCCTCCGGGGTGAGCGGCTTCTCCAGAAAATGAAATGCGCCGAGCTTCGTGGCGCGTACGGCGTCGCGCAACCCGGCCCGGCCGCTCATCATGACCACCGGCACATCGGGCAGTTGCTCGCGCAGCCGCGCGAGTGTCGCCATGCCATCCAGCGCGCCCGGCATCATGAGGTCGAGCAGAACGGCATCCGGTTCGCGCTCCAGCGCTGCGGCCACACCCGCCGCGCCGTCCACTGCCTCGCGCGCCGTGAACCCTTCCGCCATGAGCAATGCGCCGACCATCCGCCGGATGTTCGGCTCGTCGTCAATGATGAGGATGTCGGCGATGGGTGTCATGCGCCCGCGGTGTGCGGTGCGGATGGCGGAGCAGGGGTCATGGCTGCCGCGCCGGTGACTCCGCCGCCGGCGTACCGGCGCGCTCTGACAGGAGCCTGGTGGTAAAACGCTGCCCCTCCGAGATGCGCTCGACCTCCACGGCAATGGAGTCGATCGCCTGCTCCATGTGCTCCAGCCGCTGCATCACCTCGGGGGGTAGCGTTGCCCCCAGCGAACGGCGATCCATGCGCCTGGCGAATGCCCTGGCCAAGGGCACGCCAATGGCGACAACTCCACACATCACAAAGAACGCTATGGGAACGACGAATGGACTCACGATTCGACTCCTGATTCACTGGTCACGCTTCTGCCTGGCCCGCCGGAAGGACAAAACGGATTTCTGTTCCCTCACCTTCGCGACTCGTCGCATGCACCTGACCGCCATGCGCCAGCACGGTCTGCCGGGCGATCGCAAGCCCCAGTCCGGTGCCGCCCCGCTTGTGCGTGACGTAGGGCTGCCAGATGCCCGGCAGGCGGGCCGCGGGGATACCCGCGCCAGTGTCCCGTACGCGCATCTCGACGGCGTCGTTTCCATTCCAGAGCAAATGGCTCACGTGCACATCCACCCGCCCGCCGTCGTGACAGGCTTCCACCGCGTTGATGAGCACGTTCGACAGCGCGCGGGAGAGCGCGTCATAATGCCCGCGGACAAGCGGCACGTCCTCGCCCACGTGAACCTGAACCGGTACTCCATCGGGCATGATGGAGCGGGCCGCGTAGCGCGCCAGCTCCGCGAGGTCCACCTGCGCCGTTGGCCCCTCCGGCAGACGGCCGAACTGCGAGAAGTTCCGCGCCATCTCCTCCAGTCGACGTGACTCGGTATCCAGCACTTCTACCACATCCGCGAGCCTGGGGTCGGCCTCGCGCTTGAGTCGCGCGACCGCCAGGCCAATGGGGGTGAGTGGATTCTTCAATTCGTGCGCCACGCGACGAGCGGTCTCGCGGAACGCCTCGAGCCGGCCGGCTTCGACTTCCCGCGCCCGCGCCGTGGTCAGTTCGCCGGACATCTTGCGCATGCGCGCGCGCAGGACCTCGAACTCGGGCGCCCCGCGCCGCGGCGGCCCCTCCGGCGGCTCCTGTCCCTGTGCGATGAGCTCCGCCCATTCCACGATCTCATTCAACGGCCGGCTGAGCTGGCGACTCAGGTGACCGGCCACGCGCGAGGCAAGCGCCGCGATGAGGAGCGACCCGGCGATCGCCAGTACCACGAGCACCACCACCGCACGCGACACAAGATAGTTGTAGCGCTTGGCCTGCACGAGCGACGCCGCCAGCTCCGCCTCGTGTGCGTTGACCGCGGCGCGTTCGGTGGGCGAGAGCGAGGCCTGCCGCGCGGCGGCAATCGCGCGGCGGCCGCTGGCCGCCACGTTCTCCCATGCCTGACTCCCGCTCAACACGGGAAGCGTACTGCGCGCGACCAGAGCGCCCCCCACCATGAGTACGGTGGACGGAATCACCGCGAAGAGCACCAGGTACAGCAGCACGCGATTGCGGAAACTCAACCGCCTCACGACATCTCCTCTCCGGGTGTGCGAGGGGGAATGTAATGTACTGATAGCGCGTCGTCGGGAGCCGGGTGGCGGAGAACTGCGGGCGCAGGGAGTACCAGCAGCCAGCGACCCACAACCAGCGTCCGTCCTTTGCCCTCCCCCTCGTGTTCATGTACATTGCAACACTCGTGATGCGTATTTCAGTCGGAAGCTGATGTCGAATTCGTGGACGCTCGCCCAGACCTTCGCGGCGCGCGTGCGGGAGCATGCCGACCGCACGCTGCTCGTCGCGAACGGGAGATCGCTCTCTTACGGACAGGTCGACGCGAAGTCTTCGGCGCTGGCCGCCGCACTCGCCGAACTGGGAATCGAGGCGGGAGATCGCATCGCGATCGTCATGCCCAACTGGCCCGAGTGGGTCCTCACGCTGCTCGCCGCCGCGAAGCTCGGCGCGATCGTGGTCCCACTCAACTCCCGGCTCAGTTATCACGAGTTCAAGTACCAGTTGCGCCATGCGGAAGTGTCGGTGGTCTTTTCCGCGGAACGCCGCGCCGGCGTGGATTACCTCCAGATGTTCGAGGACATCATCGCCGAGTTGCCGGACCTGCAGTATCTCGTGACGGTCGGGGACCAGGAGCTCTGGTACGACGACCGGATCTTCCAGTTCGAGGATCTGCTGTCGAGCGGGGACGGGCGCGAGTATCCCGTGCCCGCGGGGCTGCAGGACAGCTCCGATCTCGCCATGCTGTACACGTCGGGCACCATGGGAAAGCCCAAGGGCGTGCGCCTGTCGCATCGTACGGTCGTCGAAACGGCGGTGCACACGAGCGACGCGCTGGAAATGGAGCCGTCGGATCGCGTGCTTGTCTCGGTGCCGCTGTTCACGAGCTTCGGCTTCAGTATCGTGGTGGGGACCATGGCGGCGGGTGCGACGATCGTGCTGCAGGACACGTTCGAGCCCGCGCACGCGATCGCCCTGATGCACGCGGAGCGGATCACGGTCATGCATGGGGTCCCAACCATGTATCACATGCTGATGCGGGCACCGGAGTTCAATGGTGCCGCGTTTCCGCTGCTGCGCACCGGGATCGTCGCGGGCGGCCCGGTGCAGGAGGATCTGGTCCAGCGCATCCGGCGCTGGTGTGATGTGCAGGTGGCATACGGCCTCACGGAAACGGGGCCGACCGTGACGATCACCCGGTTCTCCGATCCGCCCGACAAGCGCCTCACCACGGTGGGGCGGCCGCTGCCAGGCGTGGAGATCAAGGCGGTGGACTTCGTCACGGGTGCGTTGCACGGGCCCGAAGCGGTCGGTGAAATCGCCGTCCGCGGGCCCAATGTCATGCAGGGGTACGCCCGCATGCCGGCGGAGACAGCCCGGTCGTTCTCCCCGGAAGGGTTCTTTCTCACCGGTGATCTCGGCATCATCGATGAGGACGGATATCTGCGGATCGTCGGGCGGACGAAGGAGATGATTCTGCGCGGCGGATATCAGATCCATCCGCGCGAAGTCGAGGATCTCCTCCGTGCGCACCCTGCAGTGGAAGACGTGTGCGTGATCGGTGTTCCCCACGATATCATGGGAGAGCTGGTCTGCGCGTGCGTCGTTCCGGTGGAAGGCGCGGTCATCACCGGCAGTGAACTGAAGGAGTTCGCGCGCGACACGATGGCCGACTTCAAACTCCCTGATCTCGTTCGCTTCTTCGATGCCTTCCCCATGACCGGGAGCGGGAAGGTGAAGCGACGGGAGCTCGAGCGCATGGTGACGCTCGAGTATACCGCGACGATAGGAAGTTCATGAACTCGCGAAACATGAGATCGGCGTCCCCCCGGCCGCCGGTCGCCCCTCTGCACCGCGGCCCGCAGGCCATCAACGCCACCACTGTGCCGTTCGGGGCGCCCCCCTACGTGCACGCGCCCAATGCCGCGCTGCTCATCGACTTCGACAATGTCACGATGGGCATCCGGTCGGATCTGGGCCACGAGCTGCGCAATCTGCTGTCGTCGGACATCATCAAGGGCAAGGTCGCCGTCCAGCGCGCGTACGCGGACTGGCGCCGCTACCCGCAGTACATCGTCCCGCTCACCGAGTCCTCCATTGACCTGATCTACGCACCGGCGTACGGGTCGTCCAAGAAGAACGCCACGGACATCCGTCTCGCCATCGACGCGCTGGAAATCGTCTTCACGCGTCCCGAAATCGGCACGTACATCCTCCTCTCGGGCGACTCGGACTTCTCGAGTCTCGTCATCAAGCTCAAGGAGTACGGCAAATACGTCATCGGGGTTGGCATTCGCGAATCGTCCAGTGATCTGCTCGTGATGAACTGCGACGAATACTACAGCTACAATGCGCTCGCCGGACTCGTGAAGGCGGGTGAGGACGAGCAGGTGTCACGCGATCCGTGGGAGCTCGTGGTGGAAGCGGTCGCGCGCATGAAGCGCAATGGCGATGTAATGCGCTCCGACCGCCTCAAGCAGGTGATGCAGGACATCGACTCGTCGTTCGACGAGAAGAACCTCGGCATGGCGAAGTTCTCGCGCTTCTGCCAGGAAGCCGCGCAGCGGGGACTGCTCAAGCTCACGCGGCTCGAGAACGGCCAGATGGAAGTCGATGTGGCGTCGCCTGACGGCGCGGCGTCCGGGACGGTACCGGCGACACCGGAATCCCGGATCGGCGCGGTCTCCGAGGAGAAGGAGCGCCGCGGCCGGCGCGGTCGCGGCCGGCGCGATCGTGGCCGCGGCGGCGCGGAGCGCGAGACACCGGCTGTTGCACCGGAGCTCGGGCTGACGAGCGAGATGCCGGCGATCGTCACCTCGCCGCCTCCGATCGTGCCGATGGCGCCTCCCAGCGTGACGATTGCCGCACCGGCCGCTGGGCAGATGAGCGGCGAACGGCTCACGCGCGAGGAAGCGCTCGGACTCGTCCGGCAGGCGGTGCGCGCCCTGACCGGGAGCGAGCAGGATGCGGCGCCCGCGAGCGCCGTGCGGCAGAAGGCGCGCGAGCTTCTCGGTCGCGACAGTGAGACGCTCAACGAGCGCTTCTTCCACCGCATTCTGCGTGACGCGCACGACGCGAATCTGATCGATCTGCGCAAGCGCGGTGATGATTACGAAGTGGCGCTCGCGGTATCGGCTGCACCCGTCGCCGAGCAGCTCTCGGTTGCCGCGCCCGCGGCGGCCGTGCCCGAAAGCCAGGCGTCACGCAGTGCATCGCACGCGGCATCGCTGCGCCGCGGCATTCGGCCGCGCGGGGCCCGTCCGGGTCGGAGCGGCGAACTGCCGCCGGAGCTGCTCAGCATTGGGGTGGTGGAAACGGCGCGCCCCACGGAGCCGGAGCCCGCGGCAGCGGCGCAGCCTGAACCGGACTTCTCCGTCGAGGCAGAGGCGCCCGCGCCGGCCGCGCCCGTGAAGAAGGCTGCCGCGCGCAGGGCACGCGGCACGCGTGCCACGAAGAAGCCGGCCGCGAAGAAAACCGCGGCGGCGCCAGCGCCGGAAGCTGGCGCAGCGGTCGCGCCGAAGCCGCGCCGCCCACGCGGGCGCGGGAAGACCGTGGCTGCCGGCGAGAAGGCCGGATGACGGAACGCGCCGCGCGGCCAGCGCGGCGCGTTCGTTTCGGCGCTCCGCTCCCGCTCTCGTTCTACGCGCGTGATACCGAAGAGGTGGCGCGCGACCTGCTTGGTGCCGTTCTGTGCACCGTGACGCCGGACGGCGTCGCGGCGGGACGCATCGTGGAGACCGAGGCGTATCTGGGTGAACATGACTCGGCCTGTCACGCGAGCGCCGGACGTACGGCGCGCACGCACTGGCTCTATGGCCCACCCGGCCGCGCCTACGTGTATTTCATCTACGGCATGCACTGGTGCTTCAATGCCGTCACGCGCGCCGCGGGATTGCCGAGCGCCGTGCTCGTGCGCGCGCTCGAGCCGGTGGAAGGGGTGGAGCTCATGAACGCGCGTCGCGGACACCCCGCTCGTGCGCGTGATCTCGCCAATGGTCCCGGCAAATTGTGTAGCGCGCTCGCCATCACCGGCACCCAGAACGGTCTGCGGCTCGACCGCCCGCCGCTCAGCATCCGGCGGGGCCGCGCGGTTCCCGACAGCCAGGTGGTCGTCACGCCGCGCATCGGCATCCGCCGCGCCACGGACTGGCCGCTGCGCTGGGCCGTGCGCGACAATGAGTTCGTGTCCCGCACGCCGCATTTTCCCATTCGCTCGGTGAGCTGATGACCGCGACACACGTGCCGCGCCTCTCCGGCGTGTCCGATCGCGCACTCCGCGTCTACCGGGACGCCATCGTCATTGACATGCACAATGACATGCCGAGCAAGGTGCTCGATGAAGCGTACGATCCGGACGTCCGGCATACTCCGGCCGAAGGCCAGACGGACCTGCCCCGATTGAAGGAATCAGGACTCGCGGCCGTGTTTTTCGCCGCGTGGGTGGATGCGCGCTTTGCGCTCGAACACCCCGATGGTTCGTTCCGCCGCGCGCTGCGCTGCATGGAGATCATTCGCGCGTTCGTCGCGCGGCATCCCGACGCAGTGCGCTTGGGCACCACCGCATCGGATGTGCGGCGCGCGCGCGCCACCGGCACCATTGCGGTGTTCATTGGCGTGGAGGGGGGGCACGCCATCGAGGCGGATCTCGAGAAGCTGCGCGAGCTCTTCCGGCTCGGCGCGCGCTATCTCACACTCACGTGGAATAACGGGAATCAGTGGGCCGGCTCGTCCATTGGATCACACGGGACGAGCACGGCTGGTCTCACGCCGTTTGGCGCGGACGTGATTCGCGAGCTCACCCGCCTCGGCATGATGGTGGACGTTTCGCACGTCTCCGATCAGACGTTCGCGGACGTGCTCGCCGTGTCCACCGCGCCCGTCATTGCCTCGCATTCGAGCGCGCGCACGCTCGCGGATCACCCGCGCAATCTCACCGACGACCAGTTGCGCGCGATCGCCGGCACCGGCGGGGTGGTGAACGTCAACTTCTTCTCGCGCTTCATTGACACGCGCTTCCGGCAGGCCATGGACGACGTGGACGCCGAAGTGCGGGCGCTGGCTGATGCGGAGCGCGCGAGCGGCATGGACGCCGCGGCAGTGACACGGAACCAGGAGGAGCGCGCGCGCGCGCGCATCGCGCAGCTCGTGCCCACCCCGCTTTCGGTGCTCGTGGATCACATTGATCACGTCGCGCGGGTTGCCGGGACGGATCACACCGGCATCGGCAGCGACTTCGACGGGATCAGTGCATCACCGGATCAGATGGCCGACGTCACCCACCTGCCGCGGCTCGCTCAGGCGCTGCTGGACCGCGGCTACTCGGAAGGCGACGTGACGAAGATCCTCGGCGGGAACATGCTCCGGGTCATGGAGCAGGTGCTGCCGTCAGGGCGTTGACTCGATGGACGAGCCGAAGTTGATGCGAATGCCGCCCTCCAGCACGTACGTGGTGCGGCCATTGAACAGCGACGTGTTCTTCATCGGCATGTAGCCTGCCTGGCCGAACACCGAGAAACGCTGGTACTGGGCCTGCACACCCGCCAGCGCCAGGAACGAGACGGCATCCTTCTGGTCGTCGATGCTGCTCTGCAGGGCCGCCGCGGTGGTGGGGTCCACACCGTCAGACAGTACGGCGTGCTGAATGAGGTTCATCGACAGACCGATGCCGCCATAGGGACGCAGCGCGCCCCACGTGACCGGGAACGCGAGCAGTGCCGCCGTGTAGCGGCGCATGTCCTTGATGGCCACGTTGTAGTTGAACGTGCCATCGGACACGGTGCTCGTGCCGGTGAAGAACGCCTGCTCGCCCGAGATGTAGAGCGCGCCGCGAGAGCGGGTGATCAGCCACTCGGCGCCGATCGACGGGGCCCACTTGTTATGCTCGGCCGCTGTCGAATACGAGATCGCGCCGCCCTTGACCCCCCAGAACCACGAATCATTGAACGACCGTGACGCCTGTGCCGCACCGAGTGCGGGCGTGAGCGCCATGAGGGTGAGTCCGGCGGTCATCCACCGCACCGTGCGCATGGTGAGACTCCTCATTCCAGTGAAGTGAGAGGGGTGACGGGTTGCGAGTCGCGGGTTCGCCACTCGCCAACAGCGCGTTGAACAATCCTGACGTGCAGTTTCCGGGTCGCTCCATCGGAACGACGCCTGTCGTCCAGCCGATGGAGGGACGCACGAGCCGGCACCGCGTCACCAGTGGTGTCCGCGTCACCAGTGGTGTCCGATCGTGAAACCCGGTCATGGCAGGGACGAGGACCGCGTGGCGGAGGTCACGCTGTCCGCGCGCCGGACTGGGCGACGGCCTCACGGAGCACACCACCCGTTTCGCGCGCAGGTCTGGCTGGGACGCTCGCTTGACCACCCGCTTCGCAGCACGCAGCTTGCCAGTATGGGTGTGCGCCCGGAACGAACCGACATCGCCCAACCGCCGCGATCATGAGCCGATTCCTGACGTCCCCGCGCCTCGAGGAGTTCCGCAGCGCCGTGTATGGAACCGTATTCGGGCGCCGGATGGACGTGGTGCACCGGCTGCACTCCGGCGATCGGCTGATCCTGGTCCCGGACCCGCCGGGCACCGACAACCCGGCCGTCTGGGTGCACGCGCGCGGCGGCGACGTGGTGGGCCACCTCCCGTTCGCCGTATCCTGCTGGCTCGTGCCATGGATGCTCGACGGCGGGCGCTGTGGCGCCGAAGTCGTGAAGATTGGAACGGACGACGTCGCGAGCTGGCGCCGCGTGATCATCCGCGTTACCTGCGCGAGTAGCTGACGCCCGCGCTGATTCCGCTCCGCGCGGCGCGCGAACTACTTCAGCAGCCCGACCTTCCTTCCAACCCGCACGAATGCGGCGATCGCGCGGTCCAGGTCGTCACGCGTGTGCGCTGCGGACAACTGGCAGCGGATGCGCGCATGTCCCTGCGGCACCACCGGGTAGCCGAATCCGGTCACAAAGATGCCTTCATCGAGCATGAGCTCGCTCATGCGGATGGCGAGCGCAGTCTCACCCACGATGATCGGCACGATGGGTGTGTCGCCGGCGAGGGGTGAAAAGCCTGCTTCGACGAGGGCAGCGCGGAAGTAGCGCGCATTGTCGTGCAGCGTGGTCACGCGCTCCGGATGCGCCTCGACGAAGCGCACCGCCGCCAGTGCACTCGCCGCGACGGTGGGCGGCAAGGCATTGGAAAAGAGCTGCGGCCGCGAACGCTGTGTCAGATAGTCGGTGAGCGCGGCGGCGCCGGCGGTGAAGCCGCCCGCGGCGCCACCCAGCGCCTTGCCAAGTGTCGATGTGATCACGTCCACGTCGCCGAGGACGCCGTAGTGCTCCGCCGTGCCGCGTCCGTGCGCGCCAAGCACGCCCGTCGCGTGCGAGTCGTCCACCGCGACAATGGCGTCGTGCGCGCGCGCCAGATCCAGGATCTGGGGCAGCTTCGCGATGTCACCCTCCATGGAGAAGACGCCATCGGTCCAGATGATCCGCCGGCGCGCCCCCCGTGCGCTCTCCAGCTTGTCGCGGAGGTCGTCCATGTCCGAATGCCGGTACACGGCCGTCGCGCACTTCGTGATCGACCTGGCCAGCCTGATGGAGTCAATGATGGAGGCGTGGTTGAGCGCGTCGGAAATCACCACGTCTCCCTCTTCGGCGATGCTCGCCGTGAGTCCCTCATTGGCGTTCCAGCACGACACGTAGGTGAGCGACGACTCGCTCCCCACGAACCGCGCCAGCGCTTCTTCCACGTCGCGGTGCACCGTGAACGTACCGCAGATGAAGCGGACGCTCCCGGTACCGGCGCCATAGCGGTCCAGCGCCTCCTTGCCCGCCTGGATCACGCTCGCCTCGTCGCACAGGCCGAGGTAGTTGTTGGACGAGAGGATCAGCACGTCGCCACGTCCTTCCATGCGTACGTGCGCGCTCTGCGGCGAGGCAAGGTAGTTGAGGCGTTTGTACACGCCATCCCGCCGGAACTGGTCGAGCGACAAGGCGAGCGTGTGGGCGAATGCGGAGTTCACGACAGTGGTGGTGGTGAAGGTGAAGACGGCGGTGCGATGCGCGTCGTGGGCTACGCGATCTCGAAGATCACCTTGCCCGCCGCACCGGAGCGGATGGCCTGGATGGCTTCCGCCGCGCACTCGAGCGGGAAGCGGTGCGTGATCACCGGCGTCGGATCGAATTCCCCTGAGCGCAGAAAGCGGGTCATCTGATGCCACGTGTCGTACATGCGGCGTCCGGTCACGCCGTACACCGTCACGCCCTTGAACACGAGCTCGGTGGCGAAGTTGAACTCCACCGGACGCGCGGGAACGCCGAGCATCTGGATGCGTCCCGCGGGGCGCACCAGCGCGAAGGCCTGGTGAATCGCCGAATGTACGCCGGACATCTCGAGCACCACGTCCACCCCCAGGCCCCCTGTTGCGCGGCGAACGGCGTCCGCCACCTCGCCGGGATGCACGACCTCATGCGCACCCATCTGCTTCGCCAGCGCGAGCCGGGTCTCGTTCACGTCCGAGGCGATGATGTGCGCGGCGCCGGCCGCGCGGCAAATGCCCGCGGCGAAGATGCCGATGGGACCGCACCCCGTAATCAGCACGGTAGCGCCCGGGATGTCCGCGGTGAGCGCCGTGTGAAAGGCGTTCCCCATGGGATCGTGAATGCCGCCCACGTCGAACGAAATGCTGTCGTCCAGATGCCAGACGTTCGTGGCGGGCATCGCGATGTAGTCGGCGAAACAGCCATCGCGGTCCACACCAATGACCCTGGTGTGTGGACACGCGTGTGCGTTGCCCGTACGGCACAACAGGCACCGGCCGTCCACGATATGGCCCTCCGCGGTCACGCGATCGCCCTCGTGCACATCGGTCACGAACGAACCGACCTGCACGACTTCACCGGCGAATTCGTGTCCCACGATGAATGGTGGATGACAGCGCCCGCGGGCCCAGTCATCCCATTCGTGAATGTGCACGTCCGTGCCGCACACGCCGGCCCGGCGCACGCGAATGAGGACTTCGTCGTCCCGGATGTCCGGTTCGGGCATTTCCTTGAGTGTGAATCCGGGACCGGCGGTCTCCTTCACCAGCGCGCGCATAGAGTCAGGTCAGAGGTCGAGAGTGGAGCAGGGGGAGAGCGAGGGGGAGCATGCGAAGGGAGCCACGATGCGGCGCGGCCTAGAACACCGTCGCGATCTGGCCGCCATCCACGGCGAGCGCGGTCCCGGTGACGAAACTTGCACGATCCGAGGCGAGAAACGCCACGACCGCCGCCAGCTCCGCAGGATGTCCGGCGCGTCCCAGCGGGATCAGCTTCCGCCGCTCGGCCAGCACCTGATCAATGGACAGGTCCCCACGGCGCGACCGGCCGGCGGCCAGTGACAGTGCACGGTCCGTGTCGAAGTGGCCCGTGAGAATCGTGTTGACGAGCACGTTGTCCCTTGCGCAGTCGGTGGCGAGCGATTTCGCGAATCCGGCCAGGCCGGCGCGTGCGGTGTTCGAGAGAATGAGGGAGGCGATCGGCTGCTTGGCAGCCGTGGAGGTGAGAAAGATCACGCGCCCCCACTGGCGGCGCCGCATCTCGGGCACGCAGAGCTGCGCGAGCCGAATGGATGACAGCAGATTGAGCTCGAGTGCGGCACGAAACTGCTCCAGCGTCGTTTCCTCGACAACGGTCGCTGGTGGCCCGCCGGCGTTGCCCACGAGGATGTCAATCGGGCCGAGTGTGTCGATCGCTTCGGTGACGGCGGCGCGCGTGGCGTCCTCGTTGGTGACGTCCGCGACGAGAGGGACGATGCGCCGGCGCGAGCGCGCTGATAGCTCCGCCGCGACGCGCCGCAATTCGTCGCCGCGGCGCGCCAGGATCGCCACCGACGCGCCCTCCATGGCCAGCTCGTGCGCCACGGCGCGGCCAAGGCCGCTGGATGCGCCTGCGACGAGCGCGACGCGACCCTCGATCCCGAAGTTCACTCAATCGTCTCCGGCCACCAGCTCGTGCGCGTGCGTGTCGCTCCAGTCTTCAGCGGCCTGATACGATCGGGACACGGGCTCCACGCGCACCGCGCATACCTTGAACTCCGGAATCCCCGCGTATGGGTCGAGCGACGGATTCGTGAGCAGGTTTGCCGCCGCTTCACGGTAATGCATGGGGATGAAGACCTGATGGTGCGCGACGCGCGGCGAGACCCGCGCCGCAATGACGATGGAATTGCGGCGCGATGTGATGCGGACGGGATCGCCATCCCTGAGCCCCAGCTCCCGTGCATCCGCTTCCGAGATCTCCACGGTGGGAGTCGGTTCGCGCGAATCGAGACCCGTGGAGCGGCGCGTCATTGTGCCCGTGTGCCAGTGATAGAGCTGTCGTCCCGTATTCATGAAGAACGGGTAGTCCTTGTCGGGCATCTCCGCCGGCGGCAGGAATTCCACCGGAGTCAGCGTCGCGCGGCCGTCCGCCGTCGGGAAGTGGTCCGCGAACAGATGGTCGGTCCCCGGTGACTGCGCATCCGGCACCGGATATTGCAGGCCGTCTCCCTCGAGCCGGGCGAACGTAACACCGCGCCAGGAGGGCGTCACGCGCGCGATCTCATCCATGACTTCGCTGGCATCCCGGAACGGCGCTGGCAGCCCGATGCGATTCGACAGTTCGAGCAGGATGTCAATGTCGGCTCGCGCCTCTCCCGGTGGCTCGATGGCCTGGTGCGCGAGCTGGATGCGTCGCTCCGTATTCACGAACGTGCCGGTCTTCTCCGCGAAGGACGCACCGGGCAGCACGACGTCCGCGTAGCGCGCAGTCTCGGTGAGGAAGAGATCCTGCACCGCGAGAAATTCCAGCCCGTGGAACCACGCCTCGGCGTGCGAGAGATCGGGGTCGGAGATGATGGGGTTCTCTCCCATGATGAACATGCCCACGACCGGGCTGCCCGCCTTCACGATGTCCGTGACCTTGAGCCCTTCGGCGAGCGACAGCCGCTCATCCGGTACCCCCCACGCCGCCGCGTACTCGTGACGCACCGCCGGATCGGTTACCGGGCGATAGTCCGTGTAGCTCATCGGGATCGCACCCATGTCACTGGCGCCCTGCACGTTGTTCTGTCCGCGGATCGGCATCATCGGCGCGCCCCAGCGTCCGATCATTCCGCAGCAGAGCAGCAGGTTCAGCAACGACGTCACGATGTCGGTTCCGGTGTGGTGCTGCGTGAGCCCCATGGCCCAGAGTGTCGCCGACCTGGGGCCGCGCGCATACATCCGGGCCGCCCGGCAGATCAGGTCCGCCGGCACACCGGTGATGGCTTCGGCGTGCTCGGGCGTGTACGGCCGCACGGCTCTCGCCACGGCGTCGAATTCATGCGTGCGCGTGCGAATGAACTCCTTGTCCTCGAGCCCCTGATCAATGATGTGATGCAGCATCGCATTGAGGAGCGCGACATCGGTGCCGGGGAGCATCTGGAGATGGATGTCGGCGCGCTGGGCCAGCTCGATGCGGCGCGGATCTGCCACGATCAGCTTCGCGCCGCGGCGCTGCGCCCGCTTGAGCGCTGCACCGAACACCGGGTGTGACTCGGTGGTGTTCGCGCCAAGGAGGAAAAGCACGTCGCTCTCGTGCTCCACCTCGCGCATGGATCCCGATGCGGCGCTGGTGTTCATGGCGCGCTGCATGGCGCTCACGGACGATGAATGACAGAGTCGCGTGCAGTGGTCGATGTTGTTCGTGCCGATGCCCGCCCGGAGCAGCCGCTGCAACAGGTAATTCTCCTCGTTGGTGCACTTGGCTGAGGAGAACACCGCGAGACTGTCCGGTCCGCGCGTGTCGCGCAGCCGGATCATCTGCGACGCGGCGAGATCGAGTGCCTCGTCCCACGTGGCTTCCCGGAAGGGCGCGTACCAGTCCTCGGGCGTGGCCACCCGGTCGCGCGGGTCCGCGAGCGGCTCGTCGCGCAGCGGCAGGGAATGCAGCGGGTTGAACCGGGGGCGGCGCTTGCGCGTCTTGGCTTCCTGCTCGATCAGGCGCCACGGCCCGCCCCGGCGCCCCCACCTCGCGGTCACGGCGGGATCCGGATCGAAGTGCCAGGCGCCGTCGCGCTTCACCCACCCCTTCCGGATGAGCGGCGTGCGGAGGCGGTCCCGATGCATGACGAAGTCGAAGCCGAAGCGCCCCTTCACGCAGGTGGACCCCATGTTCGGGGTGCCTTCCTCGATCCAGGGGCTGTTCACGCGGACGACGTCGTTGCCACGCGTCTCGAGGTCGATCTGACACCCCACACCGCAGTACGGGCACACACTGCGCGTGGACTTCTCCGGCATCCGCATCGACTCCGCCTTCATCTTGGCGAGCGGAATGATGTCGTGAATCGCGCCGGTGGGACACACGCGGACGCACTCGCCGCACCAGGTACAGCCCGCGTGCTCGGGATCGCCATCCGCGCCCACGATGATCTCGGCGTGCTCGCCGCGCAGCGCCACGTCGAGGACGCCAACGACCTGGATGTCCGCGCAGGCCCGCACGCAGCGCGTGCAGAGAATGCAGGTGGACATGTCGTGCTGGATCAGTGGGTCGCCTTCCCGCTCGTCGCCCATGCGGAACGGCAGATCGGAGCGCCTGACGGTGGGAACGTTGTAGCGATGGACGAGCTGTTCGAACTCGTTGCGGCCCTCATGCTCGGGAATGTCGGTGGTGGGGTATCGCTCGAGCAGCATGCCGAGGACCGCTTTCCTGTTTTCCACCGCCGCAACCGATTCCGTGGTGACGACCTGTCCATCTTCGGCGGGCATCGCGCAGGCCGGGATGAGTTTCGGATTGCCTGCCACGGAGACCAGGCAGATCCGGCAGTTGCCCACGATCGGCAACTTCGGATACCAGCACAGGGTGGGGACATCGATGTCGAGCGAACGGGCGGCATCCAGAATGGTTGCGCCCTGAGGAACGCTGACTTCGGTTCCGTTGATCGTGAGCGTAGGCATGGCGAATCACATCCCAGAGAGAAAGCATCTTCCTTCTTCATAGATGTAACATACGTTCCGGGCCCAGGCAAAGCAGCGGAAGAGGAGCATTGGCTATGGCGCGCTCCGCGCCAGGATGAGTGCGGCTGCGTGCTCTCCGCTGGCGACCGCTCCTTCAATGAGCGGAACCGTGAGATAGTCTCCCGCCACCGTGATTGGCGGGCCCGGAGTGCGTGCCAGGTCGCGTGCGAGCGCGCGCCCGTGCGCGTGGTCGGCTGCGAACCCCGGCTCCGGAATCGGTGATCCTTCCGCGAAGTGGTAGAGCCGCGCACGCGTGATGTGACTGCGCACCGCGGGAATCAGCGCTTCCACTTCAGGCAGCATGGCACGCGTGCGCTCGTCGGTGCTCGCGTTCGACAGCGCGTGAACCGCCCCGGGTGTGGGCCACGCCAGCACCACGTCGCGATCCGTCCACCCGGTTCGCGACCGCGCGCCGCATACGGCGCACGCGCTGACGATGCGCGCCCGCGACGCGTCATGAAACAACCCGAACGCGTCGCGCGGCATCGGCGTGTCGAGCGCGAGGGCGAGCGTCCACGTCGGTCGCAGCGGAATCTCGCGCAGCCAGTCCAGCAGGTCGGCATCCGCCGGAAGCAATCCGGCGAGCAGCGTCGCGGCCTGATGCGGGCTCGTGGCGACGACCACCCCATCCGCACGCCAGGACGCGCCCTGCTCGCTCACCACGTCGAGCGCCGCGCCATCACGGTGGATCGCCGTGACCGTCGTGTCACGTGCCACCAGCACGCCATGCAACGCGAGCTCCAGCGTGGCGGACCATCCGGCCACCGGCTCGAGGACAGCGCCTTCGCCACCATAGCGGCCCAGCATGAGGAAGAACGCGAGCGCCGTCTCAGCGCCGCGCAACGCGTAGAAGCCGTTGAGCGGCGGTTCGACAAGCACGTCGGCGGCCTCGGTGCCAATGTGCTGCGCGATGAAGCTCCGGGCATCCACCGCGTCGTGGGCGGGCGCGACGTGCGCGGCGCCGGCGTCCAGCGCGCGCGCATGCGTCGCAAGAATGGGAAGGACGTAGCGCGCCAGTCGCATCTTGTCCATGGCACTGATCCCGCCGAAGGCGAGCAGACTGCGGAGCGAACCGAATTGCAGCGGATAGTGCACGCCCGCGCGCACGTAGGCATCACGTCCCCGCGCCGGCCGCAGCACGGTGTGGCGATCAGTGCCCAGCAGGTGCAGGGTGCGCGTGCACATCGTGGAGAGGAGCTGCGCGCCGGTATCAATCGTCTCGCCCCCGAAGTCGTCACTGCGCGCACGGCCCCCCAGCGTTGGCGCGCGCTCGATCAGCGTGACGGTCGCGCCCCGCGCGCGCAGTCGCACCGCGGCGGCAGCGCCGGCGAATCCACCACCGATGACGACGAAATGCCGGCGATGTGTCATTGCCGGGCGCGGGTAGAAGAGGATGCGCATCGCATGCGATGCACACGATGCGGATGCCGTGCGTCGCGTGCGTGATGCGATGCACGCTGAAAAATTTCGTGAAGAAAACCATTGCGTTGATTTTTCATCCTTTCTATATTCGCGCGGGAGCAATTAATGTGGCGCACATCGAACGAGGTTCGTGAGTGGCCCAAGCCCGTCGAGAATTTCTCATCAGTACGTCAGCCGTGGCCGCGGCGGTTCCACTCGCGGTGGGCGGCGCGACGCCGCAACCCCCGTCGCCAGCGCCGGCTTCTTCTCTCTCCTCTTCGTCAGTCGCCGCTGCCAGCGACCACTTCTTCAAAGAACTCGCCACTCCCGCTCGCCGCGCCACGATGTTCGTCGAGGATCGCATCGCGGCCACCGATCACGGGAGTGTCATCGTGCGTGACAGACGGGTTTCGATCGATCAGTCGTGCTGCAATGCGTACGTCGATCGTCAACGCTTCAACGCGTGTCGCGGCAATGCACGGTTCGCCGCAGATGAGATCATCACGTCGCGCGATGCGATGGCGACGGCGATGAATGCACGTGACACGTTCAGCTTCACGAGCCTCTCCGAGGCCGTGTAACCGCGTGCGGCGGGTTTCGGCCCGCGCACATCGCCGCCGGTCCACCGGGGGACCGGCCGGCAGCCAAACTCCAGTACTGGAGAACATCAATGGCAGCAAAAAAGAAGGCCGCGAAGAAGAAGGCCACGAGGAAGACCGCCAAGAAGGGTGGCGCCAGGAAGAAGACTGCCCGCAAGGCGGCAAAGAAGCGGAAGTAGCTGGTATCGCGGTAGCAGTATGTAGTATGTGGAACAAAGAGGCCGGCGCGATGTGCGCCGGCCCTTTGTTCTTCTTGTATGTGGCCGCGGTAGCGATCAGGCAGCCCGGGGCTTTGCGCGTGGCGCCCGCGCCGTGGGCGGCGCGCTCCATTCGTACGACCAGAAGGTGGGCTTGGGCTCCTCGCGTGTACCGCGCGAGATCACGATCCCAACGGGCTCGGCATTCGCCTTCCGCTGTTGACTCTGCCGGCGCTGCCCGCTCTTTCTGGGGCGGCCGACCTCAATGCCTGCAATCATACCTGGTCTCCGTAGGAAATTGCCCCGGAATGGCCCAAGGGCGATTCCCCAGTATGAGCAGCAGTCATGCCAGCTGGGTCAATCAACTCAAGTGACTGTCACACAACGGCTTGAGACGACAACAGCCGGCTTGCACCAGCCGGCTGTCATGGAGTGACACGCAAATTCGAGGACATTCAGTGTCAAATTGCAACGCTGCCTGGAGACCCTACGCCACCGCCTTGCGAGCCAGGAAGGTGCCGTGATTCTGGGTTCCCCCTTCCACCGTGATCTGCCAGCCCGTGTAGCGGGCGCGAAGCTCGTCGATGGGCATGACCATCTCGCCATTGCTCCCCGTTTCCACGACGTGCACGCCGCCGTCGGTGGTGGCGTTCTGCAGGAGCTCGATGGCGTGGATGCGTTCGCTTGACGAAAGTCCGTGGAACGCCGCCGCGGCGCAGACCACTGCGTTGAGCGGCAGGTCCGGCGACCAGTTCGCGAGATCCGTCATGACGCTTCGGACACGGCCGGTCAATCCGACTTCGGTGGCGGCGTTCATGACGCGCTCCAGCACCTGCTCGGTGCTATCCAGCGCGGTGACCGCGCAGCCGTTCGCCGCGAGATAGATGGCTGGTCCTTCTTCGCTGACCCCGGCGAGCAGCACATGACCATCGGGCGCACTGCGCGCCGTACGCACGATGGCACTGTCGGGGCGCATGCCCCAGCGCTCGGGACGACTGAATTCCTTGATGGCTTTGAGCCGGCGACGTCTCCACGTCGCGAACGCCGGAATGCGCAGCCGGGCCTTGATGATGCGGTCCACCTCCGCGCACAGCAGCATCTCGGTGAGCGCGAGCTGGGCCTGCGATGTGAGTGTTTCCACCGCCTCCGCGCCAATTCCGAGAATCACGTGGCGCGGAACCGAATCCTTGTAAGTCTCGATTTCCCGGTCGACGTACAGCTCGTACTCGTGCTGCAGAGAGCGCGGTCGATGGGTCATGGCGGGGGAGTTGAAAAGACGGGATGAAACTACGGCTTTCTGGCTGACGCGCAAGGGCTACACCGGTTCGACATGCACCGTGACTTCAGACTCGCCGAGCGCGCTGGCAATGCGTTCCTCCACGGTATCCGCGATGCGGTGCGCTTCCTCGACCGTCGTATTTCCGTCGACGGCAATACTCACTTCCGCGAACAGCACGCCTGACGGCGCCGCGCGCGAGCGGACGGTGCGCACCTCTCTGATGCTCGAGATCACGGAGAGCAGGCCGCGGATGGCGTCGGCGTCCACGGCCCGTGCGTCGACGAGCAGGGGCACGCTGCCGCGCGCGATCTGGTAGCCGTTCCAGGCGATGACCAGCGCCACGGCTATGGCGAGCAGCGGATCCACGAAGCCGTAGCCGGCGCGAGCCAGGAGCAGCGAACCGAGGGCGGCGGCCGTGACGTAGATGTCGCTCTGCGTGTGCGCGGCATCAGCGCTGAGAAATGCACTGCGCAGCTCCTTCCCGCGCCGCCGCTCGTACCAGACAACGAGCAGATTGATGCCCATGGTCGCCAGGATGAGGGCGAGCTCGAGCAGCGAAGGCCGCTTGGGGACGTGTCGATCGATGACGTAGTGAACGCCCTCGCGCAGCAGTTCGAAGCAGGAAATCGAAAGAAAGCCGACGATGGCGAGCGTGCCGAGCGTTTCGAACTTCTCGTGGCCGTAGGGGTGGTCCTCATCGGGCCCGCGCGCCGCGATGCGAACGAGCACGATGCCGACGACGTTGTTGAGGAGATCGAGACCGGACTCGAGCGCCGCTCCCAGTACCGAGAGCGCGCCGGTTCGCACCCCGACGCTCACCTTGACGGCGACCACGACCAGATTCAACACGAGGATGACCGCGAGCGTGCGGCGGACCGCGGGCGCATGATTTGCGCGGAATTCGTTCGTTGCTGAAGTCATGCGCGCGGCAGCGGCGGGGAGGGAAGCACGAGAACAGTGTAATGATGGCGGGCGGACGCGGAAAGCGGCGACCGCTATCGCATCGCTTCCAGCACGGCGCCCTTGATGTAGCCGCTCTCCGGAATCGTCAGAATCTCCGGATGATCGAGCGACTGGCCCCGCACGTCACGCAGCGCGATGCGCCGCCCGCTGTCGGCTGCGGCGGCGGCCAGCATCTCGAGGAACCGTGCCAGCGTGAGGTGGAAGCTGCAACTGGCCGTGAACAGCATGCCCCCGGGGCTCAACAGGCGCATGGCGCGCAGATTGATCTCCTTGTAGCCGCGGAGCGCAGCCGGGAGCGCGGCGCGCGTCTTCGCGAAGGCGGGCGGATCGAGCACGATGGTGTCATGGCGCGCGCCGGCGCTCTCCTGCGCGCGCAGATAGTCGAACACGTTCGCTTCCACGAACTCGATGTTGTCCAGGCCGTTGAGCGCGGCGTTCGCCCGCGCGCGCGAAATCGCGCCGGCCGACGAGTCCACTGCAATCACCTGCTCGGCGCCCCGGGCCAGGTGGAGCGCGAAGGATCCGTGATAGGAGAAGCAGTCGAGTGCCCGTCCGCGCGCCAGCGCGCCCGCCACCTCCCGGTTTTCGCGCTGATCGAGAAACGCGCCCGTCTTCTGGCCGTCCCAGGGCGCCGCGAGATAGCGCACGTCCCCCTCGCGCACCGCGATCTCGTGCGGCACCTCACCCGCGAGCAGCACGGTCTCGCGCGCCAGCCCTTCCTTCTCCCGCACCGCGGCATCGTTGCGCGCCAGAATGCCGGCGGGCGACAGGAGCTCCTCCAGTGCGGCGACGATGTCCTGGCGAAAGTGCTCTACTCCGGCGCTCAGGAGCTGGATGACGAGCCAGCGATCGTAGCGGTCCACAATGAGCGATGGGCACCCGTCCGCTTCGCCGTGCACCAGGCGATAGGCATTCGCGCGACCGGCGAGCGGCGCGCGTCGCCGGATGCTGTGCGCCAGCCGGTCCCGCCACCACGAGGCGTCAATCGTGATGTCCGCATCGCGCTCCAGCAGACGCAGCGAGATCTCCGACAGTGGGCTCCAGAGCGCGCGCCCCAGCGGATAGCGCTCCTCATCCATCACGAGCACGGCGTCCGCCGGTCCGGAGGGCCGCAGGGCGAGATCACTGCGGTAGATCCACGGGTGGCCGTGCGTCCAGCGGCGCGCGCCTCTGGCGGTGACGATGGCGTAGGATGACATGCGGGGAAAGCTATCGACGACGCATGAATCGGCGCGCCAGTTCGGGGCCTCGCCTGGAAACCCGCACTGGCCGCGCGCCCGTACGGTGATGCATCATGGAGGATGCTCTTGCCGCGCGCCTCCCCCCGGCCGACGCGCGCCAGCGGCATCGTGACTCGCGCACCCCGCACCGCCATGTACGCCACCTGCCTCTTCTGCAATACGCACCTTGGCACGAACGAAGAGATCCCGGCGTGTCCCGTGGGACGTCGCCTGGCGTTCGACCCGGCGCGAGGACGACTCTGGGTGGTGTGTACCCGATGCGGGTGCTGGAACCTTACCCCGCTCGACGAACGCTGGGAGGCGCTCGACCGGTGCGAGCGGCTGTATCGGGGAACGCGGCTCCGGGTGTCCACCGACAACATCGGTCTTGCGCAACCCAGGCCCGGCTTCGAACTGATTCGCATCGGACCGGCGCTCTTTCCCGAAATCGCCTCCTGGCGCTACGGCGCGCGCGTTCCGCTCACCGGTGGCACGCCGACGCCGGGGCTGCTGCGACGCGGCGGACGCTTCATTGCGCGCCACGCGGGCCACGCTGTTGCCGCGTACGCCTCGTCACTTGGCTTGAGCGATGACACGCTGCTCCGGATGCGCACGTTCGGGCGCGAGGGCGCGCTGCTGGCGCGCGCGCGCGCGGCGCATGGACAGGTCGTCCGCATCCGCTACGGCCATCTGCGCCAGGCGGAGCTGCTGCGGCCTGATCGCGACGCACCGTGGCGCCTGGTTGTCCGGCACGATGAAGGCATCGCCATGCTCACCGAGAAGGCCAGCCTGCAGACCGTCGCGAAGCTGCTGGCGACGCTCAACGGCGGGGTCGCGCTCACGAGCGATGTGCGAACCGCGATCGGCAAGCTGGACGATGCCGGCGATCCGGATGGGTACTTCTCCCGCGTGGCCTCGCTCACCCTGCGCACGTCGTGGGGTCGTCTTCCCGACATTCGCGACGTCGATGCGGAGTTTCCGATCGGTGACTCCTTCGCGGAGCGGCTCGCGGTGCGGCTCGCCAGCCGGTCGTTCTGGGCGCGCGGCGGGACCGGGAGCGAGCTGCGCACGCCGCTCTACCGGTTGCCCATCGCCGATCGGCTCGCCCTCGAAATGGCCGCGAACGAAGATGAGGAGCGACGCGCGCTGGCGGGCGAGCTGCAGGCGCTGCGGGATGCGTGGCGCGAAGCGGAGGAGATCGCCGCCATTGCGGACGAGCTCTTCACCGACGAGGTGTTCGACGCATTCAAGCGCGAGTATTTCACCAGGCAGGGCGCCGCGAAATAGCC
>DASVWN010000028.1:0-4368 GCA_036393195.1 Gemmatimonadaceae bacterium | reverse complement strand
CGCCACGCGCGCCGGCCCGGGAAGCGCGCGCGATCGCAGCACGCTGCGCAGCAGCACCGGATCGGTGGATGCCAGCGCCGCTCCGAGAATCGCGGCCGCCGGTACCGAGATCCCGAGCAGGGCCCATCCCGCCAGCGCGATGAGGATGGCGGGGGCGATCGTGCCCGGCCCCAGCAGTCGCCACACCAGCCGCCGTCGCGACCGGACCTCCTTGTAGTCGAGCGTGACCGCATCGCTGAACAGCACGAGCGCCAGCGCCAGCGTTGCGACTGCCCGCAGCAGCGATGACTCGAGGCTGATATTCGCAATCCCGAGACCCCAGGGCCCGAGCGCGGCGCCAAGCGCGAGAAACACAGCGACGATGGGCACACCACTGCGCTCCACCGCACCAGACAGGAGCGCGGCAACCACGATGACGATGCCGATGAGCGCGACAATACCGATGAAGTGACCCATGAGTCTCCCGTTCCCCGCAATGAACGCGCCCGTTCCGCCGTCAGTGCCCGCCGCTCATCGCAGAGAGCAGATAGACGAGGTTCGCGGTGCCGTCCATGATGGGCTCGTTCGTTGAATAGTCGCCAAAGTCATCATGGTATACGATGAAGCCCGTATTGAACGGCGCATACTCGTCCAGATCGTGCAGCGTGATGCCGCGCAGATTCTGATAGATGGATCGGTACACCGGACCGTCGAGCAGGCCGCCGGTGAGCGCCGCGGCACCGAACTGGTTCGCCACGACGGAGTGCGGCGTGCGTGCCCACACCCCATCCTCGGGAAGCCCGATCACCATTGAGACGCCCCACGGATTGGTGCCGAAGAGCCAGTCGATCGCGGCCCATTCGAGTTCCCGGTAGTGTGCGTCGCCGGTCATTCGCCGGTAGAGCAACGCCTGCGTGGCGAAGGACACCATGAGATCGTTGGAGCACCAGATGAATGGAATACCGATGCGAAATCCGTTGTTCGCGCGGCGCGCCACCGCGGCCAGTCCCTGGCGATAGAAGCCGGAGACCGCGCGCCGATCCGCGCCAGTCGCTTCGCGCGCCCGCCAGATTTCGTAGTGGCCGTTGTTGTGGAACGGGTACCATTCGTAATGGCGCGCGGTGTCGGCGCCCATCCATGGTGTCACGGGCTCGCGCCGCGCGTACGCCATCGCTTCGCGCAGGTAGCGCGCCTCTCGTGTGAGCGCATGCAGCTCCGCTGCACCGAGCTCCATGTCATCCGTCCAGTTCTCTTCCTCGTAGAAATAGGGCGCGTGTCCGGGCGCGGTCTGGCACACCCCGGGATGCGCGCGGCCCAGCGCGTAAGCCGCCTGTGCACGCGCAGCGAGAGTGGCGGCGAACGCGCTGTCGCGCACGGCGAAGAGCCGTGCGCCCAGCGCGAACGCGGCGGCATACTTGCCCGCGGTGGACGCGAGTCCCGTCGAGCGATTCTTGTACTGGAAAAGACCCTGCGGCCGGCCCGTGCACGGATACACCGGCCGTTGCTTCCCCTTCCCCCACCCATAGTCGGAGGAATCCGTGGTCGGCAGATCCAGATACGTGTGATCGCGATCGTCGCCCACCTGGTTGTACATCTGGCCGTCACCGGGGAACATGCGCAGGAGCCACTCGAGTCCGTGGCGCGCCTCGTCCAGCACATCGCTCACGCCGTTCGCGCCAGGCAAGCCGCGCGCATCGAACCTGTCTGTGAAACTCGCGGGGTGATCGCGATACGCCTGCAAGAGGTCGAACGTGGCGGTGGCGGACGTCGCCACGTACTGCAGGTAGTCGCTGGCGTCTGCCCACCCGCCACTCACGGGCACGAACTGGCCGCCATGCACGGAATCATCCACGACGATGCCGTCGAGCGTATGCACCGAATCGTGGAAGAACGGATTGAAGCCGGAGCGTTGCTCGCGCAGATACGAGAGCAGCACGTTCGCGGCGCCATCGTAGACGTGCGCATCGACTCGCACGACACGAGACGAGACTTCCCCTCCGGGCGCCCGAGCCACGATGATGTACCGCCCCGCGCGGCGCACGGTCGAAAAGTCGAGACGCCAGCTTTCCGTGCAGGGTCCGAACATCCCGGACGCGCGCACGCGGCGCGGGCCGAGCACAGTGCGTCCCGCGCTGTCGCGAACGAGGAAGGTGGTGACTCGCGTGGAGTCGAGTGCGCAGGCGACCGCGATCTTCGGTGCGCGCGGGAGATAGCCGAGCTGGTTGGTGCGAACGACGAGAGACGGCGTCGCGGGCGTCCTGGCGCCTGGTGCGCGCACGGTGGTGGCGGCCGCGGGCACCTCCCGCGCCCCGGTGCGCCCGACGGGCTGGCCGATGACGGCGGCGCCCATGGCTACCGGGAGGGTGCGTCGCAGTGCGCGCCAGGAGATTGGCCTCATGGCCTGTCGCATCATGCGAGCGAACCTATGGCCCCTGGCCCCACCCGATCAATAACCTTCTTGACGGACCAGTCCGGCAATCGTAGCTTCGCATCCGTTCGGCCGCACCCCGATCTCTCCCTCTCCTGCCCACCGCACTTCCCTCATGAGTCCCGCTGCTCACCGTGCTGGCTGTCTACTGTAGCGCCGAAGCGCAGCTTGCGCGCACACTGGCCGCCGTGCCGTCGGACTGCCAGGTGGCCAGCAGCCAGTCGTGGACGCAGTTCCAGCATGACCTGCTGCGCGCGCCGTGCGCGGTCGTCGTCCTGCCATGGTTGACGGGCGAACCCTTTCGCCGGCTGCGCGAACTCAAGGAGCGCTGCCCGTCCCGTCCCGTCGTGCTCGTGACGACGAAGGATGCCGACAATGCGCGATGCGTGCGAGGTGTGCCGGTGGAAGAAGTCGTATGGCTCGGGGAAGTCTCACGCGAGCTGTGGTCGGCGGTTCGTCGCGCGATGTTCAGACCGTCGCTCACGGGCCTTGCCGGCGAGATGGAAGCCGCGGCCCACGTGCCGAATCGGTTGCGCGACGCACTCAGCGTCGCCTGCCGCAGCGAGGTGCCCGTTCGTTCGGTTGGCGAGCTCGCGCAACTGGCAAACTGCCGGCGTGGTACGCTGTGGTATCAGTGGAAGCGGATCATGCGGGACGAGGACGATCCGCGACTGGAGGACTTTCTCGGCTGGCTGCTCGTGGTCCGCGCGATTGGACTCAAGGATCACTCGGCCGCGTGGACTGATGTGGCGGATGGAATCGGCGTGCATGGTCGGACGCTCGGCCGGCTGGCGCGGCGTCTCACGGGGCGTACGCTCGAGGAGTTGTGGATGGATGGAGAGACGCAGGCGCTGGCGCAGTTCCGGGAGCGAATGATGGTACCGGTAATATCGTGCACCACAGGACATTCTGTCCGTGATTTGGACAAATTGCCGTTGCGCTCGACTACCCAGAATCAGAATATTTTATTGACGTCCTGACCGGTCTCGTGGGCAGGCCTCCGGCCCGAGCGCGCTTCGTGGCTGCGCTCCCGCTGACGATTGCTGGTTACTTCTGCAGTCCAGTCGCCCGACTATCTCGACAGCGCGGCAATGCGCCGCGCGTGTCGTGCATCGCGTTTTCTCGCGTACTTCGCTGTTCCAGCAGGTCCTGCAACCGATTCGACACCGTTTCGATGCCCACCGCTACGGGTGGGTCACTGCCCTTACGCATATGGTTGCCGTGCCTCGACCGATTCTTCCAGCCGCCCAGTTCCAGACGACTCCCCTGCTTCACTCATAGGACAGCGCAGCCAGGCGAATGGTTGCTCTGTCGTGCCTTTCACCCCCACGCGGAGAACTGAATGCCCGAATCCGTTCGAGAGCATTTCCCTACCGGCCTCACGGCCAGTTCCAGCGTCTGCTCATGATACGACTGGCGCTGCCGTCGGGTTTCACCCTGCCTCTCCCGGGTCATCGGAAGAGCGCAAATCATTCGACACCGTACAGAGGATCAACCATGAGAAACCCATGTGCGGGGCGGCTTGTCGCACTGGCTGCTTCGCTCCTCGCGTTCGCGCTCACGGCGCCGTCGCTTGCGCAAGCGCAGGACGCGGTCATCAAGGGGACGATCACCGGTCCCCAGGGGGAACCGGTGGAAGGGGCGCAGGTCTCCATTCAGACGATGCTGGTTGGAGGCGCCACCAACGCGAAGGGGCAGTATTCCTTCGTGGTGAGCGCCAACAACGTCAAGGGCCAGACGGTCAACCTGGTTGCGCGGCGACTTGGCTTTGCCGCCGTCACGAAGCAGGTAGTCCTGTCCGGCGGCGACCACACGGTGGACTTCGCCATGAAGAGGGATGTCCGGCGTCTCGATGAAATCGTCGTGACGGGCGTCGCGGGCGCCACGGAAATGAAGAACACCACGATCTCCATCTCCAAGGTGAACGAGGACCAGATCAAGGAAGTCCCGGCCCAGGATAT
>DASVWN010000027.1:0-31333 GCA_036393195.1 Gemmatimonadaceae bacterium | reverse complement strand
CAGCGCGGCGTACAGCGCGGGGATCGCGGGTGTACCGGTGAGCCAGCGGAAGGCGCCCGTGGTGTATTCCATGGCGTCGTCGAACGCGAAGGGATGCGCGTGCGCCTGCCAGCCCGTGAGCGCCGGCGCGAGCGCGTCGCGCACCGCGGGCGCCACGTAGAGGAACGCCGCGCCCGGTCCGCCGCACAGCCACTTGAGCACGCCGCCGGTGAGAAAATCCACGCCGGTCTGCCGGACGTCTACCGGAATGACGCCCACCGAGTGATACGCGTCGAGCGAGACGAGCGCCCCCATGTCGTGCGCGCGGCGGCAGATCGCGTCCGCGTCCATGATGAACGCGGAGCGGAAGAGCACGTGCGAGACCGCGACCAGCCTGGTGCGCTCATCGATCGCATCGAGCAGGCGGCCGGTATCCACGCTGATGTTGTCGCTTCCGGGCACCACGACGATGCGCGCGCCGAGTCGGGCAGCGAGCGCGTCGTAGACGTAGCGCACGGACGGAAAGTCGAGTCCGCTCATCACAATGGTGTCGCGCGGCGCGGTGTAGTCGAGCGCCGAGAGCACGCTGGCCTGGGCGAGCGTCACGTTGGGCATCATGGCAACGTCGCCCGCGCCGGCGCCGATGAGCGGCGCGATCTCGTCGCCCACCGTCACCGGCATCTCCCACCAGCCGCGCGACCACGCCCGGACGCCGAGCTCGCTCCAGTCGCGGGCGTACGCCGCGAGCTCGTCCGCCGCGCCGCGCGGCATGGCGCCCAGCGAGTGCGACACGAGGTAGGTCACGCGGTCCAGGATGGGGAATTCCGGCCGGAGCGCGAGCAGCGGATCGAGAGCCATGGCGTATCGGAGGAGAGTTGCGATCGTCTCACATCACGGCGCTCGCGGCTGGGCCGAAACCATGTCGCGACGCCGTCTGGCGGCATCGCCAATGTATCCGCGGCACCCCCTTTGCGTTATTGCCCGGTGCGGTGCATCGTCAGGCGCGCTGTGGGCGGAGACTACAGTGCGGTCGTGACCACGGACTGCGGTGCCGCAAGCAGCACTCACTCGGCAACTGGAGGATACTGCATATGCTACGTGCGGGACTCATCGTCGCGGCGTTGGCCGCGCTGACGTTGGGCGCCCCTGCAGCGCGGGCGCAGCTCACGGAACCCTCGGCCGCGATGACGGGTCCCACGATGCGCGCCGCGACTGTCTCTCCCGTGCTGCACTTCGCCTCGACCACCGCTGACGCGAACGCGGCACGGATGTACGCGATGACCAACGGCGAGAAGCTGATGGTCATTGGCGGCGTGGCGTTGCTCACCGGAGCGATCATTGGCGGCGACGCGGGAACGGTCATCATGGTCGGTGGCGCTGTGGTGGGCCTGTACGGGCTCTACATTCAGCTCAATCGGCCTCACGGTGTCGCGGAGCTGGGCTACACGCATGATTTCTGAGTAGCCGGAAGCCGGCTCCTGACGCTGGCTACTTGTAGCCGGTAGCTGATCACGGCGGACGCAGGACGTACCAGCTACCGGCTACCACTTTCTCATCCATGCCCCCTGCTTTTCCCAAACGCATAGCGCTCGTGCTCGGTGGCGGTGGACTCAAGGGGTTCGCGCACATCGGGGTCATGCGCGCCCTCGAGGAACGCGGCATCGAGCCGGCCGTGTATGCGGGCACGAGCATCGGGGCGCTCATCGGCGCGGCGCGCGCCGGCGGCATGAGCATCGAGGAGATGGCGTACCACGCACTTTCGGTGCGCAAGCGGGATCTCTTCCGCATCAATCACATGGGCATGCTGCTCGAGCGGATGCATTCGCCCTCGCTCTATCTCGAGGAGCCGCTCCGCGAGCTGTGCAGCCGGGTGACGCCGGCCGGCACGTTCGACGAGCTGCCCGCGCCGCTGCTCGTCAACACGGTGGACGTCGAGCGCGGCACGCGCATCGTCTGGGGATTGCCGGGTCTGCGTCATGTCTCGGTGCTGGACGCGGTCTATGCGTCGTGCGCGCTTCCGGGCTTCTTTCCGCCGGGCTACGTGGATGGCCGGAAGTGCATCGACGGCGGCACGATCGACAATCTCCCCATCGCGATCGCATCGCTCGGCATGGAGGCCGTGATCTCCGTGGACGTGGGCTCCGTGGAAGTGGGCCGCGTGCGCGACATCGCTGCGCAGGGCTTCGCGGCGATCTTCATGCGCGCGGCCACGATCATGATGCACTCGCTGCAGCAGCGGCCGCTGGCGACGTGGCGCGGCGTGCCCATGCTGCTCATCCGTCCGCAGGTGGGCGAACGCCACTGGTTCAGCTTCACGCGCACGGACGAGCTGCTCGAAGCAGGCTACGTGGCGGCGGGAACCGTGCTCGATCAGGCGATCGGCGGGCTCAGCGCCGAGGGCGGCGTTTTTCCGCGACAGGAAGTATCAGTCACAGTGGACCGCGAGAAGTGCATCGGCTGCGGCATCTGCGTCGCGCTGGCCCCGCAGATCATGGCGCTCGACACCACCGGCAAGGCCTACAGCATGGTATCGCCGCTGGAGTGGTCACCCGCTGACGGCGAATTCGTGCAACATTGCCCCACGGAGGCAATTACAGTAGTGTCGCGGGAGGGACATCGCCGCACGAAACGTCCCAGCAGCGAGCCCACGGTAGGCGTGGTGAGCAACTAGCGACGCGCATGTACACGACGTGCATCTTCTGTCACGGCGGCCTGGGCACGAACGAGGTCGTCGAGCCATTCCCCGTGGGTCGGCGGCTGGCATTCGATCCGGCGCGCGGGCGGCTTTGGGTCATCTGCCGCAAGTGCGGGCGGTGGAACCTCACGCCGCTGGATGAGCGGTGGGAAGCGATCGAGGAGTGCGAGCGCCGCTATCGCGAGACGCGGCTCCGGGTCTCCACGGAGAACATCGGACTGGCGAAGCTGGCCGAAGGGCTCGAGCTGGTGCGCGTGGGCAAGCCGATGCGCCCGGAATTCGCGGCGTGGCGCTATGGCGATCGCTTCGGCCGGCGGCGCCGGCATGCGGTGATCATGGGCGGCGCCGGCGCGGCGGTTGCGGCGGCGGCCACGCCGGTTGCTCTGGCCAGTGCGCCGGTGGTCGTGCTGGGGTACATGGTACCGTGGCTCACGCTTCCCTATACCGAGCTCAAGGATTACGTGCAGCTCCGGCGCGTGGTCGCGCGGGTGCGGGACGGCGGGCATACTCTTACGGTACGGGCACGGGATCTGAGGGACTCCACTCTCATCGTCAACGAGCCGGGCCAGGAGCCGGTGCTGGATCTCGCACACGAGTACGGGCGCCGGCAGGTGACCGGTGCCTCCGCCATGCGGGTGACGGCTGCGCTGCTGGCCGGCTCCAACATGCTGGGCGGTTCGCGCCGGGAGGTGCGGGAAGCGGTCGGGCGCATCGAGGCGGTGGGCGATCCGGCGCACTTTTTCGTGGCGGCATCACGTCTGTCACGCCGAGCCGGCGGGCGGATGATGGCGAAGATGCGGAGCATTGGCGCGCTGAACCTCTCGCCGGTGGAGCGGCTGGCGCTCGAAATGGCGTTGCACGAGGAAACCGAGCGGCGGGCCATGGAGGGCGAGCTGGCGATGCTCGAGGATGCGTGGCGCGAGGCGGAGGAGATCGCGGCGATCGCGGATTCGATGTTCCTGCCGGCGGAGATCGTGCTGCCGGGCGGGGGGGACGCCGGGAAGCGCCGGCCTGCGGCCGGCTGAGGGAAGCGCCGCGCGGCTGCGGGAAGCGGGTGGCTCCCTTGCGGGAGCGCCCTGCGGGAGACCGCCTTCGCGGGGTACCGAAGGCGGCAGTGGGGGGCGCCGTTCCGCAGCCGCCGGGCCGGTGGGCCCGGCCGGCGCTTCCCGCAGGCGCTGGGCCTTGAGGCCCAGTCGCCGCTTCCCGCAGGCGATGCGCCGCCAGGCGCCGTCGCCGCTTCCCGCAGTCGCGCTTCGCGCGACGCTTCCCGCAGGCCGTGGCGGGCCAAAGGCCCGCCATGGCCTGCCCTCACTTCTGCGGACCCGCGTACGTGCAGCCGATGACCTTGCCGTTGTCGGCGTCCACGTTCACCTTTTCAACGACAGCCTTGTTCGCCACGTTGATATCGAAGGTGTAGATCGGGACGCCAGCCTCACTCCCCGTTGTCTGAGACTTCAGGGTGCCCCCGCCCACCCACTTCAGGGCGGTCTTTTCGGCGGCGGCCTTGCTGACCTTGTTGCCGCTCGACTGAGCATTTGCGGCGACAGCGCTCAGCGCGAGCCCGCAGCCAACCAGAAGTACATGTGCCATTGTCATGATGTCTGCTCCCCACCGTGCATTCGAGGCGTCCTGCCCACGGGAGAACGCAGAACAGGATGATCCGGATTGACGCCTCTTGTCACGGTTATGACCAGCTCGTGAACCATCTCCCGGACGTGCGCGGCTGTCGCGCAAATGCGGATTCCCGCCCATCCCGGGTGCGATATCCGTGCCATCTTGGCTGCAATTGTATTGGTATCCATATGAATTCCGGCGCCTGAGCAGTGTCCAGGCTGCTTGCCGTTCTCGGCTCCTTCGTGGGCGGTTCGCTCGGCTGGTGGGTCGGCGCCCGCCTCGGCACCATGACGGCCTATCTGCTGAGCGTCGTTGGCACCGGACTCGGACTCTATCTGGGGCATCGGCTCGCGACACGGCTGCTCGAGTAGCTCCGCGTGCCGGCCTCCACGTGCTGCCCGCGCCGCCCCAGGCATCACGATTCGCTTTCGCGGCAATTCCTCACCCAGGCCCAACTCGACCATGCAGACTCTCCGTCAGATACTCGCCCGCCGCGGCTCCGGCCGCTCACTCCTGATCTGTCTCGCGGCGTCCGGCGCTCTGGGGCTCGCTGGCTGCCTCAAGGGCTACAGCTCCACCGGCCCGGGAGCGCCGGCCGACATCGTCGGCAGCTATCTGCTCATCAGCGTTGACGGCGCGCCAATTCCGGCCGACGTCAACTGGGACGGGATTCCCTCCACACTTCACGCCGACACGCTCGACTTCTTCGACGCCGGCCAGTGGGAGGAAGTGAGCCACCTGACGCTGCAGCGGGATACCTCGACGCAGTTGCTGGTGAATACGGGCACCGCGACGCAGCTCGCGGGCGACAGCGTCTCGATGGGGAGCGTCCTGGGTTCCGGCATCTTCGCGAACGACACGCTGACGGTGCGCACGACCGCGACCTATGCCTTCGGCACCGGACGCCTGCTCGTCTTCGCGCGCTTCTGATCGGCCGCCATGTCGCGTTTCGAGTGCAGTCTGCGAACTGTCGTGGCGTGCCTGCTGCTTGCCGGCTGTGCGTCGTCCGGTACCAGACCGTCCATGCCATGGCCCATTCACTCCATGGACCGTCCCGTTCCGCCGGTCGTGACACCCGGGGCGTACGTGGCGGACTCGCCGCCGCCATCCGATGCGATCGTGCTCTTCGACGGGCACGATCTGTCCCAGTGGCGCGCGAGCGATGGCGGTCCGGCGAAGTGGACCGTCGCAAACGGCTACTTCGAGGTGGCGGCGGGCACCGGCGCCATCCAGACTGCTCGGGGATTCGGCGACTGCCAGTTGCACATCGAGTGGGAAGCACCCGCGCCGCCGCACGGCGACGGACAGGAACGCGGCAACAGCGGCGTTTTCCTCATGGGACTGTACGAGGTACAGGTGCTCGACTCGTACGACAATCGCACCTACGCGGACGGCCAGGCGGCAGCGCTCTTCGGCCAGTATCCGCCCCTCGTGAACGCCAGTCGCAAGCCCGGCGAATGGCAGACGTATGACATCGTCTTTCACCGTCCGCGCTTCACCGCCGGTGGCGGCGTGGCGAGCCCGGCGCGCGTGACGGTATTTCATAACGGCGTGCTGGTGCAGGACAACGTCGTGCTCACCGGCCCGACGGCCTTCGGCAAGCGTCCGCCGTACACGGCGCGCCCGGGCGCACTGCCGCTGTCGCTGCAGGATCATGGCTATCCGGTGCGCTTCCGGAATGTGTGGATCCGGACGCTGGAGTAGGCAGCATACTGGGATTTCTCATCTCGCGGGGGTTGAATGCAGAAGGCGGCGCAGCGGAAGACATACGATGTGTGCATCGTCGGATCAGGCGCGGGCGGGGGGATGGCGGCCTATGTGCTCACGCAGGCCGGTGCCGATGTCGTCATGCTCGAGGCGGGTGGCATGTGGGACCTCGCGAAGGACTCGGCCATGCTCGAGTGGCCCTACGACTCGCCGCGCCGCGGGGCCAGCACGAAGGATCACCCCTTTGGCGAATTCGACGGGTGCATCGGCGGATGGGATATCGAGGGTGAACCGTATACGCGGGCCCCGGGTACACAGTTCGACTGGTGGCGTGCGCGCATGCTCGGCGGACGCACCAACCACTGGGGACGCATCTCGCTGCGCTTCGGCCCCGACGACTTCCAGCGGCGGAGCATCGACGGCCTGGGTGAGAACTGGCCGATCACCTATGCGGACGTCGCGCCGTACTACGACCGGGTGGACCGGCTCGTGGGCGTCTTCGGCAGCCGGGAGGGACTGCACAATCATCCGGACAGCATCTTCCTGCCACCGCCCGTGCCGCGCTGCTGGGAGTTGATGGTGAAGCAGGCGGCGGATCGCCTGCGCATCACGTGCATCCCGTCGCGGCTTTCCATTCTCACGCAATCCATCCATGGGCGCGCCGCGTGTCACCACTGCGGGCAGTGCAATCGCGGGTGCAAGACGAATTCGAATTTCTCGAGTACCGGCGTACTGATCCCGCCGGCCATGGCGACGGGCAAGCTCACGCTCGTCACGAACGCCATGGCGCGCGAAGTCACGACCGACGCGCGCGGACTCGCCACCGGCGTGAGCTATGTGAACAAGCTGACGGGCGCGGATGAGCACGTGAGCGCGCGTGTGGTGGTGCTCGCCGCCAGTGCGTGCGAGAGCGCGCGCCTGCTGCTCAACTCGCGCTCGTCGCGCTTTCCGCAGGGCCTCGCGAACTCGAGCGGTGTCGTGGGGAAATATCTCACCGACACGACGGGCACGGACGTTGGCGGCTACATCCCGAGGATGGTGGACCACGTGCCGCACAACGAGGACGGCGTGGGCGGCGCGCACCTGTACATGCCCTGGTGGCTGGACAACCGGAAGCTCGACTTCCCGCGCGGCTACCACATCGAGTTGTGGGGCGGGCTCGGCGTGCCGTCGTACGGCTTCATGGGGGGCATCCAGCGCTATCCCTCGGGCGGCGGCTACGGCAAGTCCCTCAAGGACGACTACCGCAAGTACTACGGCGCCACGGTCGGCTTTTCCGGTCGCGGCGAGATGATTCCCAACGAAGACTGCTACTGCGAGCGCGATCCCGACGTCGTGGATCAGTGGGGCATTCCAGTGCTGCGTTTCCACTGGAAGTGGAGCGACCATGAATACAGGCAGGTGAAGCACATGCAGGAAACCTTCCGGTCGCTCGTGGCGCAGATGGGCGGCGAGGTGTTCTCGCCAATGCCGTCAAAGGAGGAAGGGTATGGCATTGCCGCGGGCGGACAGATCATTCACGAGCTGGGCACCACGCGCATGGGCAACGACCCCGCACGCTCGGTGGTCAACGCGCATGGGCAGGCGCACGACGTGAAGAATCTCTTCGTGGCGGACGGCGGCCCGTTCGTGTCGCAGGCCGACAAGAATCCGACCTGGACCATCCTGGCGCTCTCGTGGCGCACGAGCGAGTACATCGTGGATCAGCGGAAGCAGGGGGTCGTATGACAGCGCATCAGAAGGGAGGAACGGCAGGTGACAGCGGCGACGCACGGGCGGAGGGCGATCGCGAGCGAACGGGAGCGAGCGCCGGGCTGAGCCGGCGGGCCATGCTCGAGGTCATGGCCATCGCGTCGCTCGCGACCGCATGCGAGGCATCGCCGGCCGTCGTCGAGAAGGCGAAGAAAGCCGCGCGCGATGCGTCAGCGGCGCGCGCGAACGGCGGCACGGTGACACACAAGTTCTTCACGTCGCACGAATGGGACACCGTGGAGGTGCTGGTCGATCTCATCATCCCGCGCGACGAACGATCGGGGAGCGCCACCGACGCCGGTGTCCCCGCCTTCATGGACTTCATCCTCGACGAGTACAAGAACAACCGGCTCCCCATTCGCGGTGGACTCGCCTGGCTGGACCGCGAGTGCAGCGACCGCTTCGGCGCCACGTTCGTGGATTGCAGCGCCGCGCAACGCACCGCAGTGCTCGACGACATCGCGTGGCCCAAACGCGCAAAACCGGAGCACAGTCAGGGCGTCGCGTTCTTCAATCGCTTCCGCGACCTGACCGCATCAGGATTCTGGTCGAGCAAAATGGGCGTGGAGGACCTGCAGTACATCGGGAACGTGATCAACCCCGACTGGAAGGGGTGTCCGCCGGAGGCGCTGAAGAAACTCGGCGTGGGATAGCGGAGTAGCCAGGGGGTCAGAGGCTGATAGGGGCAGAGGCTGATCAGCCTCTGCCCCCTATCAGCCTCTGACCCCCTGGCTTCTACGCCACTTCCGCCGCGGCGGGCTCCACGACGCTCGCCGGCACACCCGGCCGGAACAGCACGGCGAAAATGACCAGGATGATCACCGCGCCCGCCGCCGGCACGAGCCAGATGGAGCGCCAGTCGTGCCCCGTGGCACCGGTGCGGTACGCGTCCACCACGGGCCCCGAGAGCAGCGAGCCAATGAACAGCCCCACGCCTTGCGTGATGAAGGCAAGCAGCCCCTGCGCGGCAGCGCGGATCTTCACGCTGGCGCGCTGGTCCACGTAGATCTGTCCCGTCACGAAGAAGAAGTCGTAACACACGCCGTGCAGGATGATGCCGAGATAGAGCATCCACGCGAGCGACGTCACGTTGCCGAACGCGAAGAGCACATAGCGCACGGCCCAGGCGGCCATGCCGAGCAGCAGGATCCGCTTGACGCCGAGCTTGAGCAGCGCGAGCGGCAGCAGCAGCATGAAGCCGATCTCGAAGAACTGGCCGAGGGTCATCTTCGCGGCCGCGTTCTGCATGCCGATCTCGTTCAGGAAGGGATTGGTGAACGTGTAGTAGAACTGCAGCGGGATGCAGAGCAGGAAAGAGCCGAGGATGAAGATGGCAAACGCGCGGTCCTTCATGAGGGACAGCGCATCGAGGCCCAGCACATCGCGCGCGGTGAGCTTGTGGCCGGCGGCGTGCGGTGGCGTATGCGGGAGCACGAAGGAGAACACGCCGAGAACAATGGACGCGCCCGCGGCAATGCGGAGCGGCACGGCGGTTGCCTCGAGCTTGAGCGTTCCCACAATGAGCCCGGCCACGATCCAGCCGATGGTGCCGAGCACGCGCACCATGGGAAACTCACGGGCCGAATCCTTCATGTGATCGAAGCAGATGGAATTCGTAAGCGCGAGCGTGGGCATGTAGCACAGTGCGTAAACGATGAGCACCGTGTAGAACGCGGCGAACGACGTGAGCGTGCTCACGTACCAGAGCACGACGCCGCCCACGAGGCTGAGGAGCCCCAGGATCTTCTCGGTGGCGAAGAAGCGATCGGCCACCATGCCGACGAAGAACGGCGAGATCATGGCGGCAATGGCCGTGGCGCCGAAGGCGAGGCCGATCTGGGTGCCGTCGAAGCGGAGCGACGTGCCGAGGTACGTGCCCATGGTCACGAACCATGCGCCCCAGACGAAGTATTCGAGAAACATCATCGTCGAGAGCTTTGCGCGGGTGGCGGCCACTGCGGGGTCTCCTGGGAGGGGCGTGGCGACAGAAGTTATCCGATTTCGCCCGGATGGCTACCCTGCGCGGGCGTGCCCTTCCGCCGGGCGCGCTCGCGCTGCTGATTGCGCGGCATGAGCGCAGGCAATCTGGTCGAAGTGTGTGTGGACGCAGTGGCGTCGGCCCAGGCCGCGGCGGCGGGCGGGGCGAGCCGCGTGGAGCTCTGCGCGGGTCTCGTGGAGGGCGGCACCACACCCAGTGAAGGGATGATCGCGGAGGTGCGCGAGCGCATCGCGATTCCGCTCCACGTGCTCATCCGCCCGCGTGGCGGTGACTTTCTCTTCTCGCGCGACGAATGCGCCGTGATGCGCCGCGACATTGATGCGGCCAGGCGGTCCGGGGCGGACGGCGTGGTGCTTGGCGCCCTGCGCGCCGACGGGACGATCGATGAAGAGACGACGCTGGCGCTCGTGGAGCACGCGCGCCCGTTGCGCGTGACGTTTCACCGGGCGTTCGACATGACGCGCGATTTGCTCGAATCATTCGCGGCACTCGAGCGCCTGGGGCTCGAGCGCGTGCTCACGTCGGGTGGTGCGGCATCGGCGCGCGCGGGAATCCCCATGCTGGCCACGCTGGTGCGCCGCGCCGCCGGCCACGTGACCATTCTGGCCGGCGGTGGAATCACCGGCGACAACGTGGGGGAGATCGTCGCCGCGACCGGGGTGCGCGAGGTGCACGTACGTGGCGCGGTGCGCGAGGAGAGCGCGATGTGCTTTCGCGCGGCCGGCGTGACACTGAGCCGGGCAACCCAGGGGGACGAATTCGCGCGCGTCGTGACGAACGCGGATGCCATCCGGCGGATCGCTCTGGCGCTCGAGCGGCACCAATGATGCATGCGTGTCAGGGTTGGCCGTCAGGTGACGGCCTCAACCTCAGGGAGGAACAGCCATGTCAGTCGCGAAGGTAACCGAGATCACGTCGCAATCGCCGAAGGGATTCGACGATGCGATTGCGAAGGGAGTGGCGCGCGCCAACAAGACGCTGAAGAACGTGAAGGGAGCCTGGGTGAAGGGGATGAAGGTCGAGGTTGCCGATGGCAAGGTGGCGCAGTATCGCGTGGACCTGAAGGTCACCTTCGTGCTGTCCGACTGACGCTCACTGAAGGAGGAGACGATCATGCCAGACGATCCAACACCTGACTTTTCCGACGTGCAGGGTGGGAGTTCATCCACCGCGCCGGACGCGAAGGCGCCGGCGGAGCAGAGCTACACCGTGGCGCCGGGCGACAACATGCGGAAGATCTCGCAGAAGTTCTACGGCGACGAGATGAAGTGGAAGAAGATCTGGGAAGCCAACAAGGACAGCATCAAGAACCCTGACCTGATCCGCGTGGGCCAGGTCCTCAAGATTCCCGCCGCGTGAGCGGACAGGAGACCACCATCATGTACGCACGAAAGAGGACGTTCACCGCGCTCGCCGTGGCACTGGCGGCCCTGTCGCTGGCGGCTTGCAAGAAGAACCAGGCCGCGTCGGCCGCCGACACCACGGCCGTTGCCGCGACGAAGGACACCACGTCCATGGCACCGGCCGCCGCGCCCACGCTGTCCGTCGCCAGCGTGGATCTCGGCAAGGCAATTGGAGCCGACAAGCAGGTCAGTGCACCCTCCACGACGTTCGGCCCGCGGGACACCATTTACGCCGCGGTGAACACCGAGGGAGCCGCGACTGGCACCCTGTCCGCCAAGTGGTCGTTCGTGCAGGGCACAAAGGAGACCGTGATCGACTCGGCGTCGAAGAGCGTCACGCCGACCGGGCCTGCCACGACGGAGTTCCACATCACGAAAAAGGGCGCATGGCCGGCCGGACAGTACAAGGTGGACATCTCGCTGAACGGAGTGTCGGCGAGCGTCAAGAACTTCGAGGTGAAGAAGTAGCGAGCCGAGACGCGGCGGCGCCACATCCTGGATTCCGGGCAGGGAGCAACGCATGCGGCTCCCTGCCCGTCTTGTATCTGGGCCGGCGCGCCCGCCCCCTGCCCAATCCCCCGCTGACCCGGTATCATCGTCCATGCTGACCACGGCACGCGTCGATTGACGGGCTCTCGCCCCCGACCTCTCCCTCCCCCTCCGCAGCACCCCCATGCACCTGGTCACCACTGACTGGATCATCGTCGGCATCTCGATTGTCATCTCGTTCCTGCCGGCCATTCTGCTCGCCAAGCGCGCGGGCTCCAGCACCGCTGAATTCTTCACTTCCGGGCGCGCCGCGCCGTGGTGGCTCATCGGCGTCTCCATGGTGGCCACCACCTTCAGCACCGACACGCCCAACCTCGTCACGAACTTCGTCCGTGATTCTGGCGTGGCGGATAACTGGCAGTGGTGGGCGTTCCTGCTTACCGGCATGGCCACCGTGTTCTTCTACGCGCGGCTCTGGCGGCGCTCCGGCGTGCTCACCGATCTCGAGTTCTACGAGATCCGCTACGCTGGAAAGCCGGCGAGCATGGTGCGCGGATTCCGCGCGATCTACCTGGGGCTCTTCTTCAATTGCGTGATCATGGCGACGGTCAATCTGGCCGCCGCCAAGATCGCCAGCGTGCTGCTCGGCTGGCCGATGGTCAAGACCCTCGTCATCTGCGGCGTGATGAACATCGCCTTCGCGGCGACATCGGGCCTCTGGGGCGTGCTGGTGACTGACTTCATTCAGTTCGGCATCGCCATGACGGGCGCGGTGGCCGCCGCGGTGTTCGCGCTGCGCCAGCCGCAGGTGGGAGGGTTGAGCGGACTGGTGAGTCACATCGACCCAAAGACGCTCAACTTGCTCCCCGACTTTGGCAACTGGAAGCTCACGCTCTCGGTGCTCATCATGCCCATTGCGGTGCAATGGTGGTCCGTGTGGTACCCGGGGGCAGAGCCGGGCGGCGGGAGTTACATCGCGCAGCGCATGCTGGCCGCGAAGAGCGAGCGCGATGCGCTCACCGGCACGCTCTTCTTCAACGTGGCGCACTACGCGTTGCGCTCGTGGCCGTGGATCCTCGTGGCGCTCGCGTCCATTCTCGTCTTCCCGAACCTGTCCGACATCTCGCGCGCGTTCCCATACGTGGACCCGCGCCTCATTGGCAATGACATGGCGTATCCGGCCATGCTCACCTTCCTGCCGGTGGGGTGGCTCGGCCTCATGGTGGCGGGGTTGCTGGCGGCATACGTCTCTACGATCTCGACCCACCTCAACTGGGGCACCTCGTACCTCGTGCACGACTTCTACCGCCGCTTCCTCAAGCCGGGCGCCGACGAGAAGCACTACGTTCTGGTGGGTCGCATCGTCACGGGTGTGCTCATGATCCTCGCGGGCTTCACGACGCTCGCGCTCAACACCGCCGCCGAGAGCTTCCAGCTCCTGCTGTCGGTGGGGGCGGGCACCGGGCTGATCTACCTGCTGCGCTGGTTCTGGTGGCGCATCAACGCGTGGAGCGAGATCTGGGCAATGTTGAGCTCGTTCCTGATTGCCGTGGCGTTCTTCGTGGCGAAGAAGATGGGCGCGCACATCGGCGATCAGATCCCGCTGCTCGCGACAGTGGCCTGCACCACGGTGGTGTGGGTGGCCGCAACCTATCTCAGCAAGCCCACCGATCGCGAGACGCTCGTCAAGTTCTACAGGCTCGTGCGGCCGGCGGGACCCGGGTGGAAACCGGTGCAGGCGGAAGCCGCCGTTGGTCCATCGCCGGACAGCATCACGCAGTCGCTGCTCGGGTGGGTGATGGGGTGCTGCTTCGTATACGCAGCGCTCTTTGGCGCAGGCAGCTTCCTCTACGGACGCACCGCACAGGGTACGATGTGGTCCGTCCTGTTCGTCGTGAGCGGCATCGGCTTGCTGCGCCTCTTTCCGAAGCTCTGGTCCCGGGCGCCAGTCGCTCCGGTGCCCGACGTGGAGAGCGCCGTCGGGTGACGGCGCGTTCGACTCGGGCGGTGATCCTCGCGCGCGGGCTGGGCACCCGCATGCGCCGCGAGGATCCCGCCACCGCGCTCGACGACGAACAATCCCGGGTCGCCGCGCGCGGCATCAAGGCCATGATCCCCATCGGCCGCCCCTTTCTCGACTACGTGCTGAGCGCACTCGCGGACGCGGGCTATCACGACGTGTGCCTCGTCATCGGCCCGGAGCACGACGTCGTTCGCGAGCACTACACGCACGGTGTGACGCTCACTCGCCTTCGGGTGCACTTCGCCATCCAGGAACGGCCGCTCGGCACCGCAGACGCCGTGCTCGCTGCGGAGCAGTTTGCCGGCGGCGAGCGCGTGCTCGTGCTCAATTCGGACAACTACTATCCGGTGGACACGTACACGGCGCTCGCCGGCATTCCGGGTTCCGGCGTGGCCGCGTTCGAGCGGCGCGCCCTCGTGCGCGAGAGCAACATCCCCGCCGAGCGTGTGCAGCAGTTCGCCATGCTCATGACCGGCCCTGATGGCATGCTCGCGCAGATCATCGAGAAGCCCGATGCGGCCACCATGGCCACCTTCGGCGACGATGCACTGGTGAGCATGAATTGCTGGATGTTCACACCCGCGATTTTCGAGGCCTGCCGCCGGGTGCGGCCATCGGCGCGCAACGAGCTGGAGCTGCCGGAGGCGGTGCGCATCGCAATCACCGAGCTGGGTGAGCGCGTGGCGGTCGTTCGCGTGAAAGGCGGAGTGCTGGACCTCTCGAGTCGCGGCGACATCGCGGAGGTCAAGGCTCGCCTCGCCGGCGTCACGGTGCGATTGTGACGGATCCACGAGTGCAACGGCTCGTCGCCGCCGGCATGAGCAGCAGCGAAGCGCGGCGCAAGGCGGAATTGTTCGCGCGCGCGAATGCGGCATTGCACGAGCTTGCAACACAGGGCGGCGCGCCCGGTGCGGCCAGCAGCGCGCCCGGTGCGGCGCCCGGCGGCCCGCCGCTCTCGTGGTTCGTCCCCGGGCGCGTGGAAGTCCTCGGCAAGCATACCGACTATGCCGGCGGCCGCAGTCTGCTCATGGCCGTGGAACAGGGCATCTGCCTGGTGGCCGTCGCGCGCGCCGACAACCTCGTGCGCATCGTGGCCGTGGACAGCGCCCAGGAACTCGCCTTTCCGCTCGACGACTGCCCCGAGCCGCCTGCGGGCCACTGGTCGAACTACCCCATGACGGTGGCGCGGCGCATTGCGCGGAACTTCCCCGGCGCGCGCCATGGCGCGGACATCGCGTTCGCGGGCGATCTGCCCGTCGCGGCGGGAATGAGCAGCTCGAGCGCGCTCGTCGTGGCGATCTTTCTCGCGCTGTCCGAAGTGAACGGTCTCGCGGAGCGCGACGAGTATCGCGCGGCGATTCATTCCCCGCAGGAACTCGGCGCATACCTGGGAAGTCTCGAGAACGGCCTGGACTTCGGCTCGCTGGAGGGCACGAGCGGCGTCGGCACCTTCGGCGGCAGTGAGGACCAGACGGCGATTCTCTGCTGTCGCCCGGGAATGATGAGCCGGTATTCCTTCTGCCCCGTACGCGCCGAAGGGGAGGTTCCCTTCCCCGCCGGCCACCGCATGGTCATCGGGGTGAGCGGGATCACTGCGGAAAAAGCAGGCGCCGCGCGTGAGGCGTACAACAACGCATCGCTGGCGGCACGCGCGGTACTGGAGCGATGGCGGGAGGCTACTGGGCGTGACGACATTTCGCTTGCCGCCGCGGCGACCAGCGCGAGTGATGCACCGGCCCGCATCCGTGCGCTGCTCGGCGCAAACGGCTCCGCCGGCGCGACGAATGCGGCGCTGCTCGACCGCTTCGACCAGTTCTACGAAGAAAGCGAGGTGATCATTCCCCGGGCGGCTGACGCGCTGCGCCGGGGCGATCTCACGACGTTTGCCGCGCTCGTTGCACGCTCGCACGCGAACGTCGAGGTGCTGCTCCGCAACCAGGTACCCGAGACCATGCTGCTCGTGCGCGCCGCTCGCGCCCTGGGAGCCGCAGCGGCGTCCGCATTCGGCGCCGGGTTCGGCGGCAGCGTCTGGGCGCTCGTACCGGATGCGGCAGCCGACGAGTTCAGCGCTCGGTGGCTCGAAACCTACCAGCGAGCGTTTCCCTCGAGGGCGGCGAGCGCCGCCGTGCTCGCGACCCAGGCGGGGCCGCCAGCGGTCCGGATCTGAGCGAGGGCGGGAGCGTGCACCTGGCACACTACTTCGCTGCCGTGGTGGACGATCGCTAGATTCCGTCCACCTCGTATCGGGCACGGACAATCCATGAAGTCGTCATCCATCACTGCGCTCGCGGGCCTCGTGCTCGCCGCCTGCGCCACGCCGCGCACCACGGCACCCGCGCCGGGTCCGGCGCCGGCGCCGGCAACCGTGGCGTCGCCGGTCACATCCGGCAACATTCCGCGCTCGTCACGCGCCAAGGCGCCGGCCGAGTGGCAACTGCTGGATGAAGCCGGCGACAGTCTGCCGGGCATGGGTGTGTTGCGCGCCGAGCGCGAGCTGCTGGCGGGCATGCAGCCGCGGCAGACCGTGCTCGTGGCGGTGATTGATGGCGGCGTGGATACGGCGCAGACGGACCTGGTGCCGCACCTCTGGCGCAACCCGAAGGAAGTCCCCGGCAACGGGAAGGACGACGACCACAACGGCTACGTGGATGACACGTGGGGGTGGAACTTCATTGGCGGCCGGGATGGCAGGGACATCGATCATGAAACGCTGGAGGTCACGCGCCTCTTCGCGCGCTGCGAGAACATCGCGCCATTGAGCGTGGGCGGGCCTGACCCGTCACCCCAGCTCTGTGACACGGTGACCGCCGACTACGAGAAGAAGCGCGCCGAGGACACCCAGACGCTGGACAACATCAACGGTGCCGCGCGGGCGCAGGATCGTGCGCTGCAGATACTTCATGCCGCCATCCCCGATTCGCTCACGCCGCAACGCGTGCAGAATTTCCATCCGACGGATGCGCAGCAGGTGCAGGCGCGCGCCGTGTTCCTGCAGCTCGCGGGTTCGGGGCTCACCCCGGACGTCGTCGCACAGGCGCAGAAAGAATACGAATCGCGCGTTCGCTACGGCTATGACTCCACGTACAATCCGCGCGGCATCGTGGGAGATGATCCGGCGAATCTGACGCAGCGTGACTATGGCAACCGGGATGTCATGGGCCCGGATGCGCTGCACGGAACGCACGTGTCCGGCATCATTGGCGCCACGCCGGACGCCGCCGACAGCGTGCGCGGCATCGCGCAGTCGGTCCGCATCATGATGGTGCGCACCATCCCGGATGGCGACGAGCGCGACAAGGACGTGGCCAACGCCATTCGCTACGCGGTGGACAACGGCGCGCGTGTGATCAACATGAGCTTCGGCAAGCCGTACTCGCCGCAGAAGTCGGTGGTGGATGATGCGGTGAAGTACGCCGACTCCCACGGGGTGCTCATGATCCACGCAGCCGGCAACGACAACAAGGACATTGACGCGGGCGGCAACTTCCCCACGGCCGCCTATCTGGACGGCGGCATGGCAAGGAACTGGATCGAGGTGGGCGCAACATCGTGGAAGGGAGGGGCGGCCCTCGTGGCATCGTTCAGCAACTACGGGCAGAAACGCGTTGATGTGTTTGCGCCCGGTGAGGACATTCTGTCCACCATTCCCGGCAACAAGTACGAGCGTGACAGCGGCACCAGCATGGCGGCGCCCATGGTAACGGGGTTGGCCGCGCTGATGCTGTCCTACTATCCGGACCTCACCGCGGCGGACGTCAAACGAATCATCCTGCAATCGGCCAGCCGCTATCCGTCGCAGATGGTGACGAAGCCCGGTGCGGGCGCGGACGCCGCGCTCGTGCCATTCGGCACGCTCTCGGCGACCGGTGGGATCGTGAATGCGTATGCGGCGCTCAGGATGGCCGGCAGCCAGTCGGCCGGGAACCAGTGATGGGCGCCGACGCACACGTGGTGCGATCGCACGACGCCGGCTCGGCGATGGAGGCTTCAGTGAGCCCGGCGCTGCCCGCCGCGCGCCGTGGATCGAGCATGACCCTGGACATGGTAGGGTCACGCATTCTGGTCATCGCGAACGACATCCGCGCGCGCATCGCGCGCGGCGAGCAGGTCTGCAATCTTACCGTCGGTGACTTCGCGCCCAGCCAGTTCCGTATCCCCGAGATGCTCGCGCACGGCATTGCGGACGCCGTCGGCAAGGGCGAGACGAACTACCCGCCGGCCAACGGACTGCTCGCGCTGCGCGAGAGCATTCGCGCGTTCTACCGCGATCGTCTGGGCCTCGACTATCCACTGGCCTCGGTACTTGTGGCGAGCGGAGCGCGCCCGGGGATCTACGCGGCGTTCCGTACGGTGGTGGATGCGGGTGATCGCGTGGTCTTTGGCGTCCCGTGCTGGAGCGTGGACAATTACTGTCAGCTCGTGAATGCGGAGCGCGTGGCAGTGGAGTGCAAACCGGACACGGGCTTTCTGCCCACGCCCGATGCGCTCGCGCCGCTGCTGCGTGGCGCACGGCTGCTGGCGCTCAATTCGCCGCTCAACCCCTCCGGCACCGCCTTCGATGCGGACACGCTGGGCGCAATAGCCGACCTGGTGCTCGAAGAGAACGCGCGGCGTGCACGCGCGGCGCAGGGGGAGCGTCCGCTTTACGTGCTGTACGACCAGGTGTACTGGCTGCTCACCTTCGGTGGCACTACGCACGTGAATCCGGTTTCGCTCCGACCGGAGCTGGCGCCGTTCACGCTGTTCGCCGATGCGATCTCCAAGCCGTTCGCATCCACCGGCCTGCGCGTGGGATGGCTGGTGGGCCCGGAGGACATCATCGCGCTCGCGTCGGACTTTCTGGGTCACGTGGGCGCATGGGCGCCGCGCGCGGAGCAGGTGGCTGCCGCGAGCTTCCTGAACTCTGCACCGAGCGTGGACGCGTACGTCGCGGAGATGCGCCGCGGCGTGCAGAGCCGGCTGGAGGCGCTGCAGCGGCACTTCGCCGCCATGCACGCGAGCGGTCTGCCCGTGGAAACTGTCCCGGCTCGCGGCGCGATCTATCTGAGTGCGCGCGTCGCGCTGAGCGGGCGCCATACCCCGGATGGCATGCTGCTTCGTACGGACGAGGACGTACGGAGCTATCTGCTGCGCGCCGCGGGCTTTGCGGTCGTGCCCTTCCAGGCGTTCGGGGTGACGCACGACTGCGGATGGTTCCGGCTGTCGGTGGGCGCGGTGTCCGTGGCGGAGATCGAGGCGGCGATGCCGCGGGTGCGCGCGGCGATCGAGGCAACGAGCACGGGAATCTCGCGCTGATCGCCATTCCCGGCACCTACGTCATCTGATGCGCGCGACTACGTAACAATCGCGGTCCGCGTCGGCGTTGCGCTCCCTCACCTTGGGGTCACCACAAGGAGGGAGCCATGACCACCATCAACGCGTACCATCAGACGCTGCACTTCGCCTTCGCGAAGGCAGCCACCGATCGGGCCGCCGGCACAATCGTGGCCAGCCGCGCCGCGGCCCTGGCGCTGGGAACCCGGCCGGAGAGCGTGAGCGTGACGCACGTGGCCGGAATGCCCCCGGTCATCTCGACAACGGATGCGACGGTGCAACAGGGCGGCACGCTGGCCATCTCGTTGTCACATCGTGATGGGCGCGCCGTCGCCGTCGCGACGCGCTCCGCGGCGTTGCGCGTGGGGCTGGATCTCGAGCGCGCCGACGGACTCTCCGCCGCGTACGCGCGCTACTTCCTGACAGGCGCCGAGTGGCACACTGGCGGCACACTGAGCCTCAACCAGCTCTGGGCGCTGAAGGAAGCGGCCTGGAAGGCGCTGGCGTGCGATGCGACGACGCCGTTCACCGCACTGGAGCTCGGCTTCGGCATTCACGGGCGGCTCGACGAAATTCGATTGCGCCGCCGGTGCGTGCCCGCGCACGCCCTGATCTTCGCGCCCTGGAAGCACACCGTGTGCGCCGTGGTGTTCATCGCCGAGGCCGCGTGATGGCCGCGACGTGCGTGCCGGGCATTGCAGCCGTGGCCTATGCTTTCCCCGCCGTCTCCCGCTCCGTGCAGGAACTGGCCCGGACAGGACAACTGTACAGTTCGCCGGACACGCTGGAATCGCTCGGATTCGGGCACGTTCACGTGGCGACCAGTGAATCGCCGTACGAACTGGCGCTCTCGGCGGCGCGCGCGCTGCTTCGCGAGAACGGCATCGCTCCCGACAGTGTCACGCTGCTCATCTATGGCGGCCTGGCCGGTAGCGCGGCGTTCGCCCCCGCGGACACCGCACCCACGGCGCCGCGCGCCATGGAGCGCTATCGTTATCCGGCCACGCGCCTGCAGTTCGATCTGGGGCTCGCCAATGCCATGGTATTCGCGCTCGATCAACTGGCGTGCACCACGCTCTTTGCCGCGGTCCGCGTCGCGCGCGCGATGTGCCTCGCCGAGGGGATGGCGCGCGTGCTGTGCGTGTGCTCGGAGTTCACCGCCGCGGATGGCGCGCGCGAGGCGATCTTCAACTGTGTATCGGACGCGGCGTGCGCGGTGCTCGTGGATTGCGATGCACCGCGCAACCGGCTGCGCGGATCGGCGCAGATCACGAAAGGCTACTACTGGGATGCCGACGCGCTGCGCGACGAGATCATCGCGTCCTACTTCCCCACGGCGCGCCACGCCGTGCAGTGCGCGCTGCGTGACGCCGGCTGGCGTGCCGAGGACGTGCAGTGGGTCATTCCCCACAATGTGAGCCTGCGAAGCTGGCAGATCCTGCTGGGTCTTCTGGGACTGCCCAACGCCCGCCTCTGGTCGCGCAACATCGCGCGCGATGGGCACACGCTCGCGGGCGACAACTTCATCAATCTGCGCGACGCGACGATGGAGGGCGCGATCCAACCGGGCGAGCGCCTCCTGCTTTTTTCCTACGGATATGGCGCGCACTGGACAGCACTCGCGCTGGAGGCATGACATGCGGCATGGCTCGTTCACAGTCTTCATTACCGGTGGTACCGGCCTGATCGGCCGCGCCGTGATCGCGCGGCTCCTCCGACAGCATCCGGATGTCCGGATCGCGGCGCTGGTGCGCAATCGCGAACGGTGGCGCTCGCTCGTCACCGCGCTCGGCCCGCTCGCTGCGCGCGTCGTCCCCGTTCGCGGTGACATCACCTGCGACGGCCTCGCGCTCGCGACCGGCGCGCAGCACTGGCTCCAGCGCCATTCGCAAGTGGTGGTGCACCTCGCGGCGGATACGGTGTTCTCCCGCACGCACGACGAGGCGCGCACGGTCAACGTGGACGGCACCCGGCACGTGCTCGAGATCGCGAATTCGTGGCAGGGCGCGGAGCGCCTGGTCCACGTAAGCACCGCGTTCGTCGCCGGGGGTCGCGACGGGCTCATCGCCGAGCAGGACAACGGCGCCGACGCGGGCTTTGTGAATCCGTACGAGTGGTCCAAGTACGAAGCGGAGCGACTCGTTCGCGAGTGTTCGCTTCCCTGGATCATCCTGCGGCCGAGTACTGTGGCGTGCGACAGCATCGCCGGAACGGTGACACAGCTCAACGCATTGCACTTCGCGCTGCGACTGTGCTACCAGGGGCTGGCCGCGCTTCTGCCGGGCGCCGAGGACACGCCCATGGATGTGGTCACGACGTGCTACGTGGCCCGTGCCATTGCGGCGGTGATACTGCGTGACGACCTCGCCGGCGAGACGCTTCATCTGTGCGCCGGTTCGCGTTGGCTCGGGCTCGGCGAGCTGCTCGACCGCACGTTTCACATCTGGGCGCGCGACGAGTCGTGGAAGCGGCGTGGTCACGTTCGCCCCGCGCTCACCGATCTCGCGACGTGGCGGCTCTTCACGCATACCGTGGAGGAGCTCGGTGACCCGGCGCTGCGCCGGGTGACGCACGCACTCTCCCACTTCGTTCCGCAGCTCGGGTTTCCCAAGTGGTTCGACACGTCGCGGGCGGATGCCGTCCTGGGCTTCCGTGCACCCACGGTCGCGGCGTACTGGCCGCGCATGGTGGAAAAGCTGGCGGCGGTAGCGTGGGAACAGCGGTGCAGGATAGCGGCATGAACGCCACCGCATCACGGCCCCGGCTTCTGGCCGCGCTTCTCGCATGGCTCAACCGCCGCATGGCACCGCCCGGGGTGCGTATCACGCGCGACACGCTGCTCTTCGAGGGTGGCATGATCAACTCGATCCGGATCCTGGAGCTCATCGCATGGACCGAGCGCGCCATCGAGCGGCGGATTGACGACGTGGACATTCAGATGAGCAACTTCCGCACCCCCGCGCGGATCGCGGCCGTGTTCGGGACAGGAGATCGCGATGATCAGCCATGACACAGTCATCGCCGGACTGGAGCGCCGTGGTGAGCTCTGGCACCCCGTGCCGGGACTGGTCGCCCTGCGCGGCAGTGTATTGAGTCTGTATACGCAGCTCGAACAGGCCATCGGTCGCATGGCCGGCCTGCTCGCGCTGGACGAGTGGCGTGTTCCAGCGGCACTCTCGTTGCGTTCGCTCGGGCGCGCCAACTACTTCACGTCGTTCCCGCACTGGCTCACGCTCGCCGCCCACCTCTCCGATGATCGGGCGCTGCTCGAGTACGTGGCGACCTCCGGCGGCAGCGACTCCGCGCTGCGCTGCGCCATGACGACGCCCGATGTCGCACTTGCGCCCGCCGCGTGCTACCACGTGTACGAGCATCTCGCCGGAGCGACCCTGTCGGAGGCGCTCTCGGTCTCCGTGCAGTGTACATGCTGGCGCCAAGAGGGAACCAGCCTCGCGCCGCTGCTGCGCGGCTGGGCCTTCACCATGCGCGAGGTCGTCTGCCTTGGTGACGACGGCTTCGTAGCACGCACGCTCGATCTCGCGCTCGCCGCGGCGAGCGCGTTCGCGATCTCCCTCGGCCTCGATGGACAGACAGTGCCGGCCACCGATCCATTCTTCGCGCCCACGGCGCGCGGCCGCGCGCTGCTGCAGCGCGTGAAGGGACTGAAGCGCGAGATGATGCTGTCACACGGTCCCGGTGCGACCATGGCCGCCGCGTCGTTCAACCGCCACGAGGCATTCTTCGGCGAGGCGTTCGGCATTCGGCTGGCGAACGGCGAGCCGGTGGCGAGCGGGTGCGTGGCGTTTGGCGTGGAGCGGTGGCTCCTGGCGGTGCTGTGCACGCACGGGATCGAGCCGGAGGGTTGGCCGCCGGTATCGGAGCCGTGCGCCGCGGCGGGAGCGGTGCTGCCATGACGCGCACCACGCAGATGACCCGCACGGCGCGCCTCTATGTGCGCCACGCCGCGGCGGCCGACCGTGGCCGCTGGAGCGTCGAGCGCGACATTCCGTGGACGGATATCGACGTCGCTGCAGCCCGTGCACACCCCGACGTGCTGGCGGCGCTGCGTGACGCGGCCATTATCGAGGCGTTCCACCCGGTGAATCTGCAGCGCCTCCTGCATCTCACCTGGGATGACATTGACGCCGGGGTCGTCTTTTCGCTCGAGTTGTACGAGGGATTCAAGCACTTTCATGCGCTGCGCTGGTATCTCGACGCGGTCGGATACGAGCCGGCGCTTTGCGACAGCGATCTCGTGGCGGCGCGCGAAGCCGGCGCGCACGAAGAGGCAACTCCGGACTCGCTCATCGTGCGGCTGGTGGAGTTCATGCTGTCCGAGCACCTGGCGTACTACTTCTTCCGGCGCCTGGGCCAGCGCCAGGCGGAGCCGGTGCTCTCCGGGCTGCTCTCCCGTATCGCGGCCGACGAGGTGCGCCATGCCCAGTCCGCGTCGGACCTGATCGCCAAGCGCATTGCGGCCGACCCATCGCTGGTGAGCGCCGTGCTGGACGCCGCAGCGCATTTCCGCCACTTCGGCGAGGAGGCGGTGGGCTCCGTTCCGGTCGCGATGGCCGGCGATCCGCTGGCCATCCGCACCTTTGCCCGGCGCATCGAGCGTCTCTGTGGAGTTCGCCTGGTGGATCACCTGAAGGCGACGCTATGAGTCACATGTCGCCGCAGGCGTCAGCACATGCCTGCACGTCTCCGGAGGACGCGGCGTTCACCACGGGCGCCGCCGCGCCTGCACGTCACGGCGTCGTGGCTCGCAGCACGCTGAGTGACGCGCGGCTCGATCAGCTCTACTACGCACAGGTGCGCGAAGATCCGGCACTGGAGCTCGAGGCCTTGTCACCCCGCGGCCGCCGGATCGCCGTGGTCAGCTCGGGCGGATGCACGGCGTTGTCGCTGCTCGCCGCCGGTGCGCGCACGGTGACCGCGATCGACATGAACCCGGCGCAGAATCATCTCGTCGAGTTGAAGCTGGCGGCGCTGTGCGAGCTGCCGGCTGGCCGGGCGCGCGCGTTTCTCGGTGCCACGCCCGCGACGCCGGCCGCGCGTGAAGCGACCTGGCGGCTGCTGCGAAACCGCCTGTCTCCCGCGGCGTGCGCCTGGTGGGATGCCCGCGACGGCGCGATTCGCCGCGGCGTGCTCGGCGCGGGCGTCACGGAACGGGTCATCCGGATGCTGGTGCGCGTGATCCGGCTCGCGATTCACCCCGAACACCGCATTCGCCGACTGCTCGCCTGCCGGTCGCTGGCGGAGCAACAGGCATTCTACGCCGCGGAATGGGACACCCGGCGCTGGCGCATGCTCTTTCCCGCGCTGCTGAACCATCGGGCACTCGCCAGCGCCTACGACGCGCGCATGTTCTCGCGACTCGAGCGACCGAGCTTCGCCGAGCACTTTCACGCTGTCGCGCGGCACACGCTCACCGAGCTGCCTGTTGGCAGCAACTACTTCGTGCACCACATGCTCACCGGCATGTATCCGGCCGGCGTGCGGGATGGCGTACCGCCGTATCTGAGCGACCTGGGTGCGGAACACGTTCGTGCGCTTCGCGAGCGGCTGCACCTCGTGGACGGTTCATTCACGACCTGCCTGCGACAGGCGCCCGCGCAGAGCATCGATGGCTTTGCGCTCTCCAATATCTGCGAATGGCTGTCCGGGCACGAAATATGGGAGCTGTTCACCCAGATCGTGCGGACCGCCGCGCCGGGCGCCACGGTCTGCTTCCGGAACTTTGTGGGCTGGACCGAAGTCCCGCGCTTCTGGAGCAGCGTTGTCGTGGAGGACCGCGCATACGGCGAGCGGCTCATCGCGACAGATCGCAGCACGGTACAGCGGCGCATCGCCGTGTGCACTGTGCGCGGGGGTGGCACATGACGGCCACCGCTGCTGCGGCAGGCGTGACCGTGCGCGAGGCACGCGCGGGAGATGGCGACGCGCTCCTGGCGCTCGCACGCGCGTGCCCGATGCGCGGCGACATCACGCTCCGCGTCGAGCGGGAGCCCGACTTCTTCACGATGGACCGGCTGCTCGGCGATCCCTGGCAGGTGGCGGTGGCGGCACGCGGGGATGTGGTGGTGGGCTGCATCGCCATGGCGGCGCGCGAGACGTATCTGCACGGACGGCCCGCACGCACCACGTACGTGGGCGATCTCAAGGTGCACCCCGCCCATCGCGATGGCGCCGCAGCAGATGCGCTCATCCGGCACGCGTCGGCGTGGTGCGGCGATCATGGCGGCATGCACGTTCCCATGCTGTTCACGATTCTCTCCGGCAATCGCCGCATGGAGCGTCGCATCCCCGGAGTGCGCGGGCTCCCCACCTTTACCCGCTTCGCCACGCTCCGGGCGTATACGGCACCGTTGCCGCGCCGCCGCGCAGTGCGTGCTGCCGCGTGGCGCGTCGCTCCGGCAACATCACGCGACATCGACGAGATGATCACGCTGTGGCAACGCGTCGCATCACAGCGCAACTTCGCGAGGCTGTTCGACGAGCAGCGGCTCCTGCACTGGCTCGGCGAGGCGCCGGGGCTCGGCGTATCGGACTATCTGGTGGCGCGCCGCCCGGGCGGGCGCATCGCAGGGTTCCTGGCCGTCTGGGACACCAGCGCGCTGCACACATTGCGTGTGCTGCGGTACTCGCATCGACTGGCCGCGTTCCGCGTGCTGCACAACGCGGTGGCGCCCCTGTTGGGCAGCGCCGCGCTGCCCGTGCGCGGTGCGCCACTGCGCACGTGCACCGCCCTGCACGTCTGCGTGCCGCCGGGCGAGCCCGCGGTGCTTCACGCGCTGCTCGTTCGCGCCATGGAGCTCGCCCGCACGGCCCGTTGCACCGCGTTCACGGTCGGACTCGACGTCCGCGATCCACTCACCGTCGCGCTGCATGGACTGCTCGGCCAGCCGGCCACCGTGCACGCCTACGTCACGTCCCCGTCGGGGCGCTACGACGGCCCGCCGCTCGACGACTTCCCGCTGCACCACGAGGTGGCGCTGATATGAAAGGCATACCCCGCTCGGGCCGGCTGGACGAGCTCGCCTACTACGCGCGATTCTACGGAGGTCTGCGCGCCGCGAATCGCGAGTACTCGGAAGCGCGTGACATGGCCGCGGCGCCGTTCCCGCGACTCGTGCAGCTCCAGACCATCAACGCCTGCCAGGCGTCGTGCACCATGTGTCCATATCCGCTCTTCAGGAAAGTGTTCCCGCGGGGACGAATGGACGACGCGCTGTTCGACAAGGTGATCACCGAGCTTGCCGCGCACCCGGAAGTGAAGACGTTCGTGCCCATGCTGCAGAACGAGCCGCTGCTCGACAAGCAGCTCTTTCAGCGCATCGCGCGCTTCAAGGCGCTCACGCACGGCCGCGTGACCGTGGAGCTCGTCACGAACGGCGCACTGCTCTCCGATGACACGATCGAGCAGATTCGCGCGAGCGATCTCGACGTGCTCGACATCAGCCTCGATGCGCTGAGTCGCGATGTGTACGAGAAGATCCGCATCGGCCTCCACTACGACGCGGTGCTCGACGGTGTTGAGCGGGTGTTGCGTGCGCATCTTCCGCACACCCGCGTGTACGTGCGCCTCGTGCGCGTACGCGACAACGCCGCTGAAGTGAAGTCGTTCGCGCGGCACTGGCGCAAGCGCGGCGTGCCCGTGTTCGTCTACACCGCGAACAATCGCGTGGGCGCCCTTCCCGACTTCGACGACACGCTGCGAATCCCGCGCTCCGCCACGCCGTTCCGCCAGCGCGCGGCACGGCGTCTGGTGCGCGCATGGCTGATGCACTGCCCCGCGCCGTTCGCCAGCGCGAGCATCCTGCACGACGGCACCGTGCTGCTCTGCACGCAGGATTGGGGGCGTCGCGAGATCGTGGGCAACATGCAGTCCGCGACGCTGGCCGAGATCTGGAACGGCGAGCGGATGCGGGAGATCAGGCGGCTTGTGCACCAGCGGCGCTATGAAGAATTGCCGTCGTGTCGCGAGTGTTCGCTCTGGAAGGATGGCTGGGTGTAGCATGGATCTCCCACGGTGGATCGTCGCGCACCGCGGCCGGATCGCGCTGGCGTGGACGGCGTGCGCGCTGGGGCTCGTTCCGCTCGGCGCCAGCGTCGAGCAGCGACTCGATGTGGGATCTCGAGTGGATGGCAGCGAGTCCGCCGCGGTGGAGCGCGTGCTCGGAAGCGCATTCCGCTCCCCCTTTGCCCGCTACGCGGTGCTCGTGGTGTCCGACGTGCCGCCGTGTGACTCGCCGTCGGGGCAGGAGCTGTTGCGCGAAATCACCGCCGCCGTGGATACCATGGCTGGCGTGACGCGCACCTTCTCCTGGCTGGATGGTGGGGACACACTGTTCCTTGGCGGCCGCGCCACCTTCATCATCGCGGGGCTCGATCCCGGACGGGGCGCCGCCGACGCGCTGATCCGCCCGCTGCGAGCGGCGACCACGTCGCTGGCCGCCCGGCTCGCACCGCGGTATCCGGGCATCACGATCCGGTGGACGGGCGAGGCGGCACTCAATTTCGACCTGCGGCACACCAGCACGCGCGAAGCGCGGAGCAGCGAGTGGCACGTGCTACCCCTCATCCTGCTGATGCTCGGCCTTGCCTTCGGCGCGGTGGTGGCGGCGGTCCTTCCGGTGGCATCCGGCATGCTCGCCATCGCATTGTCGCTCGGGGCCGCCGCTCTGCTGGCCAGGTTCTGGCCACTCAACATCCTGCTCGAGAACGTCGTTTCCATGCTCGGGCTTGGCCTCGGTATCGACTACGCGCTGCTTACCGTCACCCGCTTTCGCGAGGCGAGATCGCACGGACTTGGCGCCGTGGCTGCGGCGGAAGATGCCGTGCGCCACGCCGGACAGACGATCGTGCTCTCCGGCGTCGCCGTCGCAGTGGGCTTTGCCGCACTGCTCGGCATTCCCCTCAATGAGCTGCGCTCGATCGCGACAGGCGGACTGCTCGTAGTCACGATTGGCGTACTGCTGGCTACGACGCTGTTGCCCGGTGCGTTGGCGTGGGCCGGCGCGCGCATCGACCTGGGCAGGTTGCCGAGAACTCTGCGCGCGACCGAACATGCCGAGTGGTGGCGGGCCTGGGGACGGATCGTCACCGCGCATCCGGTAATGGTGCTCGTGACGACGGGGTTGCCGCTGGCTCTGCTCTGCCTCCAGGCCGGTCGCCTGAACACCGGGGTCCCGCGCGGCGACTGGCTGCCGCCCGACATGGAGTCCGCGCGTGCGTTGCGCGAGCTCGAGCGCATGGGACACGGCGCCGTGATTCAGTCGGTGCGCGTCGTGCTCGCGCTTCCTCCCGGCGTCAAGGCGCTGGACCCTGCGGGGTGGGACGCCACGCGACGGCTCGCGGCGTACGTGTCGACGATCCCCGGCATCGCGCACGTGCGCTCGCTCCCCAATCTCGCGCCGGGACAGGAACCGGATGCCGACACGCGCGCGGAAATTCCGGCGAGCGTGCGCCGCACGTTCGTGAGCACGGACGAAGCGGACGCGCTGATCGAAGTCCTGCCGCGCGAAGGGACTGACGTGCAGCAGCTCGCGGCGACGGTGCGCGCGCTGCGCGCCGTGGACGCCGCGGCGGTGACCGGCGTGCGCGGCACGAAGCTCATCGTCGGTGGACTTCCCGCGTTCAACGTGGACTACGAAGATGCGATCGAAGGACGCTTCGCCCGGCTGGTCGCGCTCATCGTCTGCGGCACGCTGCTCGTTCTCGCCGTGGGTTTCCGCTCGGTGCTCATCCCGCTCAAGGCGGTGACGCTGAACCTCGTGTCGGTCACGGCGGCGTTCGGCGGGCTCGTACTCGTGTTCCAGGACGGCGTCGGCGCGCGGCTGATAGGACTCTCAGCGCCCGTGTCAGGAGTCTTCCCCGCGGTGCCCATCATCGTGTTCTGCATCGTCTTCGGTCTCAGCATGGACTACGAGATCTTCCTCGTGGCGCGTGTGGCCGAGGCGCGGCGCACGGGGCGCGGCGAAAGCGACGCGCTCGTGGAGGCGCTGGCGAAGACGGGAGGAGTGATCACCAGCGCGGCCGCCATCATGATCGCCGCATTTGGCGCGTTCATGATGGGAGGATTCCTGCTGATGAAGATGCTGGGTTTTGCGCTCGCGGCCGCGGTGCTCGTGGATGCCACCGTCGTACGCATGGCGGTGGGGCCGGCGCTGCTGCGGCTGGCGGGCGGGTGGAACTGGTGGCCCGGATCGCGTGCCCTGACGCCGCCCGGATGCGCGCTACTGCCTGGTGAAGGTGAGCGTGACGCCGCTGTCCGCCCCGAACGCGTACGCCTGGATGCCAGTGACCGGAGCGATCGTGCCCACCAGATGTGACGAGTCCGGCATCGTCGCATGCAGCCCCGCAGCCGCCGATGCGCCACCGCCCTGATTGGCAGTGAATTGCACGTACGGCAGTGTGGGAAGCTCGCCCGAAACGTGATCGTAAGTGGCGGTGGCCAGCAAGTCTCCCGTCACAGCGGGCGTCATGACCCGGAACGATCCCTGACCCAGCGACGTGCAGACATTTTCGCCGTCCAGGCCCGCGCTCGGGTCAAAGCTGCAACCGGCTGCCTTGAGGGTGAAGCTGATGTGGATGTCGGCGGTGTCGGCCGTCCAGGTGCCAACGAGGAGCGTGTCAGAGTGCTGCGATGGGTGGGTGATCGTGCTGCACGCGAGTACACAGGTGGTAAGAGCGAGAGCAGCGACAAACCTTCGCATGGGTGTCACTCCGGAATCTGAATGAGTAGAGCTGGCAACGCCTCCCTGTACGACACCGTTCAGTACGTCAGCCGGCGCAGGTACTCGTAACTCGTTCGGAGGTCCTCCAGCGGCCGTGGCGGATTGTCGTGCTCCACGAAGCAATGCCGGATGCCCGCCTTCGCTGACTGCGCGAAAATGGCCTTGAAGTCGATCGTTCCCTGCCCCACGTCCACCATGTCGCCGTTCTTCGCCATGTCCTTGGCATGGACGAGCGGGAACCGGCCCGGATACCTGGCGATGTACGCCAGCGGGTCGCCACCGCCCTTCACGATCCAGTAGAGATCCATCTCCATGCGCACGAGATCGGGATCGCACTCCGCGAGCAGAATGTCGTAGGGACGGCGGCCCTCCACCGGCGCGAACTCATAGGCATGATTGTGGTAGGCGAACTGCAGTCCCGCCGTGCGCGACGCGGCTGCTGCGGTGTTGAACATCGCGGCCACGCGCTTGTAGCCATCCACCGTGCGATACTTGTCGTCAATCCACGGGATGACCACGAAGGTGTTGCCCAGCGTGGTGAGGTCCGCGAGCGTGCGGTCCCAGTTGTTCTGCGCGTCTTCGAGCGATACGTGGCTCGATGGCGACACTAGAGAATGTCGTTCCAGCATGCCGCGCAGATCGGCAGGTGTCTTGCCGTGCAGGCCAGCGAACTCCACTTCGCGATACCCCATCGCGGAGAGCGCGGCGAGCGTGCCCTCCACGTCCTTGTCCATGAGGTCGCGCACGGAGTAAAGCTGCACGCCAATGGCGCCCAGGCGGCCAGCGTTGTCGCCCGGCGTCGCGCTCGCGGCATCCGCCTGCGGTACTGACGCGCCCGCTGCGTGCGCGCAGGCGGCCGCGATGCCACCCGCCGTGAGCGCTCCGGCCAGCGTGCGCACGAACGTCCGGCGGCTCACGCCGTTGGCATCAATGGTCATGGCGCTCCTCGCGCGAGCAATTTGCTTCGATGCATCGGGATTCCAGCAGCGGTGGACGGCTCAACCTACGGAACACGAAAACTGCTGTAAAGCCGCCGCGCGATGAACGCGGCTCTCCGATAGCTGCCCGCTGCGGTCCGCGTTGGGTACATTCCAGACAGCCTGCGCGCGCGGCGCGCAGTGGCTCCGTTCAGGACCGCGCTCGCTCAGAGCGGGCGCGACAAGCCAAGAGCAAGACATGCGCATTCTCGATTCATTCGGAAGCCGCTCCCCGCTCGACGTCGAGGGAACGACCTACACGATCTTCCGTCTCGACGCGCTCGAGACGTTGCCGGGCGCCACGGTAAACCGGCTGCCATTCACGCTGAAGGTGCTCCTCGAAAATCTGCTCCGCGACGAGGACGGCGCGTTCGTCAAACGCGAGGACATCGAGGCGCTCGCGCGCTGGGACGTCGCGGCCGGCGTGGAGAAGGAAATCGCCTTCCGGCCGGCGCGTGTTCTGCTGCAGGACTTCACGGGCGTTCCCGCTGTAGTGGATCTCGCCGCCATGCGCGATGCCATTGCGCAGCTCGGCGGCGACCCCACGCGCATCAACCCGCTGCAGCCGGCCGATCTCGTCATTGACCACTCGGTGCAGGTCGATGAATACGGCACCGAGGCCGCATTCCTCATCAACACGGAA
>DASVWN010000026.1:0-191730 GCA_036393195.1 Gemmatimonadaceae bacterium | reverse complement strand
ACCGCACGCGCCGCAGCATCGGATTCCCCGGATCCGTCTGATAGGACCAATCGAAGATCACATACGTCGGACCCACGAACGCCACGCGCATTCCGGCGAAATGCAGCCCATCCGCCTGCGTCGTCTGGAAGACATAGCCATACCCGGCCCGCGCCTGAATAGCGGCCGACGAGAAACCTGCTTCCGGTGCGAGATCAATGGATGTCAGATCCGGGACGGGCTGATCGCCGAAGCGCGTGACGACCGACCCGCTGCGCACCGGCGTCATCCACATCGACCCATCGGAATGCCGGTCCACGCGGAAGTCGATATCCGTGCGGCTCCCGGGCAGGATGACGCCAAACTGCCCACTCGATGCCAGCAGGAATGCGAATCCGCTGCTGTCGGCATGGTCCTCAGCGTCGTACACGAGCTGATTTTGCGCATCCACGCGAGGTGTCGCCGCCACCGGGGTGGCCCAGTCGCTCTCATGACCGTCAACGCTGATCGTGCTCACCGTGAAGCAGCGGGGCACACCATTCGGAATGCCGGAAACGATGAAGTCCTCCGACACCGTTGTCCCTTCGAGGACCCAGTTCGCGGAACACACATTGTTGTCGAGGTCGTAGTCAGTGGAATACACGCGGTAATAGGCAAAGAGCGATGGCGCGGCGAGTCTGGCGTCCGTTGACCAGGAGAGTTGCACCGCCTGATCGAGCGCAAACGACACGAGCTGCGATGGCGGATCGAGCTGGTTCGAGGCATCCACCGTCACCACATTCGACGGCTGGCTTTCACTGCCGTCCTGGGCCTGCGCCGTGACCTCGTACTGCAAATCCGGCGTGCCGCGATCCTCGAACGATGCCGACGTGGTCGCCGCGCGCCTGACCCATGCCGCGTTGCTGCTCGACCGCGAATACACCACGTAATTCGTGACCTGATTGTCTGTGGTGGGATCCCACCGTAGCAGAATGCCCTCCGGTGTCGTGGGATCGCCGCTCGGCTCGAGCTGGTAGGTCAGATTGGCGGGCGGAGTCAGATTGTTCGGCCCGGTGATGACGTTGTTGTCGTTGGAACAGGCCGCCAGAGCGGCTGCCAGTCCGGCGATCACTGCGGCGCGGCGCATGCCGAAGCTCCATGTGCAGGGGACGCCAGACAGCTCAGGCATGACGCACGCCGTGAAGTGCGCAGCCATAATTTGCGTTCAGTCAACGACTTGGACATGGTAATCCGGAACTAATGTCACCCGTCGTGGACAGAAGTCCGCCCCGTGACGCGACACTTCGCCTCAGGGCGCGCTGGTGACCGGGCGCGCCGTACTGCGGTTGTAGTCGAACTTCAGATCGGGTTCGGCCTTGAGCGCGATGAAGAAGCTGAACGCGAAGTTGCCGTTGGGGGCGCGCGTGAAACCGAAGAGCGCACGCCAGTCGTGCATGTCCCGCTGGAGCGACACGTTCTGGTCGGAGAATTCGTGGCGTTCGAAATCGTAGCCCGTCGTCCAGGACATCGCCCAGTTCGGCGTGAGCGAGAGGGATGTACTCGCGCGGAGCGTTGCCTGCGCTGGCGTGATGAAGCTCTGGCCGCCCGCGATCGTCTGCTGCAGCGTGTCAACGGGCGACTGGGCGTTGACGCACGCCTGGTAGCGAATCGCATCGTCCAGATAGGGCTGGCACACCGTGCGCGGATCGAAAATGCGAGCGCCGATCACCGGCCTGCTCCGCTGAGCGGAAAAGCTGACCGTGGTGTTCCAGCCCGCGCCGGTGGGAATGCCGGTCGGATAGGGATAGGCCGCACCGCCCGGCCCAGCGATGTTGGGCTGCTGGTAGATGCCTTCCCCATACTGGGCCGACGGATTGGGTGCAACGGTCGTGGATTCAGGCGCACCGCCGAAGATGCGCGCGATCGTGGTGAAGGGGTTGTTCTTCTTGCCGAGCGTGAACGAGGCCGTGATGCCGGTCCGGAAGGGCTTGAACCTGGCCGTGTCGCTCTGCACGTCACCCTGGTACAGCGAATAATCCACGCTCAGATCGAATCCCGGCAACAGGTCCGACGCCACGCGGTAGCTGAAGGAGGTGGAGGTGAGTCCACTGCCGTGCGTCTGCTTCGCGCGCTCGAAATCGTACGTGAGCGGACTGAAGGCGAGCGACAGCAACTTGATCTTCTCGCCCGCGTTGGGGTTCGTGTCGCTCTTGCTCTTCAGCTTTCCTTCGATCGTCTGGTTGAGCGTCAGGGAGATCGTGCTGCGCGAGATGCCGCCCAGATACCCCGACCGGGTCCGATTCTGCGCCTTGAGGAACTCATCGCTCACGCTGGCCGCCGGCGAATATCCGAACGAAATCTGCGGCTCGATCGAATGACGAATGCGGGTGAACGGCCCGAATCCGGGAAAGAATCCAAAGAGCGTTGGTGAGGCGGACACGCCGTACTGGAGCGTCTTGGCCTGGTGCACGAACTGGCCGCCGGTCAACTGGCTGCGCACCCAGAACGGACCGGTCGGGTCCGCGTTCACGATCGAGATGAACGGGCTGAGCTTGAGTGAGCTCTGCAGCAGCGCCGGCAGGCTGATGCCGGTCTGCCAGTCCACGGCGGTGAGATACGACTTCGCGTACACGCGATGCCCGAGCAGCGCTCCCGTATCGAAGTCGCGGATATCGAACGTCTGCGGGAAGTCGTTCTCGCGATCGTTGATCGTGAAACTGTTCTGCCAGTTGAATCCGAAGATGCGCAGCGGCGTCTGAAAGTTCAGTGTGCTGTTGCGCTGGTTGGCATTCACCTGCACGCTGTCAAAGCCCGGGCCCGTATCAACGGGCACGAAGCGGAACGGCGCGCCGTCCATGTGCAGATTCTGCGTATTGTTCACCGACAACTGCGGTGTCCAGAGCAGCCACGACGTCACGTTGAGCGGCTTGCTGGTCATGCTGAAGTTCGGAAAGCTCTGATCCACCTCATCGCGACCCGTGTGCTGCGTGCGGGTGCCACCCAGGCTGAAGCTCAGGGGTCCCATTTGCTGCTGGTAATTCACGGCCGATGCGATGCTGGCGAGCGCCTGCGCCACCGTGTACGCCTGCTGGCGGATAGCGGTGGTGTTGCTGGAGTAGTTGATGTTGGCGTTGAGCGTGCTCGTCTGGGAGAACTGCTGCTGGTGGCTCCACGAGAGGCCGAGGCTCCGCTCGCCGCTGCTGAACGTGGAGTACGAGGCGCGCACGCCACCCGTCATGAAGCGATCGAGCCAGCGATAGCGCCATTCGCCGTTGTAGCGTGTCCAGCCCACGTCACCCTGAGCGGCACCGGTCCCGCTGCGCCAATCCAGCGACACCGTAGCGTCCATGTAATCGCCCAGGTTGAAATAGTACCCCAGGTTATCCAGCTCGCGATGGAAGTTCGGCGATGAGCGCACGATGTCACTGAGACCGAACCGCGGCGGAATGATGCCGCTCCGGCGGCCGGAGCGCATGTCCTGGAAGATGAACGGCAGCCACATCACGGGAATGTCGGCGATATAGAGCACCGCAGGTCGCGCAACCATGATGTGCTTCGAGATGACCTTGATCTCCTTGGCCTGGAAATGATAGTGCGGATTGGGAAGGTCGCAGCTCGTGATGGATGCGTCTTCCGCGTACTGCGTATTGGCGCCTTGTGCGCTCGTGTCACCCTGGAACGCCCCCACGCCGCCGTGCAGGTACCAGGTCTGTCCGGTCTGATTGGTGGAGGTGCTGACCTGGGTCACGATCCCGCGATGATGCACCAGGTCGTACGCCATGCTGCCCAGGGCAATGACATCCGCGGACCCCTGCGCGGGATCGCGCAGCACGATCGTGTCGCCGGGCGCGGCGGCAGCGCGCATGGTCTTCGCCGAATCGTTGTAGAAGATGCTGTCTGCGACGAGAATGGTCTGGTCGCGCTGCACGGCGGACTTGCCCGACAGTTGCAGCGAGCGATGCGTGGCGTCGAACCTCGCCTGCTGCCCCTGATAGCGCGTGACGCTGAAGCCGGGCCGGTTGAGGAGCAGGTTCATCATGGAATCCGGCTCGGCCCAGGTCACGAGATCCTTCTTCGTCGTGTCCGTGCGCGTCGTGTCGCGGCGGACGTTGGGGCGCGGATGGGCGATCGAATCCGGGATGATGGGCGGTTGCGCTCGCGGGTTCGTGGGAATCTGTGCGAGCGCCAGCCCGGGAAGGAACAGCGTCGCGAGCACGAGCCCGCGCATGGTCACGCCGTGACCTCTCGCCCGTCGCCCGGCGGCGCCGAATCCGCCGCACGACGCGCCGCACGGCGCGCGCGGCGCCGCGCGACCAGATACGTCAGTCCCACGCTCAGCTCGTAGAGCAGGTACAGCGGCACCGACATCGCGATGGTCGTCCACACCAGATCGCCCGGCGTGAGGAATGCGCCAATGATGACACACACCACGACGGCGTGACGCCGGTACTTGTTGAGCAGTTGCGGCGTGACCAGGCCCAGTGCCGCAAGGGCCAGAATGACAATGGGCAGCTCGAAACAGAGCCCGAACGCCAGCGCCATGCTCGTGGCGAAGCTGAAATAATCGTTGGCCGTGATCATGGGCTCCAGCGCCTGCGTCTGAAAACTCAGCAGCCACTGCACCGCCAGCGGGAGCACGACAAAATACGCGAGGCTCACGCCCGACAGGAACAGCACCGTCGCGAAAAAGAAGAGCGGAATCACCACCTTCTTCTCGTTCCGGTAGAGCGCGGGCGACACGAATGCCCAGAGCTGGTACAGAATGACCGGCAACGCGATGACGATGCCAAGGATCACGGAGGCATTCAGCACGATCGAGAACGGATCGCCGGGATGCGTGTAGACCAGCTTGCGCCCATTCAGGAAGGGCGCGATGGGACGCTCGAGCAGTCCGATGACGTCCATCTTCATGAGCAGCAGAAATGCGACGGCCACCGCCACGACCAGAGCCGCCAGGGACCAGATGATGCGCCAGCGGAGTTCCTCGAGATGATCGAGGAACGGCATCTCGTTCCGATCGAGTTCCGCCATGACTGATCCCTTCGGTTGCTGCTCGGCGCGCCGCCTACTTCATGGTGCGCAGATGATCCTTGGCGAGCGCGGCCTCGTCGGACCGCGGATACTTCTGAATCAGGTCATTCAGCGCCGCACGGGCGGCTACCGTATTACCCTGCTGCTCCAGAAACAGCGCATGCTTGTACAGGGCCGTCGAGGCACGCGGTGACGTCGGGTACTTCTGCATGACGACCATGTAGGCCGTATCGGCGGCCGCCGTGTTGCCCTGCGCCTTGTACGACTCGCCGAGATAGAACTGGGCGTCCGGAGCGACATCCGCCGTTGGATACTGCTGCAGGAGCGTCTGCAGCGCGGTCTGCGCGGCGCCGGGACTGCCACGCCGCAACTGGTCGAGCGCGAGCTGGAAGAGCTGGTTCGGGCCGGGCGTGGCGGAGGCGCCCGTGCCGGAAGGCGTGCCCCGTGATGCGGCGCCGCCGGAGTCCGACCCCGCCTGCTGCGCGATATCCTGACTGCGCTGGTCGAGTGATGCGCGCAGCTCCTGCAACCGCCGCTGGCTCTGGCCGGTGAGCTCCTGGATCTGAATGAGCTGCTGGCCAATGCCGTACAAGTCGCCGCGAATGTCGCCCTGAATGCGCACGACGTGCGCGTGCATCACCTCGAGCGAGTCATTCATCTGCGCCAGCGTCCGAATGACCTGCGCGAGTTGTGCGCGCTGTGCCGAGTCCGAGCGCGCCGCGTCAGACCGAATGCCCTGCATTTGTGTCTGAAGCAGTTGCACATCCTGGCGGGTGGCGAAGCACGCCCCGGTCGCCAGCAGCGCGACCGGAGCGAAACGCCGTAGTATGCCTGTCATGGGGTCGCCTTGAGATTGTCCCCGCCCGCCGTGATCTCGAACTCATCGCGGCGATTCTGCGACCACGCGGCCTCATCCTCACCCGTCGCGACGGGCCGCTCCTCGCCGTAGCTGATGACGTCGATCCGGTCCGCGGTGACTCCGTGGTCCGTGAGATAGCGCTTGGCTGACGCCGCACGGCGCTGGCCGAGAGCCAGATTGTATTCGTCCGACCCGCGATCATCCGTGTTCCCCGCGATGCGCAACTTCACATCCGGATTGGCTGACAGCACCCCGATCTTGGCATCGAGCGTGCTGCGCGAGGCGTTGGTGAGCGAGTCCGTGTCAAAATCGAAATAGATCACATCCGTGAGCGTCTTGCGCGCGGCAGCCTGGGCCTGGCGCAGCCGGTCGGCCTCCGCCTGCGCTTTCGCGAGCGAATCTCGCCGCGCCTGTTCGGCGCGCGCGATCGAATCACGGCGGGCCTGCTCCGCGTTGATGCTGTCCTGGTTCACCGCGGGCGCAGGAGGAGGCGCCGGCGGGGCCTTCTTGCCGCAGGCCGCGAGGGCGGCAGCGGCGAGCAGCGCGACTGGAGCAAGGCGGATGGTGCGTGTCATTTCGTTCTCCGGAGTGATGGAATTCGTGGTGGCCGGCAGCGGCCATGAATTACGGCGTGGGCGGCAGGTAACGCGACCACGCGGCGAGCCGGGCACCATCGGCGTGCGTCAACTGCCTGGTGCGGCCCGACTCGGCGTCGAGCACGAAAAGCTGCCTGGCTCCCGTGCGCGACGAGGTGAACACCAGATGGCGACCATCTGGCGCCCAGGAGGGATCTTCGTTGATCCCGTCATTCGTCAACTGCTTCACCGTGCGATCGCGGAGCGTGATGAGCATGATCTGGAACCGTCCCGCCAGTTGCGACTGGAACGCGATGCTCAGACCATCCGGCGACCACTCCGGATTCGAGCGATAATTCTGATCTCCGAAATTGAATGGGGTGAGCAGTTCGGTGTTCGAACCATCGATGTCGGCGGTGTACACCTCGGGATGCCCATTGCGTCCTGATGTGAAGGCCAGCCGAGAGCCGTCCGGGCTGAACGACGGTGACACGTTGTCGGTCCCCCGGCCGACTGTCACGCGGCGCGCCGTACCGCCGGAGACGCTCGCGACGTAGATGTCCGTGCCGTTCTCCAGTCCGTGCCCGTAGGCGATGGACTTCCCATCGGGTGCAAATGCCGGCGTCATGTTCAATCCGCCCGGCGTGGCCGACAGCGTGTGCTCCGCACCGGTATCCAGATCCCGGATCTCGATGCTCCACCCCTTCGCGCCGAGCTTGCCGTACGCGATCGTATGCCCATCGGGACTCCAGGCGGGCCCCATCACGGTGCCGGCGTCCGTCACCGCGTGCGCGCCATAGCCATCGCTGTCTATAACGTATATACGCCCGGCGCGAACGTACAGGATGCGCGTCCGCGCGATGCCGCGCACGCCGGTGATCCAGCGTTCGATCTCGTCCGACATGCCGTGCACGTCCAGACGCCAATGGGCATCGCCATACCGGCCCCCAAGCGGGAAATCACGCATCTGCGCGACACGCCGCGCCGCAATGTCGTAGAGAATGACATGTGCGCCAGTGGGCGCGAGTGCCACCTGCACGACTGCGGCGGCACCGAGCGTGCTCCACACGCCGAAGTTCACCCCGCCGCTCCCCTGCGCTGTCGCGGTCGCGTTGACCGCGTCGCCGCTCATGACCGTCACCCGATCCCCGAAATCGAGGTCGCGCTGCAGCATGGCCTGCACCGTGTCCCCCCAGGAGCCGCTCACGGGCATCACGGCGACGCCCGGCTTCACGCCAGGCTGGTAGGAAAGACCAATGCGCACACCGCGTGTCGTATCCTGTTGTGCCCGCATCGGCGAGGCGACGGCCGCGAGTGCAACGGCGGCAAGCAGCCAACATGTGAATCGCTTCATTTACTTGAGGACTCGGGGATCGAAGCTGAAGATGACGGGAAGTACGTCGTCGGTGAAGCTGGATGGTAGCGGCCCGAAGGCCTTGACCTGGCCGGCCTGATCTATTGCACCCTGTGCTTCCAGATCGAACTGGAAGTTGCCCGAGCGCGTCACAAAGTGGATATCGGCCACGGACCCGTCACGCCGAATCAGGAACATGACCTCGGCCCGAATGAGCGCGTTCCGTGGCGGATGAAACCGCAGCGCGATCTGTCGGACGATGTTATCGAGATAACCCGGAAAGGGAAACTCCACGCCCTCGGTGCGCACCGTGGCGACATCCGTCCCCTGTCCACCCGTCGGGCCGCCCGCCGCCTGGGGAACCGTCTGTCCCGGCTTGGGCTTGGGCGTGGCAACCGGCGGTGTCGGCGTAGCAGGCGCGACCTGCTTCGCGGCTGGTTTCTTCACCGGCAGTGGCATTGCCCTGGGAATCTGCTCGGCGCGCTTCGGCACCGGCGCCGGCTCTTCAGGTCGGAGTTGCGGAGCCTGCGTCACCACACCAGCCGCGCGCGGGCCCGGCGGCGCCGCGACGATGTTCACCCGGTAGATGGGTGGCAGCGCCGGCGGCGGCGGCGGCCGCAGTGCGATGATCAGCGCCACGAGCCCGGCGTGCAACAGCAATGAGAGACCCAGTGGACCACCCAGCCCTCCACCGCGGACGTCGCTCGCGCGCGTCACTTCGTGATGTCCTCCGGCTCGGCCACCAGCCCCACATCCCCGACTCCGGCCCCGCGCATCACGGCGAGCACCTGCACGACCGTGCCGTACGGCACGCCCTTGTCGGCGCGCAGATAGATCCCGTTGCGACCGCGCTGCGCCGCCAGTGCCTTGAAGCTCGCGCGAAATTCCGCGTACGAGAACGCGTTCTGGTCGATGAAGATCTGACCGGAATGGTCAATGCTCACGACGAGCCCGCCCTTGGCCTCGAGCGGCCGCGCCTCGGCGCGCGGGAGGGCGATATCCACCCCACCTGTCATCATGGGCGCCGTGATCATGAAAATCACCATGAGCAGCATCATGACGTCAATGAGACTCACGACGTTGATGTCCGCGTTCAGCGCGAAGCCGCGTCCCCGGCGCCGCGCCATCTCAGATCCGTCCCTCGCGAACCATCAAGGCGATGATGTCCGTGCCGAAGTTCTCCAGATCATTTTCCAGCCGGTTGATCCGGTTGGCGAAGATGTTGTACCCGAAGACAGCCGGAATGGCCACCGCAAGCGCGGCGGCCGTGGCAATGAGGGCCTCCGCCACCCCGGGCGCCACGGCGGTCAGACTGCCGGAACCCTTGACTGCGATCCCGACGAACGCATCAATGATGCCGAGCACCGTGCCGAAGAGTCCGATGAGCGGGCTCACCGAACCGATCGTCGCGAGCGGCGTGAGGTAGCGAGCCAGCCGGTTGCGTTCGTCCGCTGTTTCCGCATCGAGCACGAGGCGCAGCGCCTCCACCTGTGATCCGCTCAGCGGCGATGCGGCCTGGTGCAGCGCTCCGGGCTTCATCTCGGCAAAGAAGTTGATGGCGCGCGACAGCACGCGCGAGAATGGATTGGCGGGATTGTGCCGTGCGAGCCCGGCCACCGCCTCCAGCGCGTGCGCGCGCTCGAAGTCGCGCGTGAAGGCCTGCCCGGCGCGCTCCACCTTGCGCAGCTCGCGCCACTTGGCGAGCATGATCGCCCAGCTGATCAGCGAGAGCACGGCGAGCACCCCGACCACGATGCGCGTGGCCAGGGTGGCCTGCGTGAGCATGTCCAGTGGCGAGGTGGGGACCGCACCACCAAGCTGGGCAACGAGAGTCATGTCGAGCATCACGCCCGCCCCGCCGGCCGATGCGCCACGAACCAGTCGTATGTCTCCTTGAGTCCCTCTTCGAGCGAGACCTCGGGTTGCCAGCCGAGCAGGCGCTGCGCTTTGCCTGCTGCCACCGCGGACCGGCGCTGCTCCCCGGCGCGCGCCGGCGCGTGCGTGAAAGCGGAGCGGCCGCCGGACACCGCCAGCAGCCGCGAGGCGAGCTGCACGACATCGGTCTCGACGCCCGTGCCGATGTTGAACGCGCGACTGTCCACGCCGCCGGCCGGGGGCAGTGCAGCATGTGCCGCCAGCACGTTGGCTCGGGCGACATCGCCTGCGTAGACATAGTCGCGCGTCTGGGACCCGTCGCCGAATATCGTGAGCGGAGCGCCCGTCATGATGCGATCACAGAAGATGGCGACGACACCAGCCTCGCCATGTGGATCCTGGCGGGGTCCGTACACGTTGGCATAGCGCAGTGCCACGAGATCCAGCCCGTGGACGCGCGCAAAGTAGCCCATGTAGTACTCCACGCTCAGCTTCGCCGTCCCGTAGGGCGACTGGGGATCCTTGGGCGCCGTCTCCTGTGTCGGAGGCTCCACCAGGTCGCCGTACACCGCTCCGCCGGTCGACGAAAAGATGAAGCGCGTGGGCGCTCCGGAGGCTCGCAGCGCCTCGAGCAGATTGAGCGAGCCACCAATGTTGACGCGTGCATCGAAGGCGGGATCCGCCACGCTCTTGCGGACGTCGATCTGTGCGGCGAGATGACAGATCACATCGAAGCGACCCTCCCGGATGACCGCCGCCGCCTCCGGTGAGCAGATGTCGAGATGATGAAGGCAGATGCCTTCGGGCAGATTGTCCCGTGTTCCACTCGAGAGATCATCCAGCACGCTGACCTCGTACCCGGTCGCACTGAAGGCGCGAACGACGTGCGAGCCGATGAAGCCGGCGCCGCCGCTGATGAGTGCGCGTCGTGCCATGTCAGCGCTCCTCGCGGTCAGGAGCGACGGCCGACGGAGCACCGCCAGGTGCGTCCACCTCATCGAGCGCGAACAGATAGCGGAGCGCGTCCACGATCGCGAGACCGCGCCCGTTGGCGGACGCGGCGCGCAGGCGCACACTGGGGTCGTGGAGAAACTTGTTCATGAGTGTCCGGGAAAAGTGTTCGACGGCGTGTTGATCGTCGGGCGAGAGATGCCCGAGCTTCCGCATGGCGTGTGCAAGCTCTGCCTCACGCACCTGCTCCATCTGCGAACGAAACAACTTCAGCACCGGCACGGCGGAGAGGCCCGCCAGCCATTGCCAGTACTGCTCCACCTCCGTCGCGACAATCGCCTCGGCCGCGGGCAGTTCATCGCGGCGACGCGCGAGATTCGTCGAGACAACCGCTTGCAGGTCGTCCAGATCATAGAGAAACACGTTGTGCAGCGAGCCGACATCCGGCATGACATCGCGCGGCACGGCGATGTCCACGATGCACAGTGGCGCATCGCCGCGTGCGCGCAGCGCGGGTTCCACTTGCTCCCGCTCCACGATCGGATGCGGTGCCGCGGTCGAACAGAGCAGCAGATCCACCTCGGCGAGCCGGTCCCAGCACTGTTCGTAGTGCAGCGCCTGCGCGCCATGGCGCGTCGCGAGCTGCACCGCGCGCTCGTACGTCCGGTTGGCGACAATCGCGGCGCGCACGCCTTCATGCACCAGACATTCCAGCGCGACGTCGGCCATCTCGCCGGCCCCAAGCACCATGGCGCGGCGTCCCTGTAGCGATCCGAAGATCTTCTTGGCCAGTTGCACCGCGGCGGAGCTCACGGACGCGGCCCCGCGACCCAGCGCCGTCTCGTGATGCACGCGCGACGCCACCAGGAGACCGCTCTGGAAGAGACGGTTGAGCGCCGGCCCGGATGCCTGCCGGCACAGCTCCCACGCGTCCCGCACCTGACCGTGGATCTGCGTCTCACCCAGGATCATCGAATCCATCCCGGCGGCCACACGATAGAGATGTTGCACCGCGTCGCGGTCGCGCCAGACGTAGCCGTACGCTGTCACGTCCGAGCCGAGACGTGCGCTCAGCGCACTCCAGGCCGCAGCGGCCGCATCCCGCTCGCCCTCCATCAGGTAGATCTCGGTGCGGTTGCACGTGGAGAGCACCGCGGCTTCCCGCGCGCCGGTCGCCTCGAGCATGTGATGGAGGAACGCGCCCGCCTCGTGCGGTGCGATCGCGACGCGTTCCCGGATGGCAACGGGCGCCGTGCGATGACTCAATCCGGCCGCGATCAGCGCCACGCCGCGACGTCCTCCAGCAAGGCCCCCGACTCGACACGCGCACAGAAGGCATCGGTGATGAGCGCCTGCTGCGCGCGCTCCCAACCTTCGCGATCGCCACCGGCAAGATATGTCGCGCGCAGTGCGCCGAGCGCGCGGACAGCAGCCGCGTAGCGGGCATCGAATCGCGCCGCGATCGCGTCGCGCACCCGGACCGCGGCGCCAGGCACCCCGCCCGCTGAAACCGCGATCGTCACGTCGCCCGACCGGTGCGTCGCCAGTGTCACGAAGGTCCCGTCGCCCGGTGCATCGGCGACGTTTACCAGCATGCCGCGGGCGCGCGCGTCCCGAGCCACCGCGGCGTTCAGGGCGCGATCATTCGTGGCCACGATGACGAGCGTCGCGCCGTCGAGATCCTTCGTGCAGTATGGCCGCTCGTCGACGATGCACCCGGACTGCTCAGCCAGCGCGTGCATCTCGCCACTCGCCTTCGTCGCCACGATACGCACCAGCGCACCGGCCACCAGCAGCGCGCGCGTCTTCCGCACCGCCGCGGCACCGCCGCCAACCACGAGCGCCCGGATGAACGCGCCCTCGAGGAGCACCGGATATCCGCTCACAGGAACTGGCCCCCGTGGCGGTCGAAGACTCGCAACGCGATGTACAACACGACAATGCCGGTGAAGAAGACGCTCGTGAGCAGCGCCGCGCGTCGCGCGCGCCATCCGGCCACGACCCGCCCGGCGGTGAGCGTCGTGACGGCGGCCCATGCCAGCAGCGCCCAGACGACCTTCTCCGCATGCCCGGCACGATAGACGAGCGAATATGCGGCCGCGAGGCCTGTGCCCACGGTGAGCGCCAGCCACCCTGCGACGACGGCAATGTGATTCACGCGATCGAGCGTGTCGAGCGGCGGAAAGAAGCGGAAGATCGCGCCGAAGTGTCGCGATTTGAGCTCGCGATGCTCCGCGAGGTACATCATCCCGGCGCCGGCCGCTGCTGCGAACGCCGCCATGCCCAGAAAGCTGAGCGCAATGTGCGAGGTCAGCCAGAGGCCCCGCATGCCCGTGGGTTCCCGCAGGGGCACCATGCCGGCAAAGTTGGCGCAGACGGCGAGCAGAGCCGCGAAGGGCGCCGCGACCAGCGTCAGACTCACCTCACGCGCGAGCACCTCCACCAGGAGGAGCGTGACCCCCACGAGGAATCCGGCAAAGGAGAGCGCCGGGCCCAGGCCGGTGAGCGGTGGCTGCCCGTGCACCCGCACGAAGTCGCCCAACCCCAGGCCATGCGCCACGAGTGCCGCCGCGAGCAGCAGTACGACACCGCGAACCGGTGCGCGGATGGGGCGCGCGAACGGAATCGCGGCCAGTCCGGTGGCGGCGAGGTAGAGTGTGACCGCAACAAAATGCGCAATCAGAATCATGCTGCGCCTAATCTACTGTGTCGAAGCAGGCTGACACAGGGATACGCGCGTCTGACCATTGCACGCACGACAACGGCGGCATTACACGAACGCCGCCGCGTCACAACTCCATTCGGCTGGGTGACTCGCCCCACATGGCAGGCGCACCCCTGGCGCGTGCAGCGAGCGGTGGGCGCGCGGGACGCGGTATCGCGAGGAGAGGCATGACGCGTCAGCGCACGCGCTCCACCACCGCGACCCGCGTTCCTGCTACGGCATGCGTCCGGTCAGACGCGCCATCACACCAACCCTGATCCGCGGCTGGCGCTGACTCACTATGAGCGCCGTGGTGCCCCGCTCCGTGACCTTCACGACCTGCGCCAGCGCGATCTCCTCCTCGGGCAGGACGACGGGTTCGCTCTGACCCGGCACGTCCAGCTTGCGGCTGGGGCGATACAGCGTGAACTGATCCCCGGCCTTGACGCCGTCTTTCGACGTCGCGTCGAGCACCACGTAGTGCTGCACGGTAGGAAGAACGGCTCCGTCCGGCACGTAGATCACGTGACTCTCCAGCCCGAGCGACAGATTCTGCGGGCGCGCCGCCATGTCGAGCGCGAAACGGTCGAGGGGGACGACCCCCTGATCGAGCAACACCTCACCGAACTGCTGCACGATGCGGACGGTCGTGGCGACGCCGCCGTTGTCCGTTTTCTCGACTTGCACAATGCCGGTGGGAATCACGACCTGCGAGGTGTCCGTAAGTGTCGGGCCCATGGCCACCGTCACGAACCGATCGCCGGGCGCGGCCACGATCCCCTTGGGGAGCGTGATGTATGCGCGCGTCTCGGGCCCGAGTCGCCGCGTCGTCGAGAACTCGGCAATGCCTGGCGGATCCGTGGGAGCGAGCAGCCGCCCCTGCTGTTCCGGGCCCCCGATCCGATCCACCCACGGGGCCGCGTAGATTTCACCGGGTCGCACCGCGGAATGCTGATACTCGAGCGCGGAAGGACCGAAGCGCGGCGCGTACACGCCGCGCGCACTGAGCGCTGCCGAGAACACCGTCGGTCCGCCAGGCGCTGTCGCCTCCTGGTCAACGACGTGCGTGTTCGTGGCGAGTTGAACATCTCCGGGCAGCTTGAGGACTTCGCCCGGATAGATCCAGTGCGGATTTTCGACGATCGCGGTGTTGAGACGATAGATCTGCGGCCACTGGAAGGGGTCATTCAGATACGTTCTGCCCAGGTCCCACAGCGTGTCTCCCTTGCGCACGGTATGGCTGCGACCCGTCGCCGTATTGTCGGCGGGCGCCGCTGCCGTATCGGCCGGCGCCGCTGCCGCAGCTGGTGATTGCATCGCACCGCTATCGGCCGGCACCGCTTGCGCGCGCGCCACGGCCGGCGGCGCGAGCAGAACGAGCGCGACTACCGCGAGCAGGCGTGACCGTCTGTCAGGATCTGTGGAAAGGGACGCGTTCCGCGCGAACAGGTGCATCATGTGCCTCGCCAACGGTGACGGTAGAGGGGAAACCGCTCGGTCACCCGGCGCTCAACCTCCGCCGGGCATCTCCGTAAAGAGACGCGCCGGCGGGAGAGCGGTCACGGCGGCACCGGCAGAAGAGCCCGGCGCAGCCGCGTGACCCACTAGAACCCGAATCCCACGACGAGCGACAGCGCGCGGTTCTTCACGTTCGAGCCATCGAAGACGCTGGTGAACCCGTAGTCGTAGCGGACGCCCACCGACATCGTGTGCGCACCGGCGCGGAGATCCACGCCACCACCGACCAGCGCACCCATGTCGAAGGACTTCGCGTCCTCGGACATATCGCTGCAGCTCTCGGACGCCGACTGACTACCGCTCGACGCCGAGATCGAGCACCCCGCCTTGATCGCGAACGTCGGGCCGAGCAGCAGGAACGGCCGCGCCTTGGCGCTCAGCTGGGACCCGAGATCCATCCGCGCCAGCACCGGCAGCTCGATGTAACTCGGCTTGATGTGCGCGTCGACTGTACCGCCGTTGCCGTTATCAACGCTCATCTTGGCACCCTTCTGCGTGTACATCAGCTCCGGCTGAATCGCGATTTTGGGCGCGACCTGGAACTTGGCGTAGCCACCCACGAGGAACCCGACCCGGCTGTCCAGCCCTGAGGCATCCGACCCGCCCATCGAGGCCAGGTTGAGACCGCCCATTACGCCAAAAGCCGGATGTGACATCATTGGGGATGACATCGACTGTGCGCCAGCGGCCTGCGCTGCAAACGCGACAGACGATACGACCCCGGCAGCGACGAGCAAACGGCGAAGCATGGTATTCTCCGGAAGAGGTTTGGTTCGTCGCTACACGATCCACGGCCTCAGCCGTAACATCCCACCCCTGGCGGGCATACCTTCCGCGGCGCCGGCGCGTGCCGGCGTGTGGCGCCGCAGAGCCGGCACCGACCCCGGACACGCCGCCGCACACCGTTCAAAACGGGAGATCGTCGCTATCGTCCTCGGACGAGCTGGGGAACGTGTCGAACTCGGTCTCTGTCTCCGGGCTCGGCTTTGCCTTCCCCGCGCGCTCCGCCGAACGGGCGCCGGGCGAATAGGCGGGTTCCTCCTCACCCTGTGCATATGACCGCGACCCATCGCGCCCGGACAGCATCACCAGATCACGCACGTTGATCTCCGTGACGTAGCGCGTCTGATTGTCCTTGTCCTGATACTGGCGATATTCGATGCTGCCCTCGACGTACACGCGATCGCCCTTCTTCAGATAGCGTTCGACGATGTCCGCCAGCGTGGAAAACTTGCTGTTCCACACCACGCACTTGTGCCACTCCGTCTTCTCCTGCTTCTCCCCGTTGGCCCCGGTCCAGCTCCGACCGGTGGCCATGGAGAACGACGCCACGCGATTGCCACCCGATGTCGATCGTACCTCGGGATCCTTGCCGAGGTTTCCGATCAGCATCACCTTGTTCAAGCTGCGGCTCACAGTTCCTCCTGGCGAATGTCGGTTCGAGTCGCCGGTATGTGTAGCACCCGGCTCGCAATCTACTATCAGCGAAGCAACGCAGTGATGATCATTCCGATGCGGATCAGCCGCGCGCCGGGAGTGCCAGCCGCAGGACGAGCGCATCCTCCACGGGTCGACGATAGTACCGGTTGCGGCGCCCGACTTGGACGAAGCCATGCGCGGAGTACATGGCACGCGCCGATGCATTGGAGTCGCGCACCTCGAGGTAGAGTGCGGAGGCACGTCGCGCCGCCGCTGCCTCGGTCACCGAACGCAGCAGCGTTCTGCCGATGCCCTGACCCCGGCAGTCCGGCTGAACGGCGATGTTCGCGATCTCCCCCTCGTCGAGTACGAACCACGCGACGGCATAGCCGCGGATGATGCCATCGGGTGTGCACGCCACGATGAAATGCACGCGCCGGTCACGCAGCAGTTGCGCGAATGATGGACGGCTCCACGGATCGGTGAACGACGCACGCTCGATTTCCGCAATGCGGTCCAGATCCCCGTCGCGAACCGGGCGCAGGTGGACGCTGGTTGGCGTATCGGTTGGCGGAGGTGAGGAATCCGGCATGGCTGCGATGCGGCGGTGTCAGAATGCGGGAAGCGGCTGCCCGTGGGCGCGCTCCCATTTGACCTGCGCTTCCGCGTGGCGGCCATAGTCGGGCTCCCACGTCGCGAGGTCCACGGGCATCACGAACGACGCGAGTGAATCGAGCCGGGCAATCGCGCGGGCGTGCGGGTGGACGACCTGCGTTTCGCGTGGACCAATGAGCCGGGCATTCAGCGAAACAGCAAGCTCCTCCACGGTGTCGCGGGAGCGCAGTGCCGCCGCGGCCAGCATCGCAATGCCGCCGTCGGCCCGGACATCGTATGCCGCGGCAAACCAGTCGCCACGCATGGCGTCCAGCACCGGGAGATAGCGGCCGGGCTCACGCGTGCTCGCGGCCATCAGCGCCAGTGAGGACACCGCGACGAGGGGGAGGTTCCGGGCCGCCGCGAGCCCCTTCGCGGACGACGCGGCGACGCGCAGGCTCGTGAAGCTCCCGGGTCCCGATCCACACGCGATACGCTGGAGTGCATTCACCGTGACGCCCGCCGATTCGAGGACGCGCCGGATACCAGGCAGCAGCAGCTCCCCGGCCGCGGATCGCATCTCGACCTCCCCATCCGCGAGAACGTTCTGGCCGGACACCAGCGCAATCGTGCCGATACGGGTCGCGGCATCCAGCGAGAGAGTAAGCAGCGGCCTCACCCAGCCAGCAGAAGGCGACGATCGGGATCGTCCGGATCGTGCTGCAGCTCCACGACAACCGCAGTTGACGGCATCCGGCTGCCGGCTCGCTCGGGCCACTCGACCAGCACCAGCGCGTACGTATCGAGCAGATCGTCCCATCCGATGTTCGTGAGATCATCAGCACGGTCGAGGCGGTACAGGTCGAGATGGTACACGGGCCAGTCCGGCCCCGCGTAGCGGTGCACGAGCGCGTACGTCGGACTTGTCACCGCCTCGCGAACGCCCGCGCCACGGCAGACGGCCTGCACGAGCGTCGTCTTGCCGGCACCGATGTCCCCCGAAATGGCGACCACGAGCGGTGCGCGCGCCGCGGCGCCGAACGCCTCGCCCCAGCGGATGAGTTCCTCCCGCGTGACCGCCAGCCGACCCTGCGTGACGAGCGGCGGGATGACGTGATGATGCGGCGCGGACATCAGCGTGGCGCGCGAATCGCCTGCAGACCGGCAGGCCGCCGCACGTTCCCGCTCGAGCGCGCCTTCAATTCGAAGATCTGGTCGCGCAACGCGGCCGCGCCCTCGAAATCCAGATTCGCCGCGGCCGCTGTCATCTCCTGCTCGAGCATCTCGAGCAGGGCCGCACTGTCCATCTCCGTCGCATACGTCGCGGCGGGCTCGGCGACCTTGCGTTGATCCGCGGCGTGCTCCATCCGTGCGTCCGCCACGCGCGTGCTGAAGCGGACCTGCTCGGTGCTCTTCACCACCGATCGCGGCGTGACATCATGTTCCGCATTCCACGCCGTCTGGATTTCCCGGCGCCGCTTCGTCTCATCCAGGCAGCGCTGCATGGACCCCGTGACGCGGTCCGCATAGAAGATCGCGCGACCGGCGACGTGGCGCGCCGCGCGCCCCACGGTCTGGATCAGCGACCGGTCACTGCGCAGGAATCCTTCCTGGTCGGCATCGAGCACCGCGACAAGCGAGACCTCGGGCAGATCCAACCCCTCGCGCAGCAGGTTGATGCCGACCAGCACGTCGAAGTCGCCGAGGCGCAGCCCGCGCACGATTTCCATTCGCTCGATGGCATCGATATCCGAGTGCATGTAGCGAACGCGAACGCCCATCTGCTGCAGATAGTCGGTGAGATCCTCGGCCATGCGCTTGGTCAGCGTGGTGACGAGTACCCGCTCGCCACGGCGCTCGCGCAGCCGGATTTCATGCAGCAGATCATCCACCTGGCCGCGCACCGGGCGCACCTCGATTTCCGGGTCCAGCAGGCCCGTGGGCCGGATGATCTGCTCGACCACCACGCCGCCGGAGAGCTTCAGCTCGAGCTCACCCGGTGTGGCCGACACGAAGAGCGCCTGCGGCGTGAGCGCCAGAAACTCGTCGAACATCAGCGGGCGGTTGTCCAGCGCACTGGGAAGCCGGAAGCCGTAGTCCACGAGCGTGAGCTTGCGCGCCCGATCGCCGTTGAACATCCCCCCGATCTGCGGCAGGCTCACGTGCGACTCATCCACGACGACGAGAAAGTCGCTGGGGAAGTAGTCGAAGAGACAGGCCGGCCGTTCGCCTTCCTGGCGCCCCGAGAGATGCCGCGAATAGTTCTCGATGCCCGCACACGTCCCGATCTCGAGCATCATCTCGATGTCGAAGTTCGTGCGGGATTCGAGGCGCTGCGCCTCGAGCAGCTTGCCGTCCCCGCGAAGCACCGCGAGTCGCTCGGCCAGCTCGGCGCGGATGAGCGCCACCGCGCGCTCGATGGTGGGCCGCGACGTGACGAAGTGCTTGGCCGGGTAGATGGCCGCACGATCCAGTGCCGCGATCGTGTTGCCCGTCAGCGCATCGATCTTGGAGATGCGTTCCACCTCGTCGCCGAAGAGTTCGATGCGCACGCCCTGCTCTTCGTACGCCGGAAAGATTTCCACGGTGTCACCCCGCACGCGGAACGTGCCGCGCTCGAAGGCCACGTCGTTCCGCGAATACTGGATGCCCACGAGCGCGCGCAGAATGTCATCGCGGCTCCGGACGTCGCCGCGCTCGATCCGGACCATGCGCTCGCGATACTCCACCGGATCGCCCAGGCCATAGATCGCGGAGACGGTGGCGACGATGATGACGTCCTCGCGTTCCATGAGGCTGGACGTGGCCCGCAGGCGCAGGCGATCAATGTCCTCGTTGATCGACGCGTCCTTCTCGATGTACGTGTCGGTGGACGGCACGTACGCCTCGGGCTGATAGTAGTCGTAGTACGAAATGAAGTATTCGACCGCATTCCCGGGGAAGAAGCTCTTGAGCTCTCCGTAGAGCTGCGCCGCGAGCGTCTTGTTGTGCGACAGCACCAGCGTCGGCCTGCCGTGTGCCTGAATCACATGGGCGACGGACATGGTCTTACCGGAACCCGTGACGCCGAGCAGGGTCTGGAAGCGGTCGCCGCGGCGCAGGCCGGCGGTCAGCTCCGCAATCGCGCGCGGCTGGTCACCCGCCGGTGCGAACGGGGACTGCAGGTCGAAGGGAGAGCGCAGCATCCATCAAATATATCACCGTGGCGCGCGACCATCGCGGAAGCGGGTCCTCACGCGTGGTGGGTCACGCGTGGTGCGTCACGCGACGTGCGCCACGCGTGGTGCGCCGGCCGGCACGGCAGGTGCCGTCGTGGTCATCCCCCGTCGGCGGCGACGCGCTCCCGCCTGGTGACGTCCGTAACGCCCTTCACCCGGCGCACGGCCCGGATGATTTTCTGCAGGTGCGTGAGGTTCTCCACTTCCACCAGCACGGTGCCCGACACCCCGCCCCCGTCGCCGCTGCGCAGCTCCATGCTCTTGATGTTCGTGCCGGTGCCCGTGACCGCCTCGGCCACGTCCGCATAGAGACCGCGGCGATCCGTTCCCTCCAGTGCGAGGCGGACCAGGAACAGCTCGCCCTCCATTTCCTGCCAGTCGATGTCCAGCCGGCGTTCCGGCTCCTGCGACAGGAGCAGCACGTTCGGGCAGTCCGCGCGGTGAATGCTGACGCCGCGGCCGCGCGTCACGTATCCGACCACGGGGTCACCCGGCACCGGCTGGCAGCACTGCGAATAGCGCACCATGAGGCCATCCACGCCCTGGATGCGCACGCCCTTGGAACCGCCGCGCATGCGCTGCACCAGCCGCTCGAAGGCGCTGGTCCGCTGCGGCATCTCCTGGCCCGAGTCGAGATCGGGGAAAAGCAGTTTCAGGACCTGCATGACCTGCACATCGCCCTGCCCGATGGAGGCGATGAGATGGCGCGCGTCGTTCAGATTCAGGGCCTTCGCGGCGCGCGCGAGCGCCGCGTCGTCCGGTCGCTGCAGCCGGCGGCGCTTGTACTCGCGCTCCAGGATCTCGTGACCGAGCTTGGCCGATGTGCTCTGCTCCTCGATGCGAATCCACTGCCGGATCTTGTGGCGCGCGCGACCCGTACGCACGTGCGACAGCCAGTCGCGGCTGGGTCGCGCGGTGGGTGACGTGAGAATCTCCACCGTGTCCGAATTGCGGAGCTGCCGCGAGAGCGGCGCGATGCGCCGGTTGACTTTCGCGCCCTGGCAGTGCACGCCCACCTCTGTGTGCACCGCAAACGCAAAATCGATCGGCGTGGCGCCCTTGGGCAACTGGATGACATCGCCCGTCGGCGTGAAGACGAAGATCTCGTCCTGATACAGGTCGAGCTTCAGAAACTCCAGAAACTCATCGGGCGTCTTGGCATCGAGCTGCAATTCGAGCACCTGGCGGAACCAGCCGAGCGCGCGGTCCAGCTCGTCCGCGCTCCTGGCGTTCTCCTTGTAGAGCCAGTGCGCCGCGATGCCATAGTCCGCCGTCCGGTGCATTTCGTACGTCCGGATCTGCACCTCGAACAGCTGTCGCCCCGGACCGAACACCGTCGTGTGCAGCGACTGATAGCCATTGGACTTGGGCTGCGCAATGTAGTCCTTGATGCGCTCCTGCAGCGGCGTCCACCCGTCGTGAATGACGCCGAGCGCGTGATAGCAGTCCGGCACGCCGTTCACGAGCACCCGGATGGCGAGCAGGTCGTAGATCTCGTCGTACGGCTTGTCGCGCTGTTTCATCTTCTTGTAGATGGACCAGAGATGCTTGGGACGTCCGCTGATCTCGACATTCTGGATGCCGGCGCGATGCAGCTCGGTTTCGAGTGGGACGGCCAACTGCGCGATGAGTTGCTCGCGTTCGGCGCGCTTCTGCGCCACGAGTCGCGCGAGTTTCCGATACTCGTCCGGCTCGAGGTACTTGAATGAGAGATCCTCGAGCTCCCACCGCATTTGCGCCATGCCGAAGCGGTGCGCGAGCGGGGCGTACAGGTCCATCGTCTCCTGCGCGATGCGCTTCTGCTTTTCCGGCGGCAGATAATCGAGCGTGCGCATGTTGTGCAGGCGGTCCGCGAGCTTGATCAGGATGACGCGAACATCCTTGGCGATCGAGAGCAGCAGCTTCCGGTAGTTCTCGGCCTGGCGCTCCTGCGTGGAGCGAAAGGAGATGTTGCTGATCTTGGTGACGCCGTCCACGATCTGGGCGATCTCGCGGCCGAACTCGCGCTCGACGTCGGCGACGGTGACGGCCGTGTCCTCCACCACGTCGTGCATCAGGCCGCTCGCCACTGTGATGGAGTCCAGATGCAGCCCGGCGAGGACCTTGGCGACCTCCACGCAGTGCAGCACGTAGTCGTCGCCGGAGGAGCGCTTCTGGCCCCGGTGCGCATCGCGACTGAACTGATAGGCGCGCGACAGCAAGTCGGTGTCGAGCCGCTCCACGAGCGGGTCGTCGCCGAAATTCCACCCCGGGATCAACTCCTTCAATGCCGATGCTGTCACAGCAGTCCTGTCTCCGCGAAGCTCACATACCGCTCCCGGCCCACGACGACGTGATCGTGAACGGGAATGTCCAGCAGCCGGCCCGCGGCCACGAGCTGCTCGGTCACCAACCGGTCATCCGCCGATGGCGTGGGATCGCCGCTCGGATGGTTGTGCACCAGGATGATCGCCGCGGCGCGCTCGGCAATTGCCTCTCGAAAGACTTCACGCGGGTGGACCAGCGACGAGTTCAGAATACCCCGGGTCACCGTGACATCCCGCTCCAGCCGGTGCTGGGAGTCGAGCACGGCAACGTGGAATTCCTCCACGGGAAGATCCTGCAGGCGCGCCGCGAACGCCGCATAGACGTCCCGTGGTGACCGCAGCGGCACACCCTCGTCACGCGACTCGAGTGCCATGCGCCGTCCCAGCTCGAGCGCCGCGTGAATCGTGATTGCCCGCACCATTCCCATTCCGCGCATGCCGGTCAGCGTCGCCACCGGCTCAGCAGCAATCCGCCGCAGCGAGCCCCCGGACCGTGCCAGAATCTCCTGCCCCACCCCGAGCGCCGAACAGCCACCCGCCCCGGATCCCACGACGATCGAGAGCAACTCCGCCACGCTCAGACTGCGCGCCCCGAGGTGCTGGAGCCGTTCCCGCGGGCGCTCGGAACGAGGCAGCTCCTTGATACTTAACGACGAGTGGGTATCCGGGCCAGACGCCATGAACATGAGCCGTGCCTCCAGGTAAAGGAATCTTTACCTGAAAGCGTACCCGACCGTGGCCTCGTGCTCTGCATCGCTTCACCGCAACTGTGGCCACCGCTATGCGGTTGCGCCGTGGCACTTCTTGTACTTCTTCCCCGAGCCACAGGGACACGGGTCGTTTCTCCCGACCCTGGACCAGTCCACGTTGGCCGGAACGCCGGCACCGGACAGGGAGCGCGTCCGTCCAGCTCCCACAATCTTCGGTTCCGGAGGGCGCGCCGGAGGCGCTTCAGCAGGCGGCGCCGCGCCGTCGGAGCCGTTGCCCGCATGCGCGCCCTGCGGTTCCGCCGGAACATCCTCCAGGACTCCGAGGGCGTTGTACCGTCGCGCTGGCGTCCGCTGTCCGCCCGCGGGTCCGCGTGGCCCGGCAGCCGCTGACTGGGCCGGCTGCGGCGGTGGCTCGAAGAGAATCTGCACGCGCAGGAAGCGCTCGGTGAAAGTGGTATACACATCGTTCATCAAGTCGACGAACATCGTGTACGCCTCCTGCTTGTACTCGATGAGCGGATCCGTCTGCCCCCACGACCGATACTGGATCGCTGCCCGCAGCTGATCGAGGTCGTACAGATGGTCCTTCCACTTCTCGTCCAGCACGTTCAGCATGACGAGCGAAAGCAGTTGCCCGGCGTACTCGTTCAGGCTCGCGAACTTCGCGTCGAACGCCTTCAACCCCGCCTCGCGCGCGTGCTCCTGCGCGGCGACAATCGTGTCAGGCCGCTCGTCGGCGCCATCCTCGAACGCCGGCACGAGCAGGAGATAGTGCATGAGCAGGTCCTGTCGCAGCAGCGCGAAGTCCCACTCTTCCGATGTTTCGTACTTCTCGAGGTTGGTCTCCACGCGCCGGTCAATGGCCTTCTCCACCATCTTGACCGCCTCGCCCTTCAGCTCCTCACCACCCTCGAGCGCGAATGATCGCAGCGAATAGATGACCTCGCGCTGCTGGTTCATCACGTCATCGAATTCGAGCAGCCGCTTGCGCGACTGGAAGTTCTGCATTTCCACGCGCTTCTGCGCCTGCTCGATGGAGCGCGTTATCAGCGGGTGCGTGAGCACCTCGCCCTCCTTCGCACCCATGCGGTCCATGAGCTTCGCGATCCGCTCCGATCCGAAGAGGCGCATGAGATCATCTTCGAGCGACAGGAAGAACTGCGATGCGCCGGGATCGCCCTGACGCCCTGCGCGCCCGCGCAGCTGGCGATCGATGCGCCGCGACTCGTGGCGCTCCGACCCGATGATATGCAGCCCCCCGCACTCCACGATCTCGATCGGCTTGCCCTCGGGATCGTTCACGAGCGAAGGCTTGGACTCCGTGACGCCGGCACCGAGTTTGATGTCCGTGCCGCGTCCCGCCATGTTCGTTGCGATCGTCACCGTGCCCGCGTGGCCCGCTTCCGCGATGATTTCGGCCTCGCGCTGGTGATATTTCGCATTCAGCACGTTGTGCCTGATGCCTGCGCGCTGGAACATGCGCGACAGCGTCTCGGAGACGTCCACGCTCACCGTGCCGATCAGCACCGGATCCCCGAGATTGTGCAACCGCTCGGTCTCCTGCAGGATCGCGTTGTACTTCTCGCGCCGCGTCTTGTAGATGAGATCGTGCCGGTCCTCGCGGATCACCGGCTTGTTGGTGGGAATCACCGCCACCTCGAGGCCGTAGATCTGATGGAACTCCGTCTCCTCGGTCTCGGCCGTGCCGGTCATCCCCGCCAGCTTCTCGTACATGCGGAAGTAGTTCTGGATGGTGATGGTCGCGAGCGTCTGCGTCTCGCCTTTCACCTGGACCCCTTCCTTCGCTTCGACCGCCTGGTGCAGCCCCTCGGACCAGCGGCGCCCCGGCATGGTGCGCCCGGTGAACTCATCCACGATGAGCACCTGGCCATCCTGCACGACGTAATTCACGTCCTTCTCGTACAGCGCGTGCGCCCGCAGCAGCTGGTGAATGATGTTGAGCTTCTCGCTCTTCTGCGCGTATTCGCGTTCCAGGGCGGCGCGCCGATCGAGCTTCTCCTGCGGGGTGAGATCAGGATCGTGATCGATCTGCTGAATGGCCTCCGAAATGTCCGGCAGGATGAACGCCTCGCGATCTTCCGGCGAGAGATAGTCCACGCCGCGATCCGTCAGATGCACCGTGTGGTTCTTCTCGTCGAGCACGTAGAGGAGCTGCTCCTCGAGGTCCCCGAACTGCTGGCGGCTCGATGGCTGGCGCCGGTCCGCGATATGATCCAGCTCCATCTTCTGCACGAGCTGCTTGTTGCCGCCTTCCTGCAGCAGCTTGAACAGCCGCTTGTTCTTGGGCGCGCCCAGTTGCGCCTGGTACATGCGGAGTGCGGCGCCTCGCGTATCGCCACTGGCAAGCGCCTGCTCTGCCTCGGCCACCAGCCGATTCGCATCCTCCGTCTGCGAGCGCACGAGTCGTGCGACGGCGCTATTGTGCTCCCGATAGGCGTCGTCGCCTTCATTTCCCACCGGACCGGAAATGATGAGCGGGGTGCGCGCCTCATCGATGAGCACCGAGTCCACCTCGTCCACGATGGCGTACCAATGGGGACGCTGCACTCGCTGCTCCAGCGACACCACCATGTTGTCGCGGAGATAATCGAAGCCGAACTCGTTGTTCGTCCCGTACGTGATGTCGCGCAGATACGCCTCGCGGCGCTCCGGCGTGCCGGGCTCGGAGTCATCGATGCACCCGACTGTGAGGCCGAGATATGAGTAGAGATGACCCATCCACTGCGAGTCGCGACGCGCCAGGTAGGAGTTCACCGTCACCAGGTGCGCGCCACGCCCCGCCAGCGCATTGAGATAGAGCGGCAGCGTGGCGACCAGCGTCTTGCCCTCGCCGGTGGCCATTTCCGCGATGTGTCCCATGTGCAACTGGACGCCGCCGATGAGCTGCACGTCGTAATGCACCATGTTCCATTCAGTGTCGTGCCCGGTGACCTGCACCGTGGTCCCCACCAGACGTCGCGCCGCTTCGCGGACCGTGGCGAATGCTTCGGGCAGCAGTTCGTCCAGCACCTCGGCGATGGTCTCACGCAGCTCACCCTCCACGCCGCCCCGCCCATCCGCCCCGCTCAACTCATTGTCGATCTCCTCGCGCTCCTGCAGATCGGCCGTGAGCTTCTTGCGCTCCTTCAGTGCAGCGACCTGACGGTCCAGGTCCGCGGTGCGCTCACGCACGACACCGCGCAATTTCTCACTCTGGGCCTTGAGCTCGTCCTCGGACACCTCGTGGAGACGCTCGTACTCGGCGTTGATCGCATCCACGATGGGCTGGATGCGCTTCACCGCCCGCACGTGGCGACTGCCGAATATCACGTTCATCAATGGCTTCAACATGGCAACCCCTATCGGTACAGCCCGGCCGTCGCGATGAATCCGGCGACGGCCTCGGTCACGAATCCATGAATGCTGTGCCCATCGTGCACCCGCGCGCGGATCTCGGTCGAGGAGACGTCAACGCGCCGCGTGCGAATACGGCGCAGGCCGTCCGGCGCGCCGCCTGCGGCAGCCTCGTCCGACCGGTCCGGCTCGCTGGCACGCGTCATGACGACGATCTCCGCCAGCGCCGCAATGCGCTCGGGCGCGCGCCAACTGGCAATCTGACCAGCCAAATCCTCGCCGATCAGCAGCACCAGTACCGCTCCCGGCTCGCGCTCGGACAGCGCGGCCAGCGTATCCACTGTATAAGATAACCCGTCACGGTTCATTTCGATCGGATCCACGGCAAAGCGCGGATCCTCCGCGACCATCAACTCGAGCATGCGGCGGCGCTGCGCCGGCGTGGCCCACACGCGGCCGACCTTGAAGGGTTGCGCCGCCGCTGGCACGAACAGCAGCCGGTCCAGGTCCAGGACCTCGAAGGCGTCGCTCGCCGCCAGCAGGTGCCCGATGTGGGGCGGATCGAACGTCCCGCCGAAGATGCCCAGCCGCACTCCCGTCAGGGCTTCGGCGCCGCGGCCGTTGCCGGCGCGGGACCGCACGCATCCGTTACCTGCTTGTCGCCCGCGTACTTCTCGCGCAACGTGGCGCACGTCTCCGCCAGCTCTTCCGTGTACTTGATCTTGCCGTACGCTTCCACGAGCCGCAGCAGCGCCATTTCGGCGTGTTTCGTCGTGGGATAGAGTCGCACGACATCCTTGAAATAGATGATGGACGGATCGTACGCCTTGCGGCGCAGATAGAACATGCCGTCCTCATAATTCTTGGTCGCCAGCCATTCCGTCAGACGGTCAATCTCCGCCTGCGCCCTGGCGTGCAGCGGTGAATCCGGATAGGCCACGAGGAAGCTGCTGAGCGTGCTGAGCGCGGTCTGGCCGTATTCCGAATCCAGCGTTGGCTTCTTCCACAGCTTGGAGTACGACATCCCGGTTTCGAATGTGGCCGGCGCTGCCAGCGTGTCCTCCGGAAAGCTCTCGGGCACCCGCGAGAACGCCTGCGCCGCGAGAATGTATTCGTGCCGGCCCTGATAGGCCTTGCCCAGATAGTAGAACGACTCCGGCAGGAGCGGATCGCGCGCGGGAAGGTTGGTCGTGAGCCGCTCGAACCCGTTCACGGCATTATCCCAGTGACGCGCCTGCAACTGCTTCAACGATGCGGAAAACAGGAGATCGTTGGAGGGAAATTTCGCCGGAACGAACGCCTGACGGTGACAGGCGGCCAGCAGCGTGAGCAATGCCAGCGCCGGCAGATTGCGGTGCAGTGAACCCTTCATGTGGCGTGTGATACCCGAAAGGGACGCGGGCGTTCGCGGTCGCTCGAGGAGGCGCATGCCCCGTCTGCCGGGTGCGTGAGCACAGGCGGAATCGATGTCATGCGCGACGGCTCAAGCGCGCGCCGCCCAGCCCCTGGAAGTACGAAATGGTGGCCGTGAGTCCCTCCCGAAGGGAAACGGCCGGTTCCCACCCCAGCGCGGTGCGCGCGCGAGTGATGTCCGGCCGGCGTACCTTGGGATCGTCTTCCGGCAGCGAATGATGCACGATCGGCACCGCACAGCCGGTGAGCTCCAGCACCAGCTCCGCGAGGTGTCGCACGGTGTTCTCCTCGGGATTGCCGATGTTCGTGGGACCCGTGACCGGGGACATGAACAATCGGTAGATCCCTTCGACTTCATCCGTGACATAACAGAAGCTGCGCGTCTGCGAGCCGTCTCCGTAGATCGTGATGGGCTCGCCGTTCAGCGCCTGGACGATGAAGTTCGAGACTACGCGTCCATCACGTGGTCGCATCCGCGGTCCATACGTGTTGAAGATGCGCACAATGCGCGTGTCGAGGCCGTGATACCGGTGATACGCCATGGTCAGCGCTTCGGCGAATCGCTTGGCCTCATCATAGACACCACGCGGACCCACCGGGTTCACATTCCCCCAATAGCTTTCCGGCTGCGGGTGCACCAGCGGATCGCCATACACCTCGGACGTGGACGCGAGAAAGAATCGCGCCGATTTCGCCTTGGCGAGGCCCAGCGCATTGTGCGTGCCGAGCGCGCCGACCTTGAGCGTGGGAATCGGGTGCTCGAGATAGTCGATCGGACTGGCGGGCGACGCGAAGTGCAACACGCCGTCGAGCGGCCCCGCGACATACGTGTACGTCGAGATGTTGTGGCGCAGAAACTCGAACCGCTCCTGCCCCATGAGATGCGCGATGTTATCGGGATGTCCGGTGATGAAGTTGTCGAGGCCCACGACCCGGTGCCCGTCCGCCAGAAAGCGATCGCAGAGGTGCGAGCCAAGAAACCCGGCGGCGCCGGTGATGAGCACTCTCACGTACGGGCCCGCCCGATCGAATCGTAGCGAAAGCCGAGTTCCGCCATCTTCGCGGGGTCGTAGAGATTGCGGCCATCAATGATTACCGGGCGACGGAGCAACTTCCTGATACGCGCAAAATCGGGGTGACGGTACTCGTTCCAGTCCGTGACGATCACGAGCGCGTCGGCACCTTTCACGGCCGCGTAATTGGTCTCCGCATACTCGATTCGCTCACCCAGACGCCGGTGTGCCTCGTCCATGGCCACCGGATCGTGCGCCACGACCGCAGCCCCCCGCGCGAGCAGGTCGTCGATCAGCGTCAGCGCAGGCGACTCACGCATGTCGTCCGTCTGCGGCTTGAAGGCGAGGCCCCAGAGCGCGACGCGGGCCCCGTGAAGCTCGCCATCGAGCGCATCGCCCAGCTTCTCGCACAGCCGGCGCTTCTGATGTGCATTGGCTGATTCCACGGCAGTGAGTACCGACAGCGTCGCCCCCCATTCGTCAGCCGTACGCAGCAGCGCCTTGACATCCTTCGGGAAGCAGGAGCCTCCGTAGCCCGGCCCGGGAAAGAGAAAGGACGCGCCAATGCGCTGATCCGAGCCGATGCCCTTGCGGACGTGATCCACATTCGCGCCCACCCGCTCGCACAGATTCGCCACCTCGTTCATGAACGAAATCCGCGTCGCGAGCATGGCGTTCGCCGCGTACTTCGTCATCTCGGCGGATGGGATATCCATGAAGATGATCGGCTTGCCGGTGCGGACAAACGGGGCGTAGAGCTCGGCCATCACGGAGCGCGCGTGATCGGTATCGACGCCCAGCACGACTCGATCGGGGCGCAGAAAATCATCCACCGCGTTCCCCTCCTTCAGGAACTCGGGATTGCTGCAGAGGTGAAACGGGTACTGTGCCTTGCGGCCCACGGCGGCGGCGACCTTCTGCGCGGTTCCAACCGGAACCGTGGATTTCGTCACGACCACCATCTCCTGCCGCATGTGTTCGCCAATGGTCTCCGCCACGCTCAGGACGTGCCGCAAATCGGCGGAGCCGTCCTCGTCCGGCGGCGTTCCCACGGCAATGAAGACCACCTGCGCGGCGGCGATGGCGCTGGGGATGTCCGTCGTGAAACAGAGTCGATGCTGCTCCTGATTGCGCGCCACCAGACTGTCGAGGCCCGGCTCATAGATTGGCAGGACGTTGCGCCTGAGCCCCTCGATCTTCGCCGCGTCAACGTCCGCGCAGATGACATCGCTCCCTGTCTCCGCCAGACAGGCTCCGACCACCAGGCCGACATACCCCGTACCAATGACTGTGATATGCACGCGATTCCAGCGGAACAGGAAGTGACGATTGCGTCAGGATGGAAATCTTGAAAGCTATTGCTGCCGCCAGATGGGAGCAACGTGCCGCGCGATCACGGGTAGCGGAATCGCCACGTGCCGGTGAGCCGGAACTGTCCATAGGTAGCGGCTGCGGCATGCTGGTTGTTCACGTTGTCGATTCGCCCAAGCTCGACGCTGGCCGTGACGGGTATCGTCCCGTCCAGCCATTGCGCCGACGCGTCGAACAACCACGCACCCTGTACGGCGGGCTGGTCAGCGGTCGTGTCGGGAAACGGGTCTCCCGCATGCCCCATGCGATCCGGCGGTGGCCGCTGCGCAATGCGCAGTGCTCCATGCCTCCAGCGTGAGATGCCCCCACTGAGCGCCAGCTTCGGCAGCGTCCAGAACTGCGCGAAGACGCGCGCCATGTCCGCATCCGGGCCCAGCTCGGATCCGATCGGCTGATCATACTGCTGCCAGGTGTCGGTATAGCTCCGTCCGAAGTACGTGTAGGCCCCCACGCGGCGATACTGGAAGCCGATGCTGGTGGGCACGATCAGCGGCAGTGCGTAGCTGGCTCGTACGTTCCAGCCCAGGAGATCGGGAAAAACCTTCCTGTCGCGGGCATCGATCTGGATGTCATCAATCAGGAGATCGCCCTGGAGCGAGGCGCGGCCCACGTTGGCGCGAACCGACCCGAACGCGGAGAGATTCGCGTTGCCCGCGGTTTCCGTCGGACGGCCGCGATCATTCTGGACGACCTGGTAGATCATGAGCGGATTCGCGTACTGGAGATTGACGCCCCCACCTTGCCGTGGAATCACCCCGGTCTCGCCGACGGTGAACTCGAGCTGCCGGCCGGGCCGCCAGGTGAGTGCGTGGCCGATGAGCATGCGATGCCAGCGCTGCGTGACGCCGCTGTCCGCCAGACTGTCGGTGGCGGTGGTGAGCACCACGTCGTTGATGGACGCGAGGAGCGCCTTGAATTCGAAGTGCGTCCACTGCGCCGTCAGCGTGATGCGATCCAGCGCGGGCCCGTTCGCCGAGAGCACCAGTGATTCGCTGCCATCGCCGAGCCACGCCTCGCGCGCCCGTCCGATGGACAGGACGACGCGTCCGAGCCGGCCCGACGCGTAAGCATCGCTGAAGTCAATGATGCCCGACGTGCTGCGGAACGGATTGGCGCGAACGGTTGGATCGTTCCGGTATTGCGTCTCTCCGTACGCTTCCGAAACGAGCAGCACGTCGGGCCCACCATTCCAGCTCACGCGTACGCGTCCAATGCCAACGAGCGGGGGGTCGCCCTGCGACGTGGAACGCACATTCTGCCAGAGTGGATAAATGGTGCCACCGGTGAGGCCAGTCGCCCGCAGCGTGACGGCGGTGCCCAGCCGCAGCCGGCTTGCCGCAGAGTCAGCGACGGGCTGGTGCAGCAGGAACCGCGCGGTGAGCTGGTTCAGGATTCGCCCGGCACATGCCGGTTCCGTCGCGGCCGCGTGCAGCGCCGCCTGGATGTCCTTGACCATGAAGGGACGGAACGCAGAGACGCGTGCAGCGCCACAGCCAAGCTGGATCAGGCCGTCGAGCTGGACGTACGCCGGATCATCGAGCGGGAGGCCGGCGAGCGGATGCTGCGCGGCCGCCGGCCTCGCCAGGCAGGCGAGGAGCACAGCAATCACTCCCGTCAGGCGCCGGCCGGGCATTAGCTGACGAACCGGCTTTTGGAGCGCCCGTCAGTAGTGCCGACACGATCGCGCAGGCTGGCAATCAGCGCGGCCTGTGGAGAAAACTCCGGCACGAGCTCCTGCAGCTTCCGCAGAATCACGCGCTCATCACGGGCGCACAGCGCATCCCAGAGCTGGTCAAGCGCGCGATCCAGGGACCCCGGCGACGCGGTGCGCACGATCCGGATCTTCTCGTAACGCGTCGGGATGGTCTCCTCACTGGCGGAGATGAGCTGCTCGTGGAGCTTCTCCCCCGGTCGCAATCCCGTGAACACGATCGGAATGTCCACATCGGGCTCGAGTCCCGAAAGCCGGATGAGATTGCGCGCGAGATCCACGATACGCACCGGCTGTCCCATCTCCAGCATGACGATCTTGTCGTGCGCCTCTTCCAGCACGGAGGACTGCAGCACGAGCTGCACGGCCTCCGGAATGGTCATGAAATACCGGCTCGCCTCGGGGTGGGTCACCGTGACGGGCCCGCCCGCGGCAATCTGTTCGGTGAAGAGCGGCACGACCGACCCATTGCTGCCCAGCACGTTGCCGAAGCGCACCGCCACGAAATGACGCGCCCGGCCGGCGTTCATCGAGAGCACGATCAGTTCCGCCAGCCGCTTGGTCGCGCCCATGATGTTGCTCGGGCTCACCGCCTTGTCCGTGGAAATGAGCACGAATTTCGCCCCGAACTCCGCCGCGAGCTGCGCGACGTTGCGTGTGCCGAAGACGTTATTGTGCACCGCATGCGCCAGGTGCGCTTCCATCATGGGTACATGCTTGAACGCCGCAGCGTGATACACGAGCTCCGGCTGATATTCATGAAAGGCGCGCTCCACGTCCTGCTGCTCGCGGATGTCACAGATGAGCGGGCGCAGTTCGAGTGCCGGGTGCCGGCGGCGCAGCTCCTGCTCGATGAGGAACAACGCGTTCTCGCTGCGCTCCAGCAGCACCATGGTACCCGGACCGTAGTCCGCGATCTGGCGCGCCAGCTCCGCGCCAATGGACCCGCCCGCACCGGTGATGAGGACGCGCCGGCCCAGGATGTCCGAGCGAATGAGCGACGCATCCAGATCCACCGGATCGCGGCCGAGCAGGTCCTCCACCTGGACCGCGCGCACTTCGCTGATCTGCACCCGGCCGCTGAGCGCGGCAATGGCCGGCAGAATCTTGAATGGGAGCCTGGTCGCCAGGCACCGGTTGACGATGGCCTGAATTGCATCCCGCGGCGCCGATGGGATGGCGATGATGATCTCGTCGGCGGGATTCCGGGCGAGCACCTGCGCCAGATGCGGCGTCGTGCCGAGCACTGGTACGCCGTGGATGTGAAAGCCGGTCTTGTTGGCATCGTCGTCCACGAAGCCGACGGGCTGGTAGCCCAGACGCGGATTGTTCTGCATCTCGCGCAGCAGCAATTCGCCGGCGTCGCCGGCGCCAATGATCAGTACCCGGCGCGGCCGCGGTCCCCCGGCCGTGGAGCGGCGATTTTCCCGGAGCGCGCGCAGCGCGAAGCGTACGCCGCCGATGAACATCACCGTGAGCAATGCGTCAATGATGATTACCGACCGCGGAAACACGTACGCATGTCGCGTGAACACCAGCGACGCCGTGAACAGCACGCTGCTGATGCCGACCGCCTTGAGCAGCGCGAACATGTCGCTCATCCCGACGTAGCGCCACCAGCCCGTATAGAGCCGGAAGACGGCGAAGGCGAGTAGCCGGAAAATGACCAGCGGAATGAGCGTGACCCAGAACGTCCGCAGGTAGGCAGCCGGGATGTCCCCATCGAAGCGCAGCACATAGGCGAGCGCGTAGCTCGCCACGACAAGCACCAGGTGCACGCTGATGACCAGCAGCCGCCGATGACGGAATGTCAGCGCGAGAATCCGGCGCTCGGCATCATCCGTCGCGGCCATCGGGGAGATTTCATCCGTGTGGGCCACCACCAGTTCAGGATTCATCTCCCGTAGAACTCCCGGACGGCGCTGATCGTCTCGTCCTGCTGCGCCTGCGTCAGCTCAGGATAGATCGGCAGGGAAAGGGCTTCGCGCGCCGCGCTCTCGGCTTCGGGGCAGCTTCCTTCCGTGTAGCCGAGGTAGGAGAAACAGGGCTGGAGGTGCAAGGGGAGCGGGTAGTAGATGGCGTTGCCGACGCCCTTGTTCCGGAGATGCGCCTGCAGCGCGTCCCGTCGCTCGGCCCGGATCGTGTACTGGTTGAAGATCGACTCATTGTCCGCATCGATGATCGGCGTGCGCAGGCCCGCCACATCCGCGAGCGCGTCGTCGTAGTACCGTGCATGGGCGCGACGGGCCGCGCTCCACTGTTCCAGGTACGGCAGCTTGGCCAGCAGGACGGCCGCCTGCAGCGCGTCGAGGCGGCTGTTGTATCCGACCTCCTCGTGAATGTACTGCACCGCGCCGCCGTGCACGCGCAGCCGGCGCAGGCGCGTCGCCAGCCGCTCGTCCTGCGTGACCATCATGCCGCCGTCGCCGTACCCGCCCAGATTCTTCGACGGGAAGAAGCTGAACGTGCCGACGGTGGCCGACTCCCCCGCCATCACCCAGCGCCCTCCGATCCGGCGGCGCGCGCCAATGGCCTGCGCCGCGTCCTCGATGAGGGGTATTCCCGGAAGAGCCGCGGAAAGCTTCTCGAGCGGCGCCATCTGGCCGAACAGATCCACCGCGATCAGCGCCTTCGTCCGCGAGGTGGTTGCCGCACGCGCGTGAACGGGGGAAATATTGAACGTCCCGGGATCGATGTCCACGAATACGGGTGTCGCGCCCACATTGTGAATCGTGCCCGCGGTGGCAAAGAAGGTGAACGGCGTGGTCACCACCTCGTCGCCCCGCCCGATGTCGAGCGCGCGCAGCGCCAGCAGCAAGGCATCCGTGCCGCTTGCGCAGCCAATGGCGCATCGCGTGCACGAGAGCGCGGCGACAGCCTGCTCCAACTGCTCCACCGGCTCACCCAGAATGAAACGCTGGTCGTCGACGACCTGCATGAGGGCGCGCACGACGACGTCCCGGATACAGGCGTGCTGCGCGCGAAGATCGAGAAGAGGAACAGGCATGACAATCAGTCGTGAAAGAAGTTGGTCCGCACAGGCTGTCGAAGCATGGTCAGATCGCGACGGTCGCGCGTGCCAGCTCGTGCCATTCCTGCAGCGCGCGTACGCTCGGCGGACGGAACCGCAGCGCGAGGATGGCATCGCACGCGGCATTCGCCGCCGAAAGGGTCGTCGTATACGGAATTCGATGCGCGACGGCCGCCTGGCGCATGGTATAATCGTCGCGCTGGGAATGCTTGCCCAGGGGCGTGTTGATGAGCAGTTGCACCTGGCCGTTCACGATGAGATCCACGCCATGCGGCCGGCCTTCATGCACCTTGAAGACCCGCTCGGCCGGGATGCCCCGTCCGCGAAGGAAGCGGGCCGTGCCCGAGGTCGCCAGGATCCGGAATCCCATCTCGTGGAACCGGCGCGCGATCGGCAGCACGGTGGCCTTGTCGGAATCGTTCACGGTGATGAGGACGCTGCCGGAGAGAGGCAGTCCATTATCGGCGGCGAGCTGCGCCTTGGCGAACGCGCTGCCGAAGGAATCCGAGATGCCCATGACTTCGCCCGTCGAGCGCATCTCCGGACCCAGGACCGGATCGGCCTCGCGGAACTTGTTGAAGGGGAAGACGGCCTCTTTCACGGACACGTATGGCGGCGTGATCTCCTCGGCCAAGCCGATCGCCGCGAGGCTCTCGCCCGCCATGACACGCGCCGCGATCGACGCAAGCGGTACGCCAATGGCCTTGGACACGAACGGAATGGTCCGGCTGGCCCGCGGATTGACTTCGAGCACGTACACCACCCGGTCCTTCACGGCGAATTGCACGTTGATGAGTCCTACCACGCCGAGCGCGCTCGCCAGCGCCATCGTATGCTCACGCATGGTCATCAGGTCGGACTCGCCGATGATGTACGGCGGCAGCACACACGCCGAATCGCCCGAGTGGATGCCGGCGTCCTCGATGTGCTGCATCACGCCACCAATCACGACACGCTCGCCATCCGCGATGGCATCCACGTCCGCTTCGTAGGCATCCTCGAGAAAGCGGTCGATGAGCACGGGCCGATCATCCGACACGCGAATCGCGTGCTCGAAATAATCGCGCAGGGACGCTTCATCGTAGACGATCCGCATGGCGCGGCCGCCCAGCACGTAGCTGGGCCGCACCAGCACCGGATAGCCGACGTCGGCGGCGATGCATACAGCCTCCTCGATGCTCGTCGCCGTCCCGGACGGTGGCTGCCGGACGCCGACTTCGCGCGCAATCTGCTCGAATCGGCGCCGGTCTTCCGCGATGTCGATCGCGTCGGGCGGCGTTCCGAGAATGTGCACTCCGGCGCGCTCCAGCGCACGGGTCAGCTTGAGTGGCGTCTGCCCACCGAGCTGCACGATCACACCCAGCGGTCGTTCCCGCTCGACGATCTCCAGCACGTCTTCGAGCGTGAGCGGCTCGAAGTACAGCTTGTCGGAAATGTCGAAGTCGGTGGATACCGTCTCGGGATTCGAGTTGACCATGATGGTCTCATAACCCCGCTCGCGCAGCGCCAGCGCCGCACGCACGCAGCAATAGTCGAACTCCACTCCCTGCCCGATCCGGTTCGGACCGCTGCCCAGGATCATGATGGAGGGCCGTCCGGACCGCGGTGCTTCGCTCTCCTCGTCATAGCTGCCGTACAGATACGGGGTGCTGGACGGGAACTCACCCGCGCATGTGTCCACCATCTTGTACGCCGGGCGGATGCCGAGCGTCCAGCGGCGCGCGCGCGCCGCATCCTCGGTTTCCCCACGCGCCGCGGCGAGCTGCGCGTCGGAGAAGCCTTGCCGCTTCATGGCGCGAATATCCCCGGCATGGATTCCGGGCAGTGCGGCGTAGCGCTGTTCAGCCGCAACCATCTCGCGCATCTGCGCCAGAAACCACGGGTCCACATGCGTCAGCTCATGGAGCTCGCTGACGCTCAGTCCGTACTGCAGCGCGCGCTTGATCTGGAAAATGCGCTCGGGTGTCGGCTGGCGGAGCGCGCCGCGCAACGACTCGATCGAATCATCGGGTAATCCGTCATCCTGCGGACGCGATCCGGTCACCCAGCCCGTCCGTCCGGTCTCGAGCGCGCGCAGTCCCTTCTGCAGGGCCTCCTTGAACGTGCGCCCGATCGCCATCGACTCGCCAACCGATTTCATCTGCGTCGTCAGCCGCGGATCAGCGGACGGAAACTTCTCGAACGCGAACCGCGGACACTTGACCACGACGTAATCCAGTACCGGTTCGAAGGATGCCGGCGTCGTCTTCGTGATGTCGTTCGCGATTTCGTCAAGCCGGTAGCCGACTGCCAGCTTGGTGCCGATTCGCGCGATGGGAAAGCCGGTTGCCTTGGACGCCAGCGCCGAGGAGCGCGACACCCGGGGATTCATCTCGATGACCAGCATGTCGCCGTTCTCCGGGTTCACGGCGAACTGGATGTTGCATCCGCCGGCCTCCACGCCGATTTCCCGGATCACCGCCACGGCCGCGTCGCGCATCGCCTGGTACTCGCGGTCCGTGAGCGTCATGGCGGGCGCCACGGTGATGCTGTCGCCCGTGTGAACTCCCATGGGATCGAGATTCTCGATGGAACAGACGATCACGACGTTGTCCGCCCCATCGCGCATGACCTCGAGTTCGAACTCCTTCCAGCCGAGGACGCTCTGCTCGATGAGCACCTGCCCCATCGGCGACATCTCGAGGCCGCGCCGCACGATCTCTTCGTACTCGGTGCGATTGTACGCCACGCCGCCGCCGCTCCCGCCCAGCGTGAACGACGGCCGGATGATGGCGGGGAAATCCACGACCGGAATGAGCGCGAGCGCGTCATCGAACGACCGGGCGATCCCGCCGCGCGCGACGGGCAGTCCGATGCGGCGCATGGCATCGGCGAATTGCTCGCGATCTTCCGCCATGCGAATGGCGCGCGCATCGGCACCGATGAGCTCCACGCCATACTGCGCGAGCACGCCGCGGTCCGCGAGCGCCATCGCGACGTTCAACGCCGTCTGTCCGCCCATCGTGGGCAGGAGCGCGTCCGGCCGCTCCCGCTCGATGACCTGCGCGACCGTGTCCGGCGTGACCGGCTCGATGTAGGTCCGGTCGGCGAACTCCGGATCGGTCATGATCGTGGCCGGATTGGAGTTCACGAGAATCACCTCGTAGCCCTCCTCGCGGAGCGCTTTCGCCGCCTGCGTGCCGGAGTAGTCGAATTCGGCGCCCTGCCCTATGACAATGGGACCGGAGCCAATGAGCAGAATGCGGTGCAGATCAGCGCGTCGTGGCACGGAGCAGATCGAGAATGATGGAATCCAGTGACCGTTCGGGGGTCCATCCGGTCGCCGCACGCAGTTTGGTGGCGGCGCCGACCAGCATGGGAACCTCTACCGGACGTACGAGTGAAGCATCGACTTGCAATTTCGCATCCACACCGGCAAGAGCAAGGACGCGCGATGCGAGCGTCGCCACGTCGATCCCGGTCCCGCTGGCAACGTTGTACACTTCGCCAGGCGTGCCGCGCTCCACCAGGAGCACGTAGGCCCGCACCACATCGGCGACGTGAAGGAAGTCGCGAATGGCGCTGGTATTGCCGATGGGTGCCGCACCGGCGCCCGTCGCGCGGAGCATCAGGGCACGCTGCACGAGTGCCGGCAGGAGGAAGCGCGGGTCCTGCCCCGGCCCGCTGTGGTTGAAGGAGCGAGTCGCCACGACGCGCACGCCGTCGTGGCGCTGCGCGGCCAGCGCGACGAGTTCCTGCGCGGCCTTGGATGCGGCGTACGCGTTGAGCGGCCGCAGTTCCGTCTGTTCATCAAGGGGCTGCGCCTGTGCCGGGTGGCGGCCATACTGTTCGCCGCTCCCGATCACCAGGACCGTGGGGTCGAGCGTTCCCGCCGCGCGGCGACGGGTCACGCCCGAGAGCAGGCGCGCCGTCGCGACGACATTCACGTCGAGTGCCGCCGCCGGTGCCTCGCTCACCGTCGGAACGAAAGACACGCCCGCGAGGTGAAAGATCGCGTCCGGCCGGCCACGGTCCAGCGCGGTGGCAAGGTCCGCATCGCGCGTGACGTCGCAGCGAATCCAGTGTACCGCGCCCCGCTCCTCCCGAGCCAGCGCGCCGGGCGGCACGGCGTCGCTCAGGCGCGTTCCCGTCACGTCCCAGCCGCGTCGCAGCAGCTCCTGGCAGAGCCACTGGCCGACGAAGCCGGCCGCACCGGTGACCAGCGCGCGCACGGGCCCTACGACCGGGCGCGGTACCGCGCCAGGTCGGCGTCCACCATCATCGCGATCAGTTGCTGGAATGATACGCGTGGCTGCCACCCCAGGCGCGCGTGCGCCTTGCTGCTGTCGGCCACGAGCAGATCGACCTCGGCGGGCCGCACGAAGCGCGGGTCGCTCTTCACGAACTCGCGATAGTCCAGTCCGGCATATCCGAAGGCCACATCGCAGAGCTGGCGAACGGACCACGTCTGCCCGGTTCCGACGACGTAATCGTCCGGCGCATCCTGCTGGAGCATGCGCCACATCGCGTCCACGTAGTCGCCCGCGAAGCCCCAGTCGCGTCGCGCATCGAGGTTGCCGAGGCGCAGCTCACGCGAGACGCCGGCCTTGATGCGCGCGACGCCGTCGGTCACCTTGCGCGTGACAAACTCCAGCCCGCGCCGCGGGCTCTCGTGGTTGAACAGGATGCCCGACACCGCGTAGAGCCCGTAGCTTTCGCGATAGTTCACGGTGATCCAGTGGCCGTACACCTTGGCCACGCCGTACGGACTGCGCGGATAGAAGTCCGTGGCCTCGCTCTGTGGTGACTCGGCGACCTTGCCGAACATTTCGCTCGAGCTGGCCTGATAGAAGCGGGCGCGCGGTGCGGCGCGGCGCACGGCTTCGAGCGCGCGGGTCACGCCAAGCCCGGTAAATTCTCCCGTGAGCACGGGCTGCGTCCACGACGTCTGCACGAAGCTCTGGGCAGCAAGGTTGTAGATCTCATCGGGCTCGCACGCCGCCACCGCTTCCACCAGTGAATGCTGGTCGAGCAGGTCGGCCGAGAGCAGCTCGACCTGGTCGACGAGGTGCGCGATGCGCTCGTACGGGGTGGTCGAACTGCGCCGGACCACGCCGAACACGCGGTAGCCCTTCTGGAGGAGGAGCTCGGCGAGATAGGAGCCATCCTGGCCGGTAATCCCGGTGATCAGAGCAGTCGGCATTGCGCTGGACCGTTCAGGGTGAGATCACGAGGCGAGATCGCCCGGAAGGGCCGGCCGCGCGCGCGGCGCCACCGGACCCGGCGAGTCTCACGGACAAAAGAAAGGGGAGCTGACAGCGAGCTCCCCCCGGGCAAGACGAATGCTCGGACATGCCTCACGCGACGGCCGAGCCCCGCGGCGCGCGCTGGATCTTGCCGGCATTCAGACAGCGCGTACACACCTTCACCCGCGTCACCTTGCCATCGATGAGAATGCGGGCCACCTGGAGGTTGGGCTTCCAGACGCGGCGCGTACGATTGTTGGCGTGCGAGACGTTGTTTCCGAAGGCGATACCCTTCCCGCACACGTAGCAGCTTCGATTGTGCATGGTCAGCTCTCGATCAGCTCGATGCGCGCCATCTCCGCGCCGTCACCCTTGCGGTGTCCGGTCTTGAGAATGCGCGTGTATCCGCCCGGCCGCGTGGCGAACTGCGGTCCGAGTTTCTGGAACAGCTTGTCGGCGGTTTCCCGCTTCTGGACGTGGCGTGCCGCGAGCCGCCGGTCGTGCAGCGTACCGGACCGGGCCTTGGTAATGAGCTTCTCGACGAACGGCCGGAGCTCCTTCGCCTTGGCTTCCGTAGTCTCGATGGCGCCGTGTTCGATGAGCGAGGATGCGAGCCCCCGCATCAGGGCCAGCTTCTGCTCGCTGCTGCGGCGCAGTTGCCGTCCCGCCTTCCGGTGACGCATGATCGTTATTCCTCGTCGTCGGGCGCTGCGGCGGCGGCCCGGCTCGGCGGAGTGCCCCAGTCGAGCACGCGTACACCGTCCGGTCCTTCCTCGTAGCGCATTCCGAAATTGAGTCCCTTGCCTTCCAGCAGCACCGCGATTTCCTGCAGCGACTTCTTCCCGAAATTCTTGACCTGCAGCATCTGCTGTTCCGTCTGCCGCACGAGGTCGCCGAGCGTGCGGATATCGGAGTTCTTGAGCGAGTTCACCGAGCGAACGGAGAGCTCGAGATTGTCGATCGACGTCTGCAACAACTCGTGCAGCCGCTGGCCGTCCGGCGAATGATTCGGACCGGCGGCGACCATGCCCTGCGCGTGCGACCCGAAGTTCGCGAAAAACTGGAAGTGGGTCTGCGCGAGCGCGGCAGCGTAACTCACCGCTTCTTCCGGACTGATGGTGCCGTTCGTCTCCACGGTCAGCGTGAGACGATCGTAGTCCGTGCGCTGACCCACACGCGTCTCCGCTACCGAGAAGTTGGCGCGTCGCACGGGGTTGTAGATCGAATCGATCTTGATGAGATCGACCGGCAGCCCCTTTTCCGCCACGTGCTGATCACCCTCGACGTAGCCGCGTCCCTTGTTCACGTAGAGATCCATGGTGATCTCGCGATCATCCTGGAGCGTGAAGAGGTGATGCGACGGGTCGATGATCTGCGCCGATGCGATCGGCTCGATGTCGGCGGCAGTCACCGGGCCGGCGGACTTCTTCCGGATGCGGAGTACCGCTTCCGGCGTGTCGTCGGCGAGGCTCAAGGTGAGTGTCTTGAGGTTCCCGATGATCTGATGCACATCCTCGACAACACCGGGCACCGTCTGGTGCTCGTGCTGCACACCGTCGCAGCGAAACGCCCAGACCGCGGAACCGCGGAGCGACGAAAGCAGGAGGCGGCGCATTGCGTTGCCCAGCGTGTGTCCGAAGCCGCGCTCCAGCGCCTGCATCCGGAATTCCGCGAGGTTGGGATTGTCCTCGCGCTTGGTCGCCTCGACCAGCTCGGGGCGTACCAGCCCGGTAAGATCAATAGTCGTTGCCATGTGTCCTGTGTCCTCAATAGGTCCAACCGGGGGAGTCCCCGGCGACGCCTCACCCCGCCCCTGACGCGCGGTGAGCCCGTAATAGGGTCAGGGCCCTGACCTCAGGAAATGAGCAACGGAGCGTGAGACATGGGATCCGCGCTGATCCGCCGATCCATTCCCGACTGCCCGCCGCCTATTTCCTGGCCTACTTCGAATACAGCTCGACGATGAGCTGCTCCTGCGCCGCAATGGGAATGTCCGCGCGGCCCGGGCGCTCGAGCATGCGGCCGCTGAACGTGTCCTTGTCCACGGCGATCCACGAGAGCGCTCCGCCGCGTGCGGACTGCTCGAGCGCGGCGAGGACGCCGACGTTCTCGCGCGAGGCCTGGCGAACGCGCACTTCCTCGCCGGGACGCACCAGATAGCTCGGCACATCCACCTGCTTCCCGTTCACCTCGACGTGGCGGTGCCGGATGAACTGCCGGGCTGCCTTGCGGCTCGCGGCAAATCCCATGCGGTAGATGATGTTGTCCAGCCGGCTCTCGAGCGCGACCAGGAGGTTGTGTCCGGTAACGCCCGGCAGCTTGGCCACGCGCTCGAAGGTATTGCGGAACTGGCGCTCGCTCACGCCATAGATCCGCTTCACCTTCTGCTTCTCACGGAGCTGCTTGGCATACTCCGAAGCCTTGCGGCGCCGAGCCGTGGACTGGCCGTGTTGGCCTGGCGCGTACGGGCGGCGCTCCACCGGGCACTTTTCCGTAAAGCATTTCGTGCCCTTGAGGAAGAGCTTGGTGCCTTCCCGGCGGCACTGACGGCAACTGGGTCCTGTGTAGCGCATGCGTCAGACCCTCCGCCGCTTGGGAGGGCGACAGCCGTTGTGCGGAATGGGCGTCACGTCCTTGATCGAGCGGATCTGCAGTCCCGCGGCGGCCAGCGCCTGTATGGCGGATTCGCGACCGCTGCCCGGTCCCTGGACGCGCACGTGCACACGCTTCACGCCAAGCCCGAGAGCTTCCCGGGCGCACGCCTCCGCGGCAACCGTGGCGGCAAATGGCGTGGACTTCTTCGAGCCCTTGAAGCCGGCCTTGCCGGACGACGCCCAGGCGACGGCATTGCCGTGCAGGTCGGTGATCGTGACCAGCGTATTGTTGAACGTCGCGTTCACGTGGGCAATGCCCTCGGATTCAACGACGCGCTTGGACTTCTTTCCAGATCCGGTTTTTGCAGTGGCCATGACGAGGTGTCGAGTTTACTTCGTGACTTTCTTCTTGCCCGCGATCGCCCGCCGCGGACCCTTCTTGGTGCGCGCATTCGTGTGCGTCCGCTGCCCGCGAACCGGCAGCCCGCGACGATGGCGGATCCCGCGATACGAGCCGATGTCCATCAATCGCTTGATGTTCATGGCGACCTCGGTGCGCAGCGCGCCTTCCACGCGATAGTCGCGCTCGATGATCTGGCGCAGACGATTCACATCCGCGTCGCTGAGGTCCTTGACGCGCAGCTCCGGGCTGAGTCCCGTTTCCGCGACGATTTTCCGGGCGACGGCGCGGCCGACCCCGAAGATGTACGTCAGACCGATCTCGACCTTCTTCTCACGAGGGAGATCGACGCCAGCTATGCGTGCCATTCGTCAGCCCTGACGCTGCTTGTGCTTGGGATTGCGCTTGCAGATGATGCGAGTCACGCCATTGCGCTTGACCACTTTGCAGTGCTCGCAGATCGGCTTCACGCTGCTTCGGACTTTCACGGGCGCTCCAATCGGTGATACCAGTTTTTCCAGCCAAGTCTTATAGGTTAACCGACTTAGCGGCGTAAAGCAAGGAGGCGGCTCAAGCGAAACCGGAGCCCGTATCAGATCTCGGCAAGCACCTGGCTCAGTGCCGCCGCGGGGTCCAGCGCCTGGGTCACGGCACGGCCCACTACCAGATAGCGCGCCCCGGCCGCAACGGCCTGAGCAGGAGTCACCACCCGCTTCTGATCGTGCACCGCACCACCGGTGAGCCGGACCCCCGGAACGAGCAGGGTGAGCGCGTCGCCATAGCGGTCGCGAATGGCGGCAGCTTCATGGCCGCTGCAGACCACCCCCTGTGCTCCGGCGTCGCGCGCAATGCCGGAAAGACGCAGCACCTCGGCCCGCAGATCCGGTACCGCCCGACCCCAGACCGTAGCGAGCTGCGCGGCATCGAGCGACGTGAGTACCGTCACAGCCAGCACGCTGCATCCCGTCCCGGTGCGTCCGGCCGCCACACCCTCCACGGCCGCCGCGATCATGGCCTGTCCCCCCGAGGCGTGCACGGTCAGCAGGCGCACGCCACAGCGCGCGGCCGCCAGTGCGGCCTCACGTACGGTATTTGGAATATCATGAAACTTGAGATCGAGAAACACATCGCAGCCGCGGGCCTGAAGCCGATCCACGATCTCCGGACCGGCCGCGGTGAACAGCGCGCTGCCGACCTTCACGAAATCACACGCCGCGCCGAGACGCGCGACGAGCGATAGCGCCTCGGCCGCCGAGGGCACGTCCAGCGCGACGATGACCCGGGCCTTCATGCCGGCCACCGCAGGCTGCCGCTGATCTCCGCGACACTCACGCCCTCGTGCGCGCACCACGCTGCGAGGTCGCGGATCACGCGCTCCGGCGTCCGCGGATCGCGCAGCGCCGCCGTGCCGATGCCCACCAGCGATGCTCCCGCCATGAGGTATTGCAGCGCGTCAGGCGCGGATGCCACACCGCCTACACCGATGATCGGGACGTCCACCGCACGTCGCACCTTCCACGTGGCCAGCACGCCAACCGGCAGCAACCCCGGCCCGCTCACGCCGCCGGTGCCGAAACCGACGGCTGGCGTCCGTTTCTCGATGTCCACGACGAGCCCGGGGATGGTGTTGATCACGGTGATGCCGTCGGCGCCTGCGTCCACGGCGACACGCGCCGCGGCGGCAATGTCCGGAAGCATCGGACTCAGTTTCACGAAGAGCGGACGTTGCGTGCGGGCCCGGGCGCCGCGCACCAGCGTCGCCAGTACCCGGGGATCCGCGCCGAACTCCATGCCGCCCGCGTGCACGTTGGGACAGCTTACGTTGAGCTCGAAGCCGCTCACCACCGCATCCGTGATGCCTTCCACCACGGCCGCGAAATCCTCGACACCATCCCCCACCACGTTCACCAGCACGCGAGCCGCCCGCACGTGCTGCGCCAGCCATGACAACTCCGTGCTGCGCACGACCTCCAGCCCGGGATTGGCGAGCCCCACCGCGTTGATCATCCCGCCGGCGAATTCCGCGACGCGGGGTGCCGGGGCGCCGCGACGCGGCAGCGGACTCACCGCCTTGGTCACCAGGCCACCGAGCGCCTCGAGCGCGATCACATCGGCAAGCTCGCGGCCGAATGCCGCGGTGCCGGCCGCCAGCAGGATGGGATTGTTGAAGTGCAGCCCCGCGGCCGTCACGGCGAGCGGAGTGCTCACGGCCGGAGGGAATCCCGCGGCGGCGCTCCGGAATCGGGTGCCTGGGTCACCGGCATCACGCTCGCGCGATGGAGGCTGTCGGTGTACTGCGCGAGCACCGCGCGCCACGTCCGGTCGAGCAGTGAATCGGCATGCGCCTCCGGTTCGCGCACCGCACCGGCAGCACCGCCGGATTCCACGTCACCAAACGCGGCCGTCGTCACGATCGACCGGTCTGCGTCAGCGGCATGCGAAGTCGCGCCGACCGGCATCGCACCACCCGGAAGCGCCTCCGCCGCGCTGAACGCCCGTGGCACGAGGGGAGAACGGCTGACGCGCATGACCTGCTGGAAGAAGGTGCGCGCGAGCGCATACGCGCGAAGACTGTCCCGCGCGACCTCGGCCGCGAGAAAGAGTCCGGCGCCCGCGTCGTCATTGCGGGCGTGCAGCAGCTCCAGCAGCAACAGATTGTGCACGAGCCGCTGGTGGAGGACGCTGCCCTGCATCTGATCGGCGCCCTGTTCGATCGCGGTGCGCACATCCACGAGCGACACGAGATCCCGGAGTGACAGCACGGTCACTTCTGCCCGGGCATTCCGCGCCACCGTGCTGTCGCGCGTGAGCCGGCCAGCGGCCTCGAAATGCGCGAGCGCGATGGAATCATCGGATGTCCGGAGCGCCATCTCGCCGGTGAGCATGTGCAGCGCAGCAAGCGGCCCTGCCGGGGTGCTCGCCGAATCGTACGCGGCGACGATCCGTTCCACCGCGTGCCTGTGTCCCGCCTGCCAGAGCATGCGCAGCGACTCCGGCACGTCGGCGCGGAAGTCACCATGCGCCGCACGTCGCTGCAGCAGCGACTCCGCGGACGCCCATTGCGCATGATCGAGATAGATCCGGCTGAGGAGCCACTCGACGCGGCTGCGGCTTGTCCCCCGCATGTACGCACGCGCCGAGTCGGGCTCATGCAGCACTGTGGAGGCGACCGCGGCAAAGAGCGAAGCATCGGTCGCCATATGCCGATCCGCCAGCGCGCTCAGGGGACCAACGAGTGCGCGCCCTTCCGCGTACCGCTGGGCACGGATCAGGCAGACACCCAACGCGAGCGTCGCGCGTGCATCCACCGTATCGCGTGCCGCGGCGCGCATGAGCACGGAGCGCAACAGCGGCTCGGCGCGATCGCAGTCGTTTGACATGGCCAGCGACCAGCCGGCAATCAACTCGGCTCGCGCGGCCCAGTGGCCCGCGGGATGATGGACGCGCACGGAATCCGCCGTGGTGGCCGCGACCTGATAGAGGGAATCGGCCAGCGTCGTGCGCCCGCTGCGCCGCATGGCGTCCGCGCGATGTTCGGCGCGCTGCGCATTGTATATCCCATTGAAGTAGGCGCACCCGGCCAGTGGCAGCACCGCGAGCAGTCGCGCCACGCGCGTCATCACCGTGTGCTCCCCAATCGGCGCTCGTACCGGCCGAGGTACTCCTGCGTCGCATCGGCAATGGCATCCGCCAGCTTGCGCTGGTTGGCCTTGTTCGTGATGAACCGCGCTTCATCGGCATTGGTGCCGAATCCGATCTCCACGAGCACCGCAGGCATGTACGCCGTCACGAGCACGAGGAATCCGGCCTGTTTCACGCCACGACTGGGGCCGGGTTCGACATCGCCGAGATGCGCCTGGATCAACGAGGCCAGTTCGCTGGACTCGCGCAGATGCTCGTTCTGCGCCATGTCGTTGATGATGAAGTTGAGCGGATCATCCTTCGCTGCCTGGACGCCCGTCTCGAAGCGCACCGACTGGTTTTCCATGCGCTCCACCCGGCGCGCGTCTTCCGTCTTGGCCTCCGCCAGGAAATAGGTCTCGAAGCCGCGTGCGGCGCCCGGATGGGTCCATGCGGGATTCGCGGCATTCACGTGGATCGAGATGAACAGATCGCCGTGGTGATCATTCGCGATGCGGCCCCGATCGGAGAGCGCAATGAGGGTATCGGTCGTCCGCGTCATCACGACGCCGAGACCGCGCGAGCGGAGTTCCCTCGCCAACTGCTTCGCCACCGCGAGCGTCACATCCTTCTCGTGCATCTTCCAGCGCGTCCCGATCGGTCCCGTCATCCCGTTGTCGGGTCCGCCGTGACCCGCATCGACCACGACGATGCGCTTGTGGTCGTCGCGGCGGAACGTGCGCGCAAGGGAATCCGCGCCGGCTTGCGGCGCTGTGTCGACCACAGCGCTCTGCGGAGCAACGCCAGCCAGCCAGGCGGCGTCCACCGCGGCGGGAGCGACCACTCCCGCGATCAGGCCTGTCACCGCGAGCAGTGCCGCGATCATCGCGCCCGCGCGGCGCGCGCCATCTCGCGCTCGTCCTCGCGCTGCCGCAGATCGGCGCGCTTGTCGTGCAGCTTCTTCCCCTTCCCCAGCGCGAGAGTCACCTTGGCGCGCCCGCGCGTGAAATGCAGATCGAGCGGAATGAGGGCAAGTCCCTGGCGCTCGACCGCGCCAATGAGCCGGCGGATCTCCCGCCGGTGCAGAAGCACCTTGCGCGTGCGCGTTGGATCATGATTGAACTGGTTTCCCTTGTCATAGGGCGCGATGTGCGCATTGAGGAGCATGACTTCGCCCCCGCTCACGATGGCGTAGGCATCGGTGATGTTCGCCATGCCGTTCCGCAGCGACTTGATCTCGGTGCCCGTGAGCACGAGCCCGGCCTCCCACGTTTCCAGAATGTGGTAGTCGTGGCGGGCACGCTTGTTCCGTGCGATGGTGGTCTGGGGATCGGCGTCGGACCGGGGCATTGAGGACATGATGGGCAACCGCGCAAGTTAGGCCTCGCCTTGGCATTGGGCAACCAATTCGCGTTGACTTGGTTCACCCCTGCGGGTAGGTTACGGCCGCGACGCCGAAGTGGTGGAATTGGTAGACGCGCTGCGTTCAGGGCGCAGTGGGCGATAGCCCGTGGGGGTTCGAGTCCCCCCTTCGGCACTTCACACGGGAATGCGAACGGCATGATGACCATGCTGTTCGCATTCGCTGCGTCAGGGAAGGTGCGGCGACCGCACCGCCAGCGTCGAGGGCGCGACGTTCTCGGGGAGTGACGCCAGGCCGAAGTGCTCGCGGAGCGCCTGATTCGCCTCCTCCAGGTAGCGGGACAACAGGTCCGCGGCACGCAGCACGTCGTCCGGGGCCACCGCATCGCGGCGGCCGGCAAATTCGAGCAGCGTGCGGCCCAGGTGCCAGCCGCTGCCCGCGCCTTCCCTGTTCGAGAGCGCAGCCGCATAGCCGCTGAGGCGCGCGTTCAACTGCCGTTCAGCCACACGCAGCTTTCCGGCTGCGACCGCCGGATCCCGTGCGAGCGCTTCACCCAGCGCATGCGCCACAACCGACGCGGTGCGATCGTCCAGTGCGTCACGCTGCGCGGAAAGCAATCCGAGCGCTCGTCGCGCGTAGCGGAGCTCCCAGCGTGCGTGGTCCCGGTCGCCGTTCGTTCCCGCCACGGCCAGCCACGCGACATCGCCAGCGTCTGGCTCCGCGCCGAGCCCCGCGACGTAGCTTGCGGCATGCCGCACCAGCTCTCGCGAGGCCCGCCAGTGATGCCAGAGCGCGCGGCGCATCAGTGAGCGAAGAAGGTCGTCAGTCCTGCAGCACGGGAAGCCCGACGCGCTCGCGAACCTCCGGCTCGGCGTACATCAGATCCGCCAGCGAGACGCTTTCGAGCACTGCATCGATCTTCTGCTGGAGCAACAGCCACACCGGTCGAATGCTGCATGCGTGAGAGGCGGCGCAGCGTTCGTCATCCACCGGATGCGACACACAATGGAGATCGAAGGTGGTGAGCTCGGACGCCTGGATGACGTCGCGCACCGATATTTCGCCTGCGGCGCGTGCCAGCGCATAGCCGCCGCGGGCGCCGCGCGTGCTATGTATGAGGCCCGCCCGGCGGAGCCGCAGCAGAATCTGCTCCACGTACTCTGCGGGCAATCGTTCGCGCTCGGCGATCTCGCGCCCGGCGGCCGGGCCCTCGTCCGCGCGATGGGCCAGATGCAGCGCGCAGATCAACCCGTACTCGGCCCACGTGGTGATGCGCATATGTGGACGATAGGCGGCCACGCGGGAGCGGGCAAGGGTTGTCCGCGTGGCTGGTGCCGGCGTGCCGCTGCTCCGGTGATTTTCAGTGGGCGCCCTTCGCCGGGGCCTGGCGGCTGTCCCCCGGCACTCCGATTTCCGTCATCTTTCGCAGATCGAGAATCTCATCGATCTCACGGTCGGGCAGCACGTGCTCACGGTGTACCAGTTCGCGGATGAGCGTATTCTCCTTCACGGACTGCTTGCTCAGCTCGGCCGCGCGGGCGTAGCCGATGCGCGGCGCGAGCGCGGTCGCCAGTGCCGCCGAGCGCTCGAGCCAGTAGGCGCACTGCTCGCGATTGGCTTCGATGCCTCGCACGCAGCGATCCGCGAGCTGCGTCATGGCGCTCGTCAGGATCATCACGGAGAGCATGACGTTGTGCGCGATGACGGGCATCATCACGTTGAGCTCGAGCTGTCCGTGCTCCGCCGCCACGGCTACACACACGTCGTTTCCCATGACCTGATAGCAGACCTGGTTCACCATCTCGGCGATGGATGGGTTCACCTTCCCCGGCATGATGGATGACCCCGGCTGGACCGCCGGCAACACGAGCTCGTCGAGTCCGGTACGCGGGCCGGACGCCATGAGTCGGAGATCACTCGCGCACTTGCTCAGGTCCACGGCCAGCGTGCGGAGCTGCCCGCTGAATGCCGCCACATCTCCCAGGCTCTGCATGAGCTGAATCCGATCGGTGCCGGCGCGCAACGCCAGCCCGGTGAGCTCCTGCAGATGGCGCACCATGAGGCCGGGATACGACGGCTCGACGTTCACACCCGTGCCCACCGCACTGCCGCCAATGCCCAGGTCACGCAGGTAGTCGGCCGCCTGATCGAGCCGCAGGATGTTGCGCTCGATGGTGCCGCCATAGGCGTGAAACTCCTGGCCCAGGCGGATCGGCATCGCATCCTGGAGGTGGGTGCGGCCGCTCTTGAGCACGTCGTCAAACGCCCGCCCCTTCTCGAGCAGACTGTCGCGCAACTGCGTCGCGGCGCGGCGCAGCCCGGTGGCGAGCGCCAGGACGCCGAGCCGGATGGCGGTGGGAATCACGTCGTTGGTGGACTGCGCCATGTTCACGTGGTCATTGGGATGCACCGGCGCATACGCCCCGCGTGCCGCACCCAGGATTTCATTGGCGCGATTGGCGAGCACCTCATTCACGTTCATGTTGTGCGACGTGCCGGCGCCGGCCTGATAGACGTCGACGACGAAATTCTCCCGGTGCTGTCCCGCGAGTACTTCGTCGGCCGCCTGGATGATCGCGTCCGCGAGCCGCGGATCGAGACGACCGGTCTCGCGGTGCGTGAGCGCGGCCGCCTTCTTGATCCAGACGACCGCGGTGACGAACATGGGGAGTGGACGCAGACCGCTGATGGGAAAGTTCACGGTCGCCCGCATCGTCTGCACGCCATAGAGCGCAGCGGCGGGGACGTTCAGGGAGCCCAGCGGATCCTTCTCGGTACGGACGGATTCCGTCATGTCAGGTTCAGTTTGGTGAGCGGCGTCGCCCATGGGCAGCCAGATGGCAGCCGGTGCTAGGGGAGCGCCGTATAGTTGACGTTGAGATGCCCGATCATGAGCAGGCCGGCGTTGCCCGACGACTGGAACGTGGTGCGCCATTTGTACGACACGAGCGAACGAGTCCCCGGATTCGCATGCTGCCACTCCACCGTGAGATTCTCGGGCACCTCGGCACTGCCGGTGTCGAATACCGAACAGTAGATCTGCCTGTCCGGTTGGGTCGCCCCGGGCGTGATGGAATATGGCAGCGCGAACACCATGGCGGTGCCCACACCTTCAGCCGGCGTCCAGGTCACGTCGAGCGGCCCATCGGGCGTTGGATTGACGTGTGCGAATGCGTAGAGCTGAGGCGTCGGCGCCGTCATCGTGGTCGCCGGAAAGCCACCACTCGCCCCGGGTACACTGACCGTGACGGAAGCGCCCGGTGTGATGGGCATTGGTGCGCCCTGCAGCACGTACGAGACTACTCCGCCCACTGTGTCCGGCACCAACTGTCCCGTGCTGGATCCGATCTGCACCGTCACGGGTGAGCCCGCGTCGATGAAGGTCGTTCCGCTCCCATTTCCCACCGGTGACGGATAGTCCGTGGTGACGCACGAATCCGTCACGCTGCGACTATCGGGAAGCGTGAAGTTCGACGCATCGAAAAACGAGGCGACGGGAGAGGTGACATACGCTCCATTCGGATCTGGCGATGCGATGACCCCGACGACACCTCGTGGCACCGTGGTGGGAAGATCGGTGGAGAGACTGCAACCCGCGAGCACCGCGCACGCCGCCACGCCCAGATGACTGATCAGACGCATAATGAGGCCCCCTCACGGCTGACTGCCGTCGCGATAGCCCGGCATGGCGCGTGCCGCTGAGACGATGGCGACTGCAGCCAACACCATCGCAAGCCCGAGCAGCAGCACCGCTGCCCCGTGCCAGAGTCCAAACACCACTCGCGTCGGGTCCGCAGGCGACAGCGATTCAAAGGCGTTGCCTGCCGACTCGAGCAGACGGTCCACGTGCTGCCCCACCAGGTTCGCCGCTTCCGACAGAATCGCCAGGCCTGCGGCGCAGCCCAGGCGCAGGCGGCGTCCTGTCGCCGGCGCCGAGCCCAGCTCTGCCCACAGGGCAAGAATGCCGCCGACGACACCAGCAAGCAGCAGGACAGGAAGCGTCTGCCCGACCAGCTGGCCGGCCAGCGACCGCGAAGGCAGCACCTGGAAGGCCGCTCTCGCGACCACGAGCGAGAAGAACAGCGTCGCGCCAAGCCAGAGCGAGAGCATCACGAGGTACGCTGGAGGCGTGCCGAGCGCCCGGCGTCCCCCGCTCCGTCGCCGGGCGATGGTCGCGGTCATGGGCGTCCCACGATGCGCACGCTGCCATTGAGAAACGGATTCGAGACGCGCTCGGCACCGATCGTGGTGCTGGGCCCGTGCCCCGGATACACGATCGTGTCATCCTCCAGCGACATGATGTGCTCGAGCGAGGACACCAGCTCCCGGGCGTCGGCGAGCGGCAAGTCTGTTCTGCCGATCGAACCGGCGAAAAGGCAGTCACCGACGAACGCGACGCCGCTGCCATGAATGACGACGTGGCCGGGAGCATGACCCGGTGCCAGCATTACCGAGAACACCAGATCGCCCACGCGCAGCGTGTCGCCATCCGACAGGAGGCGTTCCGCGCGCGGAGGCTGCTCGACGTGCAGGCCGAATATCAGCCCGTGTTCAGCGGCGCGGCGGTAGAGCGGTTCGCCGTCCGGGTGCAGGTAGACCGGTACATTCAGCACGCGCTTGATCGCCGCGATGCCGCCGACATGATCCACGTGCGCGTGCGTGAGCCAGATTGCATCGAGGGTGGATCCGGATTCCTGCACGGCGCGGAGGATCCGCTCGCCCTCATCACCTGGATCGATCAGCACGGCACGCCCGCGCCGCTCATCCTCGACGAGATACGTGTTGACCTGAAAGGCGCCGACGCTGATTGTCGTGATCTTCACGCTTCGGCCTCGAGCGTGGACGGCGCCTCTGCCGTCTCGAGCACTGGTGGTTCGGCGCCCGCTACGTGCTCGTGCGCCAGCCAGCGCTCCGCTTCCAGCGCGGCCATGCACCCCGTACCGGCCGCGGTGATGGCCTGGCGGTAATAGCTGTCCATCACATCGCCCGCGGCAAAGACGCCCGGTACCCCCGTGCGAGTGCGCCAGGGAGATGGCGTGATGACGTATCCCGTCTCGCCGAGCGGCAACTGCCCGCGGAGAAACTCCGTGTTGGGGGTATGACCGATGGCGACGAAGAGCCCGCTGCACTCCAGCACGCGCTGCTCGCCGGTGCGCACATCCTCGAGGCGGAGCGCCGTGATGCTGTCGCCGCCAAGGATGTCCACGATTTTCGTATTCCACTCGACGCGAATTCGCGGATGGGACAGCGCGCGCGCGGCCATCACCCTGGATGCACGCAGCCTGTCGCGCCGGTGAATGATCACGACCTCGCTCGCAAACTTGGTCAGGTACGTGGCCTCCTCCATGGCGCTGTCGCCGCCGCCGGCCACGCAGACGCGGCGATTGCGAAACGCCGGGAGCGCCCCATCACAGACTGCGCAGGCTGACACGCCGCCGCCCGTGCGCGCGAGGCGCTGTTCATTGTACAGGCCGAGCCAGTTGGCGCGCGCACCCGTCGCGATGATGACCGTGAGCGCCTCGACCTGCGTGCCATCCGTCGCGGTGAGCACATGCGGGTGCCCCGTGAAGTCCACGGCGGAGAACGCCTCGGATACCACGCGCGCTCCGAAACGCACAGCCTGGTCCCGCATGCGCGCCATGAGCTCCTGCCCCCCGATGCCTTCGGGGAAGCCCGGAAAATTCTCGATGTCCGTCGTGAACATGAGCTGGCCACCGGGAATCATCTCGCGCGTGGACTCGCCCTCGTACACCACCGGATTGAGATTGGCGCGCGCTGCGTAAATGGCGGCGGTCCACGCAGCGGGGCCGCTGCCAGCGATGATGAGGGTTTCGGGATTCGGCATGTCCGGATTCGAAGAAAAAGGTGTTGACCAGGTGCTCACGGTGCAGACGGTCCGGCGTCGATCGCCAGCACGTTGAGCGCGCCATGACAGTGCGACATCGTGCCGATGAGCACTTCCACCGGCACGCGTTCCCCGGCCTGGGCTACCAGCCGGTCTCCCGCTACGACATCCCGGGTATCGAACATGCCCACACCGAACGCGCGATGCGTACAGTGAACGACCACTGGTCCGGCGAGGTTCCGTCCGCGCGCGCGCTCCGCGGCGACGTAGGCGCGCACCGCCGGAGGAAGGCTCCAGGTACGCGGCCCGTGAATCGCGGGACACATGGCCGGCTCGATACAGTTGATCGGGCACATCCATTCGGCGAAGCTCACGTACGCGGTGTCGTCCGGCGCCCGGCGCTGCCACGGGATGGCGGGTTCGCGCCCCAGCGCGACCGTGCGCACCGGCCGATCGGGCCAGCGTTGTCGAGCACGCGTGTGCAGCCATTCATACATGAGATGCGGCATGAGCGGCGACGGCACGATGGCATCCGCAGCGCAATCGGCTGTCTGCGCGGCGTGAGCGAGATATTCGCCAAAGAAGCCGGTCCAGTCCCGCGCGACGATAGCGGTCACGGGCGCCAGGTCGCGGAGCGCACCGTCGGGCGTACGCAGCGCATGCGAGACCCGGCAGTCAGGATCGCGATCCACCACCAGCAATCGCGAGAACCCCAGTGCGCCCGCCTGTCTGGCTCGCGCCAGCTGCTGGACATAATACGAGCCGTAGCAGCCGCCGCCCACCACCACGATCGTCCCGTAGTGCTGCATCGGTAGAAGATAACCAGCCACGCGAGCCTTCCGCGCCGGACGGCGCCGCTGGCGCGGATCGCGGCACCGGCTCAGCGGACGCTGCGTCCGCCGTCCACGACGAGCACCTCGCCCGTCACATAGTCCGCCTCGATCAGGTATACCATCGCTCGCGCGACATCGGCCGGCTCGCCCAGTCGCCGGAGGGGAGTCGTCCGCACCAGATGCGCGGCATCATTCGCATCCCAGTCGGTGGGCAACAATACCGTGCCCGGCGCGATGGCATTGACACGGATCTTCGGCGCAAGGGCGCGTGCCAGCGCGCGCGTCATGTGAATGACGCCGGCCTTGCTGATGCCATGCGGAATGTATGCGGACCAGGATTCAAGACCGGCCAGGTCGGCAATGTTGATGATCACACCGCCACGGTCGCTCATGACGCGAGCCGCCGCGCGCGCGCAGAAGAAGGGCGCACGCAGGTTGAGCGCGAACATCGCATCCCACTGCTCGACCGTGATCTCCGCCAGCGGCGTGCGCCACATGATGGCCGCCGAATTCACAAGCACGTCGAGCGTGCCGAAGTGCGCGGCGACCGCGTCCACGAGCGCATCCGGCGCGTCGGGGCGACCCAGATCAGCCTGCACTGCCCAGGCCTCGGCGCCCATCGCCTGCACCTCGTGGACTGCGGCCCGCGCCTCGGCGACGGAGGCGTGGTAATGAATCGCGAGCCGGGCGCCGCGTTCCGCGAGTGTGAGTGCCAGGGCGCGACCCACGCGCACCGCCCCGCCCGTGACAAGTGCCACCCGGCCCCGCAGATCCATCAGCCGGTGGGCAGCGTCCCGATCCGCCGAAGCAACCTCACGCGACCCGCTGGCGCGCGGCCTGCACTCGTGCTTCCTGCCGCGCCAGCCATTCTCCGGGCACGTGCATGCAGCCGATCGTTCGCGTCCCTTCCGCGGCGCCATGCCAGTCGGAGCCGCCGCTGGGGACAAGGTCCAACTGCTCGGCCAGCGCGCCGAGTCGCGCGATCGTCTCGGCGCTGTGACTCGGATGCCGCACTTCCACCCCGTCCAGTCCCAGCGCCCGAAGCTCCAGCAGCCTGCTGCGCGTGCCAGCGGCGCCCGGGTGCGCCAGCACCGCGATCCCTCCCGCGCTGTGGGCCAGGCGAACCGCATCGCCAATGCTCAGATGCTGCTTCTCCACGAACGCCGGCCGGCCCGCACCCAGCAGCCGGTCGAACGCGTCACGGAGATCCACGGCCCAGCCGTCCGAGATGAGCGCCCGCGCCACATGGGGGCGACCGATCGCGCCAGGACCTGCCTCGTGCAGCACCGCGTCCATGGTGAGCGGAATGCCCAATGCATTCAGGCGCTCGACGATCCGGTGGGCACGCACACGGCGCGCGTCTCGCAGCGCCGCGAGCGCCTCCTCGACGTCCGACAGCCGTGACAGGTGCAACGCCAGCAAATGCACCTCACCCGTCTCGTCGTGGGCACTCAATTCCGCACCGGCAATCACGCGAACGTCCAGCCGCTCACCGGCCGCGTGCGCCTCCTCCATGCCGGCAACCGAGTCGTGATCGGTGAGCGCGATGGCGGCGAGTCCCGCGCGCGCCGCGGCGGCGACGACGTCGGCCGGCGGAAGCGAACCGTCGGAGGCCGTCGAATGCATGTGGAGATCCACGTAGCGACGGGCCGTACCTTCGCCCGGCGTCACCGGCTGTAGCCCGCCTCGGGAGATGTGAAGGAGGGCTGTGAATGCTCGAGCAGGCGCTCGAGATCGGCATCCGACAGTTCCGCGAACGACTGGTCGCGCCAGCGCGAGCCCTGCGGCGAGTAGCGGGTGACGCGCACTTCGCGCTCGGCGCCCTCGCCGGCGCGGAAGATCAGGGCGAACTCGTCGCGCGCGTACGACGTCACGTGCTGCGACGGTAGCACCTCCCATCGCTTTCCCCGCACGGTGATGGTGCGTATTGGCATCAGTCCAGCTCCACTTCCCGGTAAATGCGCATGGCATCCATGATCTGATGCGGCGCCTTGCGCTGTGCCTGTTCGAGCGTCTGGGCGTCATTCGCTTCGACGAACTCCATGAATGCCCCTGCCAGATCCGCTTCCTCGAATACCCAGAAGCGACAGTTCGCGCTCGCGTAGTACGCGCGTTTGGCACGAAGCGAATGCAGGAATTTCGCGCGATCGTTCATTGGCACGATCGAACGTTGAATGGTCAGCGTACGCGCCATGCTCAGAGCCCTGTCTCAGGGAAGGATTCGATTCCCTTCTTGACGAACGCGAGGAACTGATCGGCTACCGCGCCATCCACGATACGGTGGTCGAACGAAAGCGAGAAATACGAGCATGTGCGGATGGCGATCGTGTCTTCCCCGTCCGCTCCGGTCAGCACACGCGGCCGCTTCTCGATGGTCCCGACGCCCATGATCGCCACCTGCGGCTGGCTGATGATCGGCGTTCCCATGAGCGAGCCGAAGACGCCGGGATTCGTGATGGTGAACGTACCACCCTGCACTTCCGACGGATCGAGCTTCTTGAGTCGCGCACGATTCGCGAGATCATTCAGCGTGCGCGTGATCCCGGTGAGCGACAGGTCGTCGGCGTGCCTGATGACCGGAACGATCAGTCCCCAGTCCAGCGCCACCGCGACGCCAATGTTGTACTGCTTGCGCAAGATGATGTTGCTGCCGGCCACGGAGGCGTTGAGCACCGGGAAGGCCTTGAGCGCATCCACCGTCGCCTTGATGATGAACGGCATGTATGTGAGCTTCTGTCCGCTCGCTGCCTCGAACGATGCGCGGTACTTCGCACGGAGCCGGGCGACCCGGGTAAAGTCCAGCTCCATGAAGCTCGTGACGTGCGCGGACGTGCGCCGCGAGAGCACCATGTGCTCGCTGATGCGCTGCCGCATGACACTCATCGGTTCCACGACGTCGCCTGGCCACGGTTCCGGCATGGGGCCCTGCGGCTCGACGCCGGCGGGCGCGTGCATGGACGGCGGCACGGCGCGTGCGCTTGGAACCGGAGCGCCCGACTCGATGAATTGCAGGATATCCCGCTTCGTCACGCGGCCGGCGATGCCGGAGCCCTGCATGGCACCGAGCTCGATCCCGTGTTCCGCGGCGATCTTGCGCACGAGCGGTGAACTGCGCGTGCGGACGCGGGATTCGAAGGAGCTTCCATTGCCGGCCGGAGCCGCGGCGCGGGCCGGTTCCGGCGCTGGATGGCCTGGCGCGGCGGGAGATGGATGCGAGTCGGGCGGCGGAGCTGGCGTCGATGCTACGGCGGGGGCGCCCCCGCGCGCCCCTCCTGCCGCCGCCGGCTCCACGGCCGCGATGTGCGCTCCCGCTTCGGTCTCCAGCCTGGCCACCACCGTCTGCACCGGCACCGTCTGTCCTTCCTGCACCAGGATCTCCGCCAGTACACCGGCGGAGGAGGCGGGAATCTCGGCATCCACCTTGTCCGTGGAAATCTCGAAAATCGGCTCGTCCCGCTTCACGGGATCACCGACCCGCTTGAGCCATCGCGACAGCGTTCCCTCCGCGATCGACTCCCCCATCTGCGGCATGATCACATCGATGCGCGCCACGAATCAGCTCCTGTCTGAATTCCCACCGGGCCGCCTCCGCCGCATCAGCCAGATGGCGACGCCGGGCAGGAGCACGACCCCGATCAATCCTCCGGTCAGCATATACACGAACGTGTTGCACACCGGCAGCTCGGGTGGCGCCACGCATCGTGTCAGTCCGTCCACCATCATCCCCACGCCCACCGCAATCATCCCGCCGCCAAAGAACCCCGGGATCGCCAGCAGACATCCCACGGCGAGCGGCGGGCTCCCCGTACGCCGCGCCGCCGCCATCACCAGGCCGCCAGCCGCCGAGCCACCGTGACGATGTCCGACGTTTGCGGAAGCACAAAGTCTTCGAGTGGCGGCGAATAGGGCAGCGGCACATCCGCCGCCGTCACACGCAAAATGGGCGCGTCCAGCCACTCGAAGACGTTCTCAGAGATGCGCGCGGTGACTTCGCCCGCGACACCACCGGTTCGCGTGTCCTCGTGCACGATCATCACGCGATTGGTCTTCTTCACCGTCGCGAATATGGCCTCATCGTCCATGGGTTGCAGCGATCGCAGGTCCAGGACTTCCACGGAGAGGCCATCCTCCTTCTCCAGCTGCTCCGCCGCCTCGAGCGCCTTCCACACGGTGGCCGCATACGTAATGATCGAGAGGCTGGTGCCCTCTCGAGCGAGCCGCGCCTTCCCGATCGGAACGAGGTGGTCGCCATCCGGCAGCTCCTCCTTGATGCGACGATACAGATACTTGTGCTCGAAGAACAGCACCGGATCCTCATCGCGGATGGCGGACTTGAGCAGCCCCTTCGCATCGCCCGCCGTGGCCGGATAGACGATCTTGAGCCCGGGCGTATGCAGAAAGGCGGCTTCGGGATTCTGCGAATGGAACGGGCCACCGCGCACGTAGCCACCGCTCGGGCCCCGTACCACGAGGGGACACGGAAGAAACGCGCGATAGCGCGCCGTGGCGACGTAGTTGGTGAGCATGTCGTACGCACAGGAGATGAAGTCAATGAACTGCATCTCGCACACCGGACGCAGGCCCATGTGTGCCGCGCCGGCGGCCGCGCCAACGATCGCCGCCTCGGAAATGGGCGTGTCAATCACGCGCTGCTCGCCGAAACGCTCCAGCAATCCGTCGGTGACCTTGAACGCGCCGCCGTACGCCCCAATGTCCTCGCCCAGCATGAACACGTTGGGATCGCGCTCCATTTCCTCGAAGAGCGCCTGGCGGATTGCCTCGAGATACGTGGTCTCAGCCATTGAAGGTCCCCCAGCTCGCGGGACGTTCGTGCCCATCGACCGCAGAGGACACACCCCGCCGGTACCAGAGCGGCTCGACGCTGGCGGGATCCGCATAGACGCCCCGCAATGCGTCGTCCGGCTCCGGCATGGGAGACGCCTCAGCCTCATCCGTCGCCACATCGATCTCCGTACGGATTCGCTCGTCTATCTGCGCCAGCTCCGTGGCGGCGACCCCGTCGGCCGCGAGCACGGCGACGTAGCGATCGAGCGGATCATTCTCCGTCTCCCACCGCTGGATCTCGCCCTCGGGGACGTACGACTGGTTGTCGTGCTCCGCGTGACCCTTGCGACGATACGTGATGAGCTCGATGAGCGAGACTCCCTCGCCGCGCCGCGCGCGATCAACCGCGCGGCGTGTGACATCGTACGTGGCGAGCACGTCGTTGCCATCGGCCTGCTCGCCGGGAATGCCATAGGCCAGTGCCTTGTCGCGAAGCTCACGCGCCGCGGTCTGCCGGCTCAACGGCGTGGAGTACGCATAGCCATTATTCTCGACGATCACCACCATGGGGCAGCGTTGCACCGCCGCGAAGTTGATCCCTTCGTGGAAGGCGCCGGTGGAGGTTGCGCCGTCTCCCACGTAGACCAGCCCCACGCGCGGTTCTCCGCGCATCTTGAAGGAGAGCGTGATTCCCGTCATGACGGGCACCATGTCGCCGAGATGCGAGATCTGACCGACAAATCCACGGACGGTGTCACCGAAGTGGATGTTCAGCTCGCGACCGCGTGTCGGGGAATCGCCCTTCGCCATGTACTGGCGGATGATCTCCACGGGTTTCGCGCCCTGCACGAGCATCGATCCGAGATTCCGGATGAGCGGTGAGAGGAAGTCGCCCCGTGTGCGGTCGAGCGCGAAGGCGCTCCCTACGGCATCGGCCTCCTGGCCGAGTGAGCGGAACAGTCCGCCCACGACCTTCGTCTGGCGGTAGAGATTGACGAGGCGCTCTTCGAGCGAGCGCGTGAGGCGCATGTAGTAATACAGTTCCAGTCTCTGCTCCCGCGACAGGAGCGCTGATGGGCGTCGTCCATCCGCCGACGCCGGGCGGGATGTCGCGCGAGCCCGCGTTGACGCACGAGCGGCCATCACCAGGTCGGCGTCAGAGTGTGGGCCGGATCGACCATCCGGTGCAGCTCGACGAAGAAGCGCTTCACGTTGCGATCGAGCCGGCTTTCGCCGGGCTGATCCGTGTGTGCCTCGACGAACGTGTAGTGTCCACCTTCCGGCCAGGCGATGATGGTCACGGCGCCGAGCGCTCCGGTGTAGCGATGGCCGCGATCGGCGGTGGGCGCCGGAGCGAGTTGCAAGCGGGGAAAGAACGCATCCGCCGCGGCGAGCACCCCGCCGGACGGCATGTGCGTACGAAAGAAATGCCGCATGAATGGTCTAGGGGATCGAAGAAGTGTCGGGGAGCACCGACTGCATCCAGTCAGCCTGCTCGAGTGCGTGCGTCGAGTCGCGCCGGAATCGGAGTCCCATCGCCCACTCGCCGGAAACGACGAAATTGAGCTTCGCGGTGTACGTGCCCAGTTCCGCGCCGGGCTTGAGCTTGTCCCAGGCCTTGACGCCCTGGCGAGTTTCCGCGTAGAGAATGCCCTCGCCACCCTGGATGGGTTCCTGCGTGTCCTTGTCACGGATCACGAGCTTGAACTGCGCCGGTTCGCGCGCCAGTGGTGGCATGGGCATCGCCGACACCCGGATCTGATAATGATCCGTGAACGCCCGGTAGTCGGTGAACTTTCCCGAATCCGACGGGCCGCACGAGAGAGCGGCAACGGCGATCACGGCGGCCAGCGCCAGACTCGAGAAGCGGGTCATGATTGATAATACTCCATTCCGAGGTGCGTGATCTGCTCCTCACCCATCAGATAGCGCAGCGTATTCTTGAGCTTGGTCTGCTGAATGAAGAGGTCATGCTCCGGATGCAGTCCGGGCGCGGCCATGGGGCTCTTGAAGTAGAACGAGAGCCACTCCTGCACGCCCTTCATTCCGGCGCGCTGCGCGAAGTCCATGAACAGCGCAAGGTCGAGCACGATGGGCGCAGCCAGAATGGAATCCCGGCAGAGGAAGTTGATCTTGATCTGCATGGGGTAGCCCATCCACCCCACAATGTCGATGTTGTCCCACCCTTCCTTGTTGTCGCCGCGCGGCGGATAGTAGTTGATCCGCACGACGTGGGTGAAGTCCTTGTACAGCGCGGGATACTGCTCCGGCTGCAGGATGGAGTGGAGCACGCTGAGCTTGGACTCTTCCTTCGTCTTGAACGACGCCGGATCGTCGAGCACCTCGCCATCGCGGTTGCCCAGAATGTTCGTGGAGTACCAGCCGAGCAGTCCGAGCATGCGTGCCTTGAGCCCCGGCGCAATCACGGTCTTCATCCAGGTCTGGCCCGTCTTGAAGTCCTTGCCGGCGATCGGCACGCCGCGGTCGTGGGCGAGCTGCATGAGCGCCGGCGTATCCACCGCGAGATTCGGCGCGCCGTTCGCGAAGGGCACCCCCTCCATGATTGCCGCATACGCATAGAGCATGGACGGCGCGATCGCATCGTCATTGCGCTCCATGGCCTTCTCGAACTGTTCCAGCGTCGCGTGCTGCGGTCCGGCTTTGATGTAGATCTCGGTGGACGCGCACCAGACGATGACCAGCCGGTCGAGCTTGTGCCTGGCCTTGAAGTCGCGGATGTCCTGGCGCAGTTGCTCGGCCAGATCGCGCTTTGTCTTCCCCTTCTTGACGTTGCTGCCGGTAATGCGCGTGATGTACTTGTTGTCGAACACCGCCGGCATCGGCTTGATGGCCGCGAGAAAATCCGCGAGCGGCGCGATGTCCTTTTCTTCGAGCACCCCGGCCTTGCGCGCCGCCGTCAGTGCATCGTCGGGAATCGGGTCCCACGCGCCGAACACCAGGTCGTCCAGACCGGCGAGCGGCACGAATTCCTTGATGAGCGGCGCGCGATTCTCCGTGCGCTTCCCGAGACGAATCGTCGCCATCTGCGTGAGTGAGCCGATGGGAAGCGCGAGGCCGCGACGCACGCTCTCCACGCCTGCCATGAATGTTGTCGCCACGGCACCAAGGCCGGGCGTGAGCACACCAAGCCGACCGGTCGCTGGCCGCGGAGCTTGCCGGTTCCCGGCCGCGTTAGACGCCTGCACGTGATGAATCTCCTGTGACAATGGGGCGCGGAGCGGGAGCGTCGCCGATCAATCGGCCCGGATTCGGCGTCTCGCTCGCCGCGCGCGCGTGTTCCATGTGTTCGCGTCGCGCCGACTGGCGGACGGTGGAGATACGCTGCACCGCGGTGATCCACGCAGTAAGGGTCAACAAGACGATGATTGCCATCAATACCAGCCCGCCGAGCGCGAGCCCGAAAAACGCCTGCGGTGCCGAGAGCAGCACGACGCGTTCGGGGCGTTGCAGCACCCCCACCTTGGCGTCAATCCCGAGCGCCTCGGCGCGCGCGCGAGTGTAGGACGTCACGAACGTCCCGATCATTCCCGCCAGGCAGACGACCATCATCGCCGTCCCCACCCGGCTGTTCCAGGTGGCGAAGAACACAGCCACGCCACCCAGCACACAACCATCCGCGATCCGATCCAGCGTGGAATCGTAAAACGCTCCGAACGTGGAGCTGCGATTCGTGCGCCGTGCTACCATCCCATCCAGCACATCGAACAACGCCGTCAATCCGAGAAACCATCCGGCCGCCCGAATGTGCCCCGTACCGTAGATCACGCCGCCCGCGACCGAACAGAGCGTGCCGATCGTCGTGATGGTGTTCGGCTGGACCTCCCGGCGCACGAGCCACTCCGCCACCGGCTCGATGAGCCGCAGATATCCGCGGGTCAACCAATCCGGTAGTACTGTCATGGGGTAGCACGCGCACGCATTTCAGCGGTCCAGCGAAGCACGGTCAGCCGTCCCGAACGCACGACGGGCTGGAGGAACCCTCCAGCCCGGAAAACTACCCGATCGTACCTTCGCCAGCAACTCGCGTCACGGGACAGACCACCGCAATCCCGTGCTGAAGGAGACGCCGTCTTTCGTGTAGGTCCGCGTGCCATCCACCGTGCGCGCCTTGAGCGTCACCATGCTGCCCGACGGGACGCCGCGCGCGGAAAGCGCCTGGGTGCTGTTGGGACCGACCTGCCCCGCCAGAATGTCCGTGCCACCGCTCGTCACGTACACGTTCACCGGCTGCGTCAGATTGTTCGAGACTTCGAACGAGACGTCCGCGGCCGCCGCCGGTGCCGGCGCAGTATTCACCTTCACCTTGCGGCTGCACCCCGCCACCACGACCATGAGCGCGATCGCGACAAAGGTCTTCATGAGATGATCTCCTTGGAGAGAAAATGGGTACTCGACGAGACTGCGCATTTCCGACGCCAGCGGGTGCTTCCCCTACTTGTACAACCAGTACTTCCTGCTCTCCTCCTGAAACCGCACGACTGCGGGCAACGTCGCATCAATGAGACTGTCCGGATCCGCCCCGCTCAGCAATGCCTCTCTCGCAGAGGGTATGCCAACAAGCTGATTAAACGATTCTATCCGAATGCGAAGCGAATCCCCATTCGTCCGGGCGATCGCCCAGAGCAGCGCGGCGCCCACACGCGTTGCCTGCACGCGCTCCCGGTCGGTGATCACGATGCGAATGGCCTGTACCTCATGGCCACCATACTTCTCGTCCGTGGGATGGCGCGGCGTGAATCGTCCGGCTTCGAAGCGCACCCCCGGCAGGTTGCGATCGTTCAGCAGGTCCACGGCCTGCCGGGCGTCGAGCCACGGCGCTCCAACCTGCTGAAATGCGTCCGCGGTGCCACGACCCACGGACACGTTCGTGGACTCGAGCCACACGACGCCGGGATAGAGCGTCGCACTCGCCAGCGATGGCATGTTCGGAGACGGCCTCACCCAGGGAAGACCGGTCTCATCGAACCACATGGTGCGCTTCCAGCCCTGCATGGGAATCACGTGCAGCGTGGCGCCGAGATGCAGCACGTCGTTGTAGAACAGCGCAAGCTCGCCCATGGTGAGACCGTGCCGCGACGGGATGGGGTAGAGCGAGGTCGGGGTGGCCGAACGCGTGGCGCTCTGACTTCCGGCATACGCCACGGTGCTATCGAGCAGTGGACCCTCCACGTGGACGCCAGTGATGGGGTTGGGCCGATCGAGGACGAGCACCGGGAGACCGTGACGTGCGGCGCTGCGCATCGTGTAGACCATGGACGCCACGTATGTCCATGGGCGCGCTCCGAGATCCTGCAGGTCAATGACGAGGACATCGAGGCGGTCGAGCACGCTGTCGGGTGGCGGAAGGGTCGTGGCGCCGTACAGCGAAAAAACGGGGAGACCCGTGCGCGCGTCGCGCCCATTCGCCAGATTCGTATGGTCCTCCGTACCGCGGATGCCATGCTCCGGCGAGAACAGCGCCGTGAGTCTTGGAGCGGCGACATCACCGGTCGTCCGCGTACCCGCCTCGTACAGAAGGTCGATGTCGCTGCGACCATGCTCGTCAATGCCGGTTTGATTGGTGAGCAGGCCAACACGTTTGCCCGCGATGAGGGAAATGCTGTCAGTCATGAGGACAGATATCCCTGGCCGCACATGTCCGCTCCTGACTGCTCCGCCAGCTTCCGCTTCGGGCGTGGCCGCTCCGCTGACGCACGCCAGCACGAGCAGCACCGCCAGGACCCCACCAGCCCGCACATATCCATGCATCATCCCGATCGCTCCCATTTCATGACGCTGCAACATACACCGGCCGCGTCATGGCCGCGTGTCCTGCCCGTAACGCTTCTCCTGCTGGGCGCGGCTGGCTGTGCGAGCGCGCAGCAGCGCGGCGGTGGTGGCGGTGCCGCCCCGGCCGCGTTCCCCGTTTCGGCCCTTCGCGCCGCCATTTCCGATTCGGCGGCCGGCGTGCTGCGTCGCGGGCTGGCCGACAGCGCATTCCCCGGCGCGTACGCCATTGTCGGCGACAGTGACGCAATCTTTGCCAGCCTTGGCGTCGGGCATCTGGACTGGGCGCCATCGCCGACCCCCGATGAGAACACCCTTTGGGACCTGGCGTCCCTCACGAAGGTGATTGGCACGACGACCGCGATCATGCAGCTCTGGGATCGGGGCCTGATCAAGCTGGACGAGCCCGTGCAGCACTATCTGCCGGAATTCACCGGACCGCACAAGGAGCTGGTCACGGTGCGCAACCTGCTCACGCATTCGTCCGGACTTCCGGCGTGGCGCCCGCTGTACAAGGAGGCTACCTCACCGGCCGCGGCACTCGCGCTCGTGTACGCCACGCCACTGGACACACTGCCCGGCGTCCGCATGGTGTACAGCGACCTCGGCGCCATTCTGCTTGGCCAGCTCGTGGAGCGGGTCAGCGGGCAACCCCTCGACCAATATCTCGCCGCGCACGTCTTCGGCCCACTCGGCATGACGTCCACCCGGTTCCGCCCGCCCGCCGCATGGCTCTCGCGCATCGCACCCACGGAGCGCGACCCGTGGCGCGGACGACTGATCCGCGGCGAGGTGCACGATGAGAACGCGTACGCACTGGGCGGCGTCTCCGGTCACGCGGGCTTGTTCAGCAGCGCGCACGACCTGGCGCGGTTCGCGCAGATGTATCTGCATCGCGGGGAGCTGGACGGTGTGCGCATTGTGAGCGCCGCGGCGGTCGATACCTTCACCCACGTGCAGAACATGGCGTTCTCCAATCGCGCGCTCGGCTGGGAGGTGCCCAACGGCACGAACTCGGCGGGCCACCTGCTGTCGAATCGGGCGTTCGGCCACACCGGCTTCACCGGGACATCCATCTGGATCGATCCCCGGCAGGACCTGTTCATCATCCTGCTCACGAACCGGGTCGATCCAACACGCGATAATCCGCGGGAAGGGCCGGTGCGCGTCCACCTCGCTGACGCCGTCGCGGAGGCGCTGGGAGCTGGGAAGTAGATTTCAGGGGAGGCGGCAGAACAGCGGGCCACAATGCCGGTCCCCAGCCTCCGCACCTGCCGCCGACTTCCCCATTCCCGATTCTCTTGTAACTTTGTAGAGTATGAACCAGTCAGGGCTTGTCCCCTGTTCACATCGCAGAGGTTTCGCATGAGCACAACTCAGCAGCCCGCCGTCACCATCACCCTCACGCCGGGAGCGGCAGTTGAAGTCAGGCGCTTCATGGAGCAGGAAGGCGTCACCGCCGAGCAGGGCGGTCTGCGCGTGAGTGTGCAGCCTGGCGGGTGCAGCGGTTTCCGCTACGGGCTTCTCATCGAGGAGCAGAGCGCCGATGACGACGTCATCGTCGAGCAGGAAGGCGTGCGTGTCTTCGTCGACCCGTTCTCCGCGCAGTATCTGAACGGCGTCACCGTCGATTACGTGTCGTCCATGCAGGGTTCCGGCTTCACGTTCAAGAATCCCAACGCTACCGGCGGCTGCGGCTGCGGCAGCTCGTTCACAGCGTAACATTCGCGTGGCGCCCGCGCACCGCCGTGGCTGACGGAGCGGGGCGCCCCGCAAAGCCCGCGACCCCCTTCCGGATCGCGGGCTTTCTCACGTCCCGCCTGCAATGACTCCTGAGGCGTTGCGCCTCGAGCTGCGCATTCCCGTCATCGTCGTCCCCGATCACGATACGCTGGGTCTTCTCGTGGCGCAGCGCATCGCCCGGCTCGTGCGGGAGCGCACCGCGGCGGGCGAGCAGACGGTGCTGGGGCTCGCCACCGGTTCGACGCCGCTCGGCGTGTACCGCGAGCTCATTCGCATGCACCGCGAGGAAGGGCTGACGTTCGCTCGTGTGGTCACGTTCAATCTGGACGAGTACTACCCGATGCCGGCCGACAGCATCCACTCGTACCACCGGTACATGTGGGAGAATTTCTTCGCTCATGTGGATATTCCGCGCGCCAACGTGCACATCCCGCGCGGCGACGTGACCCGCGACGAGCTGCGCGATGCGAATGCCGCGTATGAGCATGCGATCCGCGCGACGGGTGGCATTGACCTTCAGCTCCTGGGCATCGGCCGGACCGGACATGTCGGCTTCAACGAGCCCGGCTCCGGCATGCAGAGCCGCACGCGTCTCGTCCTCCTCGATCCGGTCACACGGCGCGATGCCGCCGCCGATTTCTTTGGCGAGGACAGCGTGCCGCGTGAGGCGATCACAATGGGGATCGCCACAATTTTCGAGGCCCGTGAGATCCTCATCCTCGCCACCGGCGAACACAAGGCGGACATCGTGCGCCGCGCCGTCGAGGAGGACGTGGATCACGAGGTGCCGGCGACGTTCCTGCAGCGGCACCGCGGCACCACGTTCTACGTGGATGCCTCGGCGGCCGAGCGGCTGACGCCCATCGCGACGCCATGGCTCGTGGGGGAAGTGGACTGGACACCGGAGCTGGCGGTGCGCGCCGTGACCTGGCTGTCCCGGCGTTGCGAGCGCGCCATTCTCAAGCTCACTGGCCAGGACTACGCCGAGCATCGGCTGTCATCATTGCTGGCCTGCTACGATTCTCCCGGCGCGCTGAACGGCATGGTGTTCAATGTCCTGGGCGCCAAGATCAGAGGCCGGTCGAAGCTCCCGCGCGGGCGGCGTATCATCTGCTTCTCGCCGCACCCGGATGACGACGTGATCTCGATGGGCGGGATCCTGCACAAGCTGGTGCAGAACGGCAATACCATCCTCGTCGCCTACATGACCAGCGGGAACATCGCCGTGTTTGATCACGACGTGCGCCGCTATCTCGATTTTCTGGCGCGTCTCGCACGCGACGGCTATGAGCCGACGCACGACACCTCGGACCTCGTGCGGCGCGTGAGCCATTTCCTCGCGCGGAAACAGCCCGGCGACGTGGACACGCGGGACGTGCAGGACATCAAGCGCAACATCCGCGAGGCCGAAGCCGTGAGCGGCATCGAGGTCCTCGGACTCACGCCCCACGACGCGCGCTTTCTCAACCTGCCGTTCTATCGGACGGGACAGGTTCGCAAGGATCCCGTCGGACCTGCCGATGTCCGCATCGTCCGCACGCTCCTCGACGAGTTCCAGCCCGATCAGATCTTCGTCGCCGGCGATCTCACGGACCCGCATGGCACGCACCGGATGTGCAAGGAAGCCATTGATCGCGCGCTTGCCGAGCGACAGGAGGCTGCAGGTAGCCCACCGGCACCCGAAGTCTGGCTCTATCGCGGTGCCTGGCAGGAGTGGCCGCTCACCGAAGCCACCTGGCTGGTGCCGCTGTCCCAGGAAGAGCTGCGTCTCAAGATCCAGGCGATCTTCAAGCATCAGTCCCAGAAGGACTCGGCCCCGTTCCCCGGGCATGACACCCGCGAATTCTGGCAGCGCGTGGAAGCGCGCAACATTGGCACCGCCGCGGAGCTCAACCGGCTCGGTCTCGCCGAGTACTTCGCCATGGAGGCGTATGTCGTGGCGTAGGACGCCGGGCCGATGACGCACTTCACACCGCTCGATGCGGTGGTCCTGGTGGCGTATCTCGCTGGAACGACCGCCCTTGGCATTTATGTCGGACGGCGCCCGAAGAACACGAACGACTACTTCGTTGCCGACCGGAACATCCCGTGGTGGGTGCTGCTCTTTTCCATCGTCGCCACGGAAACCAGCGCGCTGACGTTCATTGGCGCGCCGAGCTTTTCGTACATCGGCGACTTCGGATTCCTGCAGATCGTGGCCGGCTACATCCTGGGACGCATCGTGGTGGCGTACACGCTGCTTCCACGCTACTTCCAGGGCGAACTGGTCACGGCATACGCGCTGCTCGAGCGGCGATTCGGACTGGCCACCCGGCGCTTTACCTCCATCGTGTTCATGGTAACGCGCGCGCTGGCGGACTCCGTGCGCATCTTCGCCACCGCGATTCCGATCGCGCTCATCGTGGAGTCCGTGATCCCCCGACGGCAGGCCATGCCCATTGCGGTGCTGGTGCTGGGACTGCTCACGGTGGTCTACACGTACAAGGGCGGGATGAAGGCAGTGGTGTGGACCGAGCTGCTGCAGGCGGCGATCTATCTGCTGGGCGGTACGGCGGCCATCGTGCTGCTCGCGAAGGTGGTGCCGGGCGGCTGGCACCACATCTTCTCCACCGCTGCGGCGCACGGCAAGCTCAGACTCATTGATACGTACACGGGTATTGACCGCCCCAACACGCTGCTCGCGGGACTGCTGGGCGGCGCCTTCCTGTCCATGGCGTCGCATGGCACGGATCAGCTCATCGTGCAGCGGCTGCTCTCCGCCCGCTCGCTCAAGGATGCCCAGCGCGCGATCATCGGCAGCGGCTTCGCCGTCTTCGCGCAGTTTGCACTCTTCCTGGTCATCGGCCTGGGCCTGTGGGGACTCTACGCCGGGCGCACCTTTGCGACGCCCGACGCGGTCTTCCCGACCTTCATGCTGGAGTACATGCCGACGGGGCTGATCGGTCTGGTACTGGCGGCTGTGGTCGCGGCAACGATGAGCACGCATTCAGGCGCGATCAATTCTCTCGCCGCGTCCACCACGCTCGACATTTACGTTCCGCTCACCGGGCGCTCGCCTGACGATCCGCGCACCTTGCGCGCGGGCAAGCGCTTTGCGCTGGTCTGGGGTGCCATCCTCACGGCAGGTGCGCTCATGTTCCGGGACAATGGAACGCCGGTGGTGGTGGTGGCGCTGAGCATTGCGTCATTCACGTATGGCGGCCTGCTGGGCGGATTCTTCCTGGGGATCTTCTGGCGTCGCGCGATTCAGCGTGATGCCATTCTCGGCATGAGCGTCGGCATTGGCGCCATGGCGTTCATTGTGTTCGCCAAACAGCTCGCGCACGCCTTTCCGGTCCTGGCCCAGACGCTCGGCCCTGTCGCGCGCATTGCGTGGCCCTGGTACGTTCTGATCGGCACGTGCATTACGGTGTCGGCGGGCATTCTTTCCTCCCTGACTCATCCAGCCGCGGTGATCGTGGCGGAGACGGAAGCAGCATGATGCGGCTCGTGATTGGCGTGGACGGCGGTGGATCGCGCACGCGTGTGCTCGTGTGTGATGACAACGCACAGGAACTCGTGCACGCGGAAGGCGCTGGGAGTGCCGTGCAGCCCGGCAACGCGGAGCGCTCGGCGGCGATCATCGCGGCCGCGGTGCAGGGCGCACTGGAACAGGTTCCGGACGGTGATGCGGCGCCACGCATCCTCTGCGCCGGCGTCGCGGGAACCGGCAGCACGCGTGAACGCGAGGCGCTCACGGAGGCACTGGCCGAATACGAGCTGGCGGGTGAAGTGCTGGTGCGCACCGATGCGGAGATCGGTCTGGAAGACGCCTTTGGGGACGGCGCGGGTATCCTGCTCATCGCCGGTACCGGGTCCATTGCGTTCGGACGCGGGCCAACCGGCGTGCAGGCGCGCTGCGGAGGCTGGGGTCCCATCTGCGGTGACGAAGGGGGCGGATACTGGATCGGACGGCGTGCGCTGTCCATCACGACTGCGGCGCTGGACGGGCGTGAACCGGAGACTGCGCTCGCCGGTTCCATCCTGACGATGGCGGAATCGGAAACGCCGGAGGGACTGGTGTCGTGGGCCGCGGCGGCCACGACGGCCCAGATTGCCGCGCTGGCTCTGGTCGTGATTGGCGCCGCGGAGCGCGGCGATCTGCGCGCGGAGTCGCTGCTCGACCTCGCCGCCGAAGAGCTCGTGGTGCATCTGCGCTCGCTGGCCCGCACCCTGTTCCAGGACGAGCGAGCCGCCTGCGCCGTGGCGCTTTCGGGTGGCCTGCTGGCGCCGGGCGCGATGCTGCGCCGTCGCGTGGAACACCGGCTCCGGTCCGCCGTGCCCGGCGCCAGCGTGGCCGCCGGAGAGGTTCGTGCGGATCGCGGCGCGGTGAAGCTGGCGCTGCGTCACCTCGGCGCGGTCGCCCCTGGATAGCGGGTGCCGCCGCGCGCTCTGACTGCGGCGCGCCGCCGCAGCATGTTCAGCCGGCGGCCGCCGGCGTCTCGTCCAGCCGAATGGTGCTCGTGTCGAGTCCCTCGACGGACGGCACGTCCGCGGCGGTCCAGAGTCCCTCGGAACGCGCGACCCACGCGGTCGCCGTCATGTCCCCGATCACGTTCACGGTCGTGCGCGACATGTCGAGAATGCGGTCCACGCCCAGGATGATCGCGATCCCCTCGACCGGAATGCCGAACATCGCGAGCACGCCGATGAGCAGCGGGATCGACCCACCGGGCACGCCGGCTGCGCCGACGGCCGTGATCACGGTCATGACCATGACGACGATCATCTGGCCGAGAGTGAGATGCACGCCGAACACTTCGGCCAGGAAGAGCACGGTAATACCTTCGAACAGCGATGTGCCGTTCATGCACATCGTGCTCCCGAGCGGGAGGACGAAGCCCGCTACGCTGGCGGGCACCCCCAGGTTCTGCTCGGCGACCGCGAGATTCGTGGGCAGCGTGGCGCTGCTGGAACTCGTGGAGAAGGCGGTCACGATGGATGCGCGAATGCGCCCGAAGAATGTGATCGGCGACATCCCCACGGCGAAGCGCACGATCAACCCCAGCGTCACGATCGCGTGTATGAGCAGAGCCACGAGCACCACGACCACATAGCTGCCGAGCGGCTTGAGCAGCGCGAGACCGAAGCGCGAGGTGACACCGAAAATGAGCCCCGCGACGCCGTACGGCGCGAGCCGCATGGCGATTTCCACGATCTTGATGACGATGTCGTTGAGCGCCTCCAGCCACGCAATCATGGTCTTCGCCCGATCCGCGCGGATCATGGTGATCGCCGCGCCAAAGATGAGCGAGAAGAAGATGACGCCGAGCAGGTCGAGATCCACGGCCGACTTCACCGGGTTGCGCGTGACGACGTTCACGAGCGTCTGGATGCCGAACGTGCTGGTCGCGGCGGCCTGCACCTTCGCGGCTGCGTCGCCCGCGTAGGTGTGCAGCAGCTCGGCGCGCACGGCGGCTGACAGCCCGCTGCCCGGTCTGACGACGCGCACGAGCACGAGGCCGAGCGTGGCCGACAGCGCTGTCGTCACGAGGAAATACCCGATCGCCTTGCCGCCCACCCGGCCGGCCACCCGCAGGTCGCCCAGCCCCGCCACGCCGAGCGAGATGGACGCGAATACCAGCGGGATGACGATCATGAAGAGCAGATTCAGGAAGATCTGCCCCACGGGCTGCGCGAGATACGTATTGACGCCAGTCACGAACGGGTCTGTGCTACCCAGCCCGACATTGGCCACCAGCCCCGCGATTCCGCCCAGGATCAGCCCCAGAAGGATCTTCGTGTGCAGCTTCATCCCCTGCCCCGTCCCGCCGACGGGTTCGGTCATCCGTTCGCGACCCGTTCCGGTGGTTCAGCGGCGGACGCGCCTTCGGCAGCGCGCCGCAGCGCGGAGTTCCGATATCCGTACAGGACGTAGATGATGAGCCCGAGTACCAGCCACAGGACGAAGCGGAGCCAGGTGATGCCCGGCAACTGGTACATGAGGTAGAAGCATGCCACCACGGAGATGAGCGGCGTGAACGGTACGCCAGGCACGCGGAACGGCCGCTCCCGATCGGGCTCCTTCCGGCGCAGCACGATGACGCCCACGGAGACGAGCACGAAGGCGAAGAGGGTGCCGATGTTCGTGAGATCGACCACTTCGGCGATGTTCGCGAACGCGGAGAACACGGCGACAAAGATGCCCGTGAGGATGGTACCGACATAGGGCGTCTTGTACTTCGGATGCACCTTCGCCAGCGCCTTGGGCAACAGCCCATCGCGAGCCATTGAGAAGAAGATGCGCGGCTGGCCGAGCTGGAAGACGAGCAGGACGCTGCCCATGGCGATCACGGCACCGAGCGACACGATGAAGCGGGACGCCGTGAGCAGCGACGCGGGTCCGTGGGCGTGCTGCAGTGCAGTGATCATCGGCTCCGCCGTTCCGAGCGTCTTCCACGGCGCCATGCCCGTCATCACGATGGAGATCGCGATATAGAGCACCGTGCAGATGAACAGGCTCATGATGATCCCGAACGGCATGTCCTTGCCCGGATTGCGTGCTTCTTCCGCGGCTGTGGATACCGCGTCGAATCCGATGTAACTGAAGAAGATGATGGCCGCCGCGGCGCTGATTCCCGCGAAACCGTTGGGCGAGAAGCCGCCCTGTGATGCATCGTGCCAGTTGTGCGGCCTGATCAGGAAGACGCCGACACCAATGAAGAAGATGATGATCGCGATCTTGAGCAGCACCATCGCGTTGTTCGTATCGGCCGACTCCTTGATGCCGATCACGAGCACGACCGTGATGAGCGCGACGACGAGGACGGCGGGCAGATTGATGATGACGGGCAGCCCGAACAGGTGCGGCGCGCCGCTCCACGCGGAGGCCAGGTACTGCTGCGTCACATCGGTGGGCGCGCTGGCCAGTGATGTGAACGCCGCGTGTGCGGAGCGGTAGTCGGTTGCCAGCCAGGCGGGAAGATCCAGCCCGAAATGGCGGATCAACTCGCGGAAATATCCCGACCAGCCGATGGCGACACCGATGTTGCCGACGGCGTATTCGATGATGAGATCCCAGCCGATGATCCACGCGACGAACTCGCCGAGTGACGCGTAGGCGTACGTGTACGCGGATCCGGAGATGGGCACCATTGCGGCAAATTCTGCATAGCACAGCGCGGCGAAGCCGCACGCAATGGCGGTCAGCAGGAACGAAAAAACGATCGCGGGCCCGGCACCGGGGCGGAGCGCATCACCAACGATGGCCGTCCCGGTCGTGGCGAAAATGCCGGCGCCGATCGTGGCGCCGACGCCAAGCGCCGTCAGATGCCATTTGCCAAGTGACCGCTTCAGCCCGCCGCGGCGCTCGGCATCAGCCTCGCAATCCGCGACGGACTTTCGCAGGAAGAGGGAGCGCGACACGGGGCCGCGGCTCACTCCAGAGCGCCTACGGGTACGCGCTCGGCCCGCTCGACCGTCGGCGCCTGAACCTCGATCCGCATCCCGTAGAACGACCGGTACACGAAGAACAGCATGATGGCCAGGAAAATCGCCGCGAGCACGTGGGTGATCATCGCACCCCGCTGCGCGGTGAGCGACACGGCAAGCTCCACCGCCAGCAGGCCGAAGAGTGTCGTGAACTTGATGACCGGATTCATGGCCACGGAGGACGTGTCCTTGAACGGATCACCCACCGTGTCACCGACCACGGTGGCGGCATGCAGTTCGGTGCCTTTCTGCTTGAGCTCCACCTCGACAATCTTCTTGGCGTTGTCCCACGCGCCGCCGGCGTTGGCCATGAAGATGGCCTGATACAGCCCGAAGAGCGCGATCGAGATCAGATAGCCCACGAAGAAGTAGGGCTCGACGAAGGCAAACCCCAGCGCCGCGAAGAACACGGCGAGGAAGATGTTGAGCATGCCCTTCTGCGCATACTGGGTACAGATCGCCACGACCTTCTTGCTGTCCTCCACCGAGGCCTTCTCCACACCTTCCAGCCGGATGTTGCGTTTGATGAACTCCACGGCGCGGTACGAGCCCGTGGTCACCGCCTGCGTGGACGCACCGGCGAACCAGAAGATCACGGCGCCGCCCGTGACGAGCCCGAGCAGGAAGGGCGGGTGCAGCAGCGAGAGATTCGCCACGAGCTCCGCCTGCAGCCCGTGCGTGAGGGCGACGATGATCGAGAAGATCATCGTGGTGGCGCCCACCACCGCGGTGCCAATGAGTACGGGTTTGGCGGTGGCCTTGAAGGTGTTGCCGGCCCCGTCGTTCTCCTCCAGGAAATGCTTGGCCGCCTCGAAGTTCACTTCGAAGCCGTGGTCCTTCCTGAGCTCCTCCTTGATGCCCGGGATCTGCTCGATGAGCGAGAGCTCGTAGATGGACTGCGCATTGTCCGTGACCGGACCGTACGAGTCCACGGCGATCGTCACCGGTCCCATGCCGAGGAAGCCGAAGGCCACCAGCCCGAAGGCGAAGACCGCCGGTGCCAGCATCAGCGCGCCCATGCCCATGCTGCTCACCCAGGCACCGATGCCCATGAGCACCATGATCACCATCCCCAGCCAGAACGCGCTGAAGTTCCCCGCGACGAGCCCCGAGAGGATGTTGAGCGAGGCACCGCCTTCGCGTGACGACGTCACGACCTCCTTCACATGCGTGGAACTGGTGGAGGTGAAGACTTTCACGAGTTCGGGAATCAGCGCGCCGGCGAGCGTCCCGCAGGTCATGATGGTCGCGATCTTCCACCACTGTGTGCCGTCGCCCAGATCCGGGAGTACGAGCCAGGAGACCAGATACGTCAGCACGATCGAGACGATGGATGTGAGCCAGACCAGCGACGTGAGCGGTGACTCGAAGTTCATCCGGTCGACGTGCTCGTAGCGTGCCCTGGCGATCATCTCGTTGATCAGATAGGAAATGCCGCTCGCAATGATCATCACGATGCGCATGATGAAGATCCAGACGAGGAGCTGCACCTGCACGGCGGGCTCCGTCACCGCGAGCACAATGAACGCAATGAGCGCGACGCCGGTCACGCCGTACGTTTCGAAGCCGTCGGCGCTCGGGCCCACGGAGTCGCCCGCGTTGTCGCCGGTGCAGTCCGCGATCACGCCGGGATTACGGGCGTCGTCCTCCTTGATGTTGAACACGATCTTCATGAGGTCGGACCCGATGTCGGCGATCTTGGTGAAGATGCCGCCCGCGATGCGGAGCGCGGCCGCGCCGAGGGATTCGCCAATGGCGAAGCCAATGAAACAGGGGCCCGCGTAGTCACCCGGAATGAAGAGCAGAATGCAGAGCATCATCACCAGCTCCACGCTGATGAGCAGCATGCCGATGCTCATGCCCGCCTTGAGGGGAATGGCGTAGCAGGGATAGGGTTTGCCCCGCAGGCTGGCGAACGCCGTGCGCGAGTTGGCGAAGGTGTTCACGCGAATACCGAACCAGGCCACACCGTAACTTCCCGCAATGCCGAGGAGGCTGAACAGCAGGATGATCACGACCTTGATGGCGGCGAAGTGCATCAGCGCGCCAAAGTAGATCAGGATTACCGCCGCAATGAACGCCTCGAGCAGGAGCAGGAACTTGCCCTGCTGAATGAGATAGGTCTTGCACGTCTCGTAGATCAGGTCGGACACCTCGCGCATGGACTGGTGCACGGGGAGGCGCTTGAGATGCGAGTAGATCCCCAGCCCGAACAGCATGCCGAGGAAGCAGATCCCGAGGCCGCCGACGAGCAGCAGGTGCCCCGGGATGCCCCGGAAATGCTCATGGGTGAGATCCGGAATGACGAGGTTGGCCTCGCCGGCCATCTCGTGCGAGGGAGCGGTCGCCGCGGTTTGCGCGATCGGCGCCCGGGCAGTGGCCTGGGCCGCAAGCCGTGCGGCGCCAAAGGGCATCACGGTGAGCGCCACGAGCAGCGCGAGCGCCAACGGGAACATCCCGCGGAAGGCGAAGTCCAGCCGTTTCATCGAAGAAGATCTCCTGAGTGGTCAGGCGCCATGATGCACCGTGCCCCGGCGCCAGAGGAAAAAGATGGGGATGCCGATGAGCACCAGCACGAGCCCCGAGATCGCCTGCGCGCGCGTCTGATTCGCAATGAGCAGAATGATCGCCACGCATACGGCGAGAATCACGTACAACGCCGGCAGAGCCGGATAGCCAATGGCGCGATACGGCCGCTCGGCATCCGGCCGCTTGCGCCGCAGGATGAAGAGTCCGGCCGTGGTGAGCGCGTAGAAGATGAGCTGCGCGAAGATCACGTAATTGAGCAACTGGCCATACGTGCCCGTGAGGCAGAGCACCGTAGCCCACACCGCCTGAATCAGCAGGGCCGCGGCCGGTACGCCGCGCACGCTCAGCGTTCCCACCTGCCGGAAGAACAGCTTGTCGCGCGCCATGGCATAGTACACGCGAGCACCCGACAGGATCAGCCCGTTGTTGCAGCCGAAGGTGCTGACGAGAATCGCGATGGCCATGACCGCCCGCCCGCCGTTGCCGAAGATCACTTCGGCCGCCGCGGTTCCCACGCGGTCCTGCGTGGCGAACTGAATGCCCCGCGCCAGCGTCGTCGCGCCATCCGTCACGCCCTGCAGCGGCAGCACGCTCAGGTACGCCACGTTGGCCAGCACGTACAGCAGCGTCACCATGCCCGCGCCCAGCGCGAGGGCCAGCGGCAGGTTGCGCCTGGGATTATGGACCTCCGCCGCGGCGAAGGTGACGCTGTTCCAGGAGTCACTGGAGAAGAGGGAGCCCACGAGGGCCGCTCCGAACGCCAGCACGAACGCGCCACCGAGATCCACGTGCCCCATGAAACGGCCGGCGTGGAAATTCGCCAGAAGCGCCGTGGCGTTCCGCCCGATGGTGATGCCGAGAATGACGAGCAGCGCGAGCGCGCCGATCTTGGCCACCGTGAACGTCGTCTGCACGATCTTGCCGAACGACACGCCGCGCAGATTGACCCACGTGAGCAGCCAGACCGAAACCAGCGCGATGAGCCGCTGCGGGCTGAGCCCCAGGTCAATGGGACCTCCCGCCGTAGCAAAGGTGTGGTGTGGGAACCAGCCGTACAGACCCGGCGCCGCCGCAGGCCAGAGCACGCCGAGAAAGCGCGCGAACGCGACGGCGACCGCGGCGATCGTTCCCGTCTGCACCACAATGAAAAAGGTCCACCCATAGAGAAACGCCATGAGTGAACCCATTGACTCGCGCAGGAAAACGTATTGGCCGCCGGCCTGCGGAAACATCGCCGCGAGCTCCCCGTACGCCAGCGCGCCGAGAAGCGTCATCACGCCGGTGAGGCCCCAGACGACGAGCAACCAGAAGGGCGATCCGACCTGGCGGGCAATGTCGGCCGAGACGATGAAGATGCCGGAGCCGATCATGCTGCCGGCCACCAGCATCGTCGCATCGGTCAACGTCAGCGCTTTGACAAACTCGCGTTGCGGCTCGGGGCTGCCCGCGCGCTCGGCCACGGCTACACTCATGCAGATACGATCCGTCGGAGGGTGCGCACTACGTCCCGGCGTACGTGAGCTGCCGGATCCGGCGATGGATCAACCGGAGCGTTCGGCGGGACAGCCGTACCAAGTTAACAAGCAGCCGGGAGATCAACCAGTGCGAACGCTACAGCGTGAGCTGCGTGATGTAGACCGATGGCACTGGCGTTCCATCCATCCGGTGCGCGGGCCGAAAACGATATTCCGCGAGCCGTGCACGGAGCTGCTTGTCGTAGCCATCATCGCCGGATGGATCGGACTCCACCTTGAGCACCTGTCCCTTCTCGTCCAGTGTGAATCGCACGGAAATTGTGTGTCCGTGCAGTTTCTTCGGCACGGGAAGCGCCGGGATGACCAGAAAATCAGGAGTGGCCGGATACACGGTACCGGTGCCGCCGCCGGTGCCAGGTCCCGCTGCCGAGCCACGGCCGGTTCCGACGCCGGTGCCGGTGCCGCCACCAGTGCCCGGGCCGGCACCCGCGCTGCTGTCGTTCCCCATACCGGTGCCCGGCGCAGCCGCGAGTGCCATTGGAGCGGGCGCGGTGACGGCGGCCCGTACCTCGGGTGTGGCGATCGGCTCCGGCGGCTTGACCGGCGGTGGGGCGACCCTGGGCTTCTCGAGCACCGGCTGCGGCACCGGCGGAGCCGCGGGCCGAGCGGGCGCCGTCTGGACGAAATGCAGCCGCTCCTCCGGCAACGCGGCGCCGCGCCGGCCGCCGCCCCCTCCACCGGCTGCCGTGAGGCCGCCCGCGCCAGTGGGCATGTCGTCAATCAGATGCTTCTCCAGCGCCGGCGAGAGCAGCAGCAGAATGATGACGAGGTGCAGCAGCACAGACGGGACAACGCCCCAACGCGGGGAACGCCCCATGGGAACGCCATTGGGCGGCCGATAGCTGCGCCGGCGGTCTGGCATTGCGTCCATTCCCCAAACTAACACGACGGACGATCCGCAAGGATCGTCCGTCGTGTTTCCGGTTCAATCGAACGTTGCGATCCGACCCGGGGTCAGGACGTCGACTTCGGGGTAACGCCTATCACGAGCACCCCCGCGCCGCGCGCGACGTCCATGGCGTGAATCACGTCCTGGTACTTCACGCCCGGATCACCCTTCACGAACATGATCTTGCTGGGCCGCTGATCGTACACCTTGTGCAGCTCGGTAGCCAGACCGCCCTTCGGGACATCCTGCGAATTGATCTTGAAGACGCCACCAGGCAGCACCTGGAGCACGATCTGATCGGACTGCGGCGCCGTTACCGTGGGTGGCGGGTTGGGGTCAGGCACCTGCACGTCGATGGCCTTCCGCATCATTGGCACCGCCATCATGAAGATGACGAGCAGCACCAGCAACACGTCGATCATCGGCGTGATGTTGATCTCGTTCATGGGGCCGGCACCGCGCCCAGTTGACATGGCCATGGCGATCAGTCCTCAGGGCTGCTTGTTGTTGGGTGTCGTGGGCGTAATGATGTCGCCGGGTACCGTGGACCTTGTGCCCGGCTGCTGATCGGTAATCGCAGCCATGACGCGCACGCCTGAGTGTGACGCGATGTCGATTGCATCGATGATCTTCGAGTACTGCAGGTTCTTGTCCGCTTTCAGATAGAGAATCTTGTCCGTCGTGCGCGCATCGTAGATGGCCTTGAGCTGCTCGGGGAGCGAAGTGTTCTCGATGCGCCGCTTGTTCAGGTAGTAGTTGCCGTCGGCATCAATCCCCAGTACCTGATCCCCATTCTCCTCCGGGTTGGACTTGATGTTGATCCCCAGCGGGGGCTGGGCCTGGAAGCCGGAATTGATGAGCGGCGTCACGATCATGAAGATGATCAGCAGCACCAGCATCACGTCAATCAGCGGCGTGACGTTCGGCTCGGAATTGACGCCGCTCCCGCTGCTCGTGGACATTGCCATGAAAGAACTCCTGTCGGTCGGGAGCGGTTACTGCGCGATCGGCGTACCCGTGCTGCCACCGCCGGCGGCGGCATTGAACTCGCGCGTGAAGCGCGACCGGCCGAACTCACCTGCCACACCCTTGATGAGATAGTCGATCATCTCCTTCGAGGTGTAGGTCATTTCCACGGTGAGGTTGTCGATCTTGGTGCTGAAGTAGTTGAACGCCCACACCGCCGGAATGGCCACGAGAATACCGAGGGCCGTGGTGATCAGCGCTTCGGCGATACCGGCCGAGATGGCGCCCAGTCCACCCGCGCCCGACTGCGCCATGCCCGTGAACGCGTTCACGATGCCCATGACCGTTCCGAGCAGACCGACGAACGGCGCCGTGGCGCCCACCGTCGCGAGCACCGCGATGCCGCGCTTCAGCTCCGAGACGATGATCATCATGTTGCGCTCGACCGCGCGCTCCGCCGAGTTGATGTCGGCGACCGTCACGGACCCATCCTGCAGCAGCGGCTTCACCTCACTGAGCGCACCGCCCAGCACGCGCGCCACGTGCGACTTCTTGTAGCTCTCGGCCAGCTTGATGGCCTCGTTGAGGTTGTCCTCCTCGAGGAACTGCGAGAACTCCGGCGCGAACTTGCGCGTCTCGGACTGCGCCTTCTTCAGCCTCCACCACTTCTGGACCGCGATGGTGAGCGAGAAGATGGACATGATCACCAGTACGACGACAATGCCCTTGGCGAACCACCCCATCGAGTGATAGAGCGTAATCAGCGACATGTTCATGAAACGAACTCCTCCGGGAGTGGGCGAGTGTGGTTAACTGGGGGCCTTGAAGATGAACGGCTGCTGGACCACCTGCTTGACCTTGCGTCCGCCGGTTTCGGCGGGATAGAAGTGCCACTTGGGCAGCACGTTCTTCACGGAGTTCGTGAAGAGATCGTTGGTGGACTTGAGAACCTTGAAGGTGCTCATGTCCGCGCGGCCCGTGGTATCCACGACGAACTGGGCCATGACCTCGCCCGCGACGCGGGCGCTTTCGAGCATCGAGGGGTACGGAGGCGGAGGATTTCCCTCGCGCGCCAGCACCGGCTTCTCCACCTGGAACTCGAAATACGGCTGGTCGTTGTTCACGTGGCCCGTGCCGCCGACCACGCCCCGCGCCACGCCGCCTTCGACACCCTTGCCGCTGAAGTCCGCCTCGTTCGTGACCGACTTGCTCAGATCGACATCCGGGATCTTGTCGGGGATGTTGACTGGTGGGACGGGGACCTGGAATCCCTTGGGCGGGGGCGGCGTGACCACTGCCTGCGGCGGTGGCGCCTTCTCCGGCTCCGGCGGTGGCGGCTTCTTCACCTGGACGAATTTCACGTCCTCCTGCCGCCTCTCCTTCGCCATCTCCGTGCCCGCGTTCGCCGTGACCCACACGAGCAACGAGATGACCACAACGTGGAACAGGATGCTGAGGGCTGTGCCCCCAGCTCTCGACTCCTTCTTGCGCTTCGACTCGATGAGCGTAGTGAGCATGCTGTCGTCACTCGGCTGTGTTGAAGTGCGTGAATGCAGCAGGTCCGCCGCACTCGCAATGGAAACTACGGCGGACAGGTGAGCGGGAAATGCTTCAAAGATTAAGAATTGGTGAAGGCGTTGTTACGATTGCTTCATGCCGGAGGAGCGCTGAACGCGCACACCGGCCGGGGCGACTCAATGTGTCGCGAGGGGAGCCGCCGCCTGAGGGGCGGGCGGTGATGATGTCGCATTCCCGTCGAGAACCGGAATCGTGACGGTGAACGTGGTGCCCCGGCCGAGCCGCGACGCGGCGGTGATCGTGCCGCCATGTGCTTCGGCAATCCACTGGCCAATGGCCAGTCCCAACCCGAAGCCGCCACGCTCGTGGACACGCGTGCGCACGCGGTCCGCGCGATAGAAGCGCTCGAAGATGTGGGGCAGATCGGCCGAGGAGATGCCAATTCCCGTGTCGCGCACCGAGAACGTGACGCGCTGATCGCGCTGCGTGAGCGAGATCTCAACGCTCCCACCACGCGGCGTGTACTTGATGGCATTCGTCGTGAGATTCAGGAAGAGCTGACGCAGCCGCGTGATGTCGCCCAGCACCGAGACCTTGACCGGCTCCTCCATGGTGACGGTCAGGCCCGCTGATTCCCCGAGAATGGACGCCGTCTCGAACACGTCGCGCACCAGCGGTTCGAGCGGCACGGGCTCCCGGTGCAGGTCGAAGCGTCCCTCGTCCGCGCGCGCGAGGGTGAGCAGGCTTTCCACGAGGTCCGCCATGCGCGCGGTTTCCTGCAATGCCTCTTCGAGCGCCACCATGCGGTCCGAGCGGGACGTGGCGGAACTCATCGCGCGTTCCACGTCAGCCCGCAGCACGGCCAGTGGCGTCTTCAGCTCATGGCTGGCGTCGGCGGTGAAGCGCCGCAGCGCCGAAAAGGAGACTTCCAGCCGCTGGAACATCTCATTCAGTGTCGCGGCAAGTCGGCTGATCTCGTCGTTCGAGGTGCCCACAGGAAGCCGGCGGTGCAGACTGCGCCCATCGGTGATGGCTTCCATTTCGTTCATCAGGCGGTCCAGCGGAGCAAAGGCATTTCCGGAGATGAAGTACGCGACCGCAATGGACGCAATGAGCAGAATGGGCACCACGACCAGCATCGTGCCGACCAGCTCACGCACGGCGAGTTCAGCCGAATACATGGACGATGCGGTAACAATGCGCGAGACCGCGGAGCCCGAGTCCGCCGCCGTCACGGCCACGAGCAGCAGGCGATCCCGACCCAGGCGGAACTCCTGACCCAGTCCCCCCACGGGGGCATTCAGCGCCGCCTCCCGCAGCGCGGCCTTGTCTGAATCCTCGAGTCGTCGCACGGGCGCGGAGCCATAGAGCATGCGACCCGATTCGTTGAACACCATCACGTAGCCCGGCATCCCCTCGAGCAGCGTGCCCACCGGACCGGAGATCGTAGGGCCGACGAGGGAATCCTTGACCACGGCGACCGGCTCGCCGACGTTCTCGGCCTGATGAATGATGCCACGCACCAGGTTGGCCTGGGCATACACGACACGGCCCAGCTCTTCGGTGGCGCTGGCCCGGCGCAGCGCCCAGAGGGCCAGGGCAAACGCCATCACCGTCGCGATCAGTGCGCCGGCATAGGCAAGGGTGAGCCGCGCCCGGATGCTGCTCACGTTGATGCTCCACGGCGCGAACATCGCGCTATTCCCGTACCACGTAGCCCACGCCGCGCACGGTGTGGATCAGTTTCGTGGCGCCATCGGCATCCACCTTCTTGCGCAGGTGGTTGATCACCACGTCCACGATGTTGGTTCCGGGATCGAAGTGATATCCCCAGGCGTACTCGGTAATGAGCGTCCGGCTCATGACGCGACCCGCATGGCGCATGAGGTACTCGAGCACCGTGTATTCCTTGGGTGTCAGCTCGATGGGGACACCGTTGCGAGTCACCGTGCGGGTATTCCGATCCAGTTCCAGTCCGGCGATGTGCAGCACGGGTGCCGCGAGCGCGTGGGGACGGCGGCTCAAGGCCTCCACGCGCGCGAGCAGCTCCTCGAACGCGAACGGCTTGGTGACGTAATCGTCCGCACCCGCACGCAGCGTCTGCACCTTGGCATCCACCGCATCCTGCGCGGTGAGAACGAGCACGGGCCGCTCGAAGCCCCGGGCGCGCAGGTTGTGCAGCACGTCGAGCCCGGAGCGACCCGGCAGGCGCATGTCGAGCACGATGAGATCGTACGCCTCGGAGTGCGCCAAGCGCTCGCCTTCCTCGCCGTCCGTCACGAGGTCCACTCCCCACCGCTGTTCCTCGAGCCCGCGCTTGACGTACTGCCCCACCGTGGGATCGTCTTCGATGACGAGAATCTTCATGATGCCGTTGGCCGTGTCCCTCAGGCGCCCGACGGGCGCCGGAATCCGTATTCGCGAATCTTCCGGTACAGCGTCTTGGGTGAGATGCCGAGCAGCTCGGCGGCACGCCCCTGGTGCCAGCCTACGTGGCGCAACACACGCTCGATCTGCATGCGTTCCAGAGTGTGCAGAGGCAACAGCGGGTCCGTGTGCGTGGCCGGCGCATCCCCGCTCAGCGGCCGGAACAGCGCCAGATCACGGGCGCGGACAACGCCGTCACGCGCCGTGGCCAGGACGTGATGAATGACCTGCTGCAGCTCGCGGACGTTGCCCGGCCACGGGTGCCGCTGGAGCGCATCCACCGCCTCGTCCGAGAGACGCGGCGCCGTAATACCGCGCGCAGCATCGAGGAAGTGCCGCGCCAGGAGTGGGATGTCGCTGGCGCGATCGCGCAGCGGCGGCAGCGCGATGGTCATTGTATTGAGCCGGTAGTACAGATCGCCGCGCAGCGATTCGCGGTCGCTCGCCCCCGCGTCCGGTGCACTCGTGGCGATCACGCGGACATCGGCATGCACCTTCTGGGACCCACCCACTCGATAGAACGAGCGCAGCTCCAGCGTCCGCAGCAGTCTGCCCTGCACCTTGGGCCCAAGCGCGTCGACCTCGCGAAGGACGAGCGTGCCACCGGACGCGAGCTCGACAATGCCTGGCGCGCCGGAGCGCGAGTGCTCATCGAGTCCCGGATCCTTGCCATACAGCTCGACCTCGAGCCTGTCGTCGAGCGTGCCCGCACAGTCGACGGTGATGAGCGGCGCAGTCGCACGCAGCGAAAACCGGTGGATGAGCCGGGCCATGAGCGTTCTTCCGGTGCCAGGCTCGCCGGTGATCAGTATGCTGGTGTCACTTCGGGCGACACGCTCGACCAGCGCCAGAACGGCCTGCATGGGAGCATACTGTGTGATGACGTCAGGTGCGTCCGCCGGACGCGACAGCTGCGCGCGGAGCAGCCAGCTTTCGAAGCGCGCGCGCCGGCGTTCCCATGCCGCCCGCAACCGGGTACTCGCCTGAGCGCCGTCATACGGCCGCATCAATACGCCCGCAGCGCCCAGCGCCACGCCACGCAACGCGCCGGCAGGCTGCTCGCGCTCGGCAATGATCACGAACTCGGGCGCGGCACGTGGCTCGCGCAGCTGGCGCCACAGCTCGGCGTCCAGGGCACCTGGCAGCGCGACATCGAGCAGCACCACGTCGAACTGCTCAGCTGTCAGCGCCTCCTGCATGGCGACGACATCGCCACACGACGCCACGTCCCAGCCATCGTTGGCCAGTGTCGTCGGCAGCAGAGGGTCGGCAAGCGCTGGCGGTTCCACCAGCAGCACCCTCACGTGCTGGTCCTGTTCGGTCATGCAGCGAGTCCCTCGCTCAGCGATTCATCTGTAACGTACGGGTTCGCCGACGATGGGACAAGATGACCGAATCAGCTATGCGCCGCGATCTGCTCGAGGAGCTCCTGATTGGTGCGTTTGTTACCCGGCGAGTCTTCGACGTGCATCCAGGCGATCCGGCCCGTTCTGTCAATCAGGAAGTACGCGCGATTGGAGTAGAAGCGTTCAGGGATGAGGACGCCATAGCTACGGGAGATCTCCCGTTTGAAGTCGCTCAATAGCGTGAGCGACAGGCGATGCTTGGCCCGAAACTCCTTGAGAGTCGGAACAGAATCTACACTAATGGGAAGCACTTCCACGTTGCTCGAGACAAACTGGTCGAAGTCCGTGCTCATGTCACAGAGCTCAGCGGTACAGGTGCTGGTGAAGGCGAGCGGGAAGAAGGCGAGCAGGACGCTGCGGCTTCCGCGAAAGGCCGACAGCGTGACGGAGCCGGCGGTGGAGTCCGTCGTGAAGTCTGGCGCCATGTCACCCACCGCGAGTGCGGTGGTGGCGGGTGGAAACATGGACCTTACGCTTCCTTGTCGCTTGTCATCTCGCGTCGCCCGGACCGAATCACGTCTTCGGCCGTGATGACGCTGCGCGAGAGATCGGCGATAGTCATGTTACGGCTCTGGCTGGTGCGTTGCAGTACGCGATAGGCGGCGCTCTCGGAAATGCCTTCGCGTTCCATGATGATGCCCTTGGCCCGCTCGATGACCTTGCGTTCATCGAGCCTGCGCCGGAGATCGTCGCTTTCGCGACGTTGCTGCAGCCACTGCCGGTGGCGTGCGCCCGCGATGGCGATGGCCGCACCCAGTTGCGCGGTCGTCACCGGCTTCACCAGGTAATGAAAAATCGGGCCGGCGACGGCGCCGCCCACCGTATCCGCATCACTGTACGCGCTCACGATAATGATCGGGATGGGGTGCTCCGCGTGGATGCGTTCGGCGGCCTCGAGTCCCGAGAGGTGCGGCATGCGCACGTCGAGAATGGCCAGATCGGGCCCGAGTGCGCGCGCCATGGAGACCGCAGTGACGCCATCACTGGCGATGCCGATGACCGAATGGCCGAGGGACTTCAGGTCCTGCTCCAGCCCGAGAGCGGTGACGCTCTCGTCTTCCGCGATGAGAATGCGCAATGGGAGAGATGGCACGATAAGCTCCAGTGACACATCTTGTGGGATCGGATGGATTCAACGTCTGCAAGAGCCGGACCCTAACTGTCCACCTGCCACCATGCCAAGTTCCACCCGCATCCTCCTGGCCAGCGATCGCGGCCTCGATCGATTGCGGCGCGCGTTCGAGCGCGCTGGGCACACCGTCGCGTCGGCCTCCATGGACGCCGCCGTGGAAGCGGTCGGCGACGGCGTCGAGGCGGTGGTAGTCGCGGCGCCTCGCACCAATGTGCTCACGCTCGCGCGCCGGCTCAAGACACGGTTCCAGGTGCCATTGCTGCCGGTGGTCGCGCTGGTGTCACGGCCGGCGCGCCCGCCGGAGGAAGCCGCACCGGATGTCTGGCTGGCCGCCTCCACTCCGCCGGGAGCCGTGGTGGAGCGCATCGAGGAGCTGGTACGCATACGCCGCGCCGAGGGAGAGCTGGTGCGATTGAACGGCGCGCTCGCGGGGCTCGCGGCGGAGAACGGGCGACTCTACGAGCGCGCCCGCCGGGATGCCGCCGCCACCAATCTCCTGCTGCGCGAGCTGCAGCACCGCGTGCGCAACAACCTCGCCGCCATTCAGGCTCTGCTCGTGCTGGAGCGCCATCGCACGCCGCCACGAGCGCTGCCCGAAGCAATTGACGTCGCCATTGCCCGGCTGCGTGGCATGGCCGCGCTGCAGGATTCCCTGCTCCCGCATGAGGACTCAGCGGATCTTGCGGCGCTCGCCAAGGCGGTCGCGCGTGGCGCCCTCGAGGTTTTCGGCGCGAGCGAGAACGTGCAGTGCGTCGTAACGGGAGGCGCACTGCTCCCGTCACGCCGCGCGAGTCCGTTGGCCATCGTGCTGAACGAGTTGCTGACCAATGCGCTCAAGCATGCCCACGCGCAGAAGGTGCAGGTGGACATTCGGGAGAGCGCCGAGGCGCTGGAGCTGGAGGTACGCGACGACGGCCGCGGCATGCCTGCCGGGGCGGGCACCGGCAGCGGGCTCATGATCGTGCGCGCGGTGATGAAGAACGAGCTCGCGGGCTCGCTGTCCTTCATGCCCTCTGAGCAGGGCACCCGGATTCACATCCGCATTCCGCGCGACGGCGAGCTGGAGGAGGCGGTTCCCCGCTAGCTGCGCGGCGGGCGAGCGGACACCGCGCGCGCCACCGGTACGACCGGCGCCGCTGCCTGCTCGGCGGGTGGTGGCAGCGCCACGAGAACCGCGGTGACAATCAGCACGAGCAATCCGACCGTGAGCTCGCGCGCCGCCGAACGGCGAATTCCGCCAGCCGCACGCTCGTCGCCGAGCGCCGGTGAGAGCACCCGCCAGTTGAAGGCGCCAAACCCCAGGACGATGGCAACCAGCACGAGCTTCAGGATCAGCACGCGACCATAGGAACTGGACCAGAGCGCCGGGAACGATCCGAGGTGCAGCCATGCGGCGATGACGCCCGTGATGACCAGCGCCGCGGCGCAGGTGAGCGCTACTGGGGAGAAGAGCTGCACCAGCGTGGCGATCCGCGCGCCGCGGGTTTCGCGCGCCTCGGCCAGCACGGCGGGAATTCCCGCGAGCACCACGGTGAGGAGCGTACCCAGCCACCCGCCCGCGGCCAGGACATGAACGACGTCAGCCACGATGGCCAACGCGGTACGGTTCGGGGTCGCCACCGCGTGTCCCGAGAGGGCAAGTGAGAGCGCCAGCGCCAGCGAAGCCAGCGCCGCGATTCCCCAGCCATGACGTCTGGTGCGTCGCGCCATCGTGAACGCGACAATGCCGAGCACGCCGGCGATTACGCAGAGGACCCAGGCGCGCCCCCAGACCGTGCCGGTGATCATGCTCCCGAGGAGCGATGCGTCCCAGGCTCGTCGCATCCCGTGCACTGCGTACGACTGCGCGATGAGCCGGCCGATCGCGACGGCCACGACGAGCCATGCGGCCTCCCGGCCCAGGCGTGCCGCACGGGAACTGGGGTCGTCCGTCTCGCGCCCGGCCTCACCGTCCCCGGTCCGCGCAAGGCGCGGTGCAACGAAGAGGCCGAAGACTGTGCTTCCGATCATGCCGAGCGCGCCGATGAAGCCGAGTGCGCGCAGGGCAGCATAGAGCGGTGAGCTCGCATCGAACTCCGCCTCGGCGGAGAGCTGCGGCGCCGGCGTGGTGCCCGGCTGTGAGGCGGGAGCAGCGCTGGCGCCGGGGGATCCGGGGGCTGACGCCGTTGGCTGCTGCGGCGCCAGACCCGCCGCGGATGAGGAAACAGTGAACGTGAAAGTCCCACGCACGGGATGACCATCATCGGACGTGGTACGCCAGCGCACCGAATATTGGCCCGCGTGAAGCGTCCCGGTAATCGGCACCACGAGCGTCTTTGACGATTTCGGGTCCAGTGCCAGCGGGCCGGTGACGACGGTGTCTCCCTCCGCTCCGATGATGTCCACGAACGACACGGCGAGCTGCGCGGCCTCGGTGAAGGTCAGTCGCACGTCACGCGGGACCGTGTCGAGCACAGCACCGGCGGCCGGTGCCGAGCGCACCAGGTGCAGATGCGCAAGGGCCAGCGTCGGCGTCAGCAGGAGCAGGCTGGTGACCAGGGCGGGAATCAGCCAGCGGCGGCGCGACGCGACAACGGTGCGGGCAAGCAACGGAGCGGACCTCCAGGTCTGGACGAATGCGCCTGGCCTGACGGATCACTCCGCTCAGGCCAGGCGGGATGTGCGGTGGGAGTGGAGCGTGCGAGGTTCGAACTCGCGACCTTTCGGTTGCAAACCGAATGCTCTCCCAGCTGAGCTAACGCCCCATGAATGAAAAATAGGCGCGCAACGGGGGAACGGCAAAGGGAGCCGGACGTGACAACACACGCGGGGAAAGCATGCGGGGTCAGACACTGCAGGCATCTGACCCCGTCCTGTTTGCCGCCGTCCCGCCCATTTCGCGCTTTCTATTCGTGCGCGGGCAGCGGCTCCATGGTATCCGGATTGACGGGCACTTGTACTTCGTCGCGCCAGGGCGACGTCATCAACGTCGTGCGCATGCGCGGGAAGGCGTCCATGAACGCGCGATAGCAGAGGCCCCAGATGCCCAGAAAGCCGATCGTGACCCCGATCTCCCAAATGCCGAACAACGCGTGCGGGGACTCGTAGTGCAGCGAGGGATAGACCTCGATGTAGCGGAGCAGCCACATCCCAACCACGCTGCACCCCGCGAACAGCACGAAGGTTGGCAGATAGACCTTCGCGGCGCGGGAGAGCAAGCCGAAGAACGGGAAGACGAACACCAGGAACACGACCGCCATGGTCGCGGGCATCCAGGGATAGATGAGACGCAGGTGCATCCAGTGCGTTTCTTCCGGCATGTTGCCGTACCAGATCACGAGATACTGCGCAAAGGTGAGGTATCCCCAGAAGGCGGTGAACGCGAACCCCAGCTTGCCGAGATCGTGGAAGTGGTGCTCGGTGATGTAGTCGTCGGCCTCGAGATGCCGGCGCCACCACATGGCGAGCAGCGACCACGACATGATGGCCGCGAGCCACGCACCCATGTAGAACCACCAGCCGTACATCGTGCTCTGGAAGTACATGTCGAGGGACATGGAGAGATCCCACGCGAGCACGATATAGAAGAAGTTGAAGAGGAGGACGAGCCAGACCGAGATCCTGCCCTGCAGCGAGTGCGTGGAGTGGATTTCCCGGCGCTCCTCGCCGAAGCCGCGGCGCATGCGCGCCCGAATGCCCCGGGCCCATGCGGCGCCTCCCTCGGGCAGCAGCCCCACATCGAGGCGCACGCACGTGTAGATGTACCAGACGCTCAACGCCGTGAGAATTCCGAAGAGCAGGATGTCGCGAATGGTGAGGAACGGGACCGAGAGATAGAGACGTTTTTCCGGCACGGGCGCGGCGTGCTGCCAGAACGGAAAAATGTGCTTGCCGCCAAGGAGAATCAGAATGAGCAGCAGGAACGCGACCGGCAGGAAGGCGACGTAGCCCTCGAGCAGGCGGACGATCGGGCGCGACCACCGTGCGGTGGTGATGCGTTGCACGGCGACCATGACGACGCCGGCCTGCGAGACCGAGGCGAAGAAGAGCCAGTTGAATTGCAGCGCGTGCCAGACACGGTCATTGCCGGCGATGGCGCCAATGATGAACACGATGACGCCGATGACCGCGAAGGCCCCGCTCACGAGCGTCACCCAGCGCGGCATCGGGGCCGACGTGGCCGCCACGAGCGTCTCGCGGTTGGGCATGTCGAGATCGGAATGCTGGCTCACGGGCGTGCTCCCGGGTGCGCCGCGGGGTGCTCTGGTGCGGCGTGCGTGGTGTCACCCTGACGTGCCGGCGACGAATCGGCCGGTGTATCGGTGCGATCGCCGTCGGCGGTACTGCGGCGGGCATCCATGTCCCGCACCCGGTACGGCGCGGGGAGGGTCGGCGCGGTGCGCGTGTACGTCGGCACCGTGGCGCCATTTTCGCCGGGATAACCCGCCGGCGATGTGTCCGCGACGACGCCGGGGACCTTTCCCTGCAGGGCTCGCACGTAGTTCACCACGTCCCAGCGATCCATGTCCTCAATGCGGTCATAGGTGGGCATGAGGCCGCGTCCGTTGCGAATCATGCCGTAGATGTAGCCATCCGTCCGGTTCCTGGTGATGTCAGTGAGCAGGCTCGGCGCCGGCATGCCGTATTTCACCGCCGTCCCATCGCCCTTGCCGGCGCGGCCGTGACAGACTTCGCAGTTGATCTGGAAATACTTGCGACCGTTTTCAAGCGATTCCTTCGTGGGCGCGTGCGGGTTGGGCAGCGCGGACATGGAATCGATCGTGGCCGGAAGTGGTTCATGCGACACGACGAAGGCGGGCACGGGATCACCGGTGATCGGTACCGAGTATTCGGGGCTGCCGCGCATGGGTGTGGTGTCGTTGCCGGCGTACTGCGCCTGCCACGGCTTCACCTTGGGCTGTTGCTTGAAGTCGGTGAACCACGAGCATCCGGCGAGCGCCAGCGACAGCGCGAGTGCCACCAGGGCGCGGCGCGAGCGCCATGGACTACCGTTCACCGCGCACCTCCGTTGCTCCGTGCTGCTTCAGGGTCTCGGTGACATCAGCCTGCTTCTCAGGCGGACACTCGACCCAGACGCCGAAGTTCGCGTTGCTGAAGCGCTCATCGTAGCCCACGGTCATGGTGATGCGGGGCACGCGCGCCGTGATGAACAGGCCCGCCACGGTCGCCAGCGATCCAATGAGCACCATGAGCTCGAAGCTGATGATCGTGTATGGCACCCAGGACGGAACCGGTTTTCCGCCAACCACGAGCGGCCAGTAATCGGAGATCCAGATGGGAATCCAGTAACCGAACGTCGCGCCGGCGAGGCCACCGATGAGCGTGTACAGGCGCACGATGCTCGGACGGTGCGTCAGGATGCCTTCGAGCTCGTGCCGGGGTGCGGGCGTGTAGATGTCAATGTTCCCGGCGCGCAGCTTCTTCAGTGCGTGCACCGCGTCCACGGTGGCATCCAGCTCGCGGAAGACTCCGACAATGCCTTGCATCAGTCGCGCTCCCCCGGCGTTTCGGGTTCGAATGCGAGACGCATGCCTGTGACTTCGATGCCTTCCACCGGATGCGGCGTGCGCAGGGGCGGCGGTACGATCTCCTTCACCTCGGAGATGGCGACCACCGGGAAGTTCTTGATGAAGAGCATGAACCACATGGTGAACCAGCCGAAGCTGCCGAGCAGGATGGCCCAGTCCACGTACGTCGGCGCATAGCGCGTCCACTGCCACGGCTCGAACTCATGCGAGAGCGATGGGTCGAAGATCACGAATCGCTCGAACCACATCCCGAGATTGATGAAGATCGAGAGGGTGAAGAGCCACGTGGTGTTGCGGCGCAGCCGCTGGACAAAAAGCGTGAGCGGCAGCACGCAGTTGCAGGTGAGCATGACCCACGCGGCCCACCACCACTGGCCGAACACGCGGTTCCACCAGTACGACTGCTCCATGGAATTGCCGCCGATCCAGCCGATGAAGAACTCGGTGAGATAGGCCGTGCCGACCACCAGCGACGTGAAGAGGCAGAGCTTGGCCGCGGCGTCCAGGTGATTCAGCGTGACATAGTGCTTGAGGTGGAACCAGCGCCGGATGGGGATGATGATCGTGAACACCATCCCGATGCCGGAGAAGATCGCGCCTGCCACGAAGTACGGCGCGAAGAGCGTGGCGTGCCATCCCGGCGTGTCCGCCATCGCGAAGTCGAACGACACCGTGGAGTGCACCGACAGCACGAGCGGGGTGGAGAACGCGGCCAGGAAGAGATAGGCGCGTGCGAAGTGCCGCCATTCCAGCTCGGAGTTGCGCCATCCCAGCGACAGCACCCCGTAGATGTGCTTGCGCAGCGGGCGCGGTTCCGCGTCCCGCAACGCGGCGAAATCGGGCAGGAGCCCGATGTAGAGAAACGTCGAAGAGACCGTGAGGTATGTGAGAATCGCGAAGACGTCCCACACCAGTGGACTCTTGAACTGGGGCCAGATGAGCCGCCAGTTCGGATACGGAATGAGCCAGAAGAACTTCCACGGGCGGCCGAGGTGCAGGATCGGGAACAGGCCCGCCGTCATGATGGCGAAGACCGTCATGGCTTCCGCGGCGCGGTAGATCGTGGTCCGGAATCCGGCGCGGAAGAGATACAGAATGGCGGAGATCAGCGTTCCGGCATGCCCAATGCCGACCCAGAACACGAAGGTGACGATGTACACGCCCCACATGACCGGCGGCGAATATCCGGCCACGCCCAGCCCCATGTACACCTGCCACATCCACGCGCCCAGCCCGATGAGCATGCAGATGATCGCCACCGACAACCCGGCGAACCAGAGCTTGGTGGGATAGAGCGTGCGCTGGATTTCCCGGGTGACCTGCTCGTACTTCTCCACCCCGGGCAGCTGAATGTTGGCCTCCGGGATATTCGGTCCGAGCCTCAGGACCTCCTCATCCGGTCGGGTCACAGTCGCCATGTCCGTCCCTACACCCCGGCCGGCGCCGCGGGCGCCGGGTGATTGACCTTCTTCAAGTACACCACCGCTGGGAAGGTATTGAGCTGTTCCTGGAAGACGTGGTAGCCACGCTTGTCGAGCGCCAGCTTCGCGACCGTCCAGTCGTTGTCCGCCGCATCGCCGAACGTGATGGCGCGCGAGGGGCACGCCTGGGCGCACGACGTCGTGAATTCGTCGGGCCGCACGGTTCGTCCTTCGGCCCGGGCCCGATGCTCAGCCTCGCGAATGCGCTGCACGCAGAAGCTGCACTTCTCCATGACGCCCTTGCCGCGCACCGTCACGTCCGGATTGAGCTGCCAGCTCAGGCGTTCCGGCCACGCGTACTGCGGCCGGGCCGGCTCGCCATAGCCGAACCAGTTGAAGTACCGAACCTTGTACGGACAGTTGTTGGAGCAGTAGCGCGTGCCGACGCAACGATTGTACACCTGGACGTTCAGCCCATCCGGCGAGTGATACGTGGCGTATACCGGGCACACGGGCTCGCACGGCGCGTTTCCGCAATGCTGACAGAGCATGGGAACGAACCGTGCCTCGAAATCGCCACCATCCTCGCCGCCTTCCCAGTAGCGTTCCAGACGGATCCAGTTCATTTCCCGCCCCTTCAGGATGTTGCCGCCCGCGACGCCGTGCAGGAACGCGGTGTGGACTTCCTGGTAGGGTGCCGCCACGGTGGGGATGTTGTTCTCCGCATAGCACGCCGTGACGCAGGCCTGGCACCCTGTGCAGCGAGCCAGGTCCACGGTCATTGCCCACCGGCGATTCGCCATCCCGCTCCAATGGTCCGGCGAGTACATCCCCTGTTCCTTGTGCTTGATGTCCGACGAGACGACGCCTTGCGCATCCGCGGCCATCGGCGAGCGCAATCCCGGGAGATATTCCGTGTTGGGCATCCCGGGCATCGCTTCCGCGTGTTCCTTCTCACGACCGGCCGCGAGGTCAGCCAGCTCCTGCACGGTGAGTGCCTGCGCGATGCCGCGACCGTGCTGGCGCGCCGACCCCTCGGTCGTGACGATCGGTGTGTACACGCCGGTCTTCGTCACCTTCACCTTCGTCGCCGTCCAGGCAAACGATCCGGACTTCGCGTCGAATCCCACCGGCAGCACATCGCCGGGATTCACACCCACGCCCGCGGCATAGCGCCCGTACGCCGTATGTCCGAGGCCGAACGGCACGGCCACCGTGTCCTTCTGGATGCCCATGAACACGTACGCCGGCGCTTCCACCGCGCCCTGCGCGGTCTCGACTCGGAGAATGTCGCCCGTATCCACGCCCAGTTTCACGGCGGTCTGCTGATTGATCTCCACCCACGATTGCCAGCAGATCTTGGTGACGGGATCGGGAAATTCCTGCAGCCAGGGCTTGTTCGCGCCGCTCCCGTCGCCGAGCGAAGACGATGGATACACGACGAGAAACATGTCGCCGGCGGTCTGAGCGATCGGGGTGGCGGCCTTGGGCGTCGCGACAGCGCGTCGTGGCGCCGTGGACGTCGCCACCGCGCCCGTCCCTACTCCCTTCTCGAGCGCGAGCGTGAAAGCCGTGCTGCCACCGGGATAGCGATCGATGAGCCAGCGCATGTAGTTCGGCGCCGGGAACTTCGCCGCGATGGCGGGATTGGCTTTTGCCAGCGTGATGAGGACATCGGCGGTCTGGCGCGTGTCGTACACCGGCGCCATGCCGGGTTGCTGGACGGAGATGACGTTCGCCATGGGCTGCGCATCACCCCACGACTCGATGGCGTGGTGATCCGGCAGGATGAGATCGCACAGCTCCGAGGTCTCGTCCGGATAGCTGGAGAAACTCACCTTGAAGGCGACGTTCTTCAGCGCCTCGACCACATGGGCGGCCTTGGGACTGGTGAACACCGGGTTCACTCCGCGGATCATCAGCAGGGGCACCTGTCCGGACCCCATGGATTCGACGGCCGCCATGACGTCGGCATCCGTGGCCACACCGTCGAAGCTGGTGATGGCGCGATCGGGTCGCACCGTGGTTCCCACGGCACCGAGCTGGCGATTCAGCTCGTTGACCACGAGTGCGAGGTCCATGGCATCGCTTCCCGCGACTCCGGACAGCACGAGCGCGGGCTTTGCACCGGTCAGCTCGGCCTTGAGCGCCTGCAGCGTCGCGGGCGGCACGTCGCTCGCCCGCGCCGCGTCATCCACGGAGCCCTTGCCCGAGAGCGCGTTCGCGATCGCCAGCTCGCTGCCGGGACGACAGGCAATCCACTGATCCGCGTTGCAGCCGGTGAGCGAGCGACGCGGTCCGATGTAGACGAAGCGCGGCGCATCGGCAAGGCGCGCGCGAGCGTCGGCGAATTCCAGTTGTTGCGGGACGTTTGCGCCCCACGTGTCCAGGAAATCCGCGCCGATGGACACGATGAGCCTGGCCGCGCTGAAGGCGAGCCAGGGCCACGACACGCCGTACGACTGGCGATTCGCCGCGATGACCGCGGTGTCAGCCAGGGGATCCACACTCAAGTGCGCAGGCATTCCATGCGCGGCGAGCCACTCGTCGAGGAACGCGGGGAAGCTGCCGCTCTCGTGACGATTGAGAAACAGGGCGCTCGCCGCCCGGCCGCTGCCCTGCACCTCGCCAAGCTTCTGCGTCATCAGCGTGAGCGCCTGGTCCCAGGTGGTGGTGACCAGCTGGCCGTTCGTGTTGCGCATCATGGGACCGCGATAGCGATCCGGATTGTACAGTCCCTGCACCGCCGCCTGGCCGCGCGCGCAGAGTGCTCCGCGATTCAGCGGATGGTCCGGATTGCCCTCGAGCTTGAACGTGCGCCCATCGCGCGTCTCGAGCAGCACGCCGCACCCCGCCGAACATTCGCGACAGGTCGAGGCGTAGTAGTTCGAGACCATGGGCACGGTCTCGTCCGGATGGTTCAGATAGGGGATGAGCTTCTCGACGCGATCCGAGCTGCAGCCGATGGCCGCGCTCGCGACACCACCGGCGCCGAGGATCTTGAGGAACTCGCGTCGGCGCACGCCCGACGGCGTGGAATTCTCACTCATTCACGATTCCTAGTAATGACAGACACTGCAGTCGTAGCGGGCCTTCCATTTCGGATTCACGTTGCCCACGTGGCAGTTGATGCACCATCCCATGTTGAGCGACGCGTACTGATAGACGCGATTCATCTGCTGGACCTGCCCGTGGCAAGTCTGGCAGGTGACACCCGCGTTGATGTGGGGCATATGAGCGAAGTTCACGTAGTCCGGCACGTGATGGATACGGACCCACGGAACAGGTTTCTTCTGCGTCCAGTACTTCTGCAGCGTGGCGATCCCTTCGCTCTTGCGTGCCGGGCGTCCGTTCATGGCCGGCCGGTTGGGGCCGATGACCAGGTGACACCCCATGCACGTTCCCACGGCGGGCATGCCCGGATCCGGAGACTTGTTGGCGGAGAAGTGGCAGTAGAGGCAGTTCATGCCCAGCGTCTGCACGTGCGTGGGGTGCGGAAAGGCAATCGGCTGCACCGGCGATCGTCCCTGCGGAGACGACGCCGCGGAGTAACCCCACGATCCTCGATCCTTGATCACGGTATCAGGCTGCTGCGTGGCTCCGGTATACGCGGACAGCAGCACAGCAACCACCGCCAGGGCGGCGAGCCCTGGCACAACAGCCCGCTTCCTCCTCTTCGTCATCGCTGCCTATCGGGATATAGGGGCGGAACTTCGCCCGGCGCGTGAGTCATCACACGCAGAGAGCGGAACGCGGCGGAATCTGTTTCGACCGGACGCGTGGCGCAAGGGGACGCACTAGTGTTGCGTGATCACATCGCGCAACATCGCGACGTCAGCGAGTTGAGCATCACGCATCTCATCCGGAAGCAGCTCGAGATTCGCGCGTGGCGTCTGCACGAGACGCAGTGGCCACGCGCTGCCGAACACGAAGCGCTGCGCACCGATGGTGCGAAACAGATGCGCGAGTTCGTCTTCGGGCGGACCCCAGATCCACGAGATGTCCCACCACAGCCGGGTCTGCTCCTGCGGTGTGAGTCCCCAGTGCACTTCTTCGATCAGCGCGCGTCCCGCGCACGTGACGACCACGCGAACACGAGCGTCCGCGCGCACGAGCGCGCGAATGGCCGCGCCGGAAAGATCGCCTGCCGCGTCCATCCAGTGCCGCTGCCGCACATCCTCGAATCGGACGGTGAGCAGCAGCGGCACGTTGAGCGTGCCGCAGGCCGACGCCAGTTCCATCATGGGCGACGCGTGCGGGCCCATTCCCCACTGCGGCGGATACGCGCGAACCGCGATGGCTCCGCGCTCCAGCAGTTCCCGCAGCGCCTGTTCCCAGCGCGGCCAGTCGGGACGCAGTGCCGGAACGGGGTACAGCACGTCACGGTGCGGAGAGAGCGCCGTGAACAGGGCATCGTTTCCCGCGTTGGGATCACGGTAGTACGCTGATGGCAAATGGCCGACCCAACCGGCCGCGATGCCCTCGCGCTCCAGCACACGTGCGAGCGTGTCGGCATCCGGGTGCGGCACGTGTCGAAACGGGAAGCCGCCGACGAACGTGTTCACATCGGTCGTCATTCAGCGAGGCTCCGCGGACAGGGCGATGTCGGCGACCAGTGCGGCAGATGGCCCCGGCAGGGTATTGGGAGGAAACACGCGTGCGGCGTTGCGCCACCGAATGAGCGCGATGCCCTCGGGCGTAACGCCCGCCGCAGCCAGCGCGCGCAGCTTGGCGAGTCCGGTTTCCATGGTGATGTCGCTTCCCCAGAGCAGCCGCTCCACACTCACCGCGCGAATGGCATCGTCGAGCATGCCGCGATCCACACCGCTGCCGGAGAGATCGAGATACACGTTGGGGATGTCCTCCACCGCCGCGAAGGTGTGGCGGTAATCGCCGCCGCCGCCGATGTGCGCCAGAATGAAGGTCGCCTCCGGATGCCGCAGTGCGAGCCGTCCGAGATCCGCGCCGTCGGAGATCTCCTGGGCCGGCCACTCACGCGTGCGATGCTGCCAGATGTGGTGCAGGATCGGCCATCCGTGCCGCCCGGCCTCCGCCGCGAGGGGATCAAGCAGCGGATCGTCCGCGCGGCGGCTGGCCGCGAGCTTCAGGCCTACCGCGCCGCGCTCGGCGCCGCGCGCCATCTCTTCCAGGGCGTGCGTCGTGTGGTTCGGGTTCACCGTCACGTAGCTGCGGACTCGCGCCGGCTCGCGCTCCTGCAGCGCCAGCATCTCCGTATTCCCGAGCGTCACATCCCGTGGCGAAGGGAAATACGTGGGCGACGTGAAGCCGAACGTGCCAAGCATGGAGGCAATGTGCACGGAGATGCCCATGCGCGTGCCGGCGCGAAAGCGTGCCTCGTTGCGCGCTTCCCAGTCAGCGCGCCCGCACGAGCGATGCAGGAAATGCGCGTGCACATCCACCAGCGGGCCGGCGCCCGCCAGTGGCGCGGCCGGCTCACTCCCCACGCGCTTCGTCCCGGATCTGCACGAGCGATTCGCTGGCGGCCGTTTCGATGGCCGCGACGGCGTCCTGGTCGTGCGCCGTGCTGGCGAAGTTGTATGCGCCACGCTTGAACAGCACGCCGCGCTGCAAGGCCAGCTCGCTGAAGCGCGTGCGCTGCTCGTCCCGATCGAAATCAATGAGCCACATGGGATCGAGGCCGCGCACGTGTACGCCCGGAATGGCCGACGCGGTGATGGCCCGCTCGACCGCGCCCCGCATTTCCGCGCCCGCTTCGGCGAGCGCCTCGCACACCTCGCCGCGCGCGTGCCATTCGAGCACCGCCAGCGCCGCGGCAAGCGCGGTGGCTTCACTCGCGAGCGTGGATGAGATCCATGTGTCCTCCGCCGCGCGCATGACTGCGCCCTTGCCCACCACCGCGGATAGCGGGAAACCGTTCGCGAGCGCCTTGCCGAATACCGCGAGATCGGGCGTGATCTTCGCCAGCTCCTGATAGCCCGCGGTGCGCAGCCGGAATCCGGTCTTCATCTCATCGAAGATGAGCACGGCGCCCAGCTCCGCGCACAGTTGCTGTGCGCTCAACACCCAGGCTTCCGACGGCAGCCGCTCGATGACCGGCTCGAGGACGATGGCGGCGAGCGTATTTCCGGCGGCGTGCGCCGCGGCTTCGAGCGCAGCGATGTCATCGAAGGGCACGGCACGAAAATCCGCGTTCGCGCCCGCGGGCACGCCGGCGGCCTGCGTCCACCAGTCAAGCCAGCCGAAATAGCCGCAGCCGACTACCGTCGAGCGACCCGTATGGGCGCGCGCGATGCGTACGGCGGCAGCCACGCCTTCGGCGCCACTCTTGAGGAAGCGGACCTGCTCGGCGCACGGGATCACCTCGATCAGCCGCTCGGCCAGTTGCACCTCGAGCACGTGCGAGAGGCCGGCGACGTTTCCGGCGCGCACCGCATCCGTGACCGCCTCGGTTACCGCGTCATCCGCGTAGCCAAGCGCGACAGCGCCGAGCGCCATCGTGCAATCCACGATCTCCTCGGCATCAGGCGTGAGAAGCCGGCAGCCAGACGCGCTGGCGAAGTGCGCGGGACCAAAGGTCGTGTCAGGGCCGTAGAGCGCGGCGGTCTGCTTGCTGCCGGTGGACGCGCCGCCGGGAATCACCCGCGCCGCACGCGAGCGGAAGTCGGCGCTGGAACGCCGGGACACGAGCGGGATGGACATGTCTCCAAGTATCGGCCCGCTACGCGACGAGTCAAGAGCCGCGCGACAATCGCGCGGTGGTGCGCACGACCTCGATGGCCATTGCACGCACCAGCTCGACTTCGCGGGCATCCGGAGCCGCGCGCATGACGAGCGAGCGAACCGTGCGCAGAATGAGCTCGGGGTTGCGGGTGCGGAAGAAGTCCACGGCACGCAACGCGCGATCCACATCGTGGAACAGGCGTTCGTACTGCTCCGCGGTTGCGGCCGGTGCATCCTTTCGCGGCGGCGCCAGCACTCGGGATGCGCCGGGCACGGCGACGTGCAGCTCGTAGAGCGCGATCAGCACTGCCTGCGCCAGGTTGAGCGAGGCGTGCGATGTCGTGGGAATCGTGACAACCGCGTGCGCGCGATCGAGCTCGTCATTGGCGAGACCGCGATCCTCCCGGCCGAATAGCAGTGCGACGGGTCCGTGACGCGCCGCCGCGAGCACGGCGGCAGTCATGCTTCGGGGTTCGAGCGAGCGCCACTTGGCTGCGCGCCGCCGCGCCGTGAACGCGGCAACCCAGATACAGTCAGCGAGCGCTGCGTCGAGCGAATCGAAATGCCGAATTGCCGATACGATGTCGCGCGTGTCGTGCGCCACGCGCTCGATGTCGGCGGCATCGTAGCTCGCGGGGCGGACCAGATCGAGGTGCAGCATACCCATGTTCTTCATGGCGCGCACAACCGCCGCAATGTTCACCGGATCCCGGGGCTCGCACAGCACCACGCGTACGTGCGAGAGCGCCAGCTCAGACATCGGGCAATCGAATGCGGAAAAACCGGGCAGCGTCTTCGCGGTCGCCGCGCAGATAGGTGGTCTCGCCCCTCGCGCCGCTCAGCACCAGCTGTCCCCGCCGGCGCGTGCGATCCGGCGCCATGTCGTTCACCACCACCTCGATGCCAAACGTTTCCCCGGCGAGATCGCCCAGCGCGGCGAGCGGGATGGCAAATCGCATGGCATAGCCCGCCGCGGAGCGCGCCCATGACCCGACACACGGAATGTCGCCGCGCATGTTTTCAACGACGTGCATTCGGACCGTCCCTTCAGGCGCAGGTACCGCGAGCCAGCCGGCCGGCGTGCTCCAATGCGCACCGGCGAGATAGCACTGCGCGCCATCGCTGTGGATGTCGGGATGTTCATTGTCGAGCTCCGGGTCCGGTGCATTGGCGGCACGGAAGACGAGCGGAGATTTCCGGACATCAACGGCAATGATGAGGTGTGCGTCGTCCACGCTCAGGCGCACCGCCGCTGCCGGGCGGCCGGCCTCGGCCCAACTGAGTTCGGACGGGCGGTACGCGTCCGCGCCAAGATCGAAGTGCAGCGGCGCGTCCGGCGCACGCGGCACCATCACGGGCGTCGAGTGCGCGCGGAGCGATGACTCCGGTGGCGACGCCGACGGGCTCGCCCGCGAACCATCGAGTGTGATGCTGCTCCGGGCCCCGGCCGATTCGAGCGCGATGTACCACTGCGCACCACGCACCGCATGTTCGTGCCGCTCGCCACGCGTCGTCTCGACGACGAGCGTGTCGTTCGTTGCATTGACGTGTCGGATGCCGGCCCCGAAGTCCCAGACCACCTGGACGACCCCATCGGCGGCGCGCGCAGACACGAGCACGAAGTCGGCAGCCTTGCCGCCGGGCGCGCCGGGGCCGCGCAGACGCCACCACCTCGCGGCACGACTCACCGTTGCCCACGCGCGAACGGCGCCGCCCTGCATCAGGCGAACCAGCATCGCGGCATCCACGGACGCGGCGCTCGCGCGGGTGATGAACGAAAATCCATCCTCGCGCGCCGTGCTGGCGTCGAACGACGCGGCATGCAGCGGAACGCGTTCCGCGAGCTCGGCATCGATATGGAGTGGCAAGGCAAAGGACACGACACGATCGGCGCTCCATTCGAGGCGATCGACGAGATAGTCCGGCATCATCACCAGCGACCGGCGTACCGACACTCCGGGGGCGATCCCGCTGCGCGGCACAGCAGCATCCACCCACCCCACGGCACCTCGCTCATCCCAGGCGCGGAGGATTCCGTTCACCCTGGATTGCGAGCGGCCGTCAATGAGGGGCGCGTTGTGGGCAAGCGTGCTTCGATACCAGAACAGCGTGGGATCCACGTACGAGCCGGTTCCCACATCGTCGAGCCAGCGCTCGGACCCGACCGCGATGAGAAGATTGAGCCGGTCGGGGTGTCCATGTCCGCCGCCGGAGTGGCCGTAGTCCAGTGCCGTGTAGATGCGGCCGCCGTCGCGCCGCAGCACCGCGATGCCCTGCGACTCGAGCAGTGCGGATTTCAGGGGCGCGGGCGCGAGTGGCGGCAGGCTTTCACGCGCAAAGAGCAACGAACGCCATCCGAGGTCGGCTCGTGACAGCGCGGAAGCGGGCTCGTTGCGCTCGGACTCCGCCGTGGACCGCCAGCGGCCGGTGTCGCGATGCACAACCGGTGAATGTTCATACAGCTCCCAGAGCGCACCCCGCAGGCGGGCGTCGTCACGTCGCGCGAGTCCCAGTTCGCATGACTCGGCGAAGCGCCACTGGCGCAGCGAGACACCATGCTGCGAGTCACGGCGTGCCGGGAAGGTGAAGTCGGGCAACGCGGTCAGCAGCGGGCTGGCGAAGGCCGCCTCGAACCGCTCCCGGAGCGCCGACGGGATTTCCGCGCCGAGCTGCTCGGCCATGACCACAGCGTACCACAACCCGCGATGCGCGAAGAAGTGATAGTTCTCGCCTTCGTACCAGGTCCCATCGGGCAGCAGGGCGTCAGCGAGCAGTGCGAGCAGGCCGGACGGTGATGTAATGGCGTTCCGGGCGGCGTCGCGTTCACCGAGCAGCGTGCTTGCGGCAAGAATCGCCGCGGTGTTCCACACCTGCCGGTTGGAGAGATGCTCGTCGAACGATGTGATGAGGTGCAGGCTGGGCTGGAGAATGCGATCGCGTACCGTTTCGCCGAGGGCGCCACGCTCTCCGCTCGATTCGAGCAGATCGAGAGCGACGCAGAGCTGGAGCAGCCAGATGGATTCCAGATACGTCGAGAAGAACGGCCGCGTGGGTCCGAGCACATTGTCCTGGTTCGGATATCGCAGGTACTGCTCGGCGTAGCCCTCGAGAATGCGGCGCGCGAGCGCGCCCGCGGCGATGTCGCCGCACAGCGCGTGCAGGGCCGCGGCATGAACGGCGCGTTCAGCCAGCCAGAGCTGGTAGAACGTGGTCCACCACAGGTCGTGCCGCTCGCCCTGGTGGAGCTCGCGACCCACGGGGCAGCGGTGCTCGTGCGGCGCGAATGGATCGAACTCCAGCGCGCACCCGTGCACCTCGCAGCGGCCACCCGTGCGCGAGAGCAGCGCCTTGCGCGTCGGAATGACAATGCCCGCGTCGATCACGCGCCGCAGATCCGCGCGCAGGGACGCGGCCAGCGGCGCCAGGCCGGACTGCACGGCGATGCGGCGCCGTGCGAGCGCCGCCGCGTCGAGAAGCAAGGTCATCGTCCCGCCGTCACGGAGATCGAGTCGGTGAGAGACCAATCGTGCAGCGTCACCATCTCGCCGCGCAGATCCATGCGAACGCCGCGCAAGCGCCGGCTGAGCCCCTGTACGCCGCGCGAGTGATAGATCCAGGCGGCCGGTGCGTCGCGCGCGAGATCGCGCTGCACGGCGTACCAGGCATCACGCGCCGCGGCGCCCGCGGGGGCCGTGCGTGCTCGTTCCAGCAGCGAGTCCAGCGTCGCCGTGTGAAAGCCGGCATAGTCGAGCGCACCGCCGGCCTGACGCGAATCGTACATGGCAGAGAGATACGAGAGCGACACGTCACCCGGAATTCCCGTGAACAGCGCGTCAAAGCGGCGCGGCGTGGCACGCGCCTCGGCGAGGAACGACGCCATCTCCCGCTGGCGAATCTCCATGCGAATTCCAATCGCCGCGAGATCCGCCTGCAGCAGTTCCTCGACCGCGTTATCCGCACCACCCACGGTAAGCAGTTGAAAGGAGAGCTTGCGGCCATTGCGCACGCGCATCCCGGCGGCATCACGGCGCCACCCGGCGGCGTCGAGCAACGAGTCGGCGCGCGCGGTATCCAGCCGGGCGCTGTCCGGCAGAGCGTACGGATGATCGGGCGGGACCGGCCCGGAGGCAGGCGTGCCATAGCCCGCCAGCGCGGCAGCAATGACGCGCTGGCGATTGATCGCCATCCCGATCGCACGGCGGACACGCACATCGTTGAATGGTGCACGGGAGACATTGAAGATGATGCCGTTCGCCTGCAGCACGGGGTACTCCAGCACACGGAGCTCCCGGTCCCGCGCGACGAGCTCCGCCATGAAGGGCGCGATGCCCGCGACATCCAGCTCGCCACTCACCAGACCGGCGAATTTCGTGGATGCTTCGTCCACGACGACCACAACCAGGCGCGCGATTCGCGGCGGGCCGCCCAAGGCGGCGGGGAAATCCGGATTGCGGGCGAAGACCCAGCGCTCGCCGGGTCGTCGCTCGACAAACCGGAGCGGCCCGTTGCCGACGGGGTGCGTTCCGAAGCGTGCGCGACGCATGGCCGCATGGGCCACGGCGCCGAGCACATGGCGCGGGACGATGGGCAGCTCGCAGAGCACCAGCGGAAAGCGCGGCTGCGCGTGAGCAAAGTGCAACGTGACGATCGTGTCGTTCACGGCAGTCACGCGCTCGAGGTCTGCAAGGTCGGCGTAGCGCGGATACCCCGTGGCCGGATCGCGCGCGGCATCGAGCGTGAAGACGACATCACTCGCGGTCGTGGGTACACCGTCCTGCCACGCGAGGCCGGGCGTGAGCGAGAACGAGAGCTGCCGGCGGTCGGCGGACCACCACCAGCGCCTGGCGTAATACGGGGCCGCCTGCAGCGAATCGTCGTACCGGGCCAGTGTCACGAACAGCGCGTACCGCTGGATCTGGCGCGCCAGCGGATGCACAGTGACAAGCGGATTCGCCGACTCGAGATCGGCGCCGGATGCGTAGACCACCGTACCCGGGTCGCGCCGGGTCGCGGCGCAACCGGCGCCTGTACCCCACACCACCACAGCCGCAACTCCGGCGATGGTTGACGCGACCCGCGCGGTGCGCATCATCACGCGATGCGCATGCTCGCTGGCCGTCTGGCCCAGTCGGTCCTGCTGCTCTGGATCGTCGCCACTCTCACCTTTCTGCTGTTGCGCGCGGCGCCCGGTGATCCGGCGGCGCTGCTCATTGCGCCGTCCGCCTCGGCCGCAGACGTGGCTCGTGCGCGCGCCGACCTGGGGCTGAACCGGCCGCTGTCCGTGCAATATGCGCGCTGGGGACGCGCGCTGCTCGAAGGAAAGCTGGGGGAGAGCTTCGTCACGCGGGAGCCGGTGTCGCGTGTGCTGCAGCGCGCGCTGCCCGTCTCGCTCGGACTCGGCCTGTCGTCGTTGCTGCTGACCTTTCTGCTGGGCATTCTCGTGGGCACACTCCAGGCCGCGCGACGAGGTGGGCCGCTGGACACGACGCTCACCGTGGCGTCCACCGCGGTGTACGCGGCGCCGAGCTACTGGCTCTCCCTCGCACTGGTCGCGCTGTTCACGTATGGCGCGGCGCGATGGGGCTTCCCGCCCGAGTTGCGCTTGCCGGCGTTCGGCATGCGCGACCCGGCGGGCGATGCGTCGGGATGGAGCGCCCTGTCGGATCTGATGCGGCACGCCGTTCTGCCCGTTGTTACGCTCACCGCCATCGGAGCCGCAGGCATCGCGCGCTACTCGCGCACGCTGGTGTCGGACGTGACCGGCCTCGCGTTCGTGCAGACGGCGCGCGCGAAGGGTGTGACGCGCACGACGCTCTACCTGCACCACGTGCTGCGCAACGCGCTGCCTCCGCTGGTCGTACTGTTCGCGCTTGCGCTCCCGGGCGTGCTCGCGGGGTCGGTATTCGTGGAGACCGTCTTCGCCTGGCCGGGCATGGGACGACTGCTGGTGAACTCGATCCTCGCGCGCGATTATCCCGTGGTGATGGGTGCCACGGTTCTCTACGCGGCGCTCGTGATTCTCGCGAACCTCGCCGGCGACCTCGCGCTGCCCCTCCTGGATCCGAGGCGACGGACCTGATGCCGTACCGGCCGCCGACGACCTGGCGCGTGCGATGGGCCACCGCGCTGCTCGCCGCCCTCGTGATTGGCGCGGTCGTCGTGCCGCTCGTCGCCCCCACGAATCCGCGCGCCATTGGTGACGTGCTCGTCCTGCGACTCCTGCCGCCATTTGCGCGCGACCATGCCGGTCACGTCCACGTGCTGGGCACCGATCGTTTCGGACGCGACCTGTTCACCCGGATGATGCTGGCGGGGCGCATCTCGCTCCTGGTCGGCCTGCTCGGCGCCCTGCTCGCAGGCGGAGTGGGGATTTTCGTGGGCGCGGTTGCCGCATGGCGCGGCGGCGTGCTGGACCGCGTCGCGATGGCGATTGGCGATGCGCTCCTTGCGATCCCGCGACTGGTTCTCCTGCTGGTCTTCGCCGCGCTGTGGGCGCCGGGCGCGACCATGGTCGTCATCGTGCTGATGGCGACCGGCTGGATGGGTGTGGCGCGACTGGTACGCGCGGAGGTCCTTGGCGTGCGCACGCAGAGCTATGTCGAGGCAGCGATGGCGCTGGGCGCGCGCCCCGGCCGGATCCTGTGGCGACACGTGCTGCCCAATGCCCTGGGGGCCGCCACGGTGGCAATCACCCTCGGCGTCGGCAGCGCCATTCTGCTGGAGAGCGGACTGTCATTCCTGGGCCTCGGCATCCAGCCGCCGGAGCCAAGCTGGGGGAACATGATCGCGGGCGGACGCGACGCCATTGTCACCGCTCCCTGGGTCGCGCTCTCGCCGGGGCTGGCGCTCATCGTGACCGTACTGGCCTGCACGCTACTGGGCGACGCGCTGCGCGATCGCCTGGCGGGCGAAGAGACGATCACACTGCGGGCGCGGGGGTGACCGTGGCGCCCACGGAACGTCCACCGCCCGGGCTCACGAGAATCGTCACGATCTCGCGCGGTCCGGCGCGAAAGCTCACGCGATTGCCATCGAGATCCAGCGCGTGCAGCGGCGTCTCATCCAGACGCGCGCGCCGCGCGACGGTGACCGGAAAGCCGAAGTGCCAGGTCCCCTGCACCTCGTGCGAGCGGCGATTCACGCAGCGCAGCACGATGTCCGCGCCGTGCTCCGCCTGCTTGATGGATGAGCATGCGAGTCCCTCGCCGTCCAGGGCGACTCCGGTCACATCGGCCGGCACCGCGACGAGCGCGCGCAGCGTGCTGCCCTCCAGCGGCAGCAGCACGTCGTCCGCGACGCGCTCCACGAGATCCTGCGCCGCGTCGCCCGTTGCATGCAGCAGGACCGCGAAGCTGGCGTGGAAACCGCCAGGCGATTGTGCCTCCGGCGTGGGCATTGGCCAGCCCGCGTGACCCGGCCGCTCGGGAAGATCCGGGCGTGACAGTTCACCCACTGCACGGAGCAGCGTGATGGCGACACCGCCCGCCGGCGTGACCTCGTATTCGGCGAGCCCATCCGAATAGATCGTCACCGCACGGTCCGCCCCGGCAACGCTCACATGGCGCGCCAGTGGCGCCGTTCGCGGCGGCTGCTCCGTCGCGCCCGGACGCTCGGGAACCGGCGCCCGTTCGACCACGGTGAAGGCGGCGTCCGCCTGCACGGTTCCACCGGCGAGGCCCGTGGCGAAGACAATGCGCACGCGGTGGTCGGCGCAGGTGTTCTCGCCCCACACGTGGACGCGCAGGAACGGCGCGCCCGCATCCAGGAGGAGCGACGCATGCACCGTGAGCGCGCGTGTGGCGCGCGCGCGGGCGCCGCGATGGCTCTCCACCGGGACGTGCAGTCGCCACGATGCGCGCAGTTCGGCACGCAGCGGTCCCTCGTGAATCAGGTGAGCGCCCAGAAACGTGTCCGGCGTCACTACCGGCGCCTGCGGTGAATGCGTGTACAGGTCTCCCACATCGCCCACATCCTCGAACGCGATCAGCGAGGCGCACACGAACGGCGGTTCGCGCGAGGTGAGTCGAACGGCGCCGTCCGGACGCACGTCCACGCGCAGGGCGGCGTTCTCCATCCAGTGGGCGCCGGCACGCACGACGCGATCGTCGGCCATGGCGCACCGGGCAGTATCCGGCGCGTCATCGATGCTCAGGGCGGTCAGTCCGTATGCCGGGGCGGCATCCACCCAGGCGACCGCGTGAATCACCCGGACCAGGTCGTTGACCGGATAGTGGCGCGGTGCCTCCACCCGGTCATGGCGACGCGATTCGCCGAGCAGTTGCAGCGGCACCGTTCCGTTCCGGAGCATGACCGGCATGTCCGGCACCTCCGCAGCCCGGAATCCGGCCGAGCCGGGCCCCACCGGGGCGGGACGCAGCACGCGTACGATGTCAACGTCAGCAACGCCGCTGCGTGACCGCGCACACCGGTTGCGCACGAGGACCGCAGCGCGCCATTCCGCGCGATGGCGATGCATCGTATCAGGGTCGATACCGGCAAGCGCAAGCAGCGCATCATCCCGAAGACCGCACGCCTGGGACTCCACGTCATCCAGCCGTGCATCCATGGCGCGCGCCACCGTGTCGGATGAGCAGCCGCAGAGCGTATCATGCGGCTGGCACAGCAGCAACGCGCGCCACGCCGACTGCACGAGCGGGCGCTGGTCACCCTGCCCGCGCGCCCACCGCAGCGCGGCCCACGGCTCGACGTCCCGCGTCAGAAGGCGTTCAGCCCGGGTGTAGCGGCGCTTCTGGGCCGCGCGCGAGGCGAAGGTGCCCTGAAGGGTCCATGCATATCCATACGAATCGCGCAACTCACCGCGCACGACCGGCAGGGTGGCGTCGGAGGCGCGGCGCACCACGCGCGTAGCGAATTCGGCAAGCGAGCAGCGGCTCACGACCGCCGGACGCGCCGCGCGCGCGAGTGCGCCGATGGCGGCCGCCAGGCCACGCTGGCGGGCGTGATGATCCGCGCCGCTGGGAAGGAGCGCGACGCCGAGGGTGGCCCGCGGTTCGAGCACCGCGCGCGCGCGGGTCCAGCGCGCCGCCGCTTCACTATCGTCATTGGGCAGGGTCGAGCCGAATTCGTAGCCGTCCGGCGGCAGGTGATACAGCAACACGGTCGAGCCGTCCGGGGCACGCCAGCGCACCGCATCACCGGAAGGCCACGCGGGGCCGCCATAGCCTCGCCAGAGGATGATCAGCGGGAATCCGAATCCGCTCGCGAGGGCCGGGAGCATGGCCGGGTGTCCGAACGCGTCCGGCGAATAGAGTACCGGCGGCGAGTCGGCGTGCAAGCGCTGGAGCACGCGACGCCCCTCGAGCAGGTTGCGCACCAGTCCCTCGCCGGAGGGAATGAGCTCGTCCCCCAGGACAAACCACGGGCCGGCTTCGAGCGCGCCGCGCCGCAAGGCGTCGCGCAGCGTGTCGCGCCGCTCGGGGCGCACGGCCAGGTAGTCGTCGAGGAGTACGGTCTGTCCATCGAGCAGGAAGGGTGCGCCAGCTGGCTCCGGCTCGTCCAGCAACTCATCCAGCAGCGCGACGAGACGCTGGCGGAAGCGTCCCGCCGAGTGGTACCACTCGCGGTCCCAGTGCGTATGGGCCACCACGCAGATATGGAGCGGATGAGACGCGTCAGCGGTCATGGAGTGTGCCAGTGAGCGTGCATGCGATTGCTCCCGGGGAAGGTAATTCCAGTCGTCAGGCGCGCGCCAAGCGAGGGCGATGCCCGTTGACCCACGCCTCGCGGGCAGGGATGTTCAGGCATCGCCCGTTCGCCTCCACTTTCCACGGACTTCCATGCACGGCCTCGCCGATCTGTGGCATCAGCTGACCGACGTGTCGGCCCTCATTCGCTGGGGCGGCTATACCGCGATCACGACGATCATCTTCGCGGAGACTGGATTGTTGATCGGGTTCTTCCTGCCCGGCGACTCGCTGATGGTGACCGCGGGGCTGCTGGCCTCACGCGGATTTCTGGACGTGTACGTCCTGGGCGGCTTGTTGTCGGTGGCCGCGATCGTGGGGGACTCGGTCGGCTACGCGATCGGACACGCGGCCGGACCGCGCATCTTTACGCGCGATGATTCACTGTTCTTCAACAAGAAGCACCTCCGCCGTGCCCATCAGTTCTATGAGAAGCATGGCGGCAAGACGATCGTGCTCGCACGGTTCATGCCGATCATCCGGACATTCGCTCCGGTGGTGGCGGGTGTTGCCGACATGAGCTACGGGCACTTCATTGCGTACAACGTGGTGGGCGGACTGGGCTGGGTATGGAGCATGCTCTTCATCGGATACTTCCTGGGCCGCTACATCCCGGGCGTCGACAAGCATATTGATATCGTCATCGCTATCGTGATCCTGCTCTCGCTCCTGCCGGGATTCATCGGCTGGATGCGGCAGCGCCGCGCGCCCTCGGTGTCCACCGATGGGAGCGCCCCATGAAGTTCGTACGATAATTCCGGAGGCACGACCCATGGCTTTCACACTTCCGCCACTGCCCTACGACTACGCCGCGCTCGAACCGAACATTGACGCGCGTACCATGGAGATCCATCACACCAAGCACCATCAGGGCTATGTGAACAATCTCAATGCCGCACTGGAAAAGGCGCCCGCGCTGCAGAGCAAGACGCTGGATGCCCTCCTCAGCGACCTCGGCGCCGTACCCGACAGCATTCGCACGGCGGTACGCAACAACGGCGGCGGTCACTGGAACCACAGCATGTTCTGGACGATCATGGCTCCCAAGGCGGGCGGCGATCCGGGCGGACCGTTCGCGGAGGCGCTCAAGCGTTCCTTTGGCGACTTCGCGAAGTTCAAGGAACAGTTCAATGCGGCGGCGTCCGGCCGGTTTGGTTCCGGCTGGGCCTGGGTGACGGCCGACGCATCGGGCGCGCTCAAGATCGAGAGCACGCCGAATCAGGACAACCCCCTCATGGAGGGCCGGTATCCGGTGATGGGCGTGGATGTGTGGGAGCACGCGTACTACCTGAAGTACCAGAATCGCCGCGCCGACTACCTGGCAGCGTGGTGGAACGTGGTGAACTGGGGGGAGGTGGCGAAGCGGTTCGAGGGACGCGGCAAGTAGGCAGGAACTGGCAGTTCCCGGCCCGTAGCTGGTCGCTCGTTACCGCGTGTACCGGGACGGCGGCCAGCTACTCACCGCCGACAACCAGGTCATCGATCCCTTCTCCGGCGACGCCGGAGGAACGGAGGGTCGCACCCGGGCGGCGCCTGGACAGGTAGCTCAGGATGGGCGGCGGGATGAGCGTCGTCACCATGACCATGACGGCGATCGCGCTGAAGAGACTCACGTCGAGCGCACCGGTTGCAAGACCCATCTGGGCAAAGATCAGCCCGACCTCACCACGCGGGATCATCGCGACGCCGACGAGTGTCTTGCTTCCGTGGAACCACCACGGCGCATAGCCGGCCACGAACTTCCCAATGAGCGCGACGACAATGAGCGCGCCTCCCACCAGCGCGACGTGTGGATCCGCCAATGTGCGGACATCCACCGCTGCCCCGACGGCCGCAAAGAAAATGGGCACGAAGAAGTGGCCCAGCGTTGTCACCTTGCTTTCGATCGCTTCGCGCTGCGGGGTTCGGTGGAGCACCAGCCCCGCAGCGAAGGCACCAATGATCGATGCGGAATCGGCTTTCGCGGCGAGCCACGCCATGAAGAACGCGAACGCGAGTGCCAGCACGCCGAGGCTCCCCTCGGATTCGAGGTGCACGGCGGCACGGAAGAGGGGCGGCGCAAACCTGCCTCCGATCAGAAGTGCGGCGACGATGAAGCCCACGGCCGCGGCGATGCTGAGGCCCACATCCATGGCGCTGACGGTCGCACCAGCGGCCAGCGCGCTCACGACCGACAGGATAATGAGCCCCACCACGTCGTCCAGCACAGCCGCGCCGAGCACTACCTGGCCTTCCCGGGTTTCGAGCTGTCCCAGATCGGAGAGCACGCGTGCGGAGATGCCGATCGAGGTCGCGGTGAGCGCGGCACCGCATACAATGGCGGACACCGCGGGGAGACCCATGAGGTGGGCGGTGCCTGTGCCGAGCGCGAAGGGCACCGCGACTCCGACGAGCCCCACCGTGGCAGCGGCGCTGCCGACGCCGAGCAACGAGCGCAGATCCGTGTGCAGCCCGATCTCGAACAGCAGCACGAGAACACCGATCTCGGAAAACGCGTGAATGACCGGATCGTCGGGCTGAAGAATCCCGAGCAGAGATGCCCCGAGCAGCACGCCGGCGAGCAGTTCGCCGAGCACCGCGGGCTGGCCGATACGTCGCGCCAGCTCGCCGAGCAGCCTGGTCGCGACCAGCGTGGCGACCAGAATGCCGAGAAGGTGCGGGATGTCGTGGGGCACGCTGATCGCTGGTGGCTAATGACGGCGAGAACAGGGAGATGCAGCGAGCAGCCAGCCGCTGCTAGTCCCCCTCCAGATACGTGTAGCCTTCCAGGCCGGCAACGTAGTCCGCGATGAACGCATTGGCCTCCTGGCGGGAGAGCGATTTCGCCGCGCTCACCTTGCGACGGAAGAGGGTGAGCAGATCCGAGGCGCGGAACTGCACGTAGTTGAGGACCTCCGTCACCGTGTCACCGTGCACAAGATCCGTGACTTCGTAACCGGTGGGCGAGAGGCGCACGTGCACGGCGTTCGTATCGCCAAAGAGATTGTGCAGGTCGCCCAGGATTTCCTGGTACGCGCCGGTCAGGAAGATGCCGAGGATATACGGCTCACCCGGGCGGAAGGGATGCAACGCCAGGTTCGGATGGCCATTTCTCCCGCCGGTGAACCGGTCGATCTTGCCGTCGGAATCGCAGGTGATGTCCTGCAGCGTGCCGCGCCGCGTGGGCTCCTCGTCGAGCCGGTGGATGGGCATGATCGGGAAGAGCTGATCAATGGCCCAACTGTCCGGCAGCGACTGGAAGACGCTGAAGTTGCAGAAGTAGCGGTCCACGAGCTGCGCTTCGAGATCCTCGATGATATCCGCGTATTCGTCGCGATCCTTCTGCGCGATGCGCGCCACCGCGTTGAGGGTGGCAGCGTAGAGCTGCTCCGCCAGGGCTCGTCCGCGCAGCGAAAGGACGCCGCTGTTGAACAACGCATGCGCCCGGTCCTTCAGGAAGGTCGCGTCGTGATAGACCTCGCGGACCGATCGGTTCGATACGGTCTCGTAGCCTTCCTTCAAATCATGGAGAATGGCGTGATCGTCCTCGCCAACCTCGGGGAGCACGATGTCCTGATGGCTGTCCACGTCAATGACGTTGATGAGCAGCAGGGCGTGATGTGCCGTCAGCGCCCGGCCTGATTCCGAGATGACGTGCGGCATGGGCAGACCGGCTTCGCGGCAGGATTCCGCGAGCGTGTAGATCACGTCATTCGCGTATTCCTGCACGGAATAATTCACACTGGCCGCGACGGTGGAGCCGGAGCCGTCGTAGTCGATGCCCAGGCCGCCGCCCACGTCCACGTGCGTGATGTTCACGCCGGCCGCGTGGAGCTCGGCGTAGAAGCGCGCGATCTCCTGCAGCCCCGACTTGATGTAGCGAATGTCGGTGATCTGCGATCCGAGGTGAAAATGAATGAGCTTGAGCACATCCTGGCGTCCGGCGGCCTGCAGCCGATCCACGACCTTGATCAGTTCGCTCGCGTTCAACCCGAACTTGGACTTCTCGCCGCCGCTTTCCGCCCAGCGCCCGAACCCCTCCGATGCCAGCTTGATGCGCACGCCGGCGGTCGGCTGCACGTCCATCTCGTCCGCGACGCGCAGCAGCGTCTCGACCTCGGCGACCTGTTCGATCACGATGAAGACCTGATGCCCGAGCTTCTGGCCCATCAGGGCAAGGCGCATGAACTCCTCGTCCTTGTAGCCGTTGCAGACGATCATGTGATTCACCGACTCGCTCAGAGCGAGCACCGCCTGCAGCTCGGGCTTGCTCCCGCATTCGAGCCCGACGCCGTACGGCGCGCCCCACTGCACAATCTCCTCGACGACGTGCCGCTGCTGGTTCACCTTGATCGGATAGACCAGGGTGTACCCGTTCTCGTAGCCGAACTCCGCGATGGCGCGCCGGAAGCGGCTGCTCAGCGTTTCGATCCGGGAGCGCAGGATGTCGGAGAAGCGCAGGAGCACCGGAAGCCCGACGCCCTGCTCGGCGAGATCCGTGGTCAGCTCGTAGAGATCGAGCGAGCGCTCGGGGCGCGACTTGTCGGGACGCACGACCATGTGCCCCCGATCGTCAATGTCGAAGAAATCGATTCCCCACCCTTCCACGTTGTAGAGCGCGCGGGAATCGTCGATGGTCCAGGGCGCCGCCGACTCCGCCGGCGGCGCCGCTTCGATGTGCGTTGCCATAGGCCGCGAAGTTTACGCGATGCGCGGCGGCGCGTGTAGGGTCAACGGGTCAAGGAAAGAGATGCCGCACCACCCATGTGTCGCCCGCGCGCTCATAGAGCAGGCGCTCGTGCAGCCGTGACGGCCGATTGCGCCAGAACTCGATGCGTGCAGGCACGACGCGCAAGCCGCCCCAGTACTTCGGGCGCGGCACCGCGACTCCCGCGAATCGCGCCTCCGCCTCCCGTACGCGCGCGGCCAGCTCGGCGTCGTCCGCGAGCGGAGCGCTCTGCTGCGACGCCCACGCACCGATCTGACTGGCTCGCGCGCGCGACGCGAAGTACGCGTCCGCTTCCGAGTCCGCGACGAGCGTGACACTGCCCTCCACGCGCACCTGACGCTCGAGCGGCTGCCAATGAAAGCACAGCGCCGCCCAGGGCCGCGCGAGCAGCTCCTGCCCCTTCCGGCTTTCGAGGTTCGTATAGAACACGAAGCCGCGTGCGTCCACGGCCTTCAGCAGCACCACGCGCGCCGCGGGGAGACCATTTTCGCCGACGCTCGCCACCGTCATTGCCGTGGGTTCGGGCAGCCGCGCGCGATCAATGGCTCTGGCCTGTGCAAGCAGCGACTGGAAGTGGGCGATGGGATCGGGCGGAGGGATGACTGATGCTGGTGGCTCAGCGGCGGTCATGTGTGCGTCGACATTGAAACAGCCAGATGATCCATTGGATCTCGCTCAGGGACTGAGGTGACGGCGCTTCAATTCCTCGATGGCGTCATGATAACCTGCCCGTGCCGCCCGGCGATACCAGAACACGGCCTGACTCTCATCACGCGAAATGCCGCGTCCGTTCGCGTACATGAAGCCCAGATTGTATTCGGCCTGTGCGTCACCGTGCGCTGCCGCCAGTTGGAACCACCTGGCAGCCTCCGCGTCATCACGGGGTACCCCATGGCCGCCGCCACGGAGCCAGCCCAGGTAGTTCTCCGCGCGCGCATTGCCCTGCGCCGCCGCCTTGCGATACCATGCCAGCGCTTCCGCGAGATTCACGGGTACGCCCAGTCCGCGCTCATACGCGCGGCCCGTCTGGAATTGCGCTTCGGCATCGCCCAGCATGGCGGCGCGCCGGAACCACGCGGCAGCACGAACTGAGTCGCGCGTGACACCGTCGCCGGCCTGATACAAGATGGCAAGCATACGGGCGGAGGGTGCGCTCCCTCCATTGGCTTCGCGCTGACAGCCCGATACGGCGTCGGCCCAGTCCTTCGCGTTGAACATCGCGGCGCAAGTCGGCATATCCGTCGGAACCACTGGTGTCATGGCAGCCGCCGGCGCGGTCACCCTCGCGAGCGATGCCGTGCGCCGTCGCGACGCGGGCGGTGCGGCGCGCGCGCTGCCTGCTCTTCGCAATTGCGGCGTCCACGCCAGAGTCTCGCCCGCCTTCACCGTCAACTGCTCGGTCGTGGTGACGAAGCCGGGCGCCGTAACGCGAAAGGTGTAGCGCCCGGGCGCAACGGTAATGATCCCCGCGGCCAGCGGCACATTATCGACCGTCACGTGCGCCTGATCCGGGAGATCCGCCGCGACTTCGATGCGCGCGGAATCCGCCAGCGGATTCGGCGGGATGACCGCGGCGGCGCGAAGCCGCGCATCGCTCATGGCGAGTGTGGCGGTGGCGCGCGTGGCATCGGGCGCGGCACCGCGCCACAGCGCGTAGCCCGCCAATCCCAGCGCGACGAGCGTCGCGAGCGCGCCGCCGGCGATCACTTCGCGAGGCAGACGGCGCACATGAGGTGGCTCCTCCGCAATCGGCACCGACAGCGGCACCAGGACTTCCTGCGGTGTCGCGCGCCGCGGTGTTGGCTGCGCCAGCGCCTGCCGGTGCGCGCCTGGCGCGGGCTGCGCAATTGATGCCACGAGCGGCCTGACCACGCTCGTGACCCGCAGCGAGTAGGCACTCGCGCTCTGACGCGGCTCCGCATTGCGCCGCAGCCGCAACGTCGCGATGGCGCCGGTGGCCAGGTCGCGCGCGAAGAAGATGGAGCCCGCGCCATCGGCGCGCGGCATCTCGCCGAGCACCTCGTACGTCCCACGAGCGGCGTCGCGAACGACGTCGAGCAAGGCATCTCCAGGGGTGCCGACCAGAGCCGCCGGCATCACGACGCTGGAGACATCGGCGCCGCACCGCGGGCAGAAGTGGACGCTGATCTGGAGCGTTGCATTGCAGTCGGGACAGCGCAACGCCGCCGCGGGGATGCTCTCGTCCAGCGCACGCATGACATCCAACTGGAAGTCGTCGCCGTGCGGCTCGAGCCGAAGCGCCACCAGATTGGTTGATGCCAGCTCGCGCGCAAGGAGCGTGACCCGGTCGCTGGTACTGAGCCCCATGTCGCCGAGTACTTCGAAACTCTCGTGCGAGACAGCGCGCACCGCCCGAAGCAGCGGATCGCCCGCCGCATGGATACCGGCTGCCGCCGCTGATGCTTCACCGACGCCCGAACCACCCGGCATGAATTCTCCCGCAGCAGAGGAGGTCATGCCTCAACACTACCGCTGCACCCCGGCGCTGGAAAGAGTTGCAGCGACGCTACGGTTTACCGAAGGTGGGTGGCTTGATCGTGACGGCGCGGCCCAGGGAATCCGCGCGAGTTGCTGCCCGTTCGCCGATGGCGTTCGTCACCTTGTCAACGTTCCGGATCTTCGGCAACGACGGCACGATGATCGAGTCGCCGTTCCCCGTGCTGCCGTGCGAATCAGAAGCCGCATGAGTGACGGCCGCGTGCGTCTCGGGCGCACGCGGCGCGGCGCTGTGTTGCTGCGGCATCGTCGCCGTTGCCATTCGATCTGCCTCTGTGGGAACCGATGGTTCCGGGTTCGCGACTGGTGGCGCGGGTGCAAGCGTGGCGCCCTGCTCGCTCTGCACGATGGGCGACACAGGCGGCTCGGCGCGTGCCGTTGACGCGTGCTGAGTGAGTGCCCAGGCACTGGCACCCAGGATGACGAGAACGGAGGTGCCGGCCACAGCCTTGAGCCACGGACGGCGCGGATCCGAGAGCCACTGCGGCATGCGCAATCCCGCGCGGCGAATCCGGAAAGAAGTTTCGGCGGCGCCGTCCGAGCGGTCTGCGGCGGAGACGAACGCCGGGCGTGGCCTCGGCTCGTCCATCACGTCTGCAGTCACTGCCCTGGCTGTCCCCCTGGCAGGTTCCGGATCGGCGGGATGCTCCGCCTGAGGTCGCTGAGCCAGCTCGGCCGTGGAGCTGGATCGCGATGCGGTTGCGCTCTGCGACGTGAAAATGTCTGCCGCGCCCAGCGGCACCATGATCGCGCTCATGGAGCCCGTGGTGCTCATGGTCGTCGGCGCGAAAACCGGCGCAGATGTGCGGCGGATTCCCAAGTCCGGTGACACGCGTCCGGAACGCGGGGCGACTGGCGCTGGTGGTGTGGCTGCGGCGAGCGGTGCGATGGACGCACTCGCTGGAAGCGGTGCGACGGACGCACTCGCTGAAAGCGGTGCGACTGGCGCCGCGGGCGCGACGGATGCCCGGTATGTGGTGGGAGCGGACGGCGCGACCGGCGCAGGTGGTTGAACCCAGGGGAGACTGTCTCGCGGCGGCGGCGTACGACGCGGCGCGCGCGAGACCTGGCGTACGAACGGCGGTGTCAGCTTCCGGTCCGCCCCGTGATCGGGCGGACGCGGTGCCGGATTGGAGACGGGAGCGGCAGCAGCCGCAGCCGGCCCGCGAATCGCCTGCGCGCGCGCCCGAAGCTGCAGTGCATCATCCGATTTCCCCCGCGCGTCGCAGACCTCGGCCAGTGTATCGAGGCTTGTCGCGATGACGGGACTGTTCGCGGATTCCGTCTGCTCGCGGATGGCGAGCGCCCGACGCGCGAGCTGCTCGGCCGCCGCGTGGTCGCCCTCCGCCGTACGCACGCGCGCGAGACTGGTCAGAATCGCCGCGACCTCCGGGTGGTTGGCGCCGAGCGCCTCTTCCTTGATGGCGAGCAGCCGCGTGAGCAGCGGCGCGGCGGCGGCATAGTCATTCCGGCGAAAAAGGATTCGTGCGAGGCTGTTCAGCGGCGCGGCGGCGGAGGCGTGCTGTTGGCCGAAGGCCCGGTCGTTCAGTTCGAGGGCGCGCCGGAAGAGTGGCTCGGCCTGCGCAACGTTGCCCGCAGCGGCCTGGACCGAGGCGAGATTGTTGATCGCGGGAATGAGCGACGGATGATCCTTGCCGAGCACGCGCTCGCGAATGGCGAGCGCGCGCCGAAAGAGCGCTTCTGCCTGCGCGAACTCCTTCTGCCGGGTCTTGAGCTGTCCGAGATGGCTCAGGCTGGTGGCAAGTCGCTCGTTGTCCGCGCCGAGCAGGGTCGCCTCACGGATGGCGGCGATGAAGGCCTGTTCCGCGGCCGCGAACTCTGCTGCGCCGAGCAGTCGCTTTCCGGCTTCGTTATGGCGTTCCCACCGTGCTTCGACACTGTCTGTCATGGCCTCCCTCCTCACAGCAAAGACGAGGAGGGGGAAGCGAAGTAACGATGCGACGGGCTAGAGACCGAATCGCCTTCCGCGTGACGCCTGGAAGAGGATTCGCGCGTACACAAGGTGTGCGGCCACCATGAGCAGAAGCATGATGCCGACGCTCACCCACGTGATGAACGCCTCGTTCTTGTCAATTCCACCAGGCAGGCTGATGAAGATCACGAGCGCCAACAGCGCGAGCAGCACGACGCATACGCCAAGCGCGCCCATCGCCGCCAATCCCTGCAGTCGATGCTTGTTGATGTTCATTTGGTCCCTCTAAGGGTGCTGCATGAGATATAGTGCACGACATGCGCCGTCAGGTCCGATAGCGGAGTCCAATGTACACGCGCGCTTTCTTCCGGAACGGCTCGTCTAGCGAATAGCCGGCACCGATTCGTGCATGCACACCGGGGAGCCGCGCGGGCGCGAACCCATCCATGTCGAACGTCCACTCAAGTCCGACGATCCGGTGCCACTGCCCGAGCGACTCGCCGGCGCTCGCTGCCCAGTAATACGGCGTCAGCGCCAGGGATGGAAGGGAAACACGGTATGTCGCGAATCTGCTGCCGGTGGCCACGCCAAGCGGCAGTGCCGGCATCGTGATCCGCTGGGGCAACAGATCCGGGTCGATCAGCGGCGACGCCGTACCGCCGATCGCGAACAGCTCGATGGGGTCGGCGTTCCTGTCGACCACACCAATCGCGGCGTCACCCTCCACTGCCAGAGCGCCATGCGAGAGCGTCAATTGCGTGCTGCCGGATGCGCGCGCCCACGATCTGCCTGCCGTGCGGCCACCATCGCCGCGCACGCCGAGTCGCTCGACGAAGCGCCACTCGTTGCTGGTCTGCACGAAGCCACCTGAATACCGGACGAAGCCGAACCAGCGATCACTGGCCGAGCCGGGCCGATTGGCGAGCCGACCTGCCGATGCCCCGACGCGAATCTGGTGCGCATGCGTGAGCAGGTCCTGGTCAACAGTCGCGGTGGCGAGTGCGCCGAGATAGTCCACGTCCGGTACGCCGGAATTCGGGATGCCGCCGTGCTGGGTGGACACGTGATCCTCGGCGTAGAAGAATTGCGCACCGAGCGTTGGGACGCTGCCACGCCACGCCCCCGAGAGCGAGCCCCCGCGCCACGTGCCGCGGTCGCCGTACGCACCCTGTGCGAGCCAGGTGAATCGGCCGATGGGATCCGTACTCGCCAGCGTGAGTCCGAACGTCTTGCCTTCGGCGGCGATGTCGATCGTCGGAAGCATGCGATAGCGGCGAGGGCCAAGTCCGTATGGCGCATCCGGTGACACGGGCCGTACCTCCAGGGCGGCACCGGGTCCAGGCGGGACGCGCGCTGCCGGCTCGAGGCCCAGTGACGCTACGGACGGCGCGACGTGGATCGCGGTGTCCGGCGTCATCGCGAGATCCAGCCCGCGCGCGTGGAGCCGGAGAAAATAGATCCTTCCATGCACCCAGTCGGACGCGGGAGCGAGCGCGGCCCCGGTGACATGCGTGAGTGGTACCGCCATCCCGGTTGCGCTGTCCACGCGCTCGATGTTGGGAATTCCGCTCGCTTCTGAAACGAGGATCACGCTCCGGCCCGTGGCCGAAAAGATGGCGTCATAGCGATTGGCGCCGTCGTCCGGTCCGATGAATCGGGGATTCCGGGCGCTGGTGTCCGGCTCCAGCAACGCCGGACGCCACTGGCCATGCTCCTGGACATTCACGACAATGCGTTGCCCATCGCGCGAATACATCGGACGGAAATAGACGCGGCGCGGCGATCCGCGCGCGATCGTGCGGAGTCGTCCGGTACGCAGGTCGACGAGCACCACGTCGCAGATGCCCGCGACGCAACGGTCGGCCACAGCGTGTTCGCCATCCGGCGACGGATCGACATGGCGCAGGCCACCCGCATGCGTCACGCGCCGCATCGCATTCGACCGGAAGTCCCAGATGAAGAGGTCGTTGCGGAGCGCGCCATCGCCCCGACCCGTGGACCGAACGAGCAGCAGGCGATGACCATCCGGCATGAAACGGGGTTGCTCGTAGGGAACGCCGCCGTGGGGATAGAGCGTCGCCACCAGGTGACGGGGTGGCGGCAGCCAGTCGAGAGCGGCGACATCTTCAGGATCGAGGCGTAGCATGCGCCCGCGCGCGCGCGCGACCGCGGACTCCGCCGCCGTGTCCGGCGCGGTCGTGAGAACGATCACCCGCGACGGTCTGTCCCGCACCGCACGCACCATGGCGATGAGCGTTCCGTTCGGTGAGATGGCCGGTGCGCCGGTAGTCCACTGCAGCGCCTGTACGAGAGTGCCCTGTCCCGAATCCCGGGCGGTGGCGGGAATGCCAGCATAGCTCTGCTGCACCACGCGTTCGGCATCCGCTGTGAGCTGCGCAGCGAAGCGGCCGTAGAGCACTGCCGGATAACCGCCGAACACGCCCGCGAACGCATCATCGAACGAGCGGTCGGTGCGCGCGCTCATGCGCCGCCACAGGTGTACCAGGCTCGAATCACCCGACCGATTCACGAGCCACTGCAGGTATGCGGAGCCGGCCAGATACGCCATTGACCCCCCGAGAAATCGCTGGTCGCCATCGAGCTGTCCATAGGCGGGAAGCTGGCCTTCGAGTGCCCACTGGCGCAGCACCGCCGCGCGCCACGCGCTGTGCGGGCGTCCGGCGCCTGTCACCACGCCTTCGACGTACGTCGCGTAGCCCTCGCTGAGCCAGCGCGGCGCCTTGAGTGCCAGGGGTCCCAGATCCGTCTGGGACAGGACGGCGAGAAAACGCAGCCAGGGATTGCGCGACGGTCGCGCGAGATGCGCGATGTGCGCGAACTCGTGCACCGACAGCATTTCGCCCCAGCCGCGATTATCACCGATCCCGCTCGCCGGCGACGGAGGGGTAGGCCAGAAGAAAATCAGGGGCCCGTTCAGGAACGGCAGCGCAAAACCATTGGACAGATTGTTCGGATCTTCAACGACGACGGTGATGCGCTCGTCGGGTTCGTTGCCGGCCAGCGCCGACACCTGATCGTAGACGGCGTCAATGTGTGCAGCGACGTCGAGCGTCCACGCGGCCGCCGCGGCCGGATAGTAGAGCACGAAGTGTTGCGTTTCGACGCGCCGCCACGGGAGCGCGGGGAATGTGATCTGCTGGGCCGTCGCCGGAATCGCGATGAGCGCGGCAAGCGCAAGGCCAAGGACAAACGCGCGCATGACGGCGGATAATGCACGAGCGCCCTGCATGAAACAACATGGCCCCCCGTTCACACGCGGCGGTTTTCATGGCATCTTGCGGCGTCCTCAATCACAGCGAGAAGATGAGTCCTGATGAGATCGCGCTGCGCGCCGTGCTTGGATCCATACCGAACAGCGCCTGTCCGGTGCCCGACATTGCCACCGCCGGCCAGCCAGCGGAATCTGCATGGCCGGCGCTGGCAGAGGCGGGGTATCGCACGGTCGTGGATCTGCGTGCGCCGGACGAGCCTCGCGGGTACGACGAGCCGGAAGCGGTGCGGGCTGCGGGGCTCGAGTACGTACCACTCCCGGTCACGCAGGCGACGCTCACTGACGATGCGTTCGACGCGTTCCGCGCCATTGTCCGGGATCCGGCGCGGCGCCCGGTCGTGGTGCACTGCGCCACATCGAATCGCGTCGGCGCCCTGCTGCTTCCCTACTTCGCGCTGGATGAGCATCGGACGCTTGCGGAGTCGTTCCGTCTGGCTCAGATGGCGGGATTGCGCAGCCCCGAGCTCGCGATGATGGCCGGCGAGTACGCCCGACGGCACGGGGCCACGGGCTGACGGCCCGATCTCCTTCCGGGACAGACCCATGCTGCTGCAACGCTTCTACGACGACGCGCTCGCACAGGCGAGCTACCTGGTGGGCTGCGAGCAGTGCGGTGAAGCGCTCGTCGTGGATCCCAATCGGGACGTGGCGCAGTACCTGGACGCCGCCGCGGCCCACGGGATGCGCATTGCGTGGGTAACCGAGACACATATTCACGCCGATTTCGTCTCGGGCAGTCTCGAGCTCGCGCGACGCACCGGGGCCACGCTCCTGCTCTCAGCCATGGGCGGACCCGACTGGCAGTATGCGTTCGCCGCGCGTGAGGGAGCCGAGTTGCTGCGTGAGGGCAGCATCATCCAGATTGGGAACGTGCGCGTGGATGTCATTCATACACCGGGACATACGCCGGAACATCTCCCGTTCCTTGTGACGGACACGGCTGCGGCCGATCAGCCCATGGGAGCCTTCACTGGGGATTTCATTTTCGTCGGCGATGTCGGCCGGCCGGACCTGCTGGAGCGAGCCGCGCACCAGGCAGGCACCATGGAACGCAGTGCGCGCGAGCTGTATGCGTCGCTCGAACGCTTCGCCTTGCGCCCGGACTATCTCCAGCTCTGGCCCGGTCACGGCGCCGGCTCCGCCTGCGGCAAGGCGCTTGGCGCAGTGCCGCAGACCACGCTCGGCTATGAGAAGAAGTTCAATTGGGCGTTCAACAGCGCCGGTGTCGAGCCCTTTGTTTCGCTCGTGCTCGCCGGCCAGCCGGAGCCGCCGGCGTACTTCGCGGAAATGAAGCGCGTGAATCGCGCTGGACCGCGACTGCTCGGCGAGCTGCATCCTCCCGAGCGACTCCCCGCGTCGCGCCTCCACGAGGTGCTGGCCAGTGGTGCACTGGTTGTGGACACCCGTCACGCAGCCGACTTCGCTGCCGGCCACGTGCCCGGGGTCATCAACATTCCACTCAATCGATCCTTCACGACATGGGCCGGATGGCTCGTCCCGTACGACCGCGACCTCTACCTGATCGTCTCGGGAGACGAGCATCTCGGCTCGGCCGCGCGCGCGGTACGGCAACTGGCGATGATCGGGTTGGATCGGGTGGCCGGATACTTTGGCGATGATATATTGCCGGCGTGGTTGCAGAGTGACAGGGTGCTGGAAATCGTGCCGCAGATGACGCCTCGCGAGACACGCGACCGGCTGGCGCGCGGTGAAATCACCGTGCTCGACGTGCGCGCGCAGGCGGAATGGGACGAGGGACATATCAAGGGAGCGCAGCTCGTGCCACTCGGACAGCTCGCGGCGCGCGTCGCGCAGTTGCACGATGGTCGGCCCATCGTGGTTCACTGCCAGGGGGGCGGGCGATCCTCCATCGCCGCGAGCGTGCTGTTGGCCAGCGGGGTGAAGGACGTCCTGAACCTCGGCGGCGGCATGGACGCCTGGCGTGGTGCGGGATTCGACGTGGAGCGGGATGGCAGTCTGGCGAGGTGAGGATCCCCCTGTAGAGTAGAGGAGGCGCGTTCGCCGTTGCCCGAACGCGCAGTGGCTCGTCGGGCCCTGTATCGCGGCCGACGAAGCCGGCCACGCATTTCCTGGCTCTCACCGCTCCGGGGCGCATGCTGCTTTCACTGCTCGCCACCTGCGTGCTCTCGACATCGCACTGCCCGCTCATCCGTCTGCCGGCGGATTCGGTCGGCATGTCGGGCGAACGTCTGGCCATGATTGACCACGTCGCAACGAAGGGCGTACTGGCGCGCGGTTTCCCCGGCGCGGCCATCGTGGTCGGCCGCGACGGCGCCGTGGTCTGGTCGAAGGGATACGGCTCGCTCGACTGGAGCGCCGAAAGCGGATCGGTGGACCCCTCGCGGACCGTGTACGACCTGGCGTCACTCACCAAGGTGGTGGCGACGACAACCGCCATCATGGTGCTGTACGATCGCGGCAGGATCCGGCTGGACGATCCCGTGGCGCGCTACCTGTCCGCGTTCCGGAGCGGCGAGCGCCGGCGTGTGACCATTCGCCAACTGCTCGAGCACACCTCGGGATTGCCTGCGGGGCGGGAGATCCCGCTTCGCACGAAGTCGCGCCGCGCAGTGCGGCGCCTCATTCTTTCCACTCCGCTCCAGTATCCCCCCGGCAGCGCACAGGTCTACTCCGACGTGGGGGCCGATGTCCTGGGATTCGTGGTGGAGGCCGTAAGCGGCGAACCGCTCGATGACTTCGTCAGGCGGAACGTGTTCCGCCCGCTCGGCATGGCGAACACCATGTTCCGGCCGCCACGCGGATGGCGGGCGCGCATCGCGCCCACAGAATACTCGTCGCGCCGACGGCGACAGCTCCGGGGCGAGGTCCATGACGAGACGGCCGCCGCGCTTGGCGGCGTGGCCGGTCACGCCGGGTTATTCAGTACAGCGCACGACCTTGCCATCTTCGCGCAGATGATGCTCAATGGCGGCACCTACAATGGGCGCCGCATCGTCAAGGCCTCTACCGTCGCGCTCTTCACCCGGCGGAGCGCCGGCTGGCGTGCGCTGGGCTGGGAAACCTGCGCAGGCGGTGCAAGCTGCGGACAACACATGAGCGAGCGCGCATTCGGTCACACGGGCTTCACCGGCACCTCGCTGTGGATTGATCCTGACCAGGACCTGTTCGTGATCGTGCTGACGAATCGGATCCACGAGCGGCGGGATGGCCTGGTGCCGCCCGCCGCCGTGCTGGCGGATGTCCGCGCGGACGTGGCCGACATCGCGGAGCTGTCCGTTCTCGAAGACGGCGTAGAGCCAGCGATGCCGGACGGCACGCGCGCCGACCGCGCGAATGGCTGGAGCCGCTGAGTCTGAACTCAGCGGGGTGGCGCCGCTCTGGCGCCGGGCGTGCGAACCGGCCGTGAGAGGGTGCGGGACAGGCGCACGGCCGCGTTGAGCTTGTCCGCAAACAATCGCGCTTCCGTTGCTGCGAGACCGAAACGGAAGCCGCCGTAATGCGCGTTCGCAAAAAAGAGCCGATAGCTGGAGGTTTTCCCCACCACGTGCCGGCTGAACGTCACCCCGGCTCCGGTCGCGCTGTCGGTCACGGTGACCCGAAACACGCGCTCGCCGTGCGGCGCGCGCGGGCGGAGTCGCAGCAGCCGGGAGATGGAATCTGCCCACTGTCGGGCATCGAGGCGGCGGAGCACGACGGCTTCGGTGCTGTCACCGGTCGCGCCGCCGACCACCACGTGCGCGTCGCTCCGTGCGTCGATCGCAATGACGCCGGCCTGAAAGGGCAGCGTCGCCACGTTGCGTTTGACCACCTGCGCTCCCGCGCTGGCGGCGAGCAGGACGCCGCCAGCCACGAGCAGGACGCGCACTACCGGTGTTCGCTGGCGAACAGATCGCGCTGGGTCTCGCCCTTGCGCAGGATTTCCAGCGCACGCTCGAGCTGCACGTCATCCTTGAGCTCGCGCCGCTTCGCGGTGGAGTCGCCAAACGCCACCCGGGCCACGCGGTCGCCAATGAGCCGATCCACCTCTGTGGACGCCGAGTCATAGAGCGCCCGGTCCACGGCAACGCCGGCACTCTGCAACCGCCGGTAGAAGTCCGCGCGCCATGCCGGGCTCACCGTGAAATCCGGTTTGACCGAGTCCTTGCGGGCAAACGCGAAGGTGGAGAGCGTAACGGCGAAGTCCTGTGATTTGGGCGTGACTGCGCGCAGCAACTCCTGCTCCACACTCGAGAGAGTATCGGGCGGCACGACAACATCCGGTGAGATTGCGCCACCACCGTACACTACCCGGCCCGCATCGCTCTTGTACTTCGGGCGCGCGCGACGGATGGAATCGGTCTCCATGGAATCGGGCACCACCTCGACCAGCCGGCCGTCAACGAGCTTGCGCTCCTTCTGAATGGATCGCCCACTCGGCGTGTACCACTTGGCAGTCGTGAGTTTGAGCGCCCAACCGCCGTCAAGCGGGAAGAGCGACTGAACGAGGCCCTTGCCGAACGAGGTCGTGCCCAGGATGAGCGCGCGGTCGTGATCCTGCAGGGCGCCCGCCACGATCTCGCTCGCCGACGCCGTATAGCCGTCCACGAGCACGATGAGGGGGATGCTGGGGGCCGCCGGCGCGTCCTGGGCGACATACTTCTGGACCTCGCCGCCGCGCGAGCGCACGACGAGAATCTCCGAGCCCTTCTTGAGAAAGAGATTCGAGATGGCAATGGCCTGATCCACGATTCCGCCACCATTGCCGCGCAGGTCGATCACGAGCCCCTTGGCCCCGGCGCCGGTGAGCCGTTCAACCGATTGCGAGAGTTCGTCCCCCGCCGTTTCATTGAACTGGAGCAGCGGGATGTAGCCAATGTGTCCGTCCAGCATGAGGCTGAACGGCACGGCCGGAATGTGAATGATGGCCCGTGTGAACTTGACGCCAATGGGCGCGTCCACACCGGGCCGGGTGAAGCCGACCTGCACCTGTGTGCCCGGCGTCCCCTTCAGCGCGTCCGTCACTTGCGACAGTTGCCAGCCGTGTGTCGATTTGCCATCCACCGAGGAGATCTGATCGCCGGCGCGCACGCCGGCGCCCTCGGCGGGCGTGTGCGGATAGACACGGTTCACCACGACGATGCCGTGCTGGTCCTCCACGAGCATGCCCAGCCCGCCATAGTGGCCGCCCGTGTTGAGATTGAATTGCTGCAACTGTTTGGGAGAGTAGAGCGCAGCGTACGGGTCCTGCAGCTCATTCACGAGTCCGCGCGCCGCCTTCTCGTAGAGCTCCTGGGAGCCCACGCTATCCACGTAGCGATCGGAGACCAGACCCATGACCTGATCGAACAGTCGCGCGCCGGACCGCGCCGAAGCCGGCTCCAGGAGGAAGGCACCAACGGAAAGCGGCACGAGCAGCGCGCCGGCGGCAGCGACGTGACGAATGCGAAAGGGCATGGTGTGATTCCAGTGGAGTAAGGCGTGCAACGAACGACGCGACCGCCGATGCTACACAGTGTAGCCGCGTGGTGGCGCTCCGGGCAATCGGGCGCCTGGCTCAAGGACCGCCGAACCGGTCCCGGCGTTACGCGGCCCGGCCGGAATCGGGGCGCAAAGAAGCCTTTGTACCCCTTCCCCCTTCTGGCTGCAAGCCTCTAGCCTCCCTACCTTGGAGGCTGTGCCATGAGGGCACGAGCCACGACGACGTGACCATACGATGGAAGGTATCCGTGCCGGAGTTGATTGCGCCCACGTTCGAAGCGGGTGAGAAGTCGAGAGAGATTTTCGACTCGGAGCAGGAACACCTTGCGCCCGGGGCACAGAGTTTCGCGCTCTTCAGCAGGATCTGCATCGATCACGGTGAGGGTGCGCTGCTGTACGACGTAGACGGCCATCGCTACATCGATCTCATGGCCGGCATTGGCGTGGCAAGCCTGGGCTATGCGCACCCGAAATACGTGGCGGCCATGCAGAAGCAGATCGCGCGCATCCATGTGGGGAGCTTTACCTCGGAGCATCGTGCCGCACTGGTCAAGCTGCTCGCCGATCATGCGCCGGGCGACGTGAATCGCGTGCAGTTCTACAGCAGCGGCGCCGAAGCGGTGGAGTCCGCGCTGCGCCTGGCGCGATCACACACCGGACGCACTGAATTCGTTGGCTTCTGGGGCGGGTTCCATGGCAAGACCGCCGGCGTCCTTCCCCTTCTGGGCAGCAATTTCAAGCACGGCCTTGGGCCCCTGATGCCGGGGCGGTATTCCTCGCCGTACGCATCGTGTTCGCGCTGTCCCTTCGAGAAGACCTTCCCCGCCTGCGACTGGACGTGCGTGGAGTTCCTGAAACGGAAGATCGCCGTCGAGACCGCGAATGACATCGCCGCAATCCTCGTCGAGCCCATTCAGGGGACTGCGGGCAACATCGTGCCCCCGCTCGGATTTCTGCAAGCGCTGCGAGAGCTCGCGACGGAGCTGGGCGCGCTGCTGATCGCCGACGAGATGATCACGGGATTCGGCCGGACAGGGCGGATGTGGGGTGTGGAGCACGAGGGCATCGTGCCGGACATCATGACGGTCGGCAAGGGATTCGGGGGCGGATTCCCGATGAGCGGGCTGCTCATTCGGGAGCCGGTGGCGTTTGCCAAGCCCTGGGCCAATCCCAGTGGCAGCTCGTCCAGTTACGGCGGAAATCCACTGGCGGCCGCCGCCGCGCGCGTCACGTTTGAAACGATTCTCGAGGAACAGCTCGTGGAGCACAGCCGCGCGCTGGGCGAGAAGATGCTCGCCGAAATGCAGCAGTGGGAGGTGGACGTCCCCATTGTGAGCGATGTACGCGGACGCGGGCTCATGATCGGGATGGACCTGGTGGTGCCCGGCACGCGGACCCTGCTCGACAAGACGCTGACACGATGGATCTTCGACACCGCACTGTCACGCGGTGTGCTGGCGATGATCTACAACCCTGAAGTCCGCATCAACCCGCCGCTCATCATTCCGGAAGCACTCGCGATGGAGGGACTGGCGATTCTCAGGGAAGTGCTGCTTGAAGCATCCGAGCGGGTGGCCCGGTCATGAGCGCCATTGCACGGCCCACGGCGGCGGATGGAACGGCCGATGATTCAGGTCCAAGGCGAACGCCGCGACTCTATCGCGGCGCACTGATTGGTCTGGGCGGCATTGCCCGCGAGTCGCATCTCCCGGGCTTCACGCGCGATCCGCTCGTGCGATCGCGACTGCAGATTGTCGCGACGGTGGACGATGGGCGCGAGACGGTTCCGGTCGAGAGCGTGCCGCATTTCGCGACGCGCGATGCACTGCGCGACGCCGGGCCGCTGGAGTTCGTGGACATCTGCACGCCAACGGCGTCGCATCTCGAGCTGACGTTGTGGGCGATCGAGCAGGGTTACCACGTGCTGTGCGAAAAGCCCGTGGCGTTGTCGCGCGCGGAGGCGCATCGCATTGCCGATGCGGCGCGTGCCAACGCGCGCGTGGTCATGCCCTGTCATCAGCACCGCTACAACCCGGTTTGGGACCGGATTCGTCACTGGCTGGATGCCGGCATGATCGGCCGCTGGCATCTGGCTGAAATGCACGTCTATCGTCTCATGGCGGACCGCGGCATCAGCGCGACTGCGACGCCCTGGCGGGCGTGCTCCGAACAGAGCCGCGGCGGGGTGCTGCTCGACCATGGCACGCATCTCATCTATCAGATGCTCGACAATGCCGGCATGCCCGATGCCGTGCGCGCCTGGACCGGGCAATTGCGGCATACGGACTACGACGTCGAGGACAGCGCGCATCTGCTCTTCGAATATGCCTCACGGCTCGGCGTGATGTTTCTCACCTGGGGCGCGCACCATCGGGAAAACCGCGTGCGTTTCATTGGTGAGCGCGGTACCATCGAATGGATTGGCGGCGTCCTGCGCCTGGAGCGCGACGGCCAGTCCATGTCGCTCGACTATACCGCGGAGCTCAACAAGGCGTCCTACGCCGCGTGGTTCTCGCGACTCTTCCGGACGTTCGCCGACGCCATCGACCGCGGCGAAGCTGAGGCGGCGCTCGGCGACGTGCTGAACGTCGCAGCCGTGCTCGAGTCGGCGTACCTCGCTGCGCAAAGCGGCTGCAGGACAGCAATCACGGAGTGAGGCACAGTGGCCGCGGCGTGCGCCCGCGGCCTTGCCCGACGCGTCCGGATTCCGTTCCTTTCATCACGTTCCTGCAGCTGCCCTCCCTCCGCTCCTCCGCACGCCGCCATGCTTCCACACTCGCTCGCCCCGGCGATACGTCGCCGCGTCATGCCGCTGATCCCGCTCGCCGCCTGCTGCCTCGCCGGCAGCGCGCGCGCGCAACATGTCACCGCCGCTACCCGGAGCGCGCGCGCCGCCGCGTCGCGCACCGCCTACGCTCCGTATGATACGACGCTCTTCAACGCGCTCGAGTGGCGCGACATCGGGCCGTTCCGGGGCGGTCGCTCCGTGGCGGTGGCCGGTTCCGACAAGCGACCCAACGAATACTGGATGGGCACCACGGGCGGCGGCGTCTTCAAGACGACAGATGGAGGTCATAGCTGGAAGCCGGTTACGGACAAGTACTTCGGCGGGACGATCGGCGCCATCGGCGTGAGCGCCTCGAATCCCGACATCGTCTACGTCGGCACGGGCGAGTACGACATTCGCGGTAACGTGTCGAATGGGGACGGCGTCTGGAAGACCACGGACGGCGGCAAGACCTGGGTGCACATGGGACTCGCCCAGACGCGGCAGATCTCACGCGTTCGGGTGGATCCGCGGAACCCGGACATCGTGTATGTGGGTGCACTCGGCCACGTCTGGGCGCCGAACCCCGAGCGCGGCGTGTTCAAGACGACCGATGGTGGCAAGACCTGGAAGAAGATTCTCTTCCGCAACGATTCCACCGGCGTCAGTGACCTGGCGCTCGATCCCGGTGATCCGAATACCCTCTACGCGGCGTTCTGGCAGGCCGGACGCAAGCCGTGGCTCCTGGTGAGCGGCGGTGCCGGCAGCGGCATTTTCAAGAGCACGGATGCGGGCGAGCACTGGACGGAGCTCACGCGCAATCCCGGACTCCCCAAGGGCGTGATCGGCGACATCGGGCTCACGGTGTCGAACGCCAACTCCAATCGCGTGTGGGCGATTGTCGAGGCCGACTCGGGCGGGGTGTTTCGTTCCGATGACGGCGGCCGGACGTGGACGCGGACCAACGATGATCGCAATCTCCGCCAGCGCGCATGGTACTACACGCGCATCTTCGCCGATCCGAAGGATTCGAACGGCGTGTACGTCGTGAACGTCCAGTTCTGGCACTCTACGGATGGCGGAAAGAAGTTCCGGTCCATCGGTGTTCCCCACGGCGACAATCACGATCTCTGGATCGCGTCGGATGATGCGAAGCGGATGATCGAGAGCAACGATGGGGGAGCCACCATCTCCACTGACGGCGGCAAGTCATGGAGCGAGGAGAATTATCCGACCGCGCAGTTCTACCATGTCACCACCACCACCGACTTCCCATATCGGGTGTGCGGTGCGCAGCAGGACAACAGCACGCTATGCGGCCCGAGCCGCTGGCCGGGCGGAATAGACCTCAGCCAGTGGCATGACGCGGGCGGCGGCGAATCCGGCTACATCCAGGTGCGGCCCGACAGCACGAACATCATCTACGCTGGAAGCTACGCCTATCTGTCGCGACTCGACACCAGGACGGGTCAGCAGCGCGACGTCATTCCCTGGCCCGACAACCCCATGGGCCACTCGGCGCAGGATCTCCGGTATCGCTTTCAGTGGACGTTCCCGCTGCTCATCTCGCCGCATGACCCCGCCACGCTGTATCTGGGATCGAACGTCCTCTTTCGCACGCACAACGAGGGGCAGAGCTGGGACGTGATGAGCCCCGACCTCACGCGGCACGACCCCGGCACCCTTGGCGCGTCGGGCGGTCCGATCACGAAGGATCAGACGTCCGTGGAGTACTACGCCACGATCTTCGCGATCGCCGAGTCTCCACTCGCGCGCGGTACGATCTGGACCGGTTCCGACGATGGGCTGATCTACCTCACGCGCGACAACGGCGTCCACTGGACAAATGTGACGCCGAGGGACCTGGGCGAGTGGACGCGCGTGTCCATCATTGATGCCTCGCACTTCGACGCGGGCACGGCGTACGTTGCGGCCAATCGCTATCAGCTGGACGACAACCAGCCATACCTCTTCAAGACGACGGACTACGGCGCAACGTGGACGCGGATCGATGCCGGTATTCCTCGCGACCAGTTCACACGGGTGATTCGCGAGGACCCCGAGCGGCGCGGGCTGCTCTACGCCGGCACCGAGCGCGGTGTGTGGGTGAGCTTCGACGACGGAGCGCACTGGCAGTCGCTGCAGCGCAATCTGCCGCCTGTGCCCGTGCACGATCTGGAGATCACGCGCGGCGATCTCGTGGCGGCGACGCATGGCCGCTCGTTCTGGATTCTTGACGATCTCTCCGCGCTGCGGCAGCTCTCGAGCGGCATCGCCGCGGAACCTGCGCACCTGTTCGCGCCGCGCGACGCGTACCGTGTGGAATGGGGTGGCAGATTTGGTGGTGCGGCCGAGGGCCGGAATCCTCCGGCAGGTGCCCTGGTGTACTACACACTGGCCCATCCCGGCCAGACGGTGACGCTGGAGTTTCTCGACTCCGCTGGAGCGGTCATTCGGAAGTTTTCCAGTGCGCTCGACAGCGCCGGCCTCGCGGACAGCGTGCGAGCCGACAGCGTGAAACGTGCGCGCACCGACAGTCTCACGCGCGCAGGCCTGTCGCGCGACTCGATTCGCGCGCTCGAGGCGGCGGCAGCACCTGGGGGCGGTGGCCCGCGCCGGGGACGCGCCGGTCCCGCGCGTGTGCCGAACAAGGCGGGTCTCAACCGCTTCGCGTGGGATCTTCGCTATCCCGACGCCACGGGCTTCCGCAATCTCATCATGTGGGCGGGCGGCACCCGTGGACCGCTGGCCACGCCAGGGAAGTATTCTGTCCGGCTCACCGTGGGCGGACAGTCACAGACGCAGCCCTTCACGCTCCGCAAGGATCCGCGCATTCCCGCGACACAGCAGGATCTCGACGCACAGCTCGCGCTGCTCCTGAAGATCCGCGACACCCTGAGCGCCGCGAACAATGCGGTCCGGACCATCCGCAACGTGCGCTACCAGATTGACCAGCGGCGGGCGAAGGCGCCAAAAGCATTTGCCGCCGCGGCGGACCGGCTCCTTGCCTCGCTCGATCCCATCGAGAAGGCCATTTACCAGACACAGAATCGGAGCGGTGAGGATCCCCTCAACTACCCCATCCGGCTGAACAACAAGATTGCCGCGCTGGGGAGCACCGTATCGAGCGCGGACGCACGCCCGACCGATCAGAGCTACGTGGTGTTCGACACTCTTGCCGCGCAGCTCCGGACGCAGCTCTCGTTGCTCACGCGTGAACTGGCTGCTGGTCTTCCGAAGGTGAATGCCGTGCTGAAGAAAGCAGGTCAGCCGCAAATCGTTCCGAGCACGGCCGAGCCACCCGCGCCCGCGTCATCGAGCGAAGAGCAGGAGTAGATCGTAGAGCGCGTGCGTCCAGGCGTCGATGCCGAAGCCGCGCAGCAGGTAGATGGCGCTGAGGGCGAGTCCCGCGATCGCCCGAAAGGTGAATGACGAGATGGCGAACGGATCGCCGTAGGGCCCCACGTAGTGAAATGCCGAGAACAGCAGCGCGCCCACGACGGCGGCGAACACGCCCGCCACTCGTGGGCGCCAGTGCAGCGCGTCGCGCGCCAGCACAAAGAGCCCCGACACGAGCAGCACGCGGAAGAGCAGCTCCTCGTACAGGCCGGCGCCCAGAGACACCATGAGCCGGGTCCAGATGTCGAAGCGCTCGACCTGCACCATGGCAAGCAGGTGCGTCGCTCCGAGCACCTGCGCGGTGACGACGCCGACGACGAGGCCCAGCGCCAGGGCGAGGATCAATGCTTCGGTAAACATCGCGCCGAACAGCCAGGCGCGCAGGCGCCAACCGTGCACACGCGCATCACGCACGAACAGCCACCCGCCCACGCCCACGAGCACGGCGCCGAAGAGCAGCGGCCCGTGAGTACCGGCAATGAAGCTGAAGAAGGATTCGAGCAGGACATCGGCGCCATTGCGGACGCCACGGGTTTCCGAGCGCGGCAGAATGGCGACCAGCGCCTCGTAGAGCCCCAGCAACGGCACCGCGAAGAGCAGGCTGTAGCGCGGCGACCGGCTCTCCTGCCAGTAGCGGCGCGCTTCGGGCACACGGGGCATCATTTCACGGAATGATGCCCCGGCGCGCTGACCGGCACCAGCCGCGTCCGGCCACGGGCCAGGCTACTTGTTGCTGTTGGGAACGTCCACGCGCAGACCGTGCGTGGTGGCACTCTGGTGATAGCCGAAGGCGAGCGACCCGCCCAGGGAGATGACGCCAAGGATGAAGAGCGCGATCGCGAGGGTGAATTTGCGCAGGCCAACACCCGTGGCGAACGCGACGACGATGAGACAGGCGCCGAGCGCAAAGAAGCAGATGGGAATCCAGTACACTGCCGTTCTCCAGCTACGATGGGGAAACGCGCCCGCAATGACGCGGCGAACGCGCGGTGGCTGAGAAGTTGCGCGCGACCGGTGCGGAATGGAAGGGGGATATGCACGTGAAGACGCCCGCGGCAGCAGCACCGCGGGCGTTTCGCTTGCAGTTGGTCGAGCGACCGGCTTATTGGCCGCCCGGAGTCAGCCATTTCGCGACGCCACCGTGTTTCGAGCAGGCGCCTTTGCGGTGCGCGGCGTGCGAGTACAGGCCATCCTTGCACTGGGCGATCGCGCCACTGGGATCAGTGTTCTCATGCGCGCTCGATTTGCCGGCCGCCATGCCGGTGGATGCGTCGCGACTGGCGCGCGCGGTCTTGGTGCTCGGGGAGGGTGAGGCGGCGGTAGCGGCAGGTGTCGCTGGCGTGGCGGTGCTGCGCGCGGCCGACGCCCCCTTGTTCACTCCGCCGTGACCGCGACAGGCGCCGCGTCCGCCCTTGGAGGTCGACCCATCCGTGCATGTCACCATTGCTGTCGCGGCGGCCGTTGTCGCAGCGGTTCCCGGCGCGGATTTCCGGGCTTTCGCCGCCGCGCGGGCAGCCTTCGTCGCCGCACGGTCCACCCCGCCATGACCAGAACAGGCGCCCCGACCGGACACCGTAGAGGTGGTACTGTCCTTACAGATCGTGGTCGCGGTCGCCTGTCCGAACGCGAGCGCAGGTAGCACGAGCGAAGCCGCCACGAATGCCGAAACCAGCGTGTACCGAGTGGACATGGTTACTCCTGATGGATTGCCCGGGACGCGTGAGCCTGCCAGCACGGAGAACGTCTAACGCCGCGGCCCGGGAGCAACCAGATGCGTGCGCACAAATTTTCCTTTACGCGCGTCACGGCGGATCATGGCCAGCTGAAGATGTTGGTCGCCGGCGTGGCAGAGCGCAGGCGGGCAATCACGCCCGGCTCGCTCCAGAGCGTACTGAAGGGCGTCGAGATCGTGAAGCGGAGCTCGTAATGCGCGTTCCGGTCGGGTACCAGCGGAACGGCAAAGTCGGCGCGCATGAGACGGCGCGACTGTTTGGGAATTGCGAGCAGCAGGCCCACCCCGGCGCTCACGCGAATCGATACGTCCTGCCCATAGGGAACGCCGCCCGCCCACATGCGACCGGCGTCGGAGAACGCCGCGATCCCGATGTTGTCGAATTTCGTGAAGCCGCCGAGGAGCCAGCGATGCTCGGACCGCAGCACGACGCGCTGGCCGCCCACGAGGCGGGAGCCGCTATAGCCGCGCACGCCGCCATCGTGATCGCCCAGCGTGAGCTGAAACGGCGTCTGCTGCCGCCACGAGCCGGCAAACTCCAGGCTCCAGATCTGCGTCTGGCGGTCGTTCGGCTTGTGATACCAGGCGAGCCGTCCGCTGCCGACCACGTCACCCCAGCGATGCAACTGCGGCTGACGCTCCGATTCCCAGGTGGTGCGAACGGCGAGATAGGACCTGCCGCTCACGACGCCGGCATAGGCGTCCGTGCTCCACAGGTCGCCGCGCTGGCCACCACCGATGCCTTGCGCGAGCGTCGTCGCGAGCTGCACGCCCTGTCCCACATCCTGCGTTCCAGCGAGCGCATCGAATCCGGTTACCGTGCGAAAGGTGAGCGCACGCAGACCGAACACGCCGCCGAACCGTCCGCCACGGACTGACGCGTACCGTCCTCGGAGTGTCGAATCGGGATCACTGGCGAAGCCGGTGTCCGAGAGCATCACGGCATTCTCGGCAGGAACGGTATTCTCGTGCGTGTACAGCGGCCCCGCGAAGAATCGCACGGCACCACCGCCCAGTCGCACGACGCCGCCCAGGTCGTAGCGCTCGCGGTGCACCGAGAGCGACAGCACGCTGCCGTCGGGTCGCAGGAATCCATCGTAATTCTCGAGGCGGCGATAACCGGCGAACCATGCGGTCTTCTGAAACGGCGTGTAGAACGGATGCGAAACGGTCAGCTCATAGTGGGCGGAGACCGGGTAGCGCTCCGCGATGAAATTCAGCGTGTTCGGCATGTCCAGCAGGTAGTAGTTCACATACCGTGCGCCAAAGCCGTCGCGGTACGCGAAGCCGCGCCGCCACGACACGGCGCCGTACATGCCGTTGCCCAGAATGTTCGAGTTCCCGTACCGGAGCGATGACACGGCGGTGCCGCGCAACTGCATGCCGATCACCAGCGGAATTTCGTCGACCGTGGCGACCTCGACGCGCACCGTGTTGTTCGAATCCGGTACCGCGCGCACCGTCGCATCGGCGAGGTAGGGCTGGGCCCGCAGCACCCGCCCCGACTCGGCCAGCCGGAACTCCGAGCACGGCTGCCCCACCTTCACCTGCATGAAGGGGAGGATGGCCTTGGGCTTGGTGGTGACGTGCTGCAGCACGGCGGCCACGATCGGGCGCGCGAAGGTGGAACTGGAGAGCAATGGTGGCGGCTCCCGCGTGATCTCGACAGCGGACACGATACGGCCATCGCAGCGAGCGAGTGCCGAGCTCGTATCAGCTTGTGAGCGGGCGAGCACCGGGACGAGCGCCAGTGCGAGCACGAGAGGAAAAGTCCGGCGCATGATCGAAGGCCCATACGCTACACACCGGGTGGTACCCAAGGCAAGCAGATGCCCGCCCCTGCACCTCGCAACGTGGTCGGGCGGCACCACGTCCTGTAGCTTTGGACGGTGATGCGACGCGCCCGGCAGTCGTCCCCTGGAGGTACTGTGCGTGCGACGCGCTGGCTGATCGCAGGCCTGGCACTGCTGGCACTGGCGTGCGGACACGACAGCGGCCCCACGCCCGCGATCCAGTCGCGCGGTGCATCGCGGAGTGTCGCGGCATCATCCGCCGCGTCGAACGCCGCGTCGCACGCCGCAGCGCCTCGCGCCGATGGCCGCGTTCCGGCGAACGTTCTCACTGTCCTGGATACGGTCCGGGCGACAGGGCGCGCCCCGGCGGGGTATCGGGGCGGACGCATCTTCGCGAACGACGGTCGGGGCCATGGGCAGACGCTGCCACGACGGACCAGCACCGGCGACGCCATTGGGTATCGCGAGTGGGATGTGCATCCGTATCATCGTGGTATAAATCGCGGCGCCGACCGGCTCATTACCGGCAGCGACGGACGCGCATGGTACACGGCGAATCACTATCGCACCTTCACTCCGATATCTCCGTGACGCAAGCACCGAGTCGCTTTACGACCGGTTCCGCATGGCTGCACCGCGTCGTCGCCGGCCTGCCGGAGCTGACGGACTGGGCCTGGTCGCTCGACAGGCGCGCGGGCGAGTTGCGCGTAATGCGCGTGCTGCGCGGCAGACACATGCAGACGGTCGGCACCCTGTGCGACGAGATGGGCGCTGCGTTGCAGTTCCCGTACTATTTCGGCGGCAATTTCAATGCGATCGAGGATTGCCTGACCGATCTGGACTGGCTGCCGGGAGATTCATACGTTCTCGTCATGACCGATGCGCCCAGCATCCTGGCCCGTGCCGACCTGGACGATCTCGAGGCATTCCTCGCGCTGCTGGCCCGCGTGCACGAGTATTGGCAGCTTGGTGGAGATGTACCTGCATCGAACCCGGTGCCGTTCGATGTCATCCTGCACGCGACGGAGGCCACCGCGCCGCGACTGCAGGAACGGCTCACGCGAGCACACGTGGTCGCGAGCGAGCTGCGCATTCCATGACTGTCTCTCCCGCGCGCCCCGGCGCGCTGCCCTGCCCCTTCTCAAGGACGGCCCATGATGCGGAGCTACCTCACGGAGTTCATCGGCACATTCTTTCTCGTGGTCACCGTGTGCCTGACCGTCACGGTGAGCCAGCCGCTGGCTGCGATCGCGATTGGCAGCGCGCTGATGTTCATGGTGTACATGGGAGGACACATCTCGGGAGGTCACTACAATCCCGCCGTGACACTGGCCGTGTGGCTGCGCGGCAAGCTGCCCGGGAAGGAAGTGATTCCGTACTGGATCGCGCAGCTCCTGGGTGGAGTAGTCGCGGGCTTCGTCTCCACGTACGAATTGCGCCACGCCTTTGTCGTGCTGCCGTCGCCCCATGCCTCCGCGCTCGCCATTCTCATTGCCGAATTCATCTTCACCTTTGCGTTGTGCCTGGTGGTGCTGCAGACCGCGACCTCGAGCAAGACAGCGGGCAATTCGTATTACGGCCTGGCCATCGGGTTCACCATCATGTCGGGGACCGCGGCTGTCGGAAGTATCTCCGGTGCAGCGTTCAATCCTGCCATTGGGGTGGGCCCGGCACTTGCAGGGCTCGTCTGGCACCAGCCATTTGCACAGGTCTGGTATTACATCGTCGCCCCACTCATTGGCGGCGCGGTCGCGGCCGCGGTCTTCAAGTTCCAGAGTCCGGATGCTGACTGACCGGATTCTCCCCTTCACTCTCAACAGGGGCATCTTCCATGGGTCTTCTCGACAATCTCGCCGGCAGCCTCGGCACGAGCGGCATCGCTGATGCCATCGCCAGGCATACCGGCGCCGATCCCAAGACGGTACAGAATGCAGTGGCGATCGGCATGCCCCTTCTGCTCGCCGCACTCGCCAGAAATGCGTCGAGTCCGAAGGGCGCCGCTGATCTGCACGCTGCCGTCGCGACCGATCACGCGGGCGGCAATATCCTGAGCAACGTCCAGAGCGCGGTCCAGAACCCGAATCTGGCGGACGGTCAGGGCATTCTCGGACACGTTCTCGGCGACAAGCAGGCAGCCGTGCAATCGCAGATCGCGCAAGCGACGGGCATGAGCAGCGACAAGGTCGGAACGGTGCTCGCCACCGTCGCGCCGCTGGTCATGGGTGCGCTCGGCCAGGCGCAGCAGAAGGGTGGGCTCAACGCTGGCGGTCTGGCGGGGCTGCTCGGCAACGAGGCAGCATCCGTCACCCAGCAGCATCCGGAACTGGGAAACCTTGCCGGGGTGCTCGAAGGCCAGGCCGGTGCCGGCGCCACCAGTGGCCTCATGCAGATGGGCGAACAGATGCTTGGCAAGCTGTTCGGCAAGTCCTGATGCGGAGGGGGCAGCCCAAGGGGCAGCCCATGGGGCTGCCCATGGGGCTGCCCCTTCCGCATCAGGCTGACCAGCCGATGCCGACGAAGTGGACGCCCACCTGCCCCGCGGGGGGACGAATCTCGATGGTGGTAAGCGGCTCGTGCTGCCGCGGGCGGCGCGTCGACCTTCTCGAAGTCCGCCGGATCGGGTGCAGTGGTCACGGTGTCAGCCCCGCTGGTACACCGTTGGGATACTTCTGCTCGATGGCCTGCTGAATACGCTCGATCCGATGCTCCGGGTTCGGATGCGTGCTGAAGAACTCCGGCGCCCGTGTGCCCCCTTCCTGCTCGAGCGTCTGCATCACCTTGATCATGGCGCGGGGATCATAGCCGGCATCGGACGCGAAGCGAACGCCGAGCTGGTCGGCCTGCAGCTCGTCATTCCGCCCGAACTTCATGTTGACAAGCTGGCCAACGGCGGCGATCACCGCCGCATTGCGCGAGCTGGACGGATCGTTCGGATCATACGTGGCGATCACGGCGGCGCCGGTGAGTCCCTGCGTGAGCTGCGACTTGGCAAGTTGCTGCGCACTGTGACGCGCCGCAACGTGGCCAACTTCGTGGGCCAGGACCGTCGCCAGCTCACCGTCGCTGTGCATTTGCTGCAACAACCCTTCCGTGATGAATACCTGCCCGCCCGGCAGCGCGAATGCATTGACGGTCCGCGGATCGGCCAGCAGATGGAACTGGAACTTGTATGGAGTGGATCCCGCGGCCGAACGCGTCACGATCCGCTCTCCCACCTGCTCGACCTTTGCGCTCGCGGTGGCATCCGAGGAGAGTCCACCATACTCCGCTTCCATTTCCGGCGCGGCCTGGAGCCCCATGCCGATCTCCTGGTCCGCTGTCATGCTCACATGCTGCACCTCGTTCGTCACCGGATTCAGTTGACGCGTACCGAAGTAGGAGACCACGGCGACGCCCGCCATGATGAGCGCGATCAGCAACCGGCCACCGCCGCCGAAGCGCCGGCGCGGCTGCAGATCCGGTTCCAGTCCGGTCATGAGCGATCCTCCGTCAGAGTGGGAACCACAACCTAGCCCAGGCGGGCTGGGCAGAAAAGACTGGTACGGGCAAAGGCAAGCCGCAACGGACGATGCGGTTCACGCCCCCGCGGGTTGCGTCCTTCCGGCGTGGCCCAGGACACGGTATTTCTCCGCCCATGTCACATCACCACCATGCACATTTCGATCTTCGCGCGGCGGTTCGGCAGGACCTGCTGGATCGCGGCTTCACCCCGGATCTTCCGGCGGACGCGGCACGACAGCTCGCATCGCTCAATGGTAAAGCGCAGCCGCCGCTGCCCGCCGACGTGCAGGACCTTCGAGCACTGCCCTGGTCCTCCATTGACAACGACGACTCACGGGATCTCGATCAGATCGAAGTGGCGGAGCGTGTGAACGGCGGCGGCATCCGCGTTCGCATCGGTGTCGCGGACGTGGATGGCCTGGTGACGCGGACAACACCACTCGATTCGCATGCGCGCGAGAACGCGACGTCCGTGTATACCGGCATCGAGACGTTTCCGATGCTGCCCGAGCTGCTCTCGACGAACCTCACCTGCCTCACGCAGAATGGTGACCGCTCCGCCATCGTCGTCGAATTCATCGTCGCGCCGGACGGAAGCGTCTCCGGGCATGCGGTTGGTCGCGCGCTCGTCCGCAATCGCGCAAAGCTGGCGTACGACAGCGTTGGCGCATGGCTGGATGCCAGTGGGCCAGCGCCGGCGCCCGTTGCTGCGGACCAGGCATTGGCCGGGCAGCTTCGCCTGCAAAACGAAGCCGCGCAGGCGTTGCGCACGCAGCGCGAGGCGCATGGAGCGCTCGACCTCGAAACGATCGAGGCCACGCCGGTAGTGACGGATGGAACAGTCACCGGCCTCACCGTGCCGCGAAAGGGGCTCGCGCGCGCCCTGATCGAGGACTTCATGATTGCCGCAAACACCGTTGTCGCGCAGTTCCTCGCCGAGCGCAAGAGGTCCTCCATCCTGCGCGTCGTCCAGTCTCCGGAGCGATGGCCGCGCATCGTGTCACTCGCGCACGCGCTCGGCGAATCGCTGCCAGAACAGCCCAGCGGTACGGCGCTCGCCGCGTTTCTCCGCAAGCGCCAAGCGGCGGATCCGCAGCACTTTCCCGATCTCTCACTCTCCATCGTGAAGCTGCTCGGCCCGGGCACGTACACGCTCGAGCGCCCGGGCGAACCATCCGCCGGACACTTCGGGCTCGCCGTGCAGGACTACACCCACTCAACCGCGCCCAATCGCCGATACGCCGATCTCGTGACCCAACGCATCGTGAAGGCCGCGCTGGCCAACGCAGCGCCGCCCTACTCGGACGACGAGCTCTCCGATCTCGCGCAGCACTGCACGACGAAGGAGGATGATGCCCGGCACGTCGAACGACTCGTACGCAAGCAGATCGCCGCGGTGCTGCTGGCCGATCGCATTGGCGACACCTTCGACGGCATCATTACCGGCGTCACCACCAAGGGGACGTTCGCACGCCTTCTGCAGCCGCCCGCCGAGGGAATCGTGGACGGCGTGGATCATCGTGTTGACGTCGGGGATCGCGTGCGACTGCGGCTCGTGCACACGGATCCGCTCAAGGGGTACGTGGACTTTCGGCTGCTGTAACAGCGCGTTGCAGGCCCGTGCGTGAGCCCGTGTGACACGCGGGCCTTCCGCTCGTCTCCCCCGTATGGGACACACGGGCCGCGCTCTGGCCGCAAGCCTGTTCACAATCTTCTGCTGCACCGTGGCGTCGCACGCCCAGGCCACGACCGAAGAAACCGGAAATTTCGTGGTGGGCGGGACGGTCATCTGGGTGAAGGCGACGGACGCCGGCGTCGTGCAGCTTTTCATGTCGCAGGGCTATCGCGACGCGTTCGCCCGCCCCATCGCGTTGCCGGCCGCATCGCTTCGCCGGTGGGCGGAGTCGGCAGAAACGATCAGCATTCACCAGCCCACGGAGCGCAACGGCAGCGACTCCGCCGAAGTGAGCAGCGGGTCGCTCGGCGAGACCGGGATGGTGCTGGAGCGCTGGGTCGCCGCGACCGGCGGCGGCGTGCGCGTGGAGCGCGGCGGCCATGTAATCCTGCACATGCCGGACGACCCCGGCCGCAACTTCATCGCCGCCATTGCGGAGGCCGCGAAGCTGACGCAGGAAGCCTCCGCGCCACGCAGCACACCGCCCGCCCCGCACCGTGCAGCGCCGGAGGAACGGCGCGTGGTCGCGGCGCACGCAGCGGTGCCCGGCGTCCCGGTTCATCTTCAGGCAGTCACGATTGCCGCTGCGCCATCGGGTGCGGCCGACACGCCGCGGCTCAAGTTGCGCGCGCCAGTGATGCGGGCGGCGGCACTCATTCCCGCGCCAGCCGCGCGGATCGATGCGGCGATGCATCCCGCCGTCGTCGGCATGGCGACCGCGCCGCCCAGCGCTTCGCGTGTGCCGAGCGTGCGGGTGAAGGCGCCACGCGTCCTTCACATGGCACTCATTCCGGCGATCAGGATGACAATGGCTGCGGCGCCCGCGCCCGTCACGGCGCCATCGCGGACGCCGCACGCACCGCACCCCGCCATGCCAGCCACGCAACCCGTGGCGAAGCTTGCCGCGCCTCCGGTGGGTGCCCCACCGGCGTCTCCGGCCGCTGCGTTGCAGGCACCGTCGACTGCGCCCGCGCCTCCCACGCCGGCTGAAGAGGACAAGCACATTCGCACGCCGCTCGGACCATTCGTGATTCCCGCGGCCGCCATGCGGTCCCGCACGTCACAGGTGCAGTACTGTTACGCACAGCTTGGTCTCCGGTACGATCCTGACCTGACCGGTTCCATTGCCGTTCGCGCCAGCCTGGCGGCGGCAACGGACACGGTGACGAACGTGGAGATCACAGGCCGCACCTGGAGCACGGACGGCGTGACGGCAGGCGAGGTCGAGGCCTGCGTGCGCACGCTCATTCACGACTGGCGCTTCGAGCCGTCAGAGATCCGGCAGCCCGACCGGACCATCGAGTTGCAGTTCACCTTCCGCCCTGATCAGGCGAACAAGCGGTGAACGTGCACGTGTAGCTCGCGGTTTCCCCTACTCTCCCCGGCACTTCAGCCTTAGCTTCCGCACTCCGACGACGCCGGCACCGCGCCGCATCGTCAAGGCCATTGCTCGCGAGCAGACGGAGATCGTCAATGACCCTCGACCGGATCGTGGTGGGTGTGGATTTCAGCGCGCCCTCTGTGGCGGCCGCCAACTGGGTGGCGCGACACTTTGCGCCCGGCGCCGAAGTCGTGCTCGTGCACGCGCTCGTGATACCAGAGCCGCCGATCTTCCTGCGCGGCCGGTATCCCGCACGCGACACGCTCGTCGCCACGGCGCGCGATGGCGCCGACCGCCGCCTGCGTGAGATGAGCCAGTCCCTTGGCGCGACGCGCATCTGGCTGGAGGTGCGCGAGGGGAAAGCCGCCGACGTCATAGCGTCGGTCGCCGAGGAATACACGGCCGACGTCATTGTCGTCGGAACACACGGCGAACACCCGGGCGTGTGGGGACGTCTCGGCAGCACCGCCGAACATGTGGCACGGCAGGCGGAACGTCCCGTGCTGCTTGCGACGGGCACGCTTGCGGGGGAGCCGCGCAAGCTGCTCGCCGCCGTGGACGACGCGGCCATCACGCATGGCGTGCTCGATTGGACCCGCGATCTCGCCCGGCGGCACGGCGCAGAGGCCACGGCGCTGCATGTGGTGAGCTCGGCGGTGCTCGGCACACTGGGCGCGCTGGTCGCGATCGTGAGCGGCACGCCCGAGCCGGATTTCACGACGCTCGACCCGGCAGCGCGAGACGAGGCCAACCAATGGATGCAGCGCCTCACGTCAAGCGGGTTCGACGGCGTGAACGCGCACATGGAAATCGCCTATGGCGATCCGGCCCAGCAGATCCTCGCGACCGCCGCCCGACTGGGCAGCGATCTCATTGTCATGGGACGCGAGGGCGCCGGCGCCGTGCGCGGGGCCGCGCTGGGCAGCGTCGTGCACGACGTCCTGCGCGCCACACGCTGCCCGGTGCTCATGGTGGCGACGCCGGCCGCGCCTTCGACGAGTCCGCCTTCGAGGTAGCCTGTCCCGGCGCTACCCAGACGTTATTCGAGCGGTCGTCATCCACGAGCAGGTGATCCGGATCCAGCTCGATTCTCGCCACGGGGCTGGCAAATTCATAGCGGCGCACATAGAGCGTCGGGCTCATGCTCCACACCTCGGCCGGATAGCGATAGTCATGCGTGGAACCATCGGCCAGGGTGATCCGCACCCGGAGTGGAAGCACGCCGCGCGACTTGTTGCCGTAGCCTACCACGACGATCAGACTGTCGCCGCGCGGCCGCGTGACGACGGTGTCCACGGCCTGGTCAAAGTGATCATCCTCGATGAACCATTCGCGCCAGAACCAGTCCAGCCGCTGACCGGAAGCGTCATCCATGGTGCGGAAGAAGTCCGCCGGTGTGGGATGTTTGTACGCCCAGCGGCGGATGTACGCGCGGAAGCCGGCGTCGAACGCATCCGGACCAATGATTTCCTGCCGGAGCAGTTGCAGGCCGACGGATGTCTTGTCGTACTCCGTGAAGCCCAGCCGGTTCGGATCCATGCGATCCGCGGGTATCTCGATGGGAACATCGAGGTTGCGCTCCTGCGTGACTTCGATCTCGGTGCGCTGCTGCGCCGCGCGCTGCATCTGATTGCCTTTCTCCGGATAGCGGCGCGCCTCGGAAAAGGTGTTGATGAAGGTGTTGAATCCTTCATCCTGCCAGAAGTGAATGCGCTCGTTGCTGCCGACGAGCATGGGGAACCAGTCGTGCCCGATCTCGTGCGTGATGACGTTGTAGAGGTCGTACTTGTCGCTGCTCTTCGCCTCCATGGCGAGCATGGGATACTCCATGCCGCTCACCGGCCCCTCCACCACCGAGATCTGCGGCCAGGGATACATGTACCAGCGCTCGGAATATTCCATGATGCTCATGCGCGCCTGATCAGCCGCATCGCTCCAGGGATCGATGGCGGACGGCCGGTAGTACGCGTTCGCCATGATACCCTTCCAGCTCGACGCATCCCAGAGAAAGTCCGGCGCGGCACCCCACGCCACATCGCGCACGTTCTTCGCGGAGAACTTCCAGGTGAGCGTTCCCGTCTTCTTCGGCCGGGCCGCTCCGCTCGAGAGATCCTGCTGGGTCACGATGTGCACCGGCGTGTCGGACTTCGCGGCCTGCGCAAGCCGGCTGATCGTTTCCGGCGTGAGGACGTCACGGGGGTTGTCGAGCGTGCCCGTCCCGGCAACGATGTATCCGGCCGGCACGGTCACCGCGTAGGTGAAGTCGCCATACTCGAGATAGAACTCGCCCTGCCCCACGTACGGGTCCGTGTTCCATCCCCGCACATCGTCGAACACCGCGACTTTCGGATACCACTGCGCGATCTCGTAGAGGGATCCGTCGTGCCCCATGCGATCGGCGCCGTGCTCGGGCACCCGAAAGTGCCAGGCGATGTCGAACGACGTGCTCCTGCCCGGCGCGAGAGGCTCGGCCAGCGCGACGTACATCATCGTGTCCCAGGTGCGCGTCTTGAGCGGAACGCCGCGGCCCCGTTTCTCACCTGCCTTCGCGGTGAGCTGCTCGAAGCGGTCAATGACATCGCCGCCGGAGAAGCCGCCGCCACCAAAGCGCGACTGCTGCGGAAAGACGTATGCGTTGAGCGAGCTGTCGGTGAACGCGTTCTGCTCCACCTGCATCCAGATGTGATCGAGCGTGACCGGCGAGTTGTTCGTGTACCGGAGCGTCAGTTCGCCAGTGACCTCATCCTTCGTGGTATCGAGGGTAGCGTGAATGTCATAGTCGGCGCGCTGCTGCCAGTAGCGCGGACCGGGTTCGCCATCCGCCAGACGGAATTCATTGGGCGGTTGCCTGCGCAGCGGCGCAAAGATGGACGTATCACCTGCGCCGGAACGGTCCACGCCGGTGGCGGACTGTGCGTCCAACGCGGACGCGAGAGTGACAATCGAGGCGGCGAGGGCCAGACACGAGACAGACAGACGAGAGCGCATGACCGGAGCGGGTAGTGGGCTGTGCATGGCAGCGAACGGTTCGCTGCGAACTATAACGCGGGAACCATACGCACGAAGCGTGCGGCGGGCTCAGCACCGCATGCTTGTGTGCATGGCCAATGAACCGCTACCTTGGCGCGACGGTGCACGACTCGGCCAACGGTCGCGGCCGCTCACGCGTTCTACTGAAGACGCCCGCACCGACCTACGTTCTGGAGAGCGTAAATCATGCCCGACCTCGGCTCACTGCATCCGCAGATCATCCATTTCGTCATTGCGCTGCTCATCATCGGCGTGCTGGCGCGCGTCGCGTCCATCATTCCCGGCGGTACCAGGCGAGCGTTTCTCGGGCCCATGGCCGCCGTTCTCCTCTTCCTGGGTACGGCGGCAGCCATCGTCGCCGTGGAGAGTGGCGACGAAGCACATGAAACCGTGGAGCAGATCCCCGGCGTGCGGCCCGCGGTGGAAGAGCATCAGGAATGGGGTGAACGCACCCGGAATCTCTTCATTCTCGTGAGCGCACTCGAGATCGGCGTACTCGTCTTCGCGGTGCGCAAGCCTGGCCTGGCACGAGGACTTCGGGTCGCATCGGCGCTCGTGGGGCTCGTCGGGCTGTGGGTGATCTACGAGACGGGCGAGCACGGCGGCAACGTGGTATACCGGTATGGCGGGGGCGTCGGCACCTGGTCAGGGGACACGACCGATGTGAGGCACCTGCTCGTGGCGGGACTCTATCAGAACGCCAAGACAGATCGGGCGCAGGGCAACAAGGCCGGCGCGGCACGCCTCACCGACGAGCTCCTGCAACTCATGCCGGCGGATCCCGCCGTGCGGTTGCTGCACGTGGAGTCCCTGCTGCACGACCGCAATGATCCGCGACAGGCGCTCGCCGCGCTGGATTCGCTGAACGCCCCGGCGGACAATCGGGGTATCCAGATCAGAAAAGGTCTGTTGATGGCGGAGGCGCTGGATTCAGCGGGCATGCGCGACTCCGCGCACACGGTGCTGCAGACGCTCAGCAGGAAATATCCAAACGTGCGATCCATCACCGCCGCGCTGGGACGCATGAAGTAGGACATGCGTCCCGGCGGTATTCCTGCTGGAATCCGTTTCCCGCGGCCGTAAGTGCATCGTCCACCGAACCGGACGTCACCGTGCAACGCCGAACCACTGTGTACATCGATCCCCCCGCAATTGGGAGCGTGCGCCGCTCCTCGAGTCCTGGGATCCATCCCCTCGCGCTGTCCTCACCGGCCGAACGAGAGGTTGCACGCCAGCGGATTGTGCCAGCGCAGTCGAGTGCGCCTGTCCCCGCGCCGCGCGCTACTCGGTGACCACGATGGTTCCGGTGAAGTTGGGGTACGCCGAGGGCGGATGATTCTGGCAGTGATAGCTGAAGGAGCCAACCCGACTGAACGTGAACGAGAACGACGCGCCGTTCGTGCTGCCACCGTACGTCCCGCCTCCGCTGGGCGGCGCCAGTTGCCCGCTGTCCCACAGCAGTGAATCACTGAATACCCGGTGCGCCACGACATCGTTGTTGGTCCAGGTGACCGTGGTACCGACCTTCACGGTATCCGCTTTCGGCATGAACGAATAATTCTGGATGCTGACGTTGGGGCCGTTGCCTGTCGGCGGCGGCGGGTTGTTGTTCATGGTCCCCGTCGGGCCCGAGCCACCGCCACCGCAACCTGTCGCGACGGCTATCGCTGCAACTGCCGCCAGACTCGCGATACGCATGATCCCCCTCCGAAATGTGTGAGTGTCACGAAGGAGGAATCCGGCCGTCTGACAGGAAGGTTCCGCAGGTCGCCCGGTCAGGGAATGCCAAGCAGCTTGTGCGTCTGCAGGCTGAGCCGCCAGCGCGGATGAGCCAGGCAGTACTCGAGCGCGGCGCGCGTGTTGTCGCGCAGGGCCGGCCCGTCCATGGGCTGCAGAAAATAGTGATCGAAGTTCAGCCCCTCGAAACGCTCGGGGCGGGCACTCTCCTGTGGGAAGACGAGTTTGAGCTCGTTGCCGCTCCGTACGACGAGATCCGTGTCCGCCTTGGGGCTGACGCAGATCCAATCAAGCCCGGGCGGCGGCCGTTGCGTCCCGTTTGTTTCGACGGCGATCTCGAACCCGGCGTCATGCAGTGCGGCCACGAGCGGTTCGTCGAGCTGCAGGAGCGGCTCACCGCCCGTGCACACGACGAACGGCCTGTCTGCCGCGGTCACGGGCGCAGGCCACTGCGCGAATACCGCAGCCGCAAGTTCGCGCGCCGAGGCGAAGCGTCCCCCACCCGGGCCATCCACGCCGACGAAATCCGTGTCACAGAACTGGCATACGGCGTCGGCCCGATCGCGTTCGCGCCCCGTCCACAGGTTGCACCCCGCGAAGCGGCAGAACACGGCGGGGCGCCCGGTGTTGGCGCCTTCGCCCTGCAGCGTGTAGAAGATTTCCTTGACGGCGTAGCTCATAAGGGAGCAGCTCCCACGCGCCGATACGGTGCGGGATCCGGAAGCCCGGCTTCCGCGAATCCTCGCAAACGGAGTATGCACGCATCGCATTCGCCGCAAGCGGCGCCGGCGTCATCCGGGTCGTAACACGAGCGGGTGAGCGCGTAATCCACGCCGAGTGCGGCGCCTTGCTGGATGATCTCGGCCTTGGTGAGGTGCAGCAGCGGCGCATGAATAGCGAGCTGCTGCGTTCCCTCCACGCCAGCCCTGGTAGCGAGCGATGCCATCCGGCGGAAGGCGTCGAGGTATTCCGGACGGCAGTCAGGATACCCGCTGTAATCGAGCGCGTTGACGCCGAGGAAAATGTCCTGTGCGGGAAGGACCTCGGCCCACGCCAGCGCAAAGGAGAGAAAGATCGTGTTGCGCGCGGGTACGTAGGTCACCGGAATGTCCGATCCCATATCGCCCGTCGCGCGCCCTTTCGGAACCGCGATGTCGCTCGTGAGCGCAGAGCCACCGAAGATGCGGAGGTCAATATCCGCCACGACATGCCGCGTGACGCCCGCGCGCGCTGCGATCCGGCGCGCGGCGTCCACCTCCACCTCGTGGCGTTGCCCATAGCGGAAGGTGAGCGCGCAAGGCTCGAAACCTCCGGCCCGGGCCATGGCGAGCACGGTGCTGGAGTCCAGGCCGCCGCTCAACAACACGACAGCGAGCGGCCGCGCGCGGCTCATGCCATTATTCAGGTCCATGCGCTAAGAATAGGCACCGTTGCCCGCAAACGCAGCCGCCTCGCGTCGCACTGCACCGCAGGCCCTCCGCCCACGACACCATGCCGACTCCCGCCATCCTCGAGACGTTTCCCAATCCGCGCCCGGGGCGCGCGTATGAAATCCGTTTGGAGTGCCCCGAATTCACATCGCTCTGTCCTGTAGGCGGCATCGAGGGCGACGCACGCGAGCTCTCGCTGCTCACAGGCGGCGCGCCGGACTTCGGCACGATCCGCATCGCGTACGTGCCGGGCGACGTCTGCATCGAGCTCAAGAGTCTCAAGCTCTACCTCTGGAGCTACCGCAACGATGGCGTATTCTACGAAAACGCCGTGAACACCATCCTCGATGATCTCGCCCGGAGGGCGCAACCCGTGTGGATGGAGGTGAGTGGTGACTTCAACGTACGCGGCGGGATCAGGACCGTCGTGACAGCGCGCCACGGCACACGGCCGGGCACGCCCGTCACGCCCTGACGGATCGCCACGACCCGTTCGCCGCGCTCAGTGTGCAATAGCCTGTTCCACCGCCGGCTCCGGCGACCAGGTCCAGTGCTGCACCTCAGGCATGTCCTCGCCATGGGCAAGGATGTATGCCCGATGCTCGGCGAGCTTGTCCTCGAAGAGGCTGATGCCGTCGTCATGCCCCGTTCGCCGCAACGCCTCGATCGCCAGATGATAGCGACTCATGCCATTCAGCACCGTCATGTCGAATGGCGTGGTCGTGGTGCCTTCTTCCACATAGCCGCGCACGTGAAAGCGCTGCGGGTTCGGGCGGTGATGGATGATCTCGTGCACAGCGTCGGGATATCCGTGAAACGCGAAGATCACCTGCGTGTCCACGCCGAACAGCATGGCGAAGCGCGCGTCAGGCAGTCCATGGGGATGATCCCGCTGCGACTGCATCGTGTAGAGATCAACCACGTTCACCACGCGGACTCGAAGTGATGGTGCGACGCGGCGCAGCCACCAGGCCGCGGCCAGGGTTTCGCGCGTGGGCACATCTCCCGCGCAGGCCAGCACGACGTCAGGCTGATCGCCATCGGTCTCCGCCCATGTCCACCGGCCGACGCCCTGGGCACAGTGTCGCGCCGCGTCCTCCATGGTCAGCCACTGCGGCATGGGCTTCTTGGACGCCACGATGAGATTCACGTAGTCGCGGCTCCGCAGGCAGTGATCGATCGTGGACAGCAGCGTGTTGCCGTCGGGCGGCAGGTAGATGCGCGCGATACCCGCCTTCTTGGTCATGAGCATGTTGATGAAGCTCGGACCCTGATGACTGTACCCGTTGTGATCCTGCTCCCAGACATGACTGGTGATCAGGTAGTTGAGGGACGCGATCGGCACGCGCCAGGGGACCTCGCGTGACATCTTCTGCCACTTGGCGTACTGCTGCATCATGGAGTCCACGATCGTGAGAAACGCCTCGTAGCAGGCGAAGAGGCCGTGGCGCCCGGACAGCAGGTAGCCTTCGAGCCATCCCTGGCAGCAATGCTCGCTCAGCACTTCCATCACACGGCCGTCGCGCGCGAGAAATTCGTCCGACGGCACCGTGGGCAGCATGAAGGCACGCCCGGTGGCCTCGAACACCGCCTGCAGCCGGTTGGATGATGTTTCGTCGGGGCAGACCAGCCGGAAATTCCGCGTCCGCGTCGTGGCACGAAACAGGTCGCGCAGGTACGGTCCGATGACTTCGGTATTCCGCTCGGTGGCTGCGCCGGGCGCCGGGACCTGGACCGCGTAGTTCGCGTAGTCCGGCAATGCAAGCGGCACGAGGCGCGTACCCCCGTTGCTGGATGGGCTGCGTCCGAGACACAGCTCCGGTTTCGGGAACGACGCAACGACGGGAGCGCGGGCGCGGCCGGACTCGTCGAACAGCTCCTCCGGGCCGTAGCTCCGCATCCACCGTTCAAGGATCGCCAGGTGGTCGGGATTCGTGGCGGGGTCCTCGATCGGGATCTGGTGCGCGTGGAACGTCCCTTCGAGCGGCTTGCCATCGAGCGTCGCCGGCGCGCCCCAGCCCTTGGGGGTCCGCAGGATGAGCACCGGTGGGCGCGGCAGATTGTCGAGATGGCCGGCGCGCGCGCGCGACTGACGCTCGAGGAGCAGCTCATGGGCCCAGTCCATCGCCGACCACATCTCCTGGTGTACGAGCATCGGATCGTGCCCGGCGACTTCGTGGGGCTCATACCCCATGCCCGTGAAGTACTCGCGCAGCTCGCGCTCGGCGAATCGTGCGAGAATCGACGGACCGGAGAGCTTGTACCCGTTCAGGTGCAGGATGGGGAGCACCATGCCATCAGTGGCGGGATTCATGAAGCGGTGAGAATGCCACGCGGCGGCGAGCGGCCCGGTTTCCGCTTCGCCGTCTCCGATCAGACATGCGACGAACAGATCGGGATCGTCGAGCGCGGCACCCGCGGCATGCGACAGGGAGTACCCGAGCTCACCCCCCTCGTGCAGCGAGCCTGGCGTACGCGCCGTTACATGGCTGGGGAATCCCCCTGGCCAGGAGAACGCGCGCACGAATCCGTTGAGGCCCGATTCATCGAGCGAAAACTCGGGATAGCGCTCCGTGAGCGTGCCTTCCAGGTAGAGATTGGCCAGGACTCCTGGCGCGCCGTGCCCGGTACCCACCACGTAGAGAGCGCGGACGCTCGTATCCTGGATGAGGCGGTTCAGATGGGCATACACCAGATTGATGCCCGGCACGGTGCCCCAGTGACCCAGGAGACGCTTCTTGATGTGCCGGGGTTCGAGCGGCCGCCGGAGCAGCGCATTGTCGCACAGGTACAACTCGGCGAGGCTCAGGTAATTGGCCGCCCGAAAGAGCATCTGCAGTTGATCCAGTCGCGCCCGCGTCTGCGTCATGATACACCTCCTGTCACTCACGACGAGCGTCACGCCAGCAGGCGAGCCGCGTGTCGTACGATCATCAATTCTTCGTTCGCGCCGATGACCCGGATGGCCACCGGCGCAGTATCAGGCGAGACCAGCGTCGCGCTGGCCCGGTTTCGTTCGGGATCGAGGACGATGCCCAGCGCCTCGAGTCCCTGACAGATCCGTTCACGAACGACCGGAGCGTGCTCTCCAATGCCTCCGGTGAACACCAGAGTGTCGAGCCCGCCGAGCGCCGCCGTATAGGCACCGAGAAACCGGCGCACGCCATAGCAGAACATGTTCACGGCGTCCGCGGCGCGGGGCTCCGCGGATTCACGATGAAGCAGCTCGCGCATATCACCGGTGCTGTCCGAAATGCCGAGCAGACCCGAGCGTGTGGATACGAGCTCCGCGACCTGGGCCACCGACAGCCCCTCGACGCGCATGAGATAGAGCAGCACCCCCGGATCGAGATCGCCCGAGCGTGTACTCATGAGAAAGCCCCCGTTGGGCGTCATTCCCATGCTCGTGTCAATGCTGGCTCCATCGCGAACCGCCGTGAGACTCGCGCCACTGCCAAGGTGCGCGATCACGGCCCGGGGTGGGAGCTGTCCTTCGCGTTGCAAGTGTTCCACGACGTACTCGCACGACAACCCGTGGAATCCATAGCGCTGCACACCGCGTTCCGCGAGCGCTCGTGGCAACCCGAACCATTGGGCCACGCGGGGCATCGACCGGTGAAAGGCGGTATCGAAGCAGGCAACCTGCGGCACGGTGGGCAGCAATCGGGAGAGCAGTTCAAGGGCGTCGAGCTCGCGCGGCAGATGCAGCGGCGCCAGAGGCACGAGCTTCCGGAGCGAATCGACGATCGCCGGGGTCACTCGTACGGGTTCCTCGAATCGCGACCCGCCGTGTACCAGGCGGTGTCCTGCGCCGCGGATGCCGGCGACATGACCTTCCCGCTCGAGGAGCGCGACCATCCACTCCAGCGCAGAGGCCGGAGTCGCGGAAGGCAGCGGTTCCGTTGCCGCATTCCCGGTCCCCCGCGTGACACTCGCGGTGGCCGCGTTGCCACCGATGCCTTCCAGCGTACCGGTCAGCAGTCGCGTTTCGGCCTGCTGCATGTCGTAGAGCGCAAACTTGAGACTCGAGGAACCGCTGTTGAGCGCGAGAATGGACATGAGACACGGATGTGGAGTGTGAATGCCAGGGCAGCATCTCGACAGCAGCATCTCGACGATACCATATCCGGTGCCACATATTCCACTCCCACCCCAAACCGTCCGCACAGCATTGTCCTACCATCTCGTGTGCATAGGCAGCGGTCCCGCCGGCCAGCGCGCCGCGGTGCAGGCCGCCAAGCTCGGAAAGCATGTCGCCGTGGTCGAGCGCCGTGGCGCACTCGGCGGCGTCTGCGTTGCCACCGGAACGATTCCAAGCAAGACATTCCGTGAAGCCGTTGCCCGAAGCATGATGGGTGACGGCGGGGCGGACGCCCGGACCGCCGGCGTGATGCCGCCGCGACCGACGGCGCAGCAACTGCTCGCGCGTGTGGACCAGGTCGTGTGCCGTGAGGCGGACATCATTGCGAAGCAGCTTCGGCGCAACGGCGTGGATGTGGTGCGCGGGGAGGCGTCGTTCATCGATGCGCATCGCATTCGCGTGCAAGGCGGCGAGGGTTCGACGGAGCTCGAGGCCGACGCGGTACTCATCGCCGTGGGAACGACCGCCGCGCCGCCGCCGTGTGCGACGGCTGACGGCGATGTCATCATTACCAGCGATGACATATGCGCGCTCCAGGCACTGCCGCGGACGCTCGCGGTCGTGGGCGCTGGCGTGATCGGCATCGAATACGCCTCGATGTTCGCCGCGCTGGGTGTGGAAGTCACCGTGGTGGACAAGCGCACGCGCCCGCTGGAATTCCTCGACGCCGAGATCGTGGACGAGCTGCTGCACCAGCTTCGTGATCGGGGCGTCTCGTTTCGCGGAGGCGAAGCGGTGTCACGGCTCGAGATTCGCGACGGGCCGCCGCGCCGCGCCGTGCTGGAGCTCGAGTCGGGAAAACGCATCGTTTCCGACATGGTTCTGTTCTCGGTGGGCCGGACGGGTGCCACGTCCGGCCTGGCGCTGGAGCGGGCGGGACTCGCGGCGGATGATCGGGGACGCATCGCGGTGGATGCGACGTTCCGAACGTCCGTGGCGCACATCTATGCCGCCGGGGATGTGGTGGGATATCCCAGTCTCGCGGCCACCTCGAGCGAGCAGGGACGACTCGCCGCCTGCTATGCGCTTGGCGCGCCGGCGCACCCCATGGTGTCCCACTTCCCGATTGGCATCTACGCGATACCCGAAGTGTCCATGGTGGGGGCGCCAGAGCACGAGCTGACAGCGGCGCGCGTGCCCTACGAGGTGGGCGTGGCGCGCTATCGCGAGATTGCGCGCGGCCAGATTCTCGGCGACGACAGCGGCTTCTTCAAGATGCTCTTCCACCGCGAGACACGCCGACTGCTCGGGGTGCACATCATCGGGAGCGGCGCCACGGAGCTGCTGCACATCGGACAGGCGGTGCTGGGGCTGGGCGGCGGGCTCGACTATTTTCTCGACACCGTATTCAACTATCCCACGCTCGCCGAATGCTACAAGGTGGCAGCGCTCAATGCGGCAAACAAGCTCTCCAGTTGAGGAAACGTCCAGATGCACCACGTCCGGGACATTAGCGTGGCGCTGCTGTTCGGCGCGCTGACCGTCACCGCGGCTTCACTCCCCGCCCAGGATCGCGGCGATGCGTCCGCATGTGATTCCGTGAGGACAGACGTGCTGCTTGGCACCGCGATCGCCTCGATCACCGGCGTCGGGGCCGACACTGCGGCGCCGCGTGTCCTGCTGGAGACGGCACTGGCTGCACTGTCCGACGATGTACCGAAGCCGCATGAGGTCGCGCAGGTGGACGTGAACGCCGGCCTGGTGGTCACATCGCTGCGCGGTGCGCTATCGCTTCCCCGCGACGGATCAGCGCAGCTCACTCCCGGCCCGCATCTCCTCCTGCGCGCCGCGCTGGATTTCGTGCTGCACCGATCGGGAAACATCACGAATGTGCAGGTCGTCTACGCCGATGCGGGCGCATATGCGGATTCGCTGCGCGATTGGATGCGCCGCGAGAGCAGCGGTCGCCTGTTCGTGCCCTTCCCGGCGAACTTCCCGCGCGACAGCGTCCGGCTCCGTTTCAGCGTTTCGCTGCGCGCGGACTCCGACGCCGTTCAGCAGGCGCTCTTTCGCCTCGCGGAGCCGCGCACCGTGACGCGAAACGCGCTGCTCGCCGTTGGGGCACTCCCACCAACCTATCCGTCGCGCGCCGAGGGAAAGGGTGAGTGGGCCGACATTCTGGCCGAGTTCGTCGTGCGCCCCAACGGCTCGGTGGACGACAACAGTCTCCACATCACTCCGATCGCGCTCGCCTCGCCCACCGACCACCAGAGTACGCAAGCATTCATTGATGCTACGCGTGGCGCCGTGAAGCACTGGCGGTTCACACCGGCCCGGCGCAGCACGTGCCGCGTGGCGCAGCGTGTCCTGATGCCGGTGTACTTTCGCGCGCGCACGAACTGACTACAGCATTCCATTCGCGGCAGCGTGTGTGCATTAGTGCGCGGCTGCGGCGGCGCGCGTCAGCGCACCGATGCTGTCTGATAGAGCGCGGGCCACTCGGCCGCCAGGTTCTTCAGCTTGGGTGCGTCGTTGATCACGATGTAGGGATAGTCCGGATGCTTGATCGCGAAGTCCTGGTGCTCCTCCTCCGCTGCGTAGAATCCTTTCAGCGGTACAACCTGCGTGACGATGGGAGCCGGGAAGGACTTCGCGGAACCGAGCTGCGCGATGTATGCCGTGGCGATGCGCTGCTGCTCCGGGTTGGCGTAGAAGATGGCTGACCGATACTGCGACCCCACGTCCGGGCCCTGGCGATTCAACTCCGTTGGATCGGTTGCGACCGAAAAGAACACCTTCAGCAGCCGCCCGTACGTGATGCGCGACGGATCGTACGTGATGCGAACGGACTCGGCGTGTCCGGTCGTACCCGTGCTGACCTGGTCGTACGTGGCGGTTTCCGCGTTGCCACCGGCGTAGCCGGCCGTCACGGCGGTCACCCCTTTCACGTGCTGGAAGACAAGCTCCATCCCCCAGAAACAGCCACCCGCCAGCACCAGCGTGCGCGCGCCGGATCGCGCAGCGAGCGCCTCGTCAACCGTGGGATCAGGCAGACGCACCGCAGGCGGGGTCGCGCGCGTGACGCCGTTGCTCGCGAGCGCCGTCGCGGCGAGCGCGAGACCGCAGACCGCGGTTCCAAACAGAACTGGGGAGCGCACCTGGGATACCTCGATTGCGTCGCCGGGACGAGCGCGGCATCTACCGCACTCGCCATCCGACAGTCAGGGGTGTTTCGGCGCGGACGCACGGCCTTCATGATGCGTCTTTGCCGTCTGCGATTGTGCGTGTGGCTGAAAGAGCTGGAGATACTTGCCGTATCCCTGAGCCTCGAGCTCGCTCACTGGAATGAACCGCATCGCCGCCGAGTTCATGCAGTACCGCTGGCCAGTGGGTGGCGGCCCGTCGTTGAACAGATGACCCAGATGCGAGCCGGCGTGTGCGGAGCGCACCTCGGTACGTTCCATCATGAGCGAGTTGTCCTGCTTGTACGTAATGTCGCCGGGATCCAGCGGCTTCGTGAAGCTCGGCCAGCCCGTGCCGGAGTCGAATTTGTCCAGCGAACTGAACAGGGGCTCGCCCGACACGACGTCCACATAGATACCGGCCTCATGGTTGTTCCAGTACGCATTGTGAAACGGCGTCTCGGTGGCGGCATGCTGGGTGACATCGTACTGCAGCGGCGTGAGCTTCTGCCGCAGGTCCTTGTCGGATGGCTTGTGATACGTCATTGATGTGCTCCAGGTTGCCGTCGCCTGTGCATGCGTCGTGCGCGCCGCGCCAAGGCAGAGGAATGCGGCGGCGAGCGCGACACCGAATCGCGTAGCTGAACGCGGTGCTTGCCTCATGCTGTCTCCCGTTCCTGTCGGTATATGCTCGTCATCTGTTACACCGTGACGCGTAAAATGCATCGTTGAGCGGCCAGGCGCCCGCCGGTCCGGAAACAGGGCGGGTCCGGCAGTCTGCCGAGCCCGCCCTGTCGGTGCTCCACGCCACGGCGCGGAGGTTCTCAGTGCGTCAGACTGACCAGAATCATGAATGAGCGATTCTTGTAACTGGTTCCGCTGGTGAGGGTCGAGAGCTTCAGATCACGCAACCCGTAGACATAGCGGCCTTCGAGACCCAGCACGCCTCCCAACCGTACGCCGGCGCCAACCACGGCGGCGTAATCCGTGGTGGGGCGTCCCGTGTCCGGACAGTCAAACCCGTTGGAGGTGCGACAGCGGACTTCGAAGGACATCTGGGGACCGGCGTAGATGTATGGCCTGACGACTCCCACGGGGATCCCGGCCGTGAGATAGACGGGGACGTCGATGTAGTCGAGCTGCGTTGCCGCCAGCGCATCGGCCGCGTCGGACTTGGCGCCCCGCTGTGCATAGAGCGCATCCACGCCCAGGCCGAAGATGCCGAAGCTCGCACCGGCGGTCAGTCCACCGGTAAACCCGGTTCGATCAGAGAGATCGCCCGGCAGGACACCCTGATTCGAGATGCTTCCAAAGGACGCCCCTGCCTTGATCCCGAACTGCGCCTGTGCGGCCGGCGCCACGAGCAGCGACACCACCAGCGCCAGCACACCATTCTTCAGATTCGTCATGGTCACTCTCTCAGTGCATTGGCCTCGCGCACGTTGCACTTGCTTGCAACGCGATCGAGGCTCGTTGACCATCGAACACCACCACGGGCAACATGCGGGCCAGCGCCGGTGCTTCGTACCTGAAATCGGACCGATGTCCTGCCCTTGGGCCATCACCCAGGCCAGCGTGAGCCGTGATGGTGTACAGCTGCGCTGCTCCACAAGTTCCGTGATGTGCCGCACCAGCTCGAGATTCTCTGCGCAGTTCCTGCCCTGAAAACGCGGCGAACGCCGCCGAGAATCTCCCGCGAGCAGGGCATCCACCGTGTGGCAGGGACCACACCATCGCGCTTCCCCTTGATCGCGCGACCCGCGAGCTGTTCATTCGTATGCGGCCCGCAGATGTCCGCGGTATCCAGCAACGTGACGCCGAGTCCGAGAGCGCGACGAATGGTGTTGCCATTGCAAGGGCTGTGCTCCACGGCGTAGCGACGCAGGAGCAGATCAGCCGTTTGGACGGATCTCTCGCGGCACGCGTCGCATCCATGTCGCACCACTCCACGGTCATGCGATATCTGGGGAACAAGACCAGGCTGCTGGCCTTCATTGGCAGCGTGCTGGACGACAACGGCATACGCGGCGGCCGAGCCTTCGACGCCTTCGCGGGGACTGCGAGCGTCGGTCGCTTCCTGAAGCGGCGTGGTTTCGAGGTCTGGTCGTGCGATCTCATGACGTACAGTTTCGTGCTGCAGCAATCGGGCATTGAGCTCGATGTGCTGCCGGCCTTTGCGGCACTGTTCGAGGGAGACGCCGCGCTGCGCGCGAGCCGTGGCGATCCGCACTGCCGGCGCTGCACCGACATGATGCTGACCGCACAGCATGACCTCTGGAGCGGCACGACGGATCCGTACCGCCCGGCGTGCGAAGTGCTCTGCTATCTCGAGCAGGCGCTGCCGCGATGCGCCGGCTTCGTGACCCGGGAGTATTCGCGGCATGCCAGCGGCGGCGCGGACAGTGACCGCATGTATTTCACCGCGACAAACGGGCAGCGCATCGATGCCGTCCGAACGCGCATCCACGAGTGGCGATCCGCGGGCCTGCTCACCGATCACGAACAGGCGTTGCTGCTCGCGTCGCTGCTCGAGGGCGCCGATGCGGTGGCCAACACCACCGGGATCTACGCCGCGTACGTCAAGGCGTGGCAATCCAATGCGCGCCGCGCGCTGCGACTGGAGCTGCCCGATCTGGTGACGGGCACCGGACTCGCCTGTCGCGCCGTGCTGGGCGACGCCAATCAGAGCATTCGCGACGTCGGCCGCCACGAATTACTCTATCTCGATCCACCCTACAACACGCGGCAGTACAGCGCCTACTACCACGTCCCCGAGGTCATCGCCACCGGGTGGTTTCACGCCGAACCCGAGGTGCGTGGCAAGACCGGTCTCATTCCGGATGGCGACCGGAAATCACGCTGGTCCACCCGCGGCGGATGCGTTGACGCGCTCGACGAGTTGATCGGCCAGGCCGACGCGGCATACGTGCTCATGAGCTACAACAGCGAAGGGATCATTCCGGAAACCGAGATCCGCCGCATCTTTCGCGACCATGGCGTGGCATCGAGCTTTCGCATCTATGAGCATCACTACGCGCGCTACCGCGCCGATCGCGATCACGAACGGCGCCGATATGCGGCAAACAGCGTGACGGAGAAGATCTACTTCGTGCGGCTGCGTTCCTGATCGGAGCGGTCGGGCGAGCATGCAGCCACGCACTTGACGCAGCGCAGCGTGGTGCCGAGATGACTTGCTCGCCCCTCAGCGGTTGTCACCCACTCACGCACCTGCCAGGGCGGATCGTGCCGCACGTGCTGCGTGTGACCGCACTCCAGATCAGCCACCCAGTGGTGCTCGTCGTCCTGATGAAAGCCGATGATCCGGCGAGGAATGGCGTCGCCATTATCGCTGTGCTCACGCATGATGTGGATGATCGACAGGACAATCGAGAATCGCAATGCCGGCATGGAGAGCGGGCCGGACACCCGAGGATGCCCGGCCCGCAGTATCTCGCCCTGCTCCGACTCAGTGATCCATCGTTGCAAACTGCTTCGGCGTGCCCACCTGGATGAGTCCGACCGCTCCTTTCTGGGCATCCGCGAAGCTGTGTGTCACGAAGGCATAGAGCCCTTCGCCGCTCTGCTTCGGGTCGAACACGGTCTCGAACACCGCGCCGCCGCCCGCCGGAACGGCGTACGTCTGCACATCGTTGAGCACGTGCGCGGGATCGCCATCCGGATACACGCGATTGAAGATCGCGCCCACGATGTGGAAATCGCTGGTGAGGCTCGGGCCCGCGTTGACCACGAACAAGCGCACGCGATCACCAACGTTGACGTGCAGCGGGTGATCCTTGTACTGGAAGGCGCGCCCGTTGAAGACCACCTGGCTGGCTTCCTTTTCCTGCGCCGCGGCGTAGTCGGGCTGCGCCAGTGCTCCGCCCGGAGCATCCTTCGCGTAGAACTCGCTCTGCACCAGCACGAACTCCTGATCGGCCCTGGTCCCCCAACCGTCGCGCGGGTCCACGATCATGGCCATGTACATGCCCTGCATGAGGTGCATCAGGACCGGCGGCGTGCCACAGTGCACGAGGAACGCGCCGGGATCCGTCGCGGTGAACTCGAACTGGATCGAATCCTTCGGCATGATCGCGCGATAGGCGACATTCGCCGGGAGACGCGCCGCGTGGAAGTCGATCGAGTGGGGCATGGGCGTCTCGTTCACGACCGTCACCTTCACCAGGTCGCCCTGCCGGACATGCAGCACGGGACCGGGCACGGTGCCGCCGAAGGTCCATCCCTGGTACGTGATGCCTGGGGCGATCTGCAGCGTTGCGTCCGTTATGGGGATGCGGAACTCCTTCACCGGCGCGGGATCCAGCGCGGGCAGTTTCGCAAGGTAATCGGGCATGGTTGGCGTAATGGTGCGCGCGAAATCTGTTCGCGCCACCGCGTGACGCGGGTGGTTCTCGCGGACAAATGCCGCGGTGGTCAGCACGCTCGCTGCGACGGCAATGGTCGTGAACAGCACTCGCTTGCGGATCATGGTCCCCCTCCAGGACGGATCGTACGTGGTTCGTGCCTGTACGATGGCTCCGCCGGGCGGCGAGGGCTGTCGGGAGATGGTGGAACTTTCATGCGTGATCCACGCACGGACAGGTCGGGGATTCGCTGACATCCGCGGCGAATCGGCCTTTGCCCTACAGCGGTCGCGGAGTTCGCCTGATGGTTTCGGCGCCGGGCCCGCCGCATTGTGACATCGTGACAGTGAGATCGTCCGCCGGCGCGTGCTCCTGCATGCATTGATGGCGGAACCGGCGGCCAGAGCCCCTGCGCCGCTTCACAACGGGAGGCACATATGCAGCACTCGATTCTGGTGGGGACGCACGGCAAGCCCGGTGCAGCGGGCGCGCTGCGCACCGCCGCGGCGCTGGCCCCGCAGCTGCAGGCCAAGGTTCACGTCATCACGGTTCTCGAGCCGTTGCCAATTTACGACTACGGCTTCGGACCAATCTTCATCCCCGATGAGCGCGTGGAAGCTGAGCGCTCCGCCTTGCGCATCGAGCAGATTCGCCAGCAGCTGCGCAATGTCGTGGGCGCGGCCAGCGACGGCTGGCACATCTCCTGTCGTACGGGTTCCGCCGGTGCCGCGATCGTCGAAGCCGCGCGAGCGGCCCATACCGCGGTCATCGTTCTCGGCATCGGGCGCCACGCTCCGGCTGATCGTCTGCTGGGCGGTGAGACCGTGGTGCATGTAAGCCGCGCCGTCGCGGTGCCCGTCCTGGCCGTCAGCGAGAAGGCCGTCGGGTTGCCGGAGCGCGCGCTGATCACGACGGACTTCAGCACGTCCAGTCTCAACGCCGCGCGCGTCGCGATGCAGTTCCTTGCGGAGGGCGCACAGGTGACACTCGCGCACGTCATGCCTGAGATCGATCTGCTCGATGCGGGTCGCTCCGAATGGGAGCGTGTCTACCGGACGGGGGTGGAAGCTTCGGCGGCGCGCATGATCGAGGAGATCGACCCGCTGGGCGTGCACAAATTCAACGTCGTCGTCCTGCACGGCGATCCTGCCGAACAGCTCGTCGCGCTCGCGCATCGCACACCTGTGGACCTCATTGTCGCTGGCAGCCACGGACGCACGGGGCTCGAGCGACTGATGCTCGGCAGCGTGGCCACGAAGCTCCTGCGCGCGGCGCGTTGCTCCGTGCTGCTTGCGCCTCCGGAGGCGGCACTTGCGCGCGCCAAGCCGGCTGACACCGCATCGCAGCCTGCGAGCATCGCCGTGGGGGCTGCCGAGCCAACGCCTGTCATCCGGTAATAGCCACGCCGACGAGCCTGCCCACTGCCCACGTCAATCCGGCGGCTCCGAGGCCAATGACCAATGATCGCGCCCCGGAAAAGATCACGCTCCTCCCCGTGAGGAGCGTGATGCCGGCGCCGATGAGAAAGAGCGCAGCGGCACTTGCGCCAATGCTGGCCATCAGGGCAGTGCTTCCCTGCAGGAACAGAAACGGCAGGACCGGCACGATGGCGCCAATGGCAAAGAGGAAGAACGACGTGAGAGCGGCTTCCCATGGCGATCCGCCGCGCGCGCGCGGATCAATGCCGAGTTCCTCGCGTGCCAGCGTGTCGAGCGCGGTGTCGGGCGCGGCCAGCAGACGCGCCGCCAGCGTGCGAGCCTGATCTTCCGGCAATCCCTTGGCCTGGTAGATCAGCGCCAGCTCTTCCGCTTCTTCCGCCGGCGCCGTGGCCAGCTCCTGGCGTTCGATGTCGAGTTGGCGCTCGTTCAGTTCGCGCGAGCTCTGTACGGACAGCCATTCCCCCATGGCCATGGACCCGGCGCCGGCAAGCAGACCCGCGAAGCCGGTGACCAGCAACACACGCTCGGACATGGCCGCGCCGGCCACGCCCATCACGAGGCTCAGATTGGAGACGAGCCCATCATTCGCGCCCAGGACAGCCGCACGAAGTGCATTCCCGCCAACCGCGCGATGGCGCCCCTCGTAGCGCGCGACCACGGCGCCTTCGACGCCGTCACCACGACCCGCGATCGCACGGAGCAGCCGCCCGTGCAACCGCTCCTGAGCCGACATCGAGCCATTGCCTGATTCCGGTTGCTGATCGTAGCCAGTCGAGTCTGCGGCTTCGCGGCCAATCGCGACCGGAAGGATGAGCGCGGAGCCGAAACGCCGCGCCAGGCGTGCCAGCACACGCACGCGCCAGCCCGGCCGGCGTGCCGGAACAGGCGCGCCAGCCTGCTGCAGGAGCTGCTCCCAGTGCGACGCGTGCGAGTCCTCCGTTGTCGCGAGGCGCTGATACACCGTCGCGAGCTGCGGCTTGGGCTCAGTCTGCGCCATCGCGCGATACAGCGAGGCACTGTCCACCTCTCCCTGCAAGTTCCTGCGAAAGCGCCGGAGATCGCTCGCGGTGGGCGCTGTTGCCGAAGTGCCGGTGGACATGTAGTGTGCCCCCCTAGTCGTCGACTTCGAGATGCCCGCGCATGCCGAGTGCGGCATGCGGATCGCATTGAAAGTAGTAATGCCCCTCGGGCATGGTGACGGGAATGTCCAGCGTCTGCCCCGGAAGCTGCAGCAAGTCACTCGCGGGCGGCAGGCCGGTGCGGCCGGGATTGGAGTCTGGCAGGAAGTGCACGTTGTGAACCCCGGTCACGAGCGTGAAGCGAATGACATCGCCCCGATGCACTTCCAGCTTGTTCGGCTTGAAGTAATTGCCGGTCTCATCGGTGTGGAGCTCCACGACGACGACCTTTCGGCCGGGCGCGGGCGTGCTCGTGGCGGTGGCCGCGCCAGGCGCTGCGCTCGGTGCCGCCGCAGCGGGGGGTGTGCTGGTATCGCTCGTCTTCGTGCGGCCGCATGCGACGAGCGCCAGGGCGCTCGCGAGGATCATGCAGTCCTGCAGTGCATTGCGTATGATCATTGGTGGCGTACTCGCTGAGTGAAATGGTGAATGCGTGAGTGAGAGCTGGTCGGGCGCTCCGGCCAGCCGGCGTGGAAAGGGCCTACGATCAGAAATCCTTGCGCTGGAACATTCGCTGGCCACAGGCGACGGGAATCACGATCCAGAGCGTCAACGCGGTCGCGGCCAACAGCGACCCGGTCCACCCGCCCAACAGTCGCTGGAAGACCGCGCCCGTATAGCCCATGAGTGCCGCCAGATCGAAGCGCAGGAGCAACAGTACGCGGGCAAGATCCACGGGATTTGCCAGCACCAGAGCGAGTACGGGCTTTTCCATGGGGTGGTCCGCGAACAGGGCAACCAGGAGCAGCAGCAGGCCGTCGTAGAAGAGTGCGAACAGGAGCCAGATGCCGACTGCCGCGCCGACTCCGCGCAGCCGATCCTCGATGCGAAGCGCGATACTGAACGCGAGCGCGGTGAACACGGCGGTGAGCGCTGCGCCCGCGAACACGAGAATCGCGAGCGTCCCACCATCGGCGGCGCGCAGCAGGCCGCGCAGTGCGAAGGGAATCAGGATTCCCGCGCCAAGGGCGATTGCCAGGGGCAGCATGAGCCCCAGGTAGAGTCCGGCGAAGAGATGGCTGCGGCGCACCGGCTGTGCGAGGAGCATCTCGGTGAATTCACGCGCGTTGTACAGGTATACGGTTCCGAAGACGACCGTCACGAGCGGCACAACGAACAGCACGACACTCGTGAGACTGAGCAGTGCCTTCGTGCCATCGGAGGAGAACCGCAGCAGTCCCTCGGCGGACGCGAGGAAGAAGAATCCATAGAGAAGCAGCCAGCGGCTGCGAACCAGGTTGCGGACGCCGTAGCCCGTGATCTTCAGGATCGCCGTCATGCAGCCATCCCCCGCCGCATCATCACGGCAATCGCCCGTTCGAGATTCGACTGATTCGTCATGTGCTTGAGGTCGAACAGCGTGCCGATGTACGCCACCCGCCCGTCCACGAGAAACGCAACGTCGTCGGCCAGCTCCTCCAGCTCGTTCATGACGTGCGACGTGAGAATGACCGTCGCGCCCGCGCCGCGCTCGGCGAGGATCCTGTCCTTGAGCAGGCTGCTCGACAGCGGATCCAGCCCCGCGGTGGGTTCGTCCAGGACGAGCAACTCCGGCTGGAAGAGGAATGCCAGCAGGGCGTTGATCTTCTGCCGCGTACCGCCGGACAGTGCCCGCACCGGCTTGCTCAGGTGCTCGCCCAGGGCAAATGCGCTGATCAATTCTTCATCCGGCGCCACAGCGGCCCCGCGCAGATGCGTCAGCAACGCGATCAGATCACTCCCGCTCAGATTCTCGGGGAAGCGGACGATCTGCGGCATATAGCCAATGCCGGCGCGATACCGCACATCGCCATTGACCATCGTGTCCTTGATACGGATGCTGCCGGCATCCGGATGGACCAGGCCGAGCAGCGACTTGAGCAGTGTGGTCTTCCCCGCCCCATTGGGGCCCACGATAGCCGTCACGCGCCCCCGCGCGATGTGCAGGTCGAGCGCGCGCAGCACGTGCACGGCACCGAAGTGCTTGTCCAGCCCGGTGATTTCAATCATGGGATGGGCCGCATCGCGGGGTGCACATCCGCAAGCATCTCCGGCGTGATTGCCGGCATGGCCTGCTCGGCCGAGTCGAGCAGTCCGACGAAGGCGCTCCGCAGCAGGACCAGCGCCGGCGTCGCGCGCGCCGCGAGTATCGAGAAGAGCCGCACCGGGTGGTGGGGCACATCGCCTACGCCGTCATGATCGATGTCGTAGCCCGTGTAGCTGTCCCAGTAGTTGCCATCCAGCGTGTCGTCCGGCTGGCGGCTATTCGTGACCAGATCGAACGTGTTCCCCAGGAAGTTGTTGCGCGTGAAGCTGGCGCCCTGAGTACTTGCCTCGAGCTTCACGGCCCAGCCATTGGCCGCGAACGCGTTCCGGTCCGCCCGCAACCGCGTGGCGCCATCCGCGACCAGCCCGGTCGTGTTCCGCGCAAACACGTTGTGCGTCAGGCGGCTGTCGCTGATTTCCTTGAGCAGCAATCCGTATGCGGCGGGACTGCGATTGTCCTCGAACCGATTGTCCGTCATCTCGACGCGCCGCGTGTACATCACGGCGACCCCGGCGCCGTTCCGGCGGAAGTCGTTGCCGCGATAGACACAGTCATCCGAGTACATGAAGTGGAGCCCGTAGCGCAGATTCTGTTCGCTCAGGTTCTGCTCCACGCGGCTCGCCTTCACAAACTCGAAGTACACGCCATCGCGAAAGCCGCTCACGTGATTATTGGCAATCAGAATGCGCTGGGCATTCCAGAGGTGGATCCCGTTCCCCGAAGCCACTTCAGACGCTCCTCGCGCCCGCAGGACGTTCCCGGTGATCCGGCAATCGCTCACCTGCGCGAGGTAGATGCCAAAGAACGTGCTGTCCACCTGGTTGTCCGCGATCACGCAGCCGTGCACGCCCGCCGCCTTGATGGCCGCGCGATCCTCGACGAAACTGCTTCCGACGTTCGCGAATCGCAGCCCGCGCACCGTGACATCGTCGGCGGTGATGCCCAGCAGCGGGTGCGTTCCATCCCCTTCCACCACCGGCATCCCGTCCCCGCTGATCGCGACCATGCGGTCGACAACGATCAGCGGCTCGCGGTAGACGCCGCGCCGCACCACGATGTGTGCGCCCGGTGCGGCGAGCCGGATCGCCGCGCCGATCGTGCGCACCGGGCCGGACGGCGAAACCTCGATAGTCTGCTGCGCGGGCGCGGCCGACGGCTGGCCCACACACAACAGCACGAACGCGGCGGCAGCGAGCGCAGTCGCCTCCCGTGGCGCGCGGCCCGCGCGCGTCGCTCGCAGGGAAATCACGAGCGCGGCGACACCAGCCAGGAGCGCCAGGCCAATCAACACACCGCCCGTCGCGGGCCACGAAATGGCGGTAAAGTTGAGCAGCTGCCTGGCGCCAATGATCGGTGGTTGGTAGGTCATGCCCGGCACCGTGATGATGGCGTGCTCGGTATCGAGGTGATGCCCGTAGTCGTATTCCCAGAGCCAGAACTCCACAAGCCCCGCAAGAGCGGCTACGCCGAACGTCGCAAGCCACGCCACGAGCAGGCGGCGACGACCCAGCAGTGCCACCATGAGCGCCAGCACAACGAGCGCACCAAGCACCCAGGGCATGATCCGCAACACCCCGATCGCATCGGGATCGATGGCCCGCATGCCGATGTAGTGGTTCAGCTCATTGATGTTGTTCAGATCCGTCGGGCGTGCACCCGTCACCGTGCGTACCCAGATCAGCAGTCCCAATCCCTCGGGATACTGAGGCGCCCGCAGCTGGATTCCCCACAGGGGGAAAGCGAAAGCTGCGGCAAGCAGCAGCCCCGCTACCCCTGTGAGCCAACGTGCCGCCCTGGTCATCGGCCGCCACCGGTCGTGGATGGCAGCGCGGCCGCGCGACTGATCTGCGTCTGTGCCCGCTTGCTGACATTTGCCGTGAGCGGCACTGGCGATCCGGCGGGAGAGACGCGCACGTACCCCTGCATCTCCTGATGCAGCGCCGAACAGAAGTCGGTGCAATAGAACGGGAAGATCCCCGTGGTGGTCGGCACCCATCGCAGCGTACGCGTCCCACCCGGCGGGAGAATGAGTTCCGCCGTGTTGGCACCGAGCACCGCGAATCCGTGGACGATGTCCCAGTCCTGCTCGATGTTCGTCACATGGAAGTACACCGTATCGCCGAGCTGCACTCCTTCAATGTTGTCCGGCGCGAAGTGGCTGCGGATGGCGGCCATGCGAATGTCCACGCGCCGCCCCTGGCGCCTGACCCCGCCCTCGCTTTCGGACTTCACCGCATCAGGCGTTCTGTTCTCGGCCAGGGAGTAGAACTTGAGCTGCTTGTCCTTGATGAGCGATGCCGGCAGCGCCTGCGCGTAGTGCGGCTCGCCGATGGTCGGGAAGTCCAGCAGCAGCTTCATCCGGTCGCCGCTGATGTCGAAGAGCTGCGCCGACTGGGAGAGCTCGGGCCCCGTGGGCAGATACCGATCCTTGGTGATCTTGTTGAGCGAAAGCAGGTACTTGCCCCACGGATGCCTGCTGTCGCCTCCGGGAATCATGAGATGTCCCACCGAGTAGTAGACCGGCGCACGATCCACGACCTCCCAGGTGCCCAGCTTCCACTTCACGACTTCCGAGGAGATGAACATCGACGTGTACGCGTAGCCCTTGCCGTCGAACTCCGTGTGCAGCGGCCCCAGTCCGGGATTCTTGACCTCGCCCGCTATCGTCGCGGCATACTTGAGGACCGGGATGCCATCCACCACCGTTTCGAACTGCTTCTCCGCGATCGCCTTCTGCATCCGCGTGAACGAGTGCACCGGAATCACGGTGGCCAGCTTGCCACCGGCGACGATGTACTCACCAGTCGGATCCACGTCGACGCCGTGCGGTGACTTGGGCGTCGGCATGAAGTACACGACACCGTCGCAGTCCTTCGGATCGAGCACCTGCACGGACGTCTTGCGTTCACTGGTGGCGATGTGCGTGACCTCGTCACGGACGTTGTGCTGATATGCCACCCGCGCCACGTGAGCCTTTCCTGCCGCGACGCATTGCTCCGCGCGCCGGTAGTTCACCGCGGCCACGAAGTCCTTGTCGTTCCTCGATGCGTTGACCTCGAGCTTCGCATAGGCCTGCTCGGTATTGTACGAGCTGAAGAAGAACCACCCGTCGGACGGGCCTTTCCCCGCATGACCGAGGTCGTAGTCGTAGCCGGGCATGAGAATCTGGAACGCGATGTCCATCTTCCCCGGCTTGTCGGCCGTAATGAAGGAGAGCGTCCCCTTGAAATTCTTCTGATACGACTCGATGGGAACGTCGGTGTTCGGCACCGGCACGCTGAAGCGGGTGGCCGACACGACGTACTTGCTGTCCGGCGTGATGAACGGCGAGGCGTGACCGCCGGCGGCGTTCGGAATCTGGAGGATCTCGGTGGTCTCGAATCGCGTGAGATCAATGCGGGCCACGCGCGGCGTGTTGTTCCCGTTGATGAAGAGCCAGCGCCCGTCAGGTACGCCGTTCGTCTGGGAGAACTCGGGGTGGTGTGAATCATCCCATGGGACGAAGCCATAGGTGGTCTCGAGCAGCGCCTTCGTGTTCTCGTCGTAGCCGTAGCCAGACTCCGGGAACTGCGAGAAGACGGGGATTTCCTTGACGAGCCGGCCGGAGGGAAGGAGATACACTGTGACCTGTCCGCTGTAGCCGCCGGAAAGGAACGCGTAGAACTCATCGTACGATCCGGGTGGTACGTACACCCGGGATGCCGCGTCACCCGTGACCAGATTCGTTGTCCTTGAAGCGGGCGCGGCGCAGGCGTGCAGCGCCGCACCCACGACCGCGGCGGCCCCGACACCGGCAGCCAGTTTGTGGAACAGGGACGGCCTCATATTGACCTCGGCATGCGTGGTTGAGTCGAACAGCAATCTCAGTCACGCGGGAACATCACCTCACCGAGGAGGAGCAACAATCAGGCATTGCGCCGTTGCGCGTCCGGCATTCGCGCCGCAACGTGTCGGTCAATGCCTGACGCGCGGCGCGTTCACGCCTGAAACACGTCCTGCTCGATCATGCCGGGATGCCAGGCCGGGTCCCATACGAGATGGGTTTCGAATCCGGAAATGCCTTCGAGCGTCTGCATGGCTTCGCCAATGCCCTGGCGGATCACATGCTCCATGGGGCATCCCCGTGTGGTCAGCGTGTGCGTGATGTGCACGATGTCGTCCTGGATGACGACGTCATAGACGAGACCGAGCCGGACGATATTCACGCCCAGCTCCGGATCAATCACCATGCGCAGCGCCTGCCACGTGGCGTCGAGGCGCGGGTCGCTCAGAGTCATCGGCTGTTCCCTTCCGGAGTGTGACGGGCCGTGTGGTGGAGGGCCCCGCTGCAACGTTGCGTGTGCGGCCGTCCGCGTCGCGTGACGGTTGTCACACCGCTCGCGCCGTGAGACAAGCGTCACGTCGCGCCGCCGATCCGGGAGCGATCGTGTGCACATGACCGTTGAGTTGACCAACGACGCGGTGCGCGCGGCGCTTGGCGCGATCCGCTACCCCGGTCTCACGCGCGACATCGTGTCGTTCAACATGGTGGAGCATGTGAGCGTATGCGACGCTCGCGTGAAGGTGCGCCTCGCGATCCGCACGGACGATCCCGAAGTTCCCGGACACCTCCGCAACGCGATCACGGAGGAGCTGACGCGGCTGGGCGCGCGGAGCGTCGCCGTCGAGATCGGGCCACCAAAGTCGACCGCGAATCCCGTCGCGACGGCGCGCGGCGTGAGCGATCCCTGGGCGGAACAGGCACGACTCGCGTCCGTGCGCCACGTGATCGCGGTCGGGGCTGGCAAGGGTGGGGTGGGCAAGAGCACGGTGGCGGTCAATCTGGCGCTCGCGCTCGCGCGCGGCGGCCTGCGCACCGGGTTGCTCGATGCGGACATCTACGGCCCCAGTCTGCCGATTCTGCTGGGCATCGAGGATGGCGCTGGTCGCGTCTGCCTCACGCCCGAAAAGCACATCATTCCGCTCGAAGCGCATGGGCTCCCATTCATCAGCTTCGGGTTCTTCCTGGGTGAAGGCTCCCCGGCCATCTGGCGCGGCCCCATGGTCTCCAAGGCCGTCAAGCAGTTCGCCCGCGGCGTGGCATGGCCGCCGCTCGATGTGCTCGTCGTGGATCTGCCACCCGGCACCGGGGATATTCCGCTCAGCCTCGCGCAGGCGGTCGTGCTGTCCGGCGCGGTGGTGGTGACGCAACCGCCGCGCGTCGCGGCTGCGGAAGCGCGCAAGGCGGCCGCTATGTTCCGCACACTCGAGGTCCCGGTGCTGGGCATGGTGGAGAACATGACCGGCGCATTCGGCACCGGTGCCGGCCGGACCGTCGCGGACGAGCTGCGTGTGCCCTTCCTGGGGTCCATACCCTTTGATGCCGCGATGGTGGCGGAGGGCGATGCCGGTACTCCCACCGTCGTCACACGACCGGACTCCGCCGCATCCATGAGCTTCTCGCGCGCCGCGGACGGCGTGGCTCGCGCTCTTGGCTGGACCCACCTCGACGGCGGCGACGAGGAAGCCGCATGAACGCGACGATGACGCCGCCGAAGACGCCGCAGCAGTCCGGCGGGCGCCCGCTCGATGTCGCGGCGGGACCGCCGACGCCCGCATCGGGCGCGTTATCCCTCGCGGCGGAGCACTTCGCGGCGTCCATGCTGTTCCTGCTCGCGGGAGCGCTGGGGCTGGTCTGGATCGCGCCGGAGCTTGCCGCTGGCCAGTATCCCTCGCCGCATGTGGCCGGCGTCACGCACCTGTTCACGCTCGGGTGGATCACGACCACGATCTTCGGCGCGCTCTGCCAACTGCTGCCCGTGGCACTCGGCGCGCCGTTGCGCTCGGAGCGGATGGGACACGCGAGCTTCTGGATCTTTGTGCCCGGCGTCGCGCTGTTCGCGACCGGCGTGGCAACGAGCACGCTCGCGCTGGATCACGCCGGTATCGCGCTCGTCGCCCTCGGCATTCTGCTCGTCGCCGCGAACGTTGGCAGTTCGCTCCCGCGGGCCCGCATGCGTGATGCGACCTGGGCCGCCATTCCAGTCGCGCTGTTTTTCCTTCTTTCGACGCTGGGGCTGGGCGTCGTGCTCCTGCACAACCTTCACACCGGCTTCATTGCCTCGCTGCGCCTGCGCATCCTGGCGGCACATCTGCACCTGGCGCTGCTCGGCTGGGTGCTGATCATGATCGTCGGCGTGTCGCATCGCCTGTTGCCCATGTTTCTCCTCGCCCACGGCGCGAATACCAGATGGACCGCCCGCGCGCTCATGCTGCTCGCTCCCGGCGTCGCGGTGCTGGTCGTGGGGCTCGCCACGGACAGCACGTGGGCACGCTGGACGGGGGTGGTCCTGGCCGAGGCTGGGGTGGCGTGCTTTCTCACGCAGGCGGTGTGCTTCTATCGAAAGCGCATTCGCCGGAAGATCGACGTCGGGATGCAGTTCGTGCGTATTGCGCTCGGATTTCTCGTGGTGAGCGCAGTGCTCGGTCCCCTGACCCTTGCCGCCGGAGCGGCGCATACGCGACTGGCCACGGCGTACATCACGGTGGGACTGCTTGGTGGGATCGTGCTCTACGTGAGCGGTTTCTTCTACAAGATCGTGCCGCTGCTGGCGTGGACGACGCGCTTTCGCGGCCGCATGGGCAAGGGACCGGTCCCCACTGTCGCACAGCTCTTTTCGCGCCGCGCCGCGCAGATTCAGCTTATCGCGATGGCGCTCGGCGTCGTCGCACTCACCGCCGGGGAGCTCTCGGGCATCGTGCACCTCACGCGATGCGGCGCCCTGCTCTTCCTTGCCGGAACGCTGATCTTTCTGGGTCAGATCGTGCACATTGCGACCGGGAGACATCAGTGAGCGGCCCGCGCGACGTGGTGCCCGTACGCCGGACGGATATCGTGAGCGATGTACTCGCCCGCGATGAGGCGCTCGTCGAGATACTTGTCCAGCGCGCGCCCGCACTGGCAAAGCTGCGCAATCGGGCCATGCGGCGGGTCATGGCGCGGCTCGTCACGATCGAGCAGGCGGCCCGGCTTGCGAAGGTTGCTCCGGAACTGCTGGTGCAGGACCTGAACCGGGCGCTGGGCATAAGAACGCCGGACGACGACCGGAGCACCACGGTGAACGAGGCGTCCGCACCGGAGCCGACCGATGCCACTTCTTCCTGGCCAATGGACGCGCGCGTGGCGGAGCTGGACGTGCGAGAGGAACTGCGCTCGGGGCGCGAGCCGTTTTCCACGATCATGCGAGCGGTGGCCGAGCTGGAGGAAACCGCGGTGCTCCGCCTCCGCACCACGTTCGAACCGGTACCGCTTTGCGCCGTGCTGAACAAGCGCGGCTTCGCCTTCAGGACCGAGGAACATGCGCCCGACGACTGGTCCACCTGGTTCTGGCATGAGCAGAACGAGGCCAGTCGTGCCAGCGACGCGACGGCACCCCGCGTCGAACCGCCGGCGACGCATCACGACGACATCGGGCGAACCACTCACGGCGAGCTCTGGCTCGACGTACGTAATCTCGAACCGCCCGAACCCATGGTGCGCACCCTGGCCGCGCTCGAGCACATGCCGACGGGCCAGACGCTCGTACACGTCAACGTGCGTGTACCCCAGTTTCTGCTCCCGATGCTCGTGGAGCGCGGATTCACCTACACGATTGATGAGACACGACCGGATGAGATTCTCGTGCGGATCCGCCGTAACGCATGAGTCGCCGCCGGTGGCGCGGCCGCCGGCACAATTTCCCTACCCGTTCCTGGAGAACACGTCAATGTCGCTGGATTCAGTGGAGCTCGATGTTCGCGTCATCCCGCCGCGAGACAAGCATCCGACCATTTTCCGCACCTTCGATGACCTGGCGGGTGGCCAGTCCATGGTGCTCATCAACGATCACGATCCCAAGCCGCTGCGCTACCAGCTCATGGCTGAGCGACCGAATACGTTCGAATGGACGTACCTGGCGGAGGGTCCCACGGAATGGCGGGTCCGGATCGCGAAGACGCGGGAGTAGCACTGCCCATTGCATGCAAGGTCATGAACGCGACATCGGGTCAGATACTCACGTGTCTGACCCGCTTCGCTGCCGGGCAGCTCACGCCAGATTTCTGCCGGCGTCCGCCACCGCCCCGCGCGAGTCCACGCCGAGCTTCTTGAAGATATTCGACAGATGTGTGCTCACCGTTCGCGCGGAAATGCCGAGCGCACGGCCGATCTCCTTGTTCGACTTGTGAACGACGACGAGCCGGATGATGTCCAGCTCGCGGCCGGTGAGCCCGTCCGTCCCCGCGCCAGCGAGCTGGGTCGGCAGGCGCGCGCCAAGCTCCCGCAGTTGTGTGCGCGTGCCCTCGAGCTCGGCGCGGGCATCGAGGCGGGCAAAGACCGCGTGCGCCCGCCGCAATTGCGTGACCGCCGCGGCTGGATCACCCAGCTCGATGTGACGACGCGCGATTTCGCGTCGCAGTCGCGCACCGTCAAAAGGAAGCGGAATCTCTTCGAGCGCATCGGCGCACGCGAGGACACGCGCGAGCCCAGCCCGCGTCGTGCCACGCAGCATGCTCACCAGCGCGTCACCCACGTCGGCGAGAATGAGCCCCAATCGCTGGCCGACGCGCTCAGAATCACGCCGCAGCCGACGAATGTAGCGCTCCGCCACGTCGTGCTCACGCTTCCAGAGCAGGGCTTCGATGATGGAGGGGAGCAGCCGATGAATGGCCCACACCGCATAGCCGGATCGATCCACGATGCCAAGGCCTTCGTCGCCGACGCGGATGGCCTCGTCGTACGCGCCGGTCATGAGATGATAGATCGTCATGCCCGTATAGGCGCGCATGAGCGTGTGGATGTCGCGCCGGCCGTCGTCCGGGGCGGCCGCCCCCGCCAGGGTCCATGCGTCATCGAGCAATTGCTTGCCGTGGGTGAACTGGCCGCGTTCCACGGCAATGATGCCGGCGGAGACCAGCAGCCTGGGAAGCAGCGAGCGCTGATCGAGCAATCGCGCCAGCTCGATGCTGCGCGACGCGAGAGCGGAAGCCGTGCGCCAGTCGCCGGTCATGGACTTGTATTCAACTGCGATTTCGTTTACCCAGAGGCCCAGCACCGGCGAGCGCAGTTCGTTCGCAATGCGCTCGGCCTGCGCGACGTTGAGCACGGTCGCCGCGCCATCGCCCGTGAGGCCGGCCAGAGCCGCGAGCGACCAGTGCGCTGACCAGGCTACAGCCGGTTCGTCACCAGCCTGCGCATGCGCCAGTGCGCGGGTCGCGTGGTCGCGCGCCTGGTCGGACGCTCCCATCCAGAGATACGTGAGCGCGAGTGATCGGTGCACACGAGCCAGGAGCACATCGCCGCCGTGACGCTCCGCCAGCGCCATGGCCGTGAGCAGCGCCTTCTCGGCGTCGCCGGCCTGCCCGAGCGCTTCCAGGCAGGACGCCTTGGACACCTGGAGCCCCGCGACGACCACCTCGTTTCCGCGCGATCCCGCGGCCGCGATCCCGGCGTCGTAGTGCGCCAGCGCCTCCTCGTGCCTGCCGCGCCAATGGCAGAGCGTGCCCATGCGGCGTTCGATGCCGGCCCTTCGCCCGGACAATCCCTGCCTGGTCGCCATCCCGCTCGCCAGTTCCAGGTACGTGGATGTGTCGTCGTAGCGCCCGATCCGTTGGCACGCCTGCGCCAGTTCTTCCAGCAGCAGTATGCGCGCGAGATCCTCGGGTGCGTGGCCACGATCGAGCAACTCCGCGGCGGCCCTGAGATAGCTCGCCGCCTCGCGATTCGCATGGCGGCGCAGCGCCTGACTGCCGGCGAGCCGCAGATATTCCACGGCCTTGGGTGCCAGCTCGCGGGCGTCGGCGCGAGCATAGTGGTACGCGAGTTCGTCGGCGACCGTCCCGGCACGCGGTCCATGATAGCGCTCGAGTGCTTCCGCCACCGCGCCGTGCAGCAACCGGGCGCGCGCCAGGCCCAGTTCGCCATACAGCGTATCGCGCAACAGCGGATGCGTGAAGTCATAGATGATTTCCGCGCCGTCCGCATGTTCGGTGAGAATGTGCGCGTGGAGCAGTTCCGTAAGCGCCGGGATCAGCGCACCCGGCTCGAGTGCGCTCACTGCGACCAGCACCGAGTGTGTCACGCGAGTGCCGATCACGGCGGCCAGGTCCGCCACGCCGCGTGCCGTGGGCGAGAGTCCCGCGGCGCGTTCGATCATCACGTCACGCACCGACGGAGCGAGCTGCAGGTGCTCCATTCCCCAGCCATGCCACGTACCATCACTGCGATACAGGCGGCCGTCCTGCACGAGTGCCTTGAGCGTTTCGCCCATGAAGAGCGGATTGCCGCGCGTCCAGCCGAAGAGCAGCGCCGCGAACTCACGCACGGTCGCCGCCTCGGCGTCGAATACGCGGCACAGCAACTCCTCTGTGGCCGCCCGCGAGAGCGGCGGCACCGGCAGCCGCTGCGCGACGTCGAGCGACGCCAGCGACTGCTGCACGGTTCGCAATGCCGCGTTGTGCTCATTGGGCGTGTCGAGATACGCCACGACAATGGCGATGCGCGTGCCCGCGAGCTGGCGTGCCACGAAGTGCAGCAGCTCCAGCGATGCCGTATCGGCCCACTGCATGTTGTCCAGCGCGAGAAGCAGCGGCTGCTTCGCCGACAACCGGCCAAGGAACTGGGAGAAATTCCAGAACAGGCGTGTCTTCACTTCGGCCGCATCGCCACGGGGCGCTGCGCGAGGGAACTCGTCAATAGCGAGCGCGGGAAAGAGCGAGGTCAGTTCGGCGACTCCGCCGCGTGTGAGCGTGGCCAGCGTCGCGGCGGGCAACGATCGAAGCACGGGAAGCAGCGCATCCGCGAAGGATGCGTACGGGGCGCCCGTTTCCACCGGATACGCGCGCCCGAACGCGACTTGCCACCCCGACTGTTTCGTCTGTTGCACGACGGCTTCGAGGAGGCGCGACTTGCCGATGCCAGGTTCGCCGACCAGGAAAACAGTGGCGGGATGGCCCGCCTTCACTGTGTCGAGCGTGTGGCGCAGCATTTCCAGCTCCGCCGCGCGGCCGACCAGCGGCAACGGGGGGAGCACGGGAACTCCGCGCTCGGCGACGGCCATGTTCGCTCCCTGCGCAACGAAGAGGACGGTGCACACCAACATGGCAGGAACACCTGCGCGGTCAAGAGGGCGACGGGCGGCGTCAGGTCAAGGGCTGAACCCTGGTCGGGTCCAACGCGAGGGGCGCCGGGCCGAATGTCACTGCCGACATCCGGTCCGGAGCCCCCCAACAAACGTTGCACGCCAGCACCTACCGGCTCTTGAAGTATTGCACCGCGCGTTCATGCTTCTCCGCCGCCGCGCGACTCCTGAATGTGCCAAGGTTGCGACGCCTGCCGGTCTTCGGGTTCTTCTTCTTTGAATACAGGCGGTACTCGCCGTTCTTGAGTTTGCGGATCATTTGGCACCTCCTGCCCGTCCAATGTAGGTGCAAGGACCGGTCCGGCGACCGCCTCACCCCGGGGGACATTGAAATCCGCCGGCAAACGGGGAGATTGCAACCATGACGCGATCTGTTCTGCTTGTCGGCGCCACGGGCCTCGTAGGGCGCGAATGTCTGCACCTCCTGCTTGCCACACCGGTCTTCACGCAGGTGGCAACCCTCTCGCGCCGCACGCTTCCGTCCGACGTCATCGATGGACCGAGTGCAGCGGTCGTCGAGCAACGTGTGGTGGACTTCGAGCAGCTCGCGGCCAACCCGGCACTGGTGCGAGCGGATCAGATCATCTGCGCGCTCGGCACCACCATTGAGATCGCCGGAACCCGCGAGCGCTTTCGCCATGTGGACTTCGACTATCCGCTTACCATCGCCAGGCTCGGACTGGAGCAGGGCGCGCACCACTTCCTGCTCGTCAGTGCGCTTGGCGCGAATCCGCGATCCATGATCTTCTACAATCGCGTCAAGGGAGATCTCGAAGAAGCGCTGCGCGCCATGCCCTGGCCCTCGCTCACCATCGTGCGCCCATCGCTGCTGATGGGCGAGCGCGCCCGGCCCCGGCGCGGCGAGGAGATGGGGAAACGACTGAGCTGGCTCGTCCCCGCGCGGTACAAGCCCATCTCCGCCGACATGGTGGCGACCGCGCTCGTTCGCGCCGCCGTGACCGACGAGCCCGGCCAGCGCATCATCGAGTCCGTGGAGATCCGCCAGCGCTACAGTTGATGCCCGGCTGACTGGCCGTTACATGCTCTCGCGCACCTGGTAGCCCTTGCGCTCCAGCAGCCCGCAGAGCGCCGCCACGTGGTCGCGACCGCGCGTCTCGAGCTGCAGGAGAATTTCCACGTCGCGCACCGAGATGTCGGCGAACTCCCGCAGGTGCGAGACCTCGAGCACGTTCGCGCCGGCTTCCGCCACGAGCTGCGTGAGCCGCGCCAGATTGCCCGGGCGGTCCGCCACGGTGACTGCGAACCGCGCCAGCCGCCCGTCCGCCACGAGGCCGCGATCAATGATGCGTTCCACCAGATTGACATCGATGTTGCCGCCCGAGAGCACCATCACCGCCGTGTCTGCCGCGGTGAGCGGCAGTTGCCCGCCCAGTATCCCGGCGAGCGGCGTGGCACCGGCCCCTTCCGCCAGCACCTTCTGTGACTCGAGCAGCAGGTGCACGGCGCTCGCAATCAGCTCCTCGTCTACGGCGACGATGTCGTCGACGTAGCGCTCGATGATGGGGAAGGTGTGGTCTCCGGGGCGCTTCACCGCGATGCCATCGGCGATCGTGTCCGCCGACTCGAGATGCACGGGCCGCCCGACCCGTCGCGATGCCAGCGCAGATGCTGCATTCGCCGCCTCCACGCCAAGCACGCGCACATCCGGCCGCTGCTCCCGGATCGCCGTCGCAACACCTGCTATGAGTCCGCCGCCGCCAATGGGGACTACGACGGCCGTGAGGTCGGGCACCTGTTCGAGCAGCTCCAGTCCGATGGTGCCCTGCCCCGCGATCACGCGCTCGTCATCAAAGGCGTGGACGAGCACGCGTCCCTCCTCCGCCTCGAGTCGGCGGGCTTCGACCATGGCCTCGGAGAGCGTCGCGCCGTGAAAACGGACGCCCGCGCCGAATCGACGCGTATTCGCCACCTTGATGAGCGGCGTGTGCTCCGGCATGACCACTTCCACCGGAACGCCGAGGCGCGCGCCGTGATACGCCACGGCCTGCGCGTGATTGCCCGCGCTCGCCGTCACGACGCCGCAGCGGCGCTGATCGCTGGTGAGATCGAGCATCCGATTCAGCGCGCCACGATCCTTGAACGATCCGGTGCGTTGCAGGTTCTCGAGTTTGAGGTGCAGAGCGCAGGGCAACCGATCGCGCAATGCGAGTGCGGGGATGCATGGCGTGGGAACGATCGCGTCCCGGATGCGATCGCGCGCGGCGCGAATGTCGGCGAGGCTTGGCATGGGTGTGCTGGACACTAATATACTCGTTCGCCTTCGACTTGCCTCTTGCCTCGGCTCGCGGGTCCGTTAGTCACGGAGCCAGGACCAGTCCGCCTCCGACCCGGCCGGGAGATTTTCGCTCAGCGTTGACACGCGTGCGCTGTTCACTGCGCCGGCGCGCAACGTCCTGCTCGTCAGGATGAACTACTGGTTGAACTGGCAGGCCTGCTCCCGGAGGCTGGTGCGAAGTCGAAGGTGATGCTGGTGATGTGTCCTCGCCAGTATGGCAGGGGACCGCCCGGCAGGACCCACTCAACCTCACCATTGAGCGGAAGGCGCATGGCGCTGCGAAGCTCGTAGTTCCAGAATCGTCCGCGCCATGGCGTGGGTACGAGCCGACGGCCAACCATCCGGTCGCGCGCCGGAGCCGACACTTCGTGCACGAGGCCCTGTGCATCGAAATGAAAGTCGAGCGACGCATCAACGTCGCCATCGCGAAGCGTCGCCCGCGCCGTGCTGGCATCAACGGCTTCCCACGCCAGTCCGTGACCGGGCAACAGGCGCGTGGGATACCAGACGGCCTCCGCGAGAAAGCGCATCAGTTCTCCCCGCGCCATTTCCGGAGTGCCCCGCGCGTTCGCCACGGTGAACACTCCCAGCACGGCCGCGTGCAGCATGCCTTCTCCGTGCACGTACGCATCGTGCACCCGCACAGCCACGCCGGGCGCCATGCGAATGCGCGCGTCCCAGTCAAAGCCGGGGCGCTGGGTGATGACGAGCTGCGTGGACTTGAACGGCTTCCACCTGACCCGGTCCGTCGCACTGTTGAACGTGCCCTCGTGCGCCAGGTGGACCGCCGCGATCATCGGTTGACCGTCCGTGAGTACCGTGCGGAAATAGCGCTGCACCGGCGGCGGCAGCGTCGCGATCGCGGCCTGGCTGAACAGGGCCGGTGTGATGGCGACGCGCGCCGCGTTCAGCCTGCCGCGCAGTTCGACCGTACGGTGAGCTCGCGTCGATCGTCTCACGGCCCGATCGGCTTTTCCCGCTTCCCCCATTCGGGTGGCGGCGGCTCGTGCGTCGCGCGCACGACGGGATGCTCCTTGAGCTGTCGCATGGCAACGGCGACAGCGCGTTCGAGCTGGGCATCGTGTCCGGCGGCGACCTCGCTCGGCCAGTCGTTCACCTCGACGTCCGGCGTGATGCCTTCATTCTCCACCGCCCACTTGTCGTCCAGCGCGAAGAACCCGCCACGCGGCGCGTACATGATGCCGCCATCCACGAAGGTGGGCGTATCCCAGATGCCCACGAGTCCGCCCCAGGTACGCTTGCCCACCAGCGTGCCAACCTTCCGCTCCTTGAACATGTACGGCATGAGATCACCGCCCGAGCCGGACATTTCGTTGATGATCATCACCTTCGGTCCCCAGATGCCGGCGGCGGGACTGGTGAACGGGTAGCGCGCGCCCACGGGGTTGTTGAAGTAGCCGTCGAACGTGCGCTGCAGCACGTCAATGATGTAGTCGGCCGCGGAGCCGCCACCGTTGTAGCGTTCATCAATGATCGCGCCCTTGCGATCCTGCTGGGCGAAGTAATAGCGGTTGAAGCTCGCGTAGCCACCCTGCGCCGTATTTGGCAGATGCACGTATGCAAGCTGTCCGTGCGAGAGCGAGTCCACGAGGCGGCGGTTGTGTTCCACCCACGCGCGTGCGCGCAGTCCCGCATCGTTCGCCACCGGAATGACGGTGACGCGCCGGGCGCCATCCATCGTGGGACGCGCGTTCACGGTGATCACGGTCTGATGGTTCGCCGTACCGTCGAACAGCCGATAGATGTCATCCGGCGCCTGGAGCGCCTCGCCATTCACCGCCAGGACGTAGTCACCGGGGTGCACGTCCACGCCCGGCGCGGTGAGCGGCGCGCGCAGATCGGGATTCCAGCTATCGGTGCCGTAGATGGTGGTGATGCGATAGCGGCCGTTCTCCACCTCGAAGTCCGCGCCGAGCAGGCCGGCCGCGGGCTGCTCCGAGCGCGGCAGATCGCCGCCGCGCACGAACGAGTGGCCAATCGCGATCTCCGCGCCCATCATGTCCAGCAGATAATTGAGATCCGCGCGATGCTTCACGAACGGCAGCAACTGCCCGTACATCGTCTTCATTGCCGGCCAGTCGGTGCCCTGCAGATTCTTCACGTAGATGTAGTCTCGCTGAATGCGCCATCCTTCGTTGAAGATCTGCCGGAACTCGGCCACCGGGTCCACGTACATGCGAAGATCCGCCTTCAGCTTCCCTTCCCCTTCCTTGGGCGCGGGCTTCGTGGCGTCCACGAGATACAGCGCGCCCTGCGGTCCGGGCGTGCGATAGAGCAGCTTCTTTCCGTCCGCGCTCACGAAGTACCGCTCGGCGTCGTGCACGAACGGCGTGGCCTTGCGATCCTTGAGATCGAACCGGTGGATCGTTCCACCCAGGAACGGGTTCGCCTGTGTGCCCGTCTCGGGCACATTCTCCATGAAGAACACGGTGCCCGCCACACCCGCGCTCAGCGCGGCGTAATCGCGCTCGGCAATGCCCGGCACCGCGACCACGCGCTGCTGAATGCCGTCAAAGTCGATCTCCACGTGACGGCGCGGCGCGAGCATGGCGGCGAGCGTGTCCGATGGGATGGCGCCTGTTCGTGACGTGTCGGCCCCGGCCGCCCGCGCGCGCATACGCCCGCGGGGCGGTCCGGGCGGGACACCCGGCGGCGGCGGCTCGCTCTGCAGCCCGGCATCCTCGTCGCTCTCGGGAAGCAGCGGTGACGGATCGGACTTCCTGAGCACCGCAAGGTACAACGCGTCGGTCTCGGTGTGACCGTAACTCGACATGTCGAGCCAGCCCGAGCCCAGCGCCAGGTCCGTGGATGCGAAGAACCAGAGATACTTGCCGCTCGCGTCCCACGCCGGCCACGTCGCGTCCGCGAGGCCGTCGGTAATCTGATGCGTCTCGCCCGTCTCGACGTCGTAGACGAAGATCGCCCGATAGAGCGACGGCAGGCGCTTCACGTAGGCGATCCAGCGCGAGTCCGGACTCCACGTGGGATTGAGCGATCGCTCCGGCACCATCCACTCGTCGCCACCAATGTCCGTTGTCTTGCCCGTGGCGACATCCACCAGCCAGAGGCGAAGATTCGTGTCCTGAAATACGATCCGCTTTCCATCGGGAGACCAGGCCGGCGTGTAGTAATGCGTCGGGTGCGGCAACGCGATCGTGCGCGGCGCCGTGCTGCCATCGGCGGACGCGATGATCAACTGGTACTCGCCGGACGCGTCACTGAAGTACGAGATCCACTTCCCATCAGGCGACCATGCGGGCGCACGCTCCGCGGAGCCGCTGGAATGTGTGAGGTTGCGAACGTCGCCCTTCTCGGCGGGCACCGTGAAGATGTCGCCGCGGGCTTCGATCGCGGCGCGCTTGCCGGTTGGCGAGAGCGCAATGCTCGCCGTGTACTTCGCGACGTCCTTCCACTGGGGCATCATGCCGGCGAATGCGCCGGCCGCGGTGATCGGCACGATATGCTCGCGGCCGCTGGAAGGATCGAGCTCGTGAATGTAGCCCGCCTGCTCGAAGACGAGCACGCCCGGTCCGGCGTCGAGTGTCTTGACATCGAAGTCGGAAAACCGGGTGAGCTGCTTCAACTGCTTCGTGCTCTCGTTCCAGCACCACACATTCGACACGCCATCACGATCAGAGAGGAAACACGCGGTCTGGTTGTCGAGCCAGACCGGATCCATCTCCTTGGAGCGATCGTGCGGAATCGTGTCCACCGCGAGCGACTTGAGGTCGACGATCCGGATGGGACTGTTCTGTCCGCCGCGATAGTTGCGACGCTCCTCGTCCCAGGATGGGTTCATGCGGTACACCGCATGGGTACCGTCCGGCGAGATCTTGCCCTGATACGCGCGGTCCAGCGGCATTGGCTCCGCCACGCCACCATTTGCCGGCACCGTGAACCAGCGCGGTTCAGGCGCCGGAAGATTCGACGAACGGCTGGAGGAAAATACGATGGACTTGCCATCAGGCGTCCATCCCTCCACGTCATCGGGCGAGGGATGCCACGTCAATCGCTTCGGTTCGCCGCCCTCGGTCGGGATGACATAGACGTCCGTGTTGCCACCGTAGTCGGCGCTGAACGCGATGCGCTTGCCATCAGGTGAGAAGAACGGATTCGACGCCGCTCCCTCGAAGTTCGTCAGACGTCGCGCGGCGCCGCCCGCGCGCGGCACCACCCAGATGTCACTGCCATAGGCGAACGCGATGTCCGTGGCACTCACGGTTGGAGAGCGGAGCATTCGGGTTTGTTCCGGCGCCTGGCCGAAGGCGAGCGCTGGAACGACGCACAGCGCGAGCAGTGAGCAGAAAGCGCGATCCATGGCGTTTAGAGAGTACGGGGATGAGGCGGCAGGGGTACGGCGGGCTGCTGGCGTCCGTCTGCGTCTCGGCCAGCGACATCAAGATGCGCGCGGTGCCGCACGAACGGCAAGAATGGCGGGAATGACTGGCGGACGATCCGGGTCAGAAGGCACAGGAATGGGGCAGCCACGCGCAGTGACCGCCCCAAGGTCGTCGCCCTGTCCTGACGCTATCAGAAGCTGAGATTGAGCGCCTGGTACAGCGCCGAGTAGTCGTTGTTCTGGATGTTGTGCTTCGTCATGCTGCACACCACAGCCTTCGTTGTCTTCGCGCCCATCACGCCATCCGGTGTCCCCACCGAGCAGCCATCATTGTTCAGCGCGGTCTGCAATTGCTTCAGTTGATCCCTGGTGAGCTTCGCTGGCGTCTTCGCCTTCGAGGGCGCGAGAGCGCCGGCGCTCGACGTGGTCTTCCTGCCCGTGTCGGAAGCGGCACTGGCGGTCGTCGCGGTGGTATTGGATGAGTCAGCCATGTTTCCCATCGCCGATTTTGCCGACTCCGCCATGGCGGTCGTGCGCGAACGAGCAGAATCCATCATGCCGGTGGCAGTCGAGCCGGCCACTTGCGCCATGCCCCTTGCGCTGTCGGCCGCATTGGCCATCGCATTTCTCGCCGAATTCCTGTTTTGATCACTGCAGGCAAGCGCCATCAGCGCCGCCGCTACTGCGACGAGGCGGTACATGGTCTTCTCCGGGGAAAGAGGATAGAACGCAGGCCAGAGCGAGATTGCGGCCATGCCCCCGGGGGAGCGTCAGTTTCCTCACGACGTCGTCGTTTGGCTCTCCCACGTGCCCCGGCGCTGCGCCGGCGCAGCACAGGCGCGGCAACCGCACGACATTGTGAGAATCCCCACATTCGACGTATTGTGGAGCGTGGCGAAACGCCGGCTCACTTCCTTCTGGACCACTCCTTCCAAACCCATGCGCCTGCTCCTTCCCGCAGCCTTGCTCGGTCTGAGCCCGTTCTGCTCCGCGGTGGCGCAGGCGCCGGGCGCCACGCCGTCCGCCGCAGCGCCCACGGTGCAAACGCTCGCCGTCCTGAACTTCGACAACAACACCGGCCGCGCTGACTACGACCCGATGGGACGCGGCATCGCCGCCATGATGATCACGGACCTGTCGGCCTCGCCCGATCTCAAGGTGGTGGAGCGCGAGAAAATGCAGGATGTGCTCAACGAACAGAACATGCAGCATTCCGCGCTCTTCGACTCCACCACAGCGGTGCGGGCCGGACGACTCCTCGGCGCACAGTACATCGCTACCGGGTCGCTGGCGGCGTCGAGCCCGCAGATCCGGATCGACATGCGCGTGATTCGCGTGGAGACAGGCGAGATCATCAAGACCGCCAAGGTCACAGGACCGGAAGACAAGTTCTTCGACCTCGAGCAGCAGCTTGCCGATCATGTCCTCAAGGATCTCGACGTCGCGATGTCCCCGGAGAGTGCTGCCGAAATGCGCAAGCGGCAGGAAGCGAACCGCCAGATGGGATTCGACTCCTTCATGGCGCTTTCCGGCGCGCTGGCCTCGATGGACGCCGGTGATTACCTCACGGCCGCCGACCGCATGCGGCCGTTGATGATGAAGTCGCCGGATTCACAGCTCGTGGAGCTCACCTACCAGGAAGCGAAGCATCGGGCCGCCATCGCCGGCAAGCAGAAGGCAAAAGACAAGGCGGGAAAGGTGCTGCGCGGATTGTTTGGCAAACCATAGAACTTGCACACCCCGGCTTCCCGGTTCCGCACGGGAAGCCGAAGCTGCGACGTCTCCAGGTCCCATCAGCTTTCCACGGCCCACGGGCGTGCCGGGACTTCGGGTTCGCCCGCGCGCGACACCAGGAAGCGCCTGACCGCCGCACCGGCGAAGTAGACACTCGCGAGAAGCGCTACGTACGCGCCGAGGCCCATGGAAACGGCCTTCATGGCTTCCTCCCTGGCCTGCCTGGCAAAATCCCCGAATGGGCCTGCGCCCGAGCTGCCCGCGGCTTCGAAGCCACTGTTCAGATTGTGGCGGACCACGAGCAGCACGAGCAGCATGAACGCCAGCGGCAGCACGCCGCCCAGCACCGCCCGCCGATCCTTCCAGAAGTGATGCACGAACGGCGCGACGAGCGCGACGATCGCCACCAGCCCATAAAGGCCGGTACTGCCGCCACCCCCGCCGAGATTCTGCGCCAGTGCGTCGAACCCGTTCCCGGCGGAGTGCGCAATGCCGAGCACCTGCCAGAAGGTGAAGCTCGTGCCGCCCAGCGGCGTCCTGATGGAAACCGTGGCGAGAAAGAACCAGCCCACGATGAGCGCGCCCAATGCAATCAGACTGGGCAGACCAAATCGCGCCACCATGGACGATGCCAGGGCGGATCCCCTCTCCCGTGCCGCCACCATCGCGAGCTCGGCCTGCTCCCTGGCAAGCTGCGACTCCGGCACGGCGCTCACGGCCCGCACGGTACCATCCGGTGCAAGATCGACCGTCACCACCATACCGACCTTTGGCGGTACGTCAGACCGCCATGCTCCTTCGAGCGTGAACGAATACTGTTTGCCTTCAATGGCCAGCAGCCCCGGTCCGGCGCTGGTGTCGCGCAGCACTCTGCCCCGCTGTGTCATGAGTCCCCCCGTGGTGGATTGCGAAACCGCACGCGGTTGATCGCTGCGACCGCCAGCACGCAATGCGTACTGGCGTCGCGGAAACCGTCACCGGGGACGGTGGAACAGGAGTGGCGCGCAGATCGGAGGGACCGCTATTGCCCGGTGGGATAGGTCTCGGGCGGCTCGCCGGAAGTCCAGCGCGCGGACGGTTCGAGTGGCTCGACGGCGCGCGTGTCATCGAAGTGCAACACCGCATCGAACTGGCTGGGCAGGCGCGCATGAAAGTAATGACTCATGCGCTCGGTCTCCGGCGCATAGATCACGCCGATCGCTCGCTCAAGCCGCTTGTCGTGCAGCGCGTCCGCCACGTCTCCGCTGTCGCGCAGGGTCAGGAGAAAGCGCGGCAGGCCCGTATCGTGAAAGAGGCGCTCATAGCTTCCTTCGAGCGAGGGGCGCACGCGCTTGCGCTCGGCCATCGCGTCCCAATCCGATGCCGCCGTCACGGTGCCCGTATGCGTCAGGCTTCCGATCAGCACCGCGCTCGCGCCATACGTCTCACGCACGAGCTGTCCCACGTTCAGCTCACCGCCCCATCCCATCTCGGTGGCGCGCGCATCGCCGAGATGCGAGTTGTGCGCCCAGAGCACGACGCGCGCCGGAGTACCCTGGGCCTCAAAATGTTGCGCGAGTGCGGAGAGCGTGTCCGCCATGTGCCGGTCGCGCAGATTCCACGACGACACGCGTCCGCGGAACATCGTGCGATAGTACCGCTCCGCATTCGCGACCAGGCGCGCATTCTGCTCGGCGGCAAAGTACTCGTCGGCGGCCAGACGCCCTTCGCGCCTCACATACTCCGACGCGCGGCGTCGCAGCTCCACGAGCTGGCTCACCACCTCGTCCTCGCACGACGCCGAGAGATCCATGCTCGCGGCCCAGCCGTACGCCTGCGGATCCTCGCCCACCTGATCGAAGCAGGCGTAGCGGAAGCGCGCATGCCTGGCGGCCTCGGGATCCAGCTTGTCCAGATAATCGAGCACGACCGTCATGGATGTGAACAGGCTGTAGAGATCCAGTCCGTAAAAGCCCACGCGTGCGCGCTCGGCACGCGCATCGTTGTACGCACGCAGCCAGCCGACGAAGTCGAGCACCTCGGCGTTGCGCCACATCCAGGTGGGGAAGCGCCGAAAGCCGGACAGCGCTGCTTCCGCATCGGCGGCACTGTCGTCTCCTCGCACATAGCGATTCACGCGGTATGCGTCCGGCCAGTCGGCCTCCACGGCCACGGCGTTGAAACCGCGCTCCACAATGAGCCGGCGCGTGATGATCGCGCGTTCCCGATAGAACTCGTGCGTGCCGTGCGATGCCTCGCCGATGAGAACGAATTGCGCATCACCCGCAAGATCGAGCAGCGGGTCGTAGTCGTGCGAGGCACCGGTCAGCGGGTGCGCGGCGTCGCGAACGAGATCCAGCGTGCTCGCCAGCAGAGTCTGCGTCATGGCTTCTGCACGAGCTAGGCGTGTGCCGCGGCTCCGGCATGGCTGAACAGCTCCACCATTGCGGCATTGAATGCCGGGATGTCGTCCGGCTTCCGGCTCGACACGAGGTTGCCATCCGTCACCGCCGCATCGTCCATCCAGATGGCGCCCGCGTTGCGCAGGTCCGTCCTGAGCGATGGCCACGAGGCGATGCGCCGTCCGCTGGCCGCGCCCGCCTCGATGATGGTCCAGGGGCCGTGGCAGATCACCGCGACCGGTTTGTGCTCATCGAAGAAGGACTTCACGAGTGCGACGGCGCGCGGATTCATGCGCAGCGTGTCGGGGTTCATCACGCCCCCGGGCAGCAGCAGGGCGTCGAAGTGGTCGGGCCGGGCGGCGTCCAGCGGTACGTCAACCGCGAATTCGTCGCCCCACTCCGTGTGATTCCAGCCGCGAACGCGCTGCTGCTCGGGTGATACGAGACTGGTGTGCGCACCGGCGTCGTCGAGTGCCGTACGCGGCGCCGTCATTTCCACCTGCTCGAATCCGTTCGCGACGAGCACCGCGACGCGGAGTCCCTTTAGTCGGTCGTTGGCCATGGTGCCGTTCCTCCAGTGATGCGTCCCGCTTCTCGCATATGTGCTGAAGGCGGGCCAGCCACGAGGGCCAGCCCGCCTTCGCTTCAGCGTATCAATCAGAATGTTGCTTCGTCTCCGGCATCCGGGCGCGACTTGGACGCGGCCGATACGTACTGCCTCGGGTTCGCGTCGAATCTCGACTTGCAATCCGAAGAGCAGAAATAGTAGGTCTGCCCCTGATGGCTCGAACTGCCAGCCGCCGAGTTCGAGTCAATCCGCATCCCGCACACCGGGTCTGTGACCTGAGCCATTGATCCTCCCTGAGGTAGTGGGGAGCGATGGCGTGCAGGTTATGTGCCCCTCTCGTGCGCGGCTGTCCGAAATCGTACTCGCGCCATTGGCCGCCTCGTTGGCGAGTCGGCGGCGGCCGGTCCGCCCGTGCGGCTACCGGGGCGCCCGCAGGACCGTGACGTGCATGAGACGCCGCGTCCGGAATCCCATCTTCTCGTAGACGTGCGCGGCGGCCGCATTGGCCGTGTTGACGTGCAGGAACGGGACGTCACCTTCACGCGCGATGCGCCGGGCCACGGCGGTCACGAGCGCCTGCGCGTAGCCGCGCCCACGGTAATCGGGGTGCGTGCAGACGCCGCTGATCTCCACGTATCCGCTGAGTCGGAGCCGCTCGCCAGCCAGCGCGATGAGCTGGTCGCCGGAGCGAATGCCCAGGAACCTGCCCAGCTCCAGCGCGCGCATCGTGAGCGGCCCCGGTTGCGCGAGCGTCGCGAGCGCCAGCATGTCGGCGGCGTCGGCTGGCAGCATCTCCTGAATGGGGAGTTCCGCCGCCTCTCCACCATCGCCCGTCCAGACCATCTGCCAGACCGGCGTCGCGCGCTCCAGTTGCCAGTTGGCAGGCAAGGTGGGCGGCGCGGCAAGAAAGAGCGCGGCTGTTCCTTCCGGTTGCAGCAGGCCGCCGAGCGACGCGTACGCGTGCGCCGTCTGCTCCGCCACCGCAGCCAGCGGGGTCAGACTCGGCGCGTAGCGTCGCGCCAACCTGTCTCCTTCCGCGAAGCGGGCGTGGCCCGTGCTGAGCGCATGCCAGATCGGATTGTCGAGCGGATGGGAACTGTCGCTCACGCAGTCACTCTCCCAACCGTCGCGTTTCCGCCAGATGAATGAGATCGCCTTGCTGGCCGACACCCAGCAGCGCCGCGCGGATACGGACCACTTCATCACGGGTCACGCGCCCGCCATGCGCGGCACGGTTGCGAATGTCAGCCAGCTCCGCCAGAATCGGCGGGAATTGCGACGTGAACCAGTCGCCGTGCCGCGCGTGCATCCGGACCCAGTCGTTGAGTCTGGGCTCGGCGTCCAGTGCGTGGGCCAATTCGCCGAGCGCCAGCGGGCCTGCGTTGATCACGTCGATCGTGCTCCCATCGCGGCCCATGCGACGCGCCTCGGGGGGTGCGTCGTCGAGCAGGCGCCGCAGCACGCGGTTGCCCTGCACCTCCACGGCCTTGGCCAGGCCCACCACCACGACCGAGAGATCGAACGCCGCATCGCGGCGGTGCGTGCGGAACAATGTCTCGGCCGTCGCGATGAAGTTGCGCGCCGACGGATCGAGCGCGCTCCACAGCGCGGTACCGAAGCGGTTGTCGCGCAGGTCCGCCTGGACCTCGAAGCCCGAAGCGCTCTCCGCGTCGAACTCCACCCAGTGGCGACCATCCGCCAGGCGCTCGCGCACGTCCTCATCGAACCAGCGGGTGCTCTCGTCGCCACGCACGATCAGCGGCAGGTCCACCATGCCCCCATAGAGCGACACGGGGTGATCGTCGTAGCGTGTATTGCGCAGCCGTCGGAGTTCCTGGATGACCGCGAGCGTATCCTCGCGAACGACCTGTCGGATGTCCCAGAGACGGAACCAGCAGTCGCAGGCGAGGCGGTCTCGCACGTAGTAGGCCGGGAGATGCTCGCGATCGTCGGGGTTGGCGGCGATATCCTCGGCGGTAATCTCCGCGACATGCGCGACGTAGAGCGATCGATAGTCGGTGAGGTAGAGATGGAGCTCGGCGGGCGCATCGCCCTGCAACTGCGCATCGAGTGCGAGAATCCCGGGCAGGTGCGGCAGCGGGGCCTGTCGCCTGGGCGAGCGAATGCGCCCCCACCACACGTACACGTCATCGTCACTGCAGCGGCCATCGCGAAAGGCGCGGGCGTGCGCGAGCAGCACCTGGATGTGCGCGTCCATGGCGTCGGACTCGTACGAGGGGTTCCAG
>DASVWN010000025.1:0-15737 GCA_036393195.1 Gemmatimonadaceae bacterium | reverse complement strand
ATCGCGCTGGCGGGATGGGCCCTGCTCGGGATCTCGGTACCGGCGGCCGCGATTCTCGGAGCGGCGCTGGCATCCACCGATCCGGTGCTGCTGCGCAGCGTGCTGCGATCGCGCGCGCTTCCCGGGCCGGCGCGCGTGGCGCTGCGGCTGGAGTCGGGCATGAACGACGCCCTGCTGCTGCCCGTCGTGATCCTCGCCATGGTGATCGAGATGCGCGGCGCACCCGCTCAGGGCGGCATTGCGACGCTGCTGATCCACCGGGCGGTCGGACTGTTTCTCCTCGGCCCTGCACTCGGCGCGCTCGTAGGGTGGGTGGGCATCGTGGTACTCGGTCGGGTGCGCGGCGGCATTGGCGTGCGCCGGGATTACGAATCGCTCTACGCGCTGGGTCTCGCGTTCACCGCGTATGCCGTGGCGGAATCGGTGGACGGGAGCGGCTTTCTTGCCGCGTTCACGGCGGGTCTCCTGGTGGCGGCGCAGGACATCGAGCTGTGCGATTGCTTCCTCGAATACGGCGAAGCGACGGCGGAGATGCTGCTGCTGCTCACGTTCGTGGCGCTTGGCATGTCGGTGATCTGGTCGGGGCTCGGCGTGATTGATGTGCGCACGATCGTGTTCGCGGCGGTGGCGCTCGCGGCGCGCACGGTGGTGCTGCTGCCCATGTTGAAGGGCGTCGGACTCACCACGCGCGAGCGGCGTCTGATCGCGCTGTTCGGGCCACGCGGACTGAGCTCGCTGCTTTTCACCCTGCTACCCGTGTTCGCGGACGTGCCCGGCGCCGGATATCTGTTCGCGGTGGCCTGCCTGGTGGTATTGCTCTCGGTGCTGCTGCACGGAAGCGGCATGGCGCTCTTTCTTCGCGCGAGTCATCGGGAGCGGAAGCGTGCCCAGGATGGCCCGGCGGTGAGCGAGCCGCCCGCGGAAGGGGACGCCGGTGAATCGGGCATCCCGGCTCCGGGACCCGACCGCATCACCATTCCAGAAGTACAGGCGATGCTGTCGCGTGGGGAGGATGTCCTGCCAGTTGATTCGCGGGCGGACCGCAGCTTTCGCGCGAGCGAGCTGCAGGCGCGGGGAGCGGTGCGCCTTCCGCCCGAGGATCCGGTGCGCGACGCGACGGAGATGCGTCTGTCGCGGCATGCGACGCTGGTCGTCTACTGTGCCTGAACGGATGAGGCGACAAGCACCCGTGTGGTGCGAGAGCTTCGGCGGAGCGGCTGGACCAATGCGCGTGTGCTCGTAGGTGGCTGGGCTGCATGGCAACAGGCTGGTCTGCCCGTGGAGCGCAAACCAGCGGTGGTCATGGAGCAGGGCGCCCAGGCCACGTAACGCAACGAACCATTCACAGTTGAGCGGGGAGCCCGTGTCGAGCGCGGAATCAGAGCAGAGCTGGACCATAGGTCATGATGCGCGGCAGATGCTGCGTCACACCGTGGCCACGCTCGCCTATCGCGGCGGGAAGGCCGTAGCGAACGCGCCAGCGGATTTCGCGGTGTTGCGAATGGACGCCCAGACGCGCACACCCGCCGAGATCCTCGCGCACATTGGCGACCTGCTGGACTGGGCGCTCTGGATGGCGCGAGGCGAGCACCGCTGGCGCGACTCCGCGCCGCAACCGTGGCCGCAGGAGGTGGACCGATTCTTCGACGCGCTGGCCCGGCTGGATGCATACCTTGCCAGTGATGCGCCGCTTGGCAGGGGAGCCGACGTGCTGTTTCAGGGTCCGATTGCCGACGCGCTCACGCATGTTGGCCAGCTCACCATGCTGCGGCGGCTCGGCGGCTCTCCGGTACGTGGTGAGAATTACGCAAAGGCGGAAATCCGTCCTGGCCGGGTGGGGAAAGCGCAGTCGGGCAGGCGAGTGGAGTTCGATTGAACGCGGCAAGCAGGGTTTGCGTGTGGCCGCTCGCCGGAATGCAGCGCCCGATCGCGTTCGTCGCGTTCAACAGAATGGGCGCGTCTTCCGTTGAGGAGGTTGGCGTGGCCGCGCTGGACGAAACGGCAGCGTGACGCTTTCCCTCTCCTCTTCTCCTTCTCTTCTCTCAGGATCTCATGTTCTCTGCTCTCTCCAGGCTCGCTGGCATTGGCGCGAGCGTTGCGGTCGTTGCCACGCCGCTCCTGGCACAGAATGCCGGCGCTGCGTCGCGCGGCGACACCACGGCGGATCCCGTTCGTACGATGGTCTCGCGTCTCGACCTGGCCCGGTACAAGACCACAGTCAAGGGACTCACGCAGTTTGGCGATCGCCGGCAGGGGACCGCGCGCAATCGCGCGGCCGTGGACTGGATCGAGGCACAGCTCAAGAGCTACGGATGCACGAACACGCAGCGCATCACGTACGACTATCAGCCCCCGCCGCCCAGGCCACCGCGCTCACCGGAGGAGATCGCGCGATTGCGCGCCCGATTCGCGGCCAGCGAACGCGGTGCGGGCGGGTCACGCATACGCGGGAACCGTGCGCACACGGGCGTGAACACGGATTCGCTGAAGCAGCCGGATGCAAAGCTGCGCGCGCTCGACACGCCGCCCAGCGTGGCGGGTGAACGACAGGAAGTCTACTGCACGAAGATCGGTACCACGCACCCCGATGAGATGTACATCGTGGGCGGACACATGGATGGCATCGGGTGGGGCGAGGCCGCGAACGATGATGGGTCAGGGACCGCGCTCGTCATGCAGCTCGCGCGCGTCTTCAGCTCGCCTGATGTGCAGACGGACCGTTCCATCCGCTTCATCCTCTGGAACAATGAGGAGACAGGGCTGAACGGGTCGCGTGCGTACGTCGCGCAGCGCGCGGCGCTGCAGGGGAAGGAGGACCCGCCGGGGTCGGGCAGGTATCCTGAACCGAAGTGGCTGGGGATGATCCAGCACGACATGGTGATGTTCGACCACGGCATGCCGAGAGTCGATGGCACGGTGTCGAAGGTGCAGCGGCCGGAGGCCGACGTGAACGTCGAGTTCCAGTCGCGCTCCAAGTTCGCGGCGGACGCGGAGAAGCTGGCATGGGCCTTCGCGGACGCGAACGAGGCGTACGCCACGGATTATCCGGCGAGCGTCGGGCAGCACATGACCAACACGGATTCGGCGCCGTTCGAGGATCTGGTGCCGGCAATCAGTGTGCGCGAGAACGAACGCGGCGCGCAAATTGGTGCCGGGTGGGACCCGCAGTGGCATCAGCCGACTGATGTCTACAGCACGTACAGTGATGATGATTTTCGGCTCGGGTTGAACGCCGCGCAGACTACGCTGGCCGCAATCGCGAAGCTGGTGGGAGCCCGGGTGACGAAGTAGGAACCATAGGGGCAGCCCATGGGGCAGCCCATGGGCTGCCCCATGGGCTCACGGCCGAAGCTGGCCATCTTCATGGCCATTGCGCCGCCGGACCAGTCCACATTGACACGGATGCGACGATAGTCCTGTGAATCGTAGCGGCACGTTTCACCCGACGCGTCTGGAATCGGACCGCCGCGGTACGGTGGCCCCGCGAGCGGGCCTATGGCCGCTGTCACCTCGGCCGAGTCGAGGAGTGAGCAGGAGTTGCCGTCCGTGTCGCCGCGGGTCTGATTCTGCGCGACTTTCTCGTTCAGGTGCTTCCTGAGCTCCTTCGTGCACGCTGTGGCGACGAAGCACATCAGGACAACTGCCGAAACGCGGCGCATGTACGTCGTCATTGATCTCTCCATGTGTCGATGCAGGCGGAACGCGACGCGTTCAGGGTGAGAGCGTTGAGCTGGTCAGTCCGGGTACACGGCGGGGCGGAACGATTCGTCGAGCAGCGTCACCATTCCTGTTCCCACGTCCGCGAGGTTCGCACCGAAGCCTCGTGAGAAACTGAATGACACCACGATAGTGCCGGCGATGCTCCGGTCGGAGTAGGCTTTCGGGTGCATCGTCAGCGTGAGACTGCCGCCCACGCTGGAGGCATTCACCGTAACGCCGGGGTTCCCCGCCAGCTCGGCCCTGCCGCGGAAATCCTCGAAATCGAGAATCTTGCAGGCGGTACTGAACGGCACGGGACTACTCTTGTGGCTGGCGGAAGCCATGATTGCGGGCAACTTCGGAATGGACACGCTTCCGCCGATTCCCCTGTACGCGAAGTAGCGAATCCGGCCATTGAGCGTGTCATGGATGGAGAAGAACATGCAGTTCGCCTCGAACAGCCCGCCCGAGACGGAGGCGCTTTCAATCGCCTGAAAGACGAAATGATCAGTCGCGGCGATGGTGTATCCGTGACGGAGCTGCGGTGGCGGACGATAGGTCGGCGTGCCCTGGCAAAAGACCCGGATCAGCGCAGCACGGCGAAACCCGAGGTCCGGGATGGCGTCGCGATAGCTGTCTGCATCGCCCCGGCCATCCACGACATTGAACCGAAACTTGAGGTCCGTCATGGACAGCACCGCGCTCACGTAGTTCACCACCGAAGCGCAGCGGGCGCGACTCAGCGTCAGATTCCCGGAAGGGTTCTGACTGTATTTCAGCCGGCTGGCGTAGCCGAGCACGTCGATGAACGCGCTCGCATAGGGCCAGATTGCTGGCAGCATCCTGGAATGAATCGCATCGTGGTGCGACGGATTCAGCAATCCCGCGTCCCCAGTGCGGAAATTGCACAGGCGCATGACGAACGTGGGATGATCGGGATCGTTCGCCGCGTGCTCGTCTACAATCGCATCGTGGCAGGTTGAGGAGCGAGGTTCAGGGATCATGGCGTCGCGGGTATTCGGTGGCGGGCTCCGGCAGCGCAGGCATGCGTCTGCGCCAAGAGAGTACGAACACGCGTGACGCCACCGTCACCGCCCCGTCACGGTGCAGGTGACGGGCGCCAGTCGCGGCCAACGGCGGCCGACAGGGTCAGAGGCTGATAGGGGTCAGACCCTCTAAAGGGTCTGACCCCTATCAGCCTCTGACCCCTATTTGCCCTCTGACCCCTATTTGCCCTATTGCGTCTATCTGATCGCGACCTGGCAGGCGAGCGGCTTCCCGCGCGACGGAGCCGGCAATGCGGACAGGCCGTTCTGCGTGAGAATGGCATTGAATGCCGCGAGATCGCTCGTGCTGATGCGGGTCCAGTTTGCCTGCGCCGTGGCCAGGTCCTTGCACGCGCTCGACTCGGCCGCGAGCATGGATCCGGTTGGTGCCATGTCCGCGTTGTCCTGCGCCTCGAGTTGTTGCACGAATTCGCCGTTCATCCGCATGAAGGTTGGCGGCGGCGTGGGGCCGCCGCGTCGCCGGAAGCCGCGACCGTTCTCCGCGTCGCCGGCCACGCTGTCCAGCTTCGCGACGAACGCCTGGGCCGCGGCGGTGACTGCGCTTTCCTTACCGGCTACCTGCTTCACGGCGGTGCGCAGCGTGGCCACCTGCTGGAAGTCGTCCCACGACGCACGCACGTCTGCATCGAGCTTCATGAGCAACGCGTGCTGCGCGGCCAGCGCCGCCGTCGTGGCCGGCGAGCGGGGATCGTTGCGCACCGTCACCGCCTGTCTGTAGTGCGCGCCGTTGACGGTGAGCACGAGCGTGTACACGCCCGGGGATGCCAGCGGACCCTCGGGCGACGCCGGCGTCTCTTCTGGATTGGCGTTGATCTCGAACGTATGCCGGAACGCAGGCGGCGGATCGTAGCGCAGATCCCAGTTCGCGCGGTTCAGACCGACGTTCATTGACAGCGGCTCCGGCGGTGCCAGCCAGAAGTTCGGCTCCGGGGGATGCTCCGCGTCCGGTGTGGGCTTCACCGGTGCGCTGGACAGGTGACGTACCACATGACCCGCGGCGTCGAGCACGTCCACGGTGATGTCGCCCGCCGGCTTCGACGACAGCGAGTAATAGAACACCACGCCATCCGGCGGATTGAGTGCGTGCGGCACTTCGGGCGGGAACGGCGTGTCCGAGTTCACATTGCGGCGCACGCGAATGGCGTCGCCGGGCTTGAAGAGGTGAGCGGGCTCGCTGCTCAGCGCCGGTGTGAGCTGGCGCAGTACGGCATAGTCATCGAGAATCCAGATGCCACGTCCGTAGGTGCCGGCAATGAGGTCATTGCCGTGAATCGTGAGATCGCGATACGACGTGACGGGCAGATTGAGCATGAGCGATTGCCAGTGGTCGCCGTCGTCGAACGACACGTACATGCCGCTTTCGGTGCCGGCAAAGAGCAGCCCGGCCTTCTTCGTGTCCGCGCGAATGACGCGCGCGAAGCTGCCGCTCGCCTGACCAACCGGGAGGCCGGTCACGATCTTCGTCCACGTCTTGCCGTAGTCGTGGGTGCGATAGAGATACGGCCGATAATCGCCGGAGGTGTGGTAGTCGATCGCCACGTACGCGGCGGCGGGATCGGTGTGCGAGGCATCAATGGTCGAGATATCGGCACGCGCAGAATTGGGCAGCCCGGCTATGGAGACGTCGTCCCATGTCTTGCCGTTGTCGCGTGTGACGTGAATGAGGCCATTGCTGGTGCCCACCCAGATGGTGCCGGGTGTCACGGTGGATGGCGAAATGGACTCGATCGCCCCACCGGGCGGTGCAGGCCGATCTTCCGCTCCCTCGCTTCCAGCGGCGCGCCCCGCAAGCGTGGGCGTCTGGCTCTTCGGTACGCCGAGGTCCGGACTCAACTTCTTCCAGTGCACGCCGCCATCCGTGGTCGCCATGAGGTACTGGAAGCCCGCGAACAGCTCGTGCTGGTTCCAGGGCGCCCACACGAGCGGCCCGTTGAATGCGCTGCGCAGCTTGAGCTGCGGGTTCAGGGCCGGACTCACGTTGATCCACTGTTCGCTCGGGTACATGATCTTCACGACACCGGAGCCCGTGGCATACACTGTGTTCGCCGTAGTGGGATCGGGCACGACGGTGCCCCACTCCCAGCCGGGAACAGGACTCCAGTCGAGTGGCGTGATCTCGCCAAGGTTACCGCGGGCGCGCGTGCGGATGGCGCCCGCATCCTGCTGCGTGGCGTAGATCCAGTACGGATACGAATTGTCGGTGGCGATGTGATACACCTGCTCCATGGGCTGGTTGTACCATTCGCTCCAGGTCGCGCCGCCGTCGAGCGAAATCGTCGCGCCCTGGTCCATGCCGAGGAAGATGCGCTTCCCGTTGGTGGGGTCGATCCACATCTGCTGCGGGTCGTCGCCACCGGGTGCGCCCTTGAATCCGGTGAACGTGTTGCCACCATCGGTCGACTTGTAGCTCGACGTGTTGATGGTGTACACGATGTCGGGGTTCTGCGGATCCACATACACGCCGCAGTTGTAGCCGCCCTGCCCATTACGAATTCGCGTATCCGTGGAGTCCATCTGACGCCACGTCGTGCCGCCATCATCCGAGCGATAGAGACCCGAGTTCTCGATGAGAAAGACGCGTTGCGCGTTCGTGTGCATGGCGACGGCGACGGACGTGCGGCCGGAGAGGCGCGGCAGGCCGCCGCCGCTGATCTCGTGCCAGGTGAGTCCCTCGTCGGTCGACTTGTAGAGCGTGGTGCCAGTGGGTCCGTTGCGCGGTGCCTGCTGCCGGTAGAACGGCGTGCCGGTCGTGTCGGGCGCACTGTAGTGTCGCATCGTGGTCGCGAAGATCACGTTCGGTTCATCGAACGCGCGGGCGAGCTTCTCGACGCCGTCGCTGTCGCCCACGGCGAGGGTGCGGCTCCATGACGCGCCGCCGTCGGTGCTGCGATAGATGCCGCGTGTTCCGCCCCGCTCGTGCACGTTTCCCATCGCTGCCGCCATGACGAGGTTCGGGTCGTGCGGGTCAACGAGCAGCGAGGGAATCTGCCGGGTGGAATCGAGCCCGATGTGGCGCCACGACGTGCCGGCGTCCATCGACTTGTACATCCCGTCGCCTTCGTTCACCGCGCCGCCCGTGGCCATGTCGCCGGTTCCCGCATAGATGACCTTGGGATCGGAGGGCGCGACCTCGATGGAACCGACCGAAGACACCGCCGTGACGGAATCGAAGATCGGGAACCACGTGACACCAGCGCTCGTGGTTTTCCAGATGCCGCCACCAGGGAGACCGGCGTAGAACACGCCCGGCTCTCCAATGGCGCCCGTGACCGACGCGATGCGGCCGCCGCGGAACGGCCCGACGCTGCGCCACACGAGTCCGCTGTAGAGGCTGGGCGGGACCGGCGGCGTCGAGACGGTAGAACGAGAGGAGGGGAGAATCGTGAAGAAGCCGGCGAGCGCCAGGTAGCCCGCCGTGAGCCAGCGGAGTGAAAGCATGCGGATCATGGACTGCGGTCCTCGGAGCAGGGAATGTGTAATGGCGAGTATGCTGCAGCGGAGCGCACTCCGGCAAGCGGCGGCGAACTCAGCGCACGCGCCATGCGCGAATGGCACGCGCGTGGATGGGATAGTGGCTGTAGGTGTCCATGCGCAGGCGGTGGCGGAAGCGTGTTTCCGTCGCGAACAGCTCGTCGGGTGCGCGACTCACGTAGCGGATGAGCCGCGCGTGAACATCGTGGTGCTGCTGAAGCACGTGAGGGAGCGAGAGCGCACGCCGCTCGGCCGTCCGCAGCGCGTTGAAGGCGTCAATGCCGCCGTACTGCACGGCGTAGCGCGGCGGTCGCTCGCCCCGGCGAATGACCGGCAGATGCTTCAGCGCTTCTTCCTCCCACCACGTGACGTGCGCGATGATGTCGCGGACGGACCACTCCCCCGCGACGCCGGGCGTACGGAGCTGCTCAGGCGTGAGGCCGGCGTACGAGTCCTCGAAGTCGCGCCATGCCGCCTCGAGCTTCCGGAGAATCTGGTCTCGCGTCATGGTGCACGCTCCTGTCCGAAAATGGCTAGACGATGCGCGGCGTCCCACGTAGACTGCGTCGCATGACAAGGGACAATATCGCGCTGTACAATGCACTCGCCTCGCGCGACCCGCGCTTTGACGGCGTGTTCTTCGTGGGTGTGACCTCCACCGGGGTGTACTGTCGCCCGGTGTGTCCGTCGCGGACGCCCAAACCACAGAACTGCCGCTTCTTCACCAGCGCCGAAGCGGCGGAGCGCGCATCGTTCCGGCCCTGTCTGCGCTGCCGCCCGGAGCTCGCGCCCGGCAACGCGCCGGTTGACGACGCGCACCGGATCGCGACGCTGGTCGCGCAACGCATCGAGGAGGGAATGCTCGACGATGGGGCGCGCCTGGACAAGGTCGCCGAACGCTTCGGCTGGAGTGCACGACAGATCCGGCGGCTGGTGCACAACGAGCTTGGCGTGTCGCCCATGGAGCTGGTGCTCACCCGGCGGCTGCTGCTCGCCAAGCAACTCCTCACGGATACCGCACTGCCGATGACCAACGTGGCGTACGCGAGCGGCTTCTCGAGCGTGCGACGCTTCAATGACGCGTTCAGCAAGCGGTATCGCATGTCGCCGACGCGGTTGCGCCGAGCGGCGGCGGGACGCGCGGTCCGGAGCGACGGGGCGGAGTCGGCGCGCGACGCTGCGTTCACATTGCAGCTCGCGTATCGGCCGCCGTTCGACTGGAACGGGCTGATTGCATTCCTGGCGGCGCGGGCGATTCGCGGCGTCGAGTGGGTGAGTGACGATGTGTATCATCGAACGGTGCAACTGGGCGCGCACACGGGGTGGGTGCGCGTGCGGCACGCGCCGGGGCGGCACACGCTGCTCGTGGACATTACGCACACGCTCATGCCCGCGCTGCCGGCGTTGCTGGGACGGCTGCGCCATCTCTTCGACCTGAGTGCGCGACCGGACATGATTCGGGAGCGGCTTGGCGCGGATGCACGGTTGGGCCGCTTGATCGCGCGCAATCCGGGGTTGCGGGTGCCAGGAGCATTCGACGGGTTCGAGATGGCGGTGCGCGCCATTCTGGGTCAGCAGATCACGGTGAAGGGTGCGTCCACCATTGCGGGACGCGTCGCGAGCGCATTCGGGGACGTGATCCAGACGCCGTTTCCCCAGCTCGTACGACTGGCGCCAACGCCGGAGCGTCTGGCGGCGGCGGGCGTCGAGGAGCTCGCAGCTCACGGGATAGTTCAGTCGCGTGCGCGCTGCGTTGTGAGCCTGGCCGGCGAGGTTACGTCGGGACGCCTCATGCTCGAGCCGGGCGCGAATCCGGACCTGACGATGGCGCAGCTCACGTCTCTGCCTGGTGTCGGCCCCTGGACGGCAAACTACATCGCCATGCGCGCGCTCCGCTGGCCGGACGCGTTCCCGAAAGAGGACGTTGCACTCCGCAAACAACTCGGCGGTGTGAGCGCATCCGGCGCCGAGAAGATGTCACAGGCGTGGCGGCCGTGGCGCAGTTATGCGACGATGCATCTGTGGCGGAGGTGATGAGTCAGGGCGAAGTCGGACGCCAGTTGGGCTCAGAGTAGCGCTGCGTGCCTGGAAGCGGTACCACCAGCCCATCCGAGACGCGGATCAGTTTCAGAATCGGATTGTCTCGCACGACGAGCCACTGCCCGTCTGATGTCCAGCAGAAAGCCAAGTCAAGCAGCGACGACGAAAAAAGGGAGTGGTCGCCAGTGCCATCGGCTTGTACGACATGGACTGCGCCGAACGGGGAGAGATATGCCAGCGTTTCACCGGATGGGGCCCAGCGAACGGGCGCGCCTGACAGGCCGGTGTTCTGCTCGACGCGTGTTGCGAGGTTCAGAATGTAGATGTTGCTGATGCCATTGCGCGACGAGACAAAAGCCAGGCGCGTGCCATCGGGTGATGGCGAGGGCCAGTCGTCCTCTCGCGCAGTGTCGGCAGTCGTGAATCGCGTGAGTGAGTCCAGGCCACTCCCGTCCGGATGCACACGCCAGATCAGGTGCGAGGCGCCGGCGAAGTAGATCCACTGTCCGTCCGGCGACCACACGGGCGCATGCGCTATGATGCCGATCGTACTTGCAAGCGTTTGCGGTGTGCTGCCTGGTGCAAAAACGCGAAGGGCGTCGTTGGCCTCCACGAGCTGTTGCCCGTCGGGAGACCACGCAGGCAGCCCAGCCGGAAAGGTCCCATTGGGCGTTGCGTCGACCTGCTGAACATTCGTGCCGTCGAGTGCCAGCGTCACCACCGAAGCTCCGGCGCTGTCACGGATTGCCACGATGGTACCGGAGGGCACCACTGAGACTGCCGTCGTTACCGACATCGTGCCATCACTGATTCGAAGCGCTGCGCGTCCTGCGGTGATGCTCGTGAAGCGGCCGTTCGCATCAATGGCCACTGAGGAGTCGAGCGATGCAAAAGTGACGGTATCTTTTCTTGGATTTCCGGAAGAATCCGTGACGCTGACGCGCAAGGTGCCCGATTTTCCGATCTGCAGCGCAGTATCCGCCGGCTGAACAGACATGATCGCGGGCTGTCCCGGCAGCACATCGTATCGGCCAGTGTCGCTGAGAGTACCAGCCGTCGCAACCATGATGTCCGGACCAGCGATTTTTCCGAAGTAGACGGCTACGCGGGCGCGCCCGAAGTCATCCGTTACGAGATTGGCTTCGTCCAGCGGTGCATCCACCTGGTCGGACACCAGAGCAAGCTTGTAGCCGGTCGGGTTGCTGCCCCCGGATGAGGGGATGGAGAAACGCACACGCACGCCTCGGACTGGAGATCCCGATTTGTCCGTGACGAGGGCGATGACAGGGCGGATGATCGCCTCAATCGTGTCGGTCGCCTCACGACCCTGGATGAGCTGCAGCGACGCTGGCGTGGGCGGTGGAGGTGGCTGAGTCGAGTCCGAGTTTCCGCCGCACGCACACACGAACAGGGCCAGAGCGAACGCCGGACCTGTCCACCGTGTCACGGTTTCCATCCTACCCACGCGAGCGTCCGGCTGAATGTGAGTGGCAATTGCTCGCCGGTCGAGACATTCACTACTTCAAGGTTGTACCCGGTGTCATGCGTGATAAGCCATCGTCCATCCGGGGACCAATCAAGCGTCAGGGACGCCGAGTTGTCCGGGGTAAGACGCGCGAGTGCCGATCCGTCGGGAGCGATCAGCCAGATCGCGTCGTTCATGATAAACGCGATGCGGTCGCCAACGGGGGACCACGCAAGCGCGGAGACGCCACCTTGACCGAGCGAGGTGAAGTCGCCAGTGCTCACGATGCACAGGTAAAGCGACGATTCCGAGAGGAAGGCGAGTCGAGAGCCATCGGGCGACGGCGCAGGGAGGGTTCCGGCCGGACACTGTGTTGCGTCGGCACCCGTCCCATCCGCGCGCGCGCGCCAGATGCCGAGCGGGCCGTCACTGGCGCCAGCCAGATAGAACACACTGCTCCTGTCCGCCGTGAGGCGAGGAGCAGTTTCCGCCGGCGTCAGATCTTCCGTGAAGAAGTCCCGCACCTGTCCAGTGCTATCCACCGCGTGAATGTGCGCGTCATCAAGTGCGGCAGTGTGATAGAGCACCTCGCCAGATGGGGCCCAGGCAGGCGCCAGGTCGCTGATACAGGAATGGGGCGCCAGAACACGGTAATCTGAGCCGTCCAGGCCTACTCGAACGAGGCCGACACAGCCGGATATCCGGTTGTCGACCGCCGCCAGAGTTCCGACCGGCGGAACGGTGACGAAGGCTGTATCTGCGGTGGATCCGAACGTGGCGATCAGTGCCGTACGTCCGATCTCCTTCCCGGTTATCACTCCATCGGCGGATATGGAAGCAACGGCTGAAGTACTCGCAAAAGTCAGCCCGGTATCCGCTCGCGGATTGCCATATTTGTCGCCTGCGTGGGCGCGGAGCGCGTACGAGTGGCCCACGTAGACTGTGGTGTCGCTGTTATCGATGACGACCTGTGTCGCAGCACCCGGATTGATGTTGAAGACCGCCGCGCCGGAATCGCCCAAAGCGGCTTCGGTCATGTACAAGGTGTCAGTTCCCGCGATGCTGTCGTAGTGGATTTGAATCTGGACACGTCCGTTCGCATCCGTCGTTGCACTGATCGCTTGGTCGAACCGATCATTTGGGCTGTCCCGGAGCCAGAGGATCGGGCAACGCAGCTTCACACAATTCCCTCGCCGTTGTGCATCCATCATGACGATTGAGGCGCCAACCATGAGATATCCGCGTTCGTCACGCAGCTCAACGACAAGGGGGGCTGCGAGCGTCGCCAATGCGGTATCCGTCGCGTTGTCGCCGGACACAATGTGCAGACCAGGAGCACCTGGTACTGGAGGCGGTGGTGGTGCGGTCGTGTCACCACCGCCACCGCATGCCGCAACACACGCGATCAGTGCTCCGACCGCGACCGCGCAGGCACGATGAGGAGTCATCTGGAACAGGAGGGTCGTACGGCGGTGAGAATTCAGATGGGCGCCACGAATATACTGGTTCCCATCTCCGCTGTAAGTACATGGAGCCGGTACGTGCTCGGCAGTGGGGCGTATGACGATCAGAAGGCCCTTCGCCGTGCAACGCGCGCCCGAGTATTCTTCAGCTAGTTGGACGACCGACCGAGAAGGAGTACAGCATGGCTGGAGCACAACCCGCAATCGGCGCACGCCCCACGGGCGGACCATTCGCCTGGGCCCGGGCATTCACGGGATTCTATCCGGCGCAGGCCGACGAGTTCGCGCATCTCGATCCGGTCACGCGCTTTTTGTATGCGTCGCGCAGCGTGATCCTCGTGATCTCCGCACAGGCCGCGGTGATCGCGGGACTGCTCGCGGCCGCGAGCGGCCGTTTCGCCGTCGTGCCGTTCCTGCTGGTGCTCGTGGGCTACGTCGTGCTCCACGCGATCAGCAATCTCTCGAACGACTACTTCGGCTATCGGCGTGGCCACGACACGCCCGACTCGCCCCGCCGGCGGTATACGCTGCATCCGATCGCCAGCGGCGCGGTCACGCCGCGGCTGCTGGCGACGGGACTGATCGTGCTGACAGTCGTTGCTGTGGCCATTGGCGTGTATTTCATCACGCTGCGCGGCTGGCCGGCGGCCGCGCTGGCGGCAGCCGGGGCGCTGCTCCTCTATTCGTACGACGCGGCGCCGCGCGCGCTCAAGGAGCTGGGGCTGGGCGAGCTGGCCGCGTTCATCGTGTGGGGTCCGCTCATGATCGGCGGCGGGTACTTCGTGATCACGGGACAGTGGTCGGGCGCGGCGTTCGTTGCCGCTGTGCCGTACGGGCTTGGCGTCGCCTCGATTCTCATCGGGAAGCACATCGACCAGCGGGGATTCGACGCCTCGCAGGCGCAGCGGACCCTGCCTGTGGTGCTCGGCGAACGGCGGGCGCGGGTACTGAATCGCGCGGCGCTCGCCGCCATGTATGTCGTGATCGTGATCGCGGTCGTTACGCGGATGCTCACGCCATTCGCGCTCGTGGTGTTCGCCGCCGCGCCGCGAGCGTGGCGGGCCATCCGCGTCATGTCGCATCCCGCGCCCGCCGAACCACCGCCCGGCTACGTGGGCTGGCCGCTGTGGTACCACCGCGCCTGTCTGGTGCACAACCGCGCGTTCGGCTGGCTGTTCATCCTCGGACTCGCGGCAGGCGCGGCATGGGCCGCGGGTGCGGGTCGCTGATCATGCAGAATGTCCAGCACAGCTCAGCGGAGCCGGTGCGCGACACCAGGGGCCGCCCGCTGCGCGACCTCCGCATCTCGGTCACGGATCGCTGCAACTTCCGCTGCGTGTACTGCATGCCGCGCGAAGTCTTCGGCAAGGACTACGCATTCCTGCCACGTGAGGCGCTGCTCACGTTCGAGGAGATCACGCGGCTCACACGCATCGCGGTGGCGCACGGCGTCGAGAAGATCCGGCTCACGGGAGGCGAGCCGCTGTTGCGCAAGGGGATCGAGGAGCTGATCGCCATGCTTGGCGCGCTCCGGACGCCGGACGGTCGCGCGCCCGACATTGCGCTCACCACCAACGGGTCCTCGCTCGCGCAGAAAGCGCGCGCGCTCAGCGATGCCGGCCTGAAGCGCGTGACCGTGTCGCTCGATTCGCTGGACGACGCGACCTTCCGCGGCATGAACGACGTGGACTTTCCCGTGGCGAAAGTGCTGCACGCGATTGACGTGGCGCACGACGTGGGGCTCGATCCGATCAAGATCAACATGGTGGTGAAGCGCGGCCGGAACGATCAGGACATCCTGCCCATGGCGCGCCACTTCAAAGGGACCCCATACATCTTGCGCTTCATTGAATTCATGGATGTCGGGACGACCAACGGCTGGAAAATGGATGAGGTGGTGCCCTCGGCCGACGTGGTTCGCCGGATCAGCACCGAGCTGCCGCTCGAAGAGGTTGCACCCAACTACAGCGGTGAGACCTCGGAGCGCTGGCGCTACCGGGATGGCGGCGGTGAGATCGGCGTGATCTCGAGCGTGACGCAGGCCTTCTGCCACTCGTGTACGCGCGCGCGCATCTCGACGGAGGGGATGCTGTACACGTGCCTGTTTGCCACGGCGGGGCATGACCTGAAAGCCCTGATGCGGGGCGGATGTTCGGACGACGAGCTGGCTGCCGCGATGGCGCGCATCTGGCAAGCGCGCACGGACAATTACTCCGAGGCCCGGAGCGCGCTCACCCGACTCGCCGGGAAGAAAGTCGAGATGTCGTATATTGGGGGGTGACAGAACGCGGGGGAAAATGGGGTCAGACTCCATTTCCCCCGCTTGTCGCTCAGGGATCGACGGGCAGCCCGCTCGGCACGCGTCGCGGAATTGCGGACGACAGGTTGCGTGCGGCGGGATCGGTGAGCGCCTGCATGTACGCCATGAGCTTGTCCACCACAGCGGGCGACAGTACCACGCCAACAATCACCGTGTCGCGATTGGCGAGGATCGCGGCCTTGTTGTCGAGGACGGTACCCTGCAACTCGGCG
>DASVWN010000024.1:0-89333 GCA_036393195.1 Gemmatimonadaceae bacterium | reverse complement strand
CGCGTGCAGCTCGGCGGCGGCGGCTCGCGCATGACAGTGCGAACGTTCAAGGGGACCATCCGACTGCAACCGCGGTGATGCGGTGGGCACCTGGCAGCGTCATTCGCTGCCAGGTGCCCTTGAGTCGTCAGGTCGTGCAGGGGTTGTCTGGAGTGGCCTGCACGCCGGAGGGTACGTCAATGCGCCAGCCCGCCGCCGTGGCGGGCACGAACGCGCTCGTGGTGGGCGATGCCTGGATGCGGGGCTGCGTCGGCGGCAGCGCGCCGAGCGAGAGACTGCTGGCGTTCGTCCACGTATAGGTCACCGTGTCCGCACCGCCATCACTGTGCTGGCCTATCACCTTGAACTGCGCCGTGGGCGGCAACGTGAAGCACTTCTGTGCAGTCGTGATGGTTCCCAGGTCGAGCGACCAGAACCCCCCCGGCGTATTGGGCTGGACGCTCGGAAACGCCAGCACTTCGAGGGGATCGCATTGTCCCGACTGACAGCTCTGGTTCGTGACGAGCAGCGTGACGCCGGCGCGCGGTTCGACGGTCGACGAGCACGCGAGCGCGGCCAGCGCGAGCGAGCAACACGCTCCGGCAACGCCAACGCGAGACCACAGCCTGTTCCGTCTGACAGAGAGTTTCATCCTCATCCCTCCAGTCGTGTGAGTTGATACGACGCTACACCCGGGCGCCCTGTCGTCAAGGTGACGAGGGCCGGCGAACCGCCGGGACGACAGGGGCAGCCCATGGGGCTGCCCCATGGGCTGCCCCTGTCGCCTCTGACCCCTATCTGCCCTTGATGCAGTACGGCGCCGCGAGGGTGGCAACGAAGTCCCGGTGCTCCGCCTGCGCGCTCCCGCGCGCGAACAGCTCTTTCATGTCCCGGTCCACCGCGCAAGGAAACGGCACCGGTGGGGTCTCCACGGCGCGATTGGCGTTTGCGAGAAAATACTGCTTCGCCTCTTCGCGCCGTCCGCTCAGGACAAACGCGGTGAACCGGTTCACCAGTATCCATGTCGCCTTGGGCGCCAGCGCAGTTGCCTCGGCGGTATGCGACACCGCTTGCTCTGCTCTCCCCGACTGCAATTCGTACCACGCCAGCGAGCCCAGATCGGAGCCGAGGCTTTCCCCCAACCGCGCCGCGACGCGCTGGGAATCCGCCTGCGACGTCGCGCGACGCAACCCCCACGTCCGCAGCAGGCGCGACACGATCACCTGCTGCTCGGCAAAGTGACGCTGGCGATCCGCGGCATGAAACAGGATCGCGATCACGCGCGCGGAATCCTGGCCGACGGTGTCCAGTTTGGCCCAGCGCCCGGCCTCCGCCGAGAGATGGAACAGCTCGCCGTAGTACTCGAGTGCGGCCGCGGAATCCGACGACGGCAGATACGCAATGGTGGAATCCAGCACGAATTCGCGGAGGTAGGCGCTGTCCACCTTCACCAGCAGCCCCGTCTCATGGTAGATGTTCGCCAGCGAGTCCTCGATCGCGGCCATGGCGTGGAGATTCTTCACGGACGCGTGCATGCGAACGAGCGCCAGCAGCGAGTCCTCGGCGGCATGCGCGGCCGCGAGCGCGTCGCTCGTGTGCTTCGCCCCCAGTGCCGCGCGCGACTTCGCAATGAGCTGCACGCTGATGGCGTTCAGGCCCTCACTGATCCACGTGGTGTCCGCTCGCCGGCGCCCGGCGTCCACGAGCGTGTGCCACATCGCCATGCTGCTGTCCGAGCCGCTCACCGCGTCGTCGAAGCGGCCCAGCGATCGGGCGAGCTCCGCGTACCAGGTGTGCATGTCGGCCAGCCATCGCAACTGACTGAGTCCCGACAGCAGCCTGTATCGGCGCCGTGCGGCCTCCACCGCGCTGCGCATGGAGGCGAGACTCGCATCCCGGTTGTGCGACGAGGTGTCCGTGTCGACCTTGTCGAGCCAGAGCTGCGACTGGGTGTAGTACAGGCCGCTCGGGTTCTGCTGCTTCGCGCGCAACCCGCTGTCCACGACGGCCAGTCCGCTCCGGATCCACGCGTCTGCCTGTGCAAGGTTGCCCTGATGCCAGCGCGCCAAAGCGCCGTAGTGATACAGGCGCGCCAGCCGGTCGTACGCGAGCGAGTCGGCCGCCCGGTTCGTGCTGCGCGCGAGCGGGATGGCCTCCGCTGCCGCGGCCGCCGCATTGGCGTAGTCGCGGTCGAAGTAGAACGCGTGCGTGAGGTCGGTGAGACTGAGCATCGCGACCTGTCGCGATACCGGCTGCGCGTAGGGACGCAGCCGCTGGACCGCGGCGAGCGCATGCTTCCCATGCGCGATGGATGCCTCGCGGTCATTCAACTCATTGAGGAGATTCGACAGAATGCTCGCGACGCGTGCATCGAGCTGTCGCGGGCAGACCTGCTGCGGACTCCGCTCGATCATGCGGTCCACCGACGTATCCGAGAGCTCGAGCAGCGTGTTGTACGCCTGCTGCAGCCCGGAGTTGCTGTTGGTCGAATCACCAAAGCGATTGACGACATTCAGCGCGTACGTGCAGAAGTCGCCCAGCATCGCGGTAGACCGGGCCTTTTCCGTGTTGGCCTGCACCAGCGCATCGCCCGCCTGCCGCGTGAGCACCGTCTGCGCTTCGCGCTCCTGCACCGCGGTGCTCTCCGCCAGCAGTGCGCGCGACGCGGCGCTGTCGGCGGCACGGCTCGCGCGCTCCGCCGCCCGCTGCGAGACACGCAGGCTGGCGTTCGCGCGCCGCGCGTTCAATCCCATCCAGGTCGCCACCCCGGCGGCCATGAGCGCGACGGCCAGCAGCAGCATCGTCACACGCTGCTGGCGGCGCGCCTTGCGAAGTTGTGCGGCCGCGGCCGCCGCCGCCTCCTTCGCCTGCCGCTCCTCCTGCTCCGCGCGATGAATCCCATCGAGCCGGCGCTCCTCCGCCTGGCGGAGCTCCTCGGCATGCATGCGATCCGCGCGCTCGTGCATCGCGATGGGCGCCAGCACATCATGGGTCAGCTCGATCTGCGGCGTCTTGCCGCGTTCCTCCACGTGCAGCAGGCGCCGATCCACGAGCGCGCTCAGCTCCGCGGGCGCGCCATGATATCGCTCCACGAGAATCTCATTGGCGCGCTCCACGCTGAGCCGGTCACGATAGCCTTTCGACGTCAGGAGAAAATCCTCGACGAATGCCTTGACGCCGCCGGCCCGTGGCATGCTCAGATCGCGGAACGCATCCACGTAGAAGTCGTGCAGCACCGACTCCTTGCTGCTGGCCACCAGATCCATCGAGATCGCCGCCTCGCCGCGTCTGATGCGCAGCTCGTTGAGCTGCCGGCAGAAGAGACTGAGCAGCGAGGGATCCACTTCGGCGCGCGCGCCGCCCAGTTCCTCCGACTGTGCATCCTGTCCCGCCACCGTGCGCACAATCGCCGCAGCCACATCGGCCGTGACCAGATGCCGCGCCGCGCCCGGCCGCTCCACCACGTCCAGCGCCTGGCGGTGATCGAAGCGCATGAGCCGGACGTTGTTCAGGACGATGGACGGGATCTCGCCGCGAAGCGCGTGCAGGTGCGGCAGATAATCCTCGCGCAGGCTGAGCAGCACGCGATAGGCCGGGTGCGCGAACGCAAAGCGATCCACGAGCGCCGGATCGTCGCGCATCGCACGGTCGAGCGCTCGCGGCGGACGATTCTCGATGAGATCGCCGAGCAGCTCGACCGCGCGCGCCGCGAATCGTCCATTGTCACGTCGCGATGATCCCAGCGTGAACAGCTCTTCGAGCTGGTCGAACACGAGCACCGGCACGAGCAGGCTGCCCGTCTGGTCGGGGAGATCGAAGTCCACGTCGTGCAGGTACTCCCACGGGCCGCGCGCCGCGAGCGGATCCGACGCGCCGGCGAGGTGCTGCGCATGAATCGCGGCGGCCAGGGCCAGCAAAATCTGACGCCCCGGCGGATCCGCGTCGGTGCGCAGCCCCGCCTCATCGTCGCCATAATCCAGCCGGATCGGTACCGGAAGAAATCCTTCTTCGCGCAGGCGCGGAAAGAGCCCGGCCTGCAACAGCGACGTCTTGCCGAGGCCGGACTGCGCGTACAGCACGGTGAGCGTTTCGCGCCGTACCCGACGGAAGAGATCATCCAGCTCCAGACCCCGTCCGAAAAAGAATCGGCGGTTGGCTTCGCGAAACGCCAGCAGCCCGGGCCACGGACTGTTGTCGTCCACCACCGGCGCCTGGTCGAGCGCCGCGCTGTCGCGCCGCCCGATCACGTCCCGTCCTCACGCAGCATGGCGATCCATTCCGCGATCTGCCGCACGGCGCGCTCGGTACCAGCGCCGCCATCGTGCTCCTTGATGTCCGCTTCGCGAAAGACGGGTGGCACGCGCCGAAACGACGTCCCCTTGAGCCCGACGGGGACGATGAACGGGATGCCGCTTCCGGTGTGATCCTTGTTGCGGTCGAGCGCGCACGCCCACTCGCGCCGGAACTTTCCCTGCGCGCGCGATTCGGTCGCTTCCGACAGAACCGGCACGAACAGCAGAGCCTCGGACTTGATGTAGGACTCGATGCGCTCCAGCCACGGGTCGCCGCTCTCGAGCTGGTCCTCGTCGAACCACGTCGTGACACCCTGTGCCTCGAGCGCCTGCTTGAACGTGCGCACTGCGGCCACATCCGGGCGCGTATAGCTCAGGAACACCGCGCCCGGCGGCGGCTGGCGCCACTGCCGCGACGCGCGCACGGGGCGTCCCAGCGCCTGCCACCGCGAATGCAACTCCTCCACGAATGCCACCGCGCTGCCGGGGAAGATCTGCGTCGCCCGGCTGAAGCGGCGCAGGAACCCGACGAGCCCCGCGTCGCGTCCCGCGCGCTCGTCGGCGACGAACTCGCGCACCGTGCGCTGCCAGGAGAGCGGCGCGTTCTTCGTCGCGCGAATGAAGAAGCGCGCGAGCCAGTCGGAGTATCCTTCACCCAGGAAGAGGAGATTGCTGCGATTGAGCGTCTCGAAGAGATTCGTCGGCCGTGTGGATTCGCCCTGGAAGTAGCGGATATGCTCGAGCAGGTCCTCCTCCGTGAGCACGTACGGGCGTCCCGGTGACACGCGACCCAGCAGGTTGTACACACGCGTCATGGCCATGGCCGCGGGCGTGAGCTCGATGTCGTTCGCCTGATTCGTGGAGTACACGTGCGAGCGGAACTGCAGATCGTTCGACTCGCCGCTGTAGCGTACCTCCACGAGTGCACGCTCCAGCAGATCGTCGAACGTCAGGTTGACGAAGAGGCGCAGCGGCGTGATCTCGGCGAGCTTGCGCAGTGGCTCGGGGACGCCGAAGTCCGATTCGCCGAGAATCCTCCCGATCTCGCGCGTGATGATCTTGCGCTGGCGTTCGGGATCGGGCGAAAGGCGGATGAACGCGGACGCGACGTCGTTCAATGCGGCCGAGGGCGCGGAGAACCCCGGCGGCCACGGCAGCCGCTCGGCGAGCGTGCGGGCAATGACGTGCTCGAGCGGTTCGCGGGCGCCGTCACTGCCGACCAGGATCAGATCGGGTCCTATGATGGGAACGACCATCTGCTCGCCAATCGCGGAGAGCAGATCATCCCACGCATCGTCCTCCCACATGTCGGTCGGCGGTGCCGCGGCCGTGCCTTTGGGCTCCGTCACGGAAGAGTCTCCTGGTCCCCCGAAAATACAGCCGGCGCGCGGAACGGAAAGAACCCCAGCGGCGCGCTGGTTATCATTCAACCGGTTTCCCAGCCTGCTCAGATCATGGTCACGAACGCACCGTCGTTTCGCCGTCGCGTCACCGGCATGTACGCCGCGCTACTCGCCGCGAATCTCGCGGCGTGGGCGTGGGCGCTCATCGCGTTTCATGCGTATCCGCTGCTGCTGGGGGCGGCGCTCCTGGCGTACGGCTTCGGACTGCGCCATGCCATTGACGCCGACCACATCGCCGCGATCGACAACGTGACGCGCAAGCTCATGCAGGACGGCGCGCGTCCGTTCACGGTGGGGCTCTTCTTCTCGCTCGGGCACTCGACCGTCGTCGTCCTGGCATCAGTGGCAATAGCCGTCACGGCCACCGCGCTGCAATCGCGTTTCGCCATGCTGCACCGCGTGGGGGGCGTCATCGGCATGAGCGTGTCGGCCGCGTTTCTCCTCGCCATCGCCGTGATGAACCTGTTCATCTTCGTGGCGGTGTGGCGCACCTTCCATCGGGTACGCACGGGCGGGACGTTCGTGGCCGAGGATCTGGACACGCTGCTCGCGGGGCGTGGCATCATCGCACGAGTCTTCCGCCCGATGTTCGGCATGGTGCGCGAGGGCTGGCACATGTACCCGCTCGGCCTGCTGTTCGGTCTTGGATTTGACACGGCCACCGAGATCGGTCTGCTCGGCATATCCGCCGCTGAGGCAACGAAGGGGATGCCGATCTGGTCCATTCTTGTCTTCCCCGCGCTGTTCACGGCGGGCATGTGCCTGCTGGACACGACGGACAGCGTCCTCATGGTTGGTGCGTACGGCTGGGCATTCACGAAGCCCATTCGCAAGCTGTACTACAATCTCACGATCACCTTCGTATCGGTGGTGGTGGCGCTACTGGTTGGGGGCATCGAGTTACTGGGACTGATTGGCGACCGCTTCGCGCTCGACGGGTCATTCTGGCGAGCAATCGACATGCTGAATGGAAATTTCGGCAGCCTGGGCTACCTGATCATCGCGGTGTTCGTGGTGAGCTGGGCAGGGTCGGCGCTGGTGTATCGGATAAAGGGATACGATGAGATCTCAGGCCTGCGGCAGGATCTGGGGTCCGACGCGGCAGGACTCTGAGGGCAGAGTCCAGTGCGTCGCGCATGTTCTGTCTCGAGGGCTGACCTGGCAAGCCCCTTGTGGTCAGGGTTTTTTCGGAATGATCTGCAGCATTCCCCTGGCAGCGTTCGTGATTCCCTGCCGAGAGTCGTCCGAGGTTCCGGTGGGAACGGATATCGTACGCGACCCGCCGGCGGAGGTCGCTGCGGACGCGGCGCCCAGCGCGGTACCGGGAGGCACGGCCCTCTTCCCCGTTGCCGCTTCGCCCTCAGCGAGGCTGCGAAATTCAAGCTGCCACTGCGGGCACACCTGCATGGTGTGCGGTGTAGTCGGCACGACCTGACTCACGATCACGCGAAGGCCGGCAGGAACGACCGGGGGCGCGTTGCTGGACTCCCATTGGAAGTCCAGGAGAACGCTGTCGCGCCCCTGCGGAGCAAGTGTGATGCCGGCGTCGAACTGGGTTCCGGAGATGGGCTGCATGCCGAGCGCGCGCCCGGTGAGCGCAAGCAGTCGCCCGCTGGTATCAGAGACGGCGAGCGCACTCGTGACGTAGCCCAGCGTGAGCGTATCCGGAGCGGAGTTGCTCAGGGAGAGTACGACGCTGACGTAGTGCGCACCCGTGCGATCGCCGATATGGACGTGCGCGAGGGTGGCAGCGATGTCCGGCGCGCTGGCACAGCCGGCCGCACGTTTCCCCGGGTGCGGGCGCGCGGGCGCTCGTGCGACTGACGCGGGTGGCCCGGCGGCGAGTGCGGCGACGACGAGCGCAGGAAGCAACCGGGTGGAGGGGCTGAGCATGCTCCGGAGTTGCCTGGGGGAGATGAGGAACCCCTAACCATGCAATCCAATTCCGGATTGAGCAATGGGGCAGCCCCATGGGCTGCCCCTATGTTGCGTCCATGCTACAAAGGGGCTGCCCCATGGGCTGCCCCTGTCCTAGTCCGGCTTGCCCATCATCCCCGGCATCTCCTTCTTGGTAAAGCCTGCCGGCGGCTCGAAGGCACTCTCGGGGGCGACGCCTGGCTGATAGGCGGTGACTTCCATCGAGCCGGCGAACTTGCCGTCTTCGTTGGTCGTCGCCTTCATGATGCCGTAGCCCTGCGCCAGGAGCTCACCGATTGGTCCCATTTCGATCAGACGCTTGTGCATGGCTGCGCGCTGGCGCACTCCCATTGGCCCAGGCAACATCCCGCCAACGTCGCCACCTACCATGAGTCCCGCGCCCTTGGCGAGACAGGCTTCGCCGGTCATATGCTTGCCTTCCTGTGTGCCGTCGAACGTGTAGTCCTGGCACTTGACACCGGCCACTGTTTCCGAGCGACCGGTCGCCTTGAGCGTCCCCTTCGGCCCCTTCCCCTCCGCCGTGGAACTCTCCGGCATGTCCTTCATCGACTCCGCCATACCTGACATCATCTTCTGCATCGGCCCCAGGGGGATGACCATATAGCTCTTCTCCGACGCGTTCAGCACCGTCATCGTTCCGGCCGCTGTGTCAACAATCACACCACCGGCCGATCCCTTGTCATTCATCAGCATGGCGGACTTGCTTCCACGCCGGACCTGGGTGATTTGCGCCGTGCTCCCGTTCTTGTCGTGCATCGTCATCGTCATCGTGCCCTGAAACCCTTGCGCCGTTGCCTGACTGGGAGGCATTGCGCCTCCAACGAACGCCAGCGACACAGCACCGGCCAAAACGATCCGTCGCATTCTTGCCCCCTGCGAATGTGAAGTCGCGCCGAAGCCGGGAATAATAGCGGGTGGCAGGCTCGGCGGCGACAGGCGCGCGGTCGTGAAGAAAGCGGCCGTCGAGCTCCGGCGAGGGCGCACGAAAAAAGGGCCGGACGTTGCTACCGTCCGGCCCAGATGAGTCAGTATTTCAGAACTCAGCCATCCCCTGTCCCGCCCTGCTCACGAACCAAGCCTGATATTTATGTCCACAAGCACGGATTTCGGCGCGGCCTCGAAGACGACGCGCTCGGCGTCCGGGCGAATCACCATGCGCTCGACTGGTCCAAGGCCGCGCCCATGGCCGCGATTGCCGCGCCGGTAATACACCACGCGCGTCCCCTTGACGACCTCGATCTTCACTACGCTGTACCCATGCGCGACGAGCACCTGTCGCGTGACCTCCGACGCGTGATCCATTGTCACGACCTTCTTCGCCTGTCCGGGCGGCATTCCGCCTGGCGGACCGTGATGACCGCGGCCCTGCGCGTGCGCGGTGCCGGCGAACGCGAACGACAGCGCCAGCGCGAACAGCGTACGAATGATCAGCGTGAGCGAACGATTTGCCATGGAAGCTCCCGATTGCGGGAAGTGGACGTGAATCGCATCACCTCACGGACGCGCAACGGCCCCCAGGCGCAACTTCGAGCAGGGTGGCTGGTGCATCCTCTGTTACCCGGTCCTCGGCCCTGTTCTCCGCTCCGGTCAATCATGGAGACTGATGACGGGATTCAATCGTGATACACGCCACGATGGAATGAGTGCCGCGGCGAGCGACGCGAGCAACAGCAACCCGGCCAGGGCAAGTGGCGTGACCGGGTCGCTGGACGGTACTCCGTAGAGCACGCCGCGCAGGAGGTGGTCGAAGGCGAACCCGCCCGCTCCGCCGATCCCGATGCCGATCAGCGCCGGCCCGGGGAGCAGGCCGATCCGCGCGGGCGCGCAGGGCGCGCGCCTGGTTGCTCCCCGATTCCGGCCGGGCTATTCTCGGTTGCCCCTCTGGAGGAAATCCATGCGTTCGCCGCTCGTCGCGTCATTCGCCGCCCTCGCCGTGGTCCTGCTTGCCGCCGCCACCGGCGCAGCCGCGCAGTCGTCGGTTCACGTGCACCACCTGAGCGCCACGCCGCATACCGTAGCCTATGGCTACTACAGCGCCGCAGCCACGCCGGTGCTCCGCGTCGTCTCGGGCGACACCGTTGAAGTCGAGACAATCCTCACCAACACGCCGCGCGGGCTGGAGCGCGCGGGACTGCCGGCCGCCGAGGTGCAGCAGTCGCTGCGCAACGTCGTGGACTCCGTCACCGATCGCGGCCCGGGCGGCCACATTCTCACCGGGCCCATTTACGTGGCAGGCGCGGATTCCGGCGACGTACTCGAGGTGCGCATTCTCGATGCGCACCTGGCCATCCCGTACGCCTACAACGGATGCGGCGGCTTTCTGCGCGAGAACTGTGGCGACCCGCGCACGCGCATCATCCGCCTCGATACCACGCGCATGGTGGCGTCGCTGGGGGATGGCATTGTGATTCCGCTGCACCCCTTCTTTGGCAGCATGGGTGTCGCGCCACCGCGCGATTCGGGGCGCGTGTCGAGCAATCCGCCCAGCATTCACGGTGGCAACATGGACAACAAGGAGCTCGTCGCGGGGACGACGCTCTACCTGCCCGTGTGGACCGCGGGCGCGCTGCTCGAGATCGGCGACGGCCATGCGGCACAGGGCGATGGTGAAGTGGATCAGACGGCGATCGAGACGTCACTCACCGGCCGCTTTCAGCTCATCGTCCGAAAGGACATGCACCTCGCCTGGCCAATGGCCGAGACGCCCACGGACTACATCACGATGGGGATGGACAAGGATCTCACCAGGGCGACACAGATTTGCGTGCAGCAGATGGTGGACTTTCTCATGCGGAAGAAGAACCTGCCGCGTGTGGAGGCGTACCGCCTGGCCAGCATTGCCGCCAATCTGCGCATCACCGAGCTCGTGGACGGAAACGTCGGCGTGCACATGATGATTTCGAAGAAGGTGCTGGGAGAGACGGCGAAGACAACCGGGTCAGACTCGAAGTGACGGGCGGGGCAGTTGCCGGCGAGCCATGAGCGTCAAGGGTCTGCCCCCTGATTCCAGAGTCAAGGGTCTGCCCCCTCACTCCCCGCCACCTTCGAATCCGGACCGTTCGCCACCTGCGGTACGCTCTTCACGTACCGATCCAGCCACGCCACCCACCGCGCCCACTGGTCGAGCACCGTTTCGCGTGTGAGTGGCCCGTGGTCCTCGTACGGGTACATGTACAGCGCCGCGGTTTTCCCGAGGCCCTGCAGCGCCTGCAGCATGCGCGTGGAGCTCTCGAGCGCGGTGCCCACGTTCTGGTCCTCCAGCGAGTGATACATCAGCAGCGCGCCACTCAGCTTGTCGGCGTACAGAAATGGTGACATGTCGAGGTACGCCTTCTGCCCCGACCAGAAGTCGCGCCGCTCGTTCTGGAAGCCGTTGGGTGTGAGCGAGCGATTGTACATGCCGTCACCCGCAATGCCCGCCTTGAAGAATGGCGTGTGCACCATCGCGTTGACCGTGCTGAACGCGCCATAGCTGTGCCCGCCGATTGCGAGCCGCGCGCGGTCGATGTAGCCGTCGCGATCCAGCTCATCAATCACCGCGTAGAGGTTGTTGCGCAGATCGTTCACGTAATTGTCGTTCATCCGCCCCGCTTCGCCGACGATGGGCGGGTCGAAGTCGGCCACCGCATAGCCCTGCGTCACCAGATATTCAATGGTGCGCGGCGCCGACCGCGGAAACTGGTTGATGTTCTCGGTGCGCAGCGTGCGCAGATAGCCGCCCTCGTCAGTGTATTCGTAGGGATAGAACCAGAACATGGCAGGCAGCCGCGTGCCGGCCTGGTACCCTTCGGGGAGCGTGAGATTGACGAGAAAGCGATAGCCGTCCGCCCGCGTCACCCAGATGCGCTTGCGCACCGCGTGCGTGAACTCCGGCGCGTAGTCCACATTGCTCGTGAGCTTCTTCATGGACCGGGGGCTCGCCGCGTCGCGCAGCCAGGCGTCGGGTATCATCGTTTGCGACTGGCGTTCGACGATGACCTTCGACAGGCTGTCGTCCAGCGTGGCGGTGACGGTTTCAAAGACGTCGCCGGCGCCGGCGAACACCGGCGTCTTCTTCCCGGTGCGGATCTCCACGCGATCCACGAAGCCGCGCGGCGCCTGATGCTGCCAGTCGCGGTTGTAGTGCGTCCCTTCGAGGTACGCGAAGTTGCCGTCCGGTGAGAGCAGCGCGACGTCAACACCGGAGCGCGATGTCTTCGTCATGATCGCACCAGGATTCGCGTAGAACGTGACCGAGTCCGCCCCGTTCCCGCCGCGCCCGCCGCCGCCGAAGCCCCGGCGATTGGCGCCGACACTCGCGTTGAGCCCGCGGAGCCGCCAGATCGTGTATCGCTTCGCCGGCTGATCGAAGTAGACCGCGTACACGTGCCCCATGCCCGCGGCGTTCTCGGCGACGAACGCCATCTTCGCGTCGTCCGAGAAGAGCACGCTGCCGATACGGCTGTCGCTCGTGAGCAGCTCATGGCGGCTCGTGGAATCGAAGGGCGGCGCCCATGCGTAGAGGTGATCCTTGCGTCGCGCCGCGCGGCCGGAGGCACCGCCGCCGCGCTCCGATCCAGGCGCTTCGGCCGAGGAATCCGCATCGCCGCGCTGCGGCGCCGGATCCTGTTTGAGATACGCGAGTCCCGACCCATCGGGCAGCCAGGTGAAGCCGCGCGGCACGGTGTCCGCGGCCGCGCGTTGCGCCGGCGACTGCGCATCCCGATCGTCGCTCAGACGCGCCGGCTGCGTGGTCAGTCGGGCCACGATGTGACCGTCGGCATCCCAGAGTTCCTCCGACCGCGCGAAGCTCGTCATGGGGACGATGTACGAGAACGGCTTCCGCACCAGGATGACTCTGAAATATCTGCCGTCAGGCGACGGATCCACGTCATCGATCATGGCGGGAGCGCCGACGCGACGCACGGCTCCGGACTTCGCATCGATGCGCGCGAGCTGTCCGGTGATGTAATACTCCAGCAGCGCCGCGTCGTGCGGACCCTGGAGCAACGTGGCATACACGCGCGTCTTGTCCTTCTGTCCATCGGTGATACGGACTTCGGGACCGGTAGCAATGGCCGGCGCAACCGGCGGCGCCGTGCGCCCGTCGGGAATCACTACCGCCACGATGGACCGTCCATCGGCGGTCCAGCGCGGTTCGGTGACCAGCGTGGCCAGCAGCGACACCGAGCCCAGCGCGCGCGACTTGCCAGTCGCCACGTCGGCCACGTAGAGGCGCGTCGCGTTCGCGAAGTTCGCGATATAGGCGATGCGTGCACCATCGGGCGACCACGCCGGACTGCTCAGCGTCGCGCCCGCAGGTGCGGCGATCGTGCGCACGCTGCCTGTGAGTCCATCAATCAGATCGAGCGCTGCCGCGCCGCGATCGGTGAGCGACCGCGCGCGATTCGCCAGGTAGTCCACCTGCAGCTCGCCCAGGTAGTAATGCGGCTTTCCGAACGTCTGCACACTCGGCATCCCATCGCTCACGAGCTTGCAGAACCAGCGGCGATCGGGGCTCTGCGTGGCGGTGGTGAGCGAGACGTTCTTCTCGCGCGGCGCGGTGACGAGACGCTCGATCACCGCCGGCGGACGCTCGTACTGCTCGGAAGCAAGGATGACGCTGTCGGACGCGGATGCTGTCGGCGACGCTGCCGCGCCGGAGGCGCCGGCGGCGCCGCGCGGCGCGGCGGGCGCAATCTGCGTGCGCACCGCTGGCGCCGTGATCACGAGCAGCGCGACGGCGATGACGAAACCTGCGGCACGGGGGCGCCGCAAAACGAAGGTGTGCATGGCGAATGGGCGGTGGGAGACTCGGACTGCCTGCTCGTGGAGTTACGCCGGACACGACGGGACCGTTGATCCGGTCTCCCGTCGTGCCCGAAAAGCTGCGTTACATCACTCCGGCTATCGAAGACTTCCCATCCCGGACGATCGGCAGCCCTCGCACAGGCTTCCCCGTCGCGGCGAAGATCGCGTTGCACACCGCCGGTGCAATGGGCGGTGTGCCAGGTTCGCCGATCCCGCCCTGCTTCTCGGTGCTCGGCACGATGTAGACCTCTACCGCCGGCATCTCCTTCATGCGGAGCATGGGGTAGTCGTTGAAGTTTCCCTGGCGAACGCGCCCGCGATCGATCGTGATGTCGCCGTACAGCGCGGCCGTGAGCCCGTACACGATGCCGCTCTGCATCTGCGCCTCGATCGTATCGGGATTGACGATCGGACCGCAGTCCACCGCGCACACCACGCGGTGCACGCGCGGCACGCCGTTCCCGTCGAGCGAGACTTCGGCCACTTCCGCCACGTACGACCCGAACGACTCGGCCACCGCGATGCCGCGCGTGCGCCCCGCCGGGAGCGGCGTTCCCCACCCGGCCTTCTCCGCCGCCAGTTCCAGCACGCCGAGATGGCGCGCATGGCCGGCAAGCAACGCGCGACGGAACTCGTACGGGTCCTTCCCCGCCGCACGCGCGACTTCGTCAACGAAGCACTCGGTGAGATACGCATTGTGCGAACTACCGACAGAGCGCCAGTAGCCGAGCGGAATCGGGAGGTCGGCAATGGTCTGCTCGACCAGAATGTTGGGGATCTCGTACGGCACATTGGCCGCGCCCTCCACGAGCGACCCGTCAATCCCGTCGCGTGGCGGCCGTCCCTTGGATGTCGCAATGGATGCGCCGACGATGCGATGCGTCCAGGCCACGACTCTGCCGCCGGCATCGAAGCCCGCGGAGAAGCGATTGTACGTCGTGGGACGATAGAAATCATGGCGCACATCGTCCTCGCGCGTATCCATCACCTGGACGGGCACGCCCATCACTCTGGAGAGCTGGACCGCTTCGGCCACGAAGTCGGTCTCGCTGCGCCGGCCGAAGCCGCCGCCCAGGTACGTCGTGTACACGCGCACCTGCTCCGGTTTCAGCCCCGCGACTTCCGCCGCCACCTGCTGCGTGCCCGACTGCCCTTGTGTGGGAGCCCATACATCGCACCCGTCGGCGCGCACGTGCGCAGTGCAGTTCATGGGCTCCATGGTGGCATGCGCGAGGTAGGGAACCTCGTACACGGCCTCGATCGTCTTCGCGGCGCCCTTCATCGCGGCACCGGCGTCACCTTCCGTGCGAGCGGGAATACCGGGGTTCTCCGCGAGCTGCGCGAGCCGGGCGCGGATGGCGGCGCTGTCGAGCGAGCCATTGGGCCCATCGTTCCATTCGATGTGCAGCGCGCGACGCGCGGCGAGCGCGTGCCAGTAGCTGTCGGCCACGACTGCCACGGCGTTCTCCGACCGCGCGCTCCGGACCGCGGCGAGCTGCACCACGCGCTTCACGCCGGGCATGGCCCTGGCGCGCGAGTCATCAACGTGGCTGACGCTGCCACCGAATGCCGGCGAGCGCTCGATGGACGCGTACAGCATGCCGGGCACGCGAGTGTCAATGCCGAAGCGCGCTGTGCCGTTCACCTTGGCCGGCGTGTCGAAACGGCGTACGCGCGTGCCGAGGATGCGAAAGTCCGCGGGATTCTTGAGCGGCGGATCGGAGGGCACGGGCAGTGCCGCGGCGCGAGACGCCAGCGCACCGTAGCCGAGCGTGCGTCCCGTTGCCGTGTGGATCACGGCGCCCTTCTCCGTGCGACACGCTGACGCGTCCACACCCCACTGCTGCGCGGCGGCAGCGACGAGCATGCCGCGCGCGGTGGCGCCCGCCTTGCGCAGAGTGTCGTACGACGATCGCACGCTGCTGCTCCCGCCAGTCCCCATGCGACGCGTCCACCCAGCGGGATTCTCCGGCGTGGCACCCACACGCACCGAAGCAAGATCCGCGTCAAGCTCCTCGGCCACGAGCATGGGATACGAGGTGTTGACACCCTGCCCCATCTCCGATTTGTCCACCGTGATGGTGACGATGCCGTCGGAGCCGATGTGCACCCAGCCGTTGGGCGCGAAGGCCGCGTCAGTGCCCGGGACACTCGGCGCGTGACCGCGTGCGACTTCGGTGAAGCGTGATGGGATGTAGAATGCGATGGTCAGGCCGGCGGCGGTGGTGGCGCCAGTCTTCAGAAAGTCGCGACGAGAGACACGCGCATCGGCCTTCATATCACTCTCCCGTGCTGGGCCGCGCCGGTGCCGGCGCGGCGGATCCGCTGTGACATGCTCGACCCAGAGATGATAACGTGGACGTGGCGGAACGGGATGAGGCCAGCGGCTCCTATGGGGCAGCCCATGGGCTGCCCCTGTGTCGCATCCGCGCTACAAAGGGGCAGCCCCATGGGCTGCCCCTGCCGGTTCCTTTTCCGTCAATGGAATGACCTGCTCCCCCACACGCTCCATCTCCTCCACCTGCGGGCTGCACTGCAGCAGCAGCAGATCCACTCCTGCGTCCGCGAACGCATGCACGCGCTCCGCCACCTGCTCGGCCGTGCCGGTGAGGCCGGCGCGCAGACCACGGTTGCTCACCGAGTAATCCCGAACGCTCACCTGCTGCTCCAGCCTGGTGTTCTGCACCCAGTCCTGATAGTTGCCGTAGCCCGGTGAGCCTTCGGCAACGTTCGTGATCCGCTCCAGCTCGGCATCGACCTCGCGCTGGCTGTCGCGGACGATCACGTATCCGGCCACACCGAACTGCAGGGACGGCAGCGTCTCGCCCGTTTCACGAGACAGCGCCTCGCTGGCCGCCTCGCGCCGCCGCGTCAGGTCCGCGATCTTCGGCGCAATGCGCTCGGGCGGATCGCCGTGCATCACGTAGGCGTCGCACTTGCGCGCGATGAGATCCTTGGCAGTCTCCGATTCCCCGCCCGCATAGATGGTGGGACGCGTCCGCCCATGCCGCGCCGGCGTGGCGACAGGCTTGGGCTCGAGCACGAGGTCCTCCGCCCGATAGAGTCGGCCCTCATGATTGAACGTCGCGTCGCGCCACGCACCATCCACCACGTCCAGCCATTCGCTCGTCCGCGCGTAGCGATCGTCGTGCTCATCGAACGCCGCGCCATAGCGGCGCGCCTCGTCCTTCCACCACGCCGAGACGACATTCAACGCCAGCCGGCCGTTCGCAATGCGATCGATGTTCGCCGCCTGCTTGGCGAAGATTGCGGGCGGATGGAACGACGGCCGCACGGCCACCATCAACTCCAGTCGCTCCGTCACCGCGGCGAGCGCCGCTGCCGTGGACCACGCGTCGAGCGACGGCGCGTGAATCCCCTTGATGTCGTTGAGCAGCAACTCGGCGATCAGCGTGATATCGAACCCGATCTCCTCGCTGCGTTGCGCCAGTCGCTTCACGTACGCCCACGATGCGTCCATCCCCTCATCGGGCACGTTGCGCAGCCATCCGCCAAAGACGGGAAGCCAGTAGCCGTACCTCATGGCACCACCGCCTCCTGCCCTGCAGCGGCATACACGCGCGCTTCCAGATAATCCACGAGCCGCACGAAGGGATCGAAACCGACGACACGCTCGGCGTCCGCCACGAAGTTCGACAGCGCGTTGATGTCGTAGAAGTAATGCCGGCCGTCACGATCGTCGATCAGATACTCGATACCGCCCACATCGAGATCGGCCGCACGCGCGAGCTGTTCCACCTGCGCGATGATCTCGGCGCTCGGCGAGGCGGCTTCGACGCGAAGTCCGGTCTTCGGCGCGTCCACCGCGCACGCCGAGCGAACGAGCTCCACGCCGTCCGCACGCTGGCATGCGTCCGCCGGACAAAGGTCGAACGAGCCCGAGGACGGGTAGACGTTGATGGCGTACAGATAGCGCCCGCCCAGCGTCTCGACGCGCGTGATCCGTCCGTCGCGCAGCGGCGCCGATTCCTGCACGAGCGCGACGCCGTCAATGCCCAGCGCCACCTCGCCGCGCGACACGGCGGCGGCGAGTGCGGCCTCCGTGTCGTAGCGCACGATGCCGGCGCCCGAGCCGCCAATGTTCGCCTTGACGAGCACGGGATAGCGGAGCTGCGCGTCGCGCGCCGCCGGCACTGCGCGCGACGCATCGTTGATCGCGCGGGCGCGGGGGAACGGCAGACCCAGCGAGGCCGTCAGGTCGAGCTGATTCGCCTTGGACAACTCGAGCGCGTAGATGTCGGCGCCGTTCACGACGGGCACGCCGAGCCGCTCGAGGTGACGCAGCCAGTGCAGCGTGAAGAAAGTGGACTGCGCATGACCGCGCATGTAGGCGGACGGACTCGCTCGATTGAACACGAGCGAGTACGGAATGTCGTCGCGACGCTCCGAAGGATCGAACTCGTGCGCGGCGGCATCCATGCGCACATATGGAATGCCGCGTCGATCCAGCTCGGCGAAGAGCGGCTTGAACCAGTCGGGATGTTCGTGGAGAATCGCGATCGGGAGTATCGCGGATGCGCTCATGAGAAGGTCGGCTGAAGGTCGCCGCCCAGGCGCTCGCGTTTTAGCACTTGTTTTACGTGGCGGCAATAGGCGGCAAATCACCACGGGATCACAGTTGTAACTCGAAGTATTTGCCCGGGCACAACGGAAGTCAATTCTGCGGCAGAGCGGAACGGGCGCCTACGCTACTGGACGCCCACCTCTCATTCCGCCTGCCCGATCCAGCTTGCGCTGTATTGCCCAATCCGCGGTTCGCCGCAATCGTTCCCGGATGCCGGTTCCCGTTCACTTGGCCGGCTTCACGGAGTACGCGTCCCCTCGCCATCGCTGCGGGACGGCGTGGAGTTCGGAACACCACCATCAGCCGGAGGCACTCATGGCTGCGACCAGCAACAGCCCGCGCACACCTGCGCCGCTCACCATTCGGAAACTGACACCAGTCCTGGTGGTCGATGCCATCGAGCCCTGTCTGAGCTTCTGGGTGGACCGGCTGGGCTTCGAGAAGACGGTGGAGGTACCAGAGGGGAACGCGCTCGGCTTCGTCATTCTCGTCCGGGACGGCATCGAGGTGATGTATCAGAGTCGCGAGAGCGTACGAAACGATGTCGGCGATGTCGTTGCTCAGAGCGCGGGATCGAGCACGGGACTCTTCATCGAGGTGAGCGATATCGACGCCATCGCTCGCGCCGTTGACAGCCTGGAGATCGTGGTCCCCCGGCGACGCACGTTCTACGGGATGGAGGAGATCGGCGTGCGCGAGCCGGGCGGCAGCCTCGTGCTCTTCGCGCAGCCCGCACCGAGCCCGTAAGCCGCAAGCAGGGGCAGCCTATGGGCTCCCCTGGCCGTACTCCGTGACGGTTTTCGCATCCGTCCTGCGCACTGGTTCTGTGTGCGGACCCGATTCGAAGCCACCATCAGGAGAGTGGAACATGCAAACCAGTGCATCCGTGGGCTGGGCAAGCGTCGTGGCACTGTGCACCGTATCGGTAATCGTTCCCCGGAGCGCCACGCGAGCGCAGTCGCCGGCGCCGGCGCCGGCCGCGAGCAGCGCGGCGGACAGCGGCCTGGTGTGTGGCAACACGCCCTACTGCGCCGAGACAAACGACTTCGCTGCCGTCGTTACCAACTTCCGCACCAGCGAGCTGCGCGGTTACAAGGTGATTGACGCAGTCGTGCGCTTCCGCAACAAGACCGCAAAGCCGCTCATCCTCGCGTACGCACAGGGATCCGGTACCGCGGTGGATGACAAGGGCAACCGCTACGTCGTGTACGGCGCCAATGGCGTGCGCGGTATCGGCCAGGTGTACGGATCCACCTTTGATCCAAAATTTTCACTCCAGCCGGGCGGGACGGGTGACGCGCAGTTCGAGCTCATGTGGTATCCAGGGCAGCAGATCTACGGCTTCCAGTTCGAGCTCAATCTCACCGTCAACACGGTCAACTCCTACGAAGGCAATCAGCATTCACTCGGCGGCGAATTCCCCCTGCACTATGAAAAACTCGCCAACGGCGTGTCGTCCACGCCAACTTTTCTTGCGGGGCTGACGTCGGGGGCAGGCGCGAGCGCGCCGGCGCCGTGCGCCAATGGAGCTGGTGGAACGGCGGCCGCGATGGCGGGCGCCACGGGATCAGCCGGCATTCAGAAGGCGAGCGATCAGGCTCAATCCGCAGTCGCTACCGCAACCACCGCAGTTGTCAGCCTCAAGGGCATTTTCGGTCACAAGAAGTCGGTCGCCGCCAAACCGGCCGCGCAGGAAGACGATCCGTGCGCGCACGCTGCTTCCACCGCATCGAGCGCGGCGCCGTCCTCGCAGACAACTCCGTCAGCCGCCGCACCGCAGTCCGCGCCGGCAGCCCCGGGCGCGACGGCCGCGACGACTACCACGACCGCGACCGGATCGGTCCAACTGCCTGCTGGCGCCAGAACGGCCTCCCCCGCAGCAACACCGGCTGCGACGGCGCCACATGCCGCGAACGCGCCGAGGGCGGTCCCGGCCGTCAAGGCAGCACCCGCGAAAAAGCCCGTGACACCAGCCGCCGCTAGCGCAAAGAAACCCGCGCCGAAGGATACCACGCGATAGCAGCGCAGAATCGCAGCAAGCTCGGGGTCAGACGCCTTGAGGGTCTGACCCCATGCCTTGAGGGTTTGACCCCAAGTCCATATCCGTGCCTTGAGGGTCTGACCCCATGCCTTGAGGGTCTGACCGCAAGTCCATATCCGCGCGCTGTTGCGCGGAACGCACGCCGAGCACGATCGCCAGCACGTAGAGCAGCACGCCCGTCAGCCAGATGAGGCGTGCGATGCGCGTGTCGAGCTGCAGCAGTCCGAGTCTGCCGAACATGTATGCCCAGTCGTGTTCACCACCGCCAACGAGTGGCAGCAGTTGACTGCGCGCGTCAGCAGCGTACACCGACACGTTCCAGAGGCTCTGTCCCACCCACCAGATCGCGACGCTCGCGGCATGGCGGTCGCCGCGCCGCCAGAAGTAGACGACAAACACCGCCGGCATGATGAGCTGCCCGAGTGTGCCACCAGCAATGCCGATGAACTCTCCGAAGGGACCGAACACGAGATGTCCCGTCTCGTGAATGGCGAGGTCCACGCCGTCGAGCAGGCGTCCCGCGCCAGGATGCAGCAGGCATGGAATGCCGTAGAGGGCGAGCGCCACGGTCAGGCCAAGTCGCAGACGACGATTCACGGTTGCAGGACGCGCGGAAGACCTCACGCGGCACCGATCACCGCTCGGTGCCGCGGCACGACGCCGGCGAATCGACGGTCGTCAGTCGTAGCGCCGCAGTCCGGTCGCCTGGAGCAACACCCGGTAGACGAACAGCGGATTGTTGATGAGATAACGCCGCCACAGACGTCGCGGCTCCGATCCGAGACGGAAGAGCCATTCGAGTCCGCTGCGCTGCATCCAGCGCGGCGCCTGCTTCTTCCGTCCGGCGTGAAAGTCGAACGCGGCGCCGACACCAATGAGCACGGGCGCATCGAGCCGGCCGACGTGCGCGTGCATCCAGCGTTCCTGCTTTGGCGTGCTCAGTCCGACCCACACAATGTCCGCGCCGCTCTCGTTGATCTGCTGCATTATCGCGTCGTCTTCCGCCTCGGTGAGCTCGCGGAAGGGCGGCGACAGAGAGCCCGTCACCTGCAACCGGGGGAAACGCTCTCGCAGGCGCGCCACCAGCGTGGTGGGCACGTCCGTGGCTCCGCCGTAAAAGAAGTGCCGGTACTGTCGTGATTCCGAGAGCGCGCAGAGCGCCAGCATCAGATCAGGACCGTATACGCGATCGGTCGTCCCATAGCCGTGCAGGCGCGAGAGCCACACCAGCGGCATCCCATCCGGCGTGACGAGTCCGGCCGCGTTGTGGATGCCCTTGAGCGCCGGATCGGTCTGGCTCTCCATGACGCCATGCACGCCGCTCACGCACACGTAGTGGTGCTCGCCCCGGGCGATCCATCCCGCAATCGTCTCGAGCGCCTGCGCCATGTTGATGGGACTTACACCGACGCCGAGCACGTTCACCCGCGCGCTGCCAGTCGCGCGTGCCACCGCCTGCGTTTCTGCTGACATGCGCTGCAAAATAGCGGGAAGCGGCGGGTCGGGCCTGCGGCCCGACCCGCCTGCGGGAAGCGCCCCGGCGGCCTGCGGCCGCGGGGCTGAGGGAAGCGGGGCCAGTGGCCCCTGCGGGAAGGCGCCTTCATCGCGTGCCGGAGGCGGCAGGGGCTGCCCAGGGCTGCCCCTGTCGCCCCCACTTCCCTCCGGCCAGCTGACGCTTCCCCGCCCTTATCGCGCCGCAGTCACCTGGCTGAGGTGCTGGGTGGACTCGATGAATTGCGCGATGTCCGCCTTGAGCTGCTTCGCCGATGCCTGGTTGAGGTAGGCCATGTGGCCGCTTTCGAAATACTTGAACTGCACGCGGTCCTTGTACGTCTGGTCGAAGCCGATGTGATCGAACGTGTATTCCGCGTTCGCGAACGGGGTCGCCATGTCGTAGTAGCCCGCGCCCACCATGACGTGCAGGTACGGATCCTTCGCCATGGCGAGGCGCAGCGACTCCACCTCGTTCGGATAGCCGTAGCCGAGTGAGCTGAAGTCCCACCGGCCGGTGTGTCCGCCCATGTAGTACTGCAAATCCGTGGAGTAATTAAGATCCTGGTGCAGGTACCGCATGAACGCCGACATGAACGCGCCGGACGGCGCGACGTCGGACGGATCATAGTCCTCGCGCTGGTTCGCGGCGTTGCCGTTCATGCCGATGAGCCGGCTGTCGTAGCGCCCCACCGTCTCACGGTCGCCCCGCAGCAGCTCCGTGCGATACGTCCCCGCGTCAATCCGGAGATTCGTGTTCAGGGCAAACTGTTCCGACACGCCGGTGAGCTGCGCGAGCTTCTGCGCCACCGCGCTCCGCTCCGCCGCAGTCAGCTTGTTCCCCTTGGCAAGTTCCGTGAGATAGTCGCCGAAGGCGTAGTCGCGCGACTGCTGGACAACCTGCTCGAGCGTCTCCTTTTGCAGATCCGCTGGAAGCTTCTTGTGATACCACGCGGTGGCTGTGTAGGTCGGCAGGAATGTCGCATAGCCAATGTCATTCGTCGGCGACTGCGAGATGTACTGGAAGTCGAGCACGGTGCCGAGGAGCATGATGCCATTCAGCTCGATGCCCTCGTTCTCCTGCAGCTCGGAGGCGAGCCCCGCCGAACGGAACGTGCCATAGCTCTCGCCGAACAGGTACTTGGGCGACGCCCAGCGATGATACTTGTCGAGATAGTTGCGGATGAATTCTCCGAACATCTTGATGTCGTTCGTCGCGCCGGTGTAGTCGGTGGCCTTCACACCGGGGCCGGGACGCGAGTACCCGGTCATCATCGCGTCAACCTGAACGAGGTCGGTGACGTCGAGGGGTGAGTTCGGATTGTCGACGAGATTGTACGGGGGAGCCGGCTGCGCACCGCCCGGGCCCATGTCCGGGTGCTTGGGGCTCATGATGCCCATGTCGAGCCAGATGGACGCCGACCCGGGGCCGCCGTTGAAGAAGAAGGTGACCGGACGATTCGCCGCGTCCTGCTGGTCGCGCGTGTAGGAGATGTAGAACACCGTGGCCCGGGGCTTCCCGTCGTCGTCGCGCAGTACCATGGTGCCGGCGTTCGCCGTGTAGGCGACCGGCTTTCCACCAATCGAGATGGTGTGCTGCGTGGTCGAGACCTTCTCGACCGCCGGCACGCCGCCGGTGTCGGCCGACTCACCACCGGGCGCTGCGCCGCGACCAGGCCCGCGGCCTCCGGGAACTGCCGGGCGCTGCGCGGCGGCGGATGCCACAGTAATCAGCGATGCGGCGGTGCTGAGCAGCAACAAGCGTACTCGCATGACGAACCCCTCCAGGTTTCCGAGTGACGATAGGTGCGCGAGCAGGAGCGAACGATGAGGACCGGCAGAACGCTCCAGTGGACGCCGGCGGCCAGCCCGCACGAATCCGGCCCACTGCGTCCAGATGTATATCGCGCGAGCCGGCCAAAGCGTTGAGCCCCGCCTGAATTCGCACTGGCCACCGGCGCCTTCCGGGTGCATGATGCCGTAGAGCGCAGAGGACGAGGCCTCGTCACCGCACAGACTCAACGGGAGGCGCCATGACCGACGGAGCCGGACGCACGGAAGAACTGCACGTCAGTGGGCAGGGGTTGCTCGCCACGCTCCGCAAGATTGTGCGCGAGGGCAACGTTCGCCGCGTCGTCATCAAGAACGCCGAAGGGCGTACGGTGCTGGACATGCCGCTCACGGCGGGCGTGGTCGGAGCGGCGCTGCTTCCCTTCTGGGCGGCGGTTGGCGGCCTGGCCGCGCTGGCCGCGCATTACACGATCTACATCGAGCGTACCGGCGGCGCGGAGGAAGGCGGTACGCCCGATGGTGCCTGAGCCGCGTGTGATGCGGCTCCGGCTGGCGGTCAGGGCTTGTCGGGCGCCGGTGATTTGTCCACCGGCTCTGGGTGCGAGTCGGGCTTCGGTGGGCTGGCCTTTCGCGCCGGCGTCGCGGGCTTTGCGCGCTTTCGGCCCTTCGCTGGTCGTGCCGGCCGTACCATCTTCGGCGTTCGCTCTGCGACTGACGGGCTTGTCGGTTCCGCGGCTCGGGCGGTGGTCACGGGTTCACGCTCGACCGCCGACGCCGGCTGCCGGCCCACTACCTCTGGAACGCGCTCGACCTCCGGCGCTGGCACGCGCGCGGGTACCTCAGGAATCCGCTCGATCGCGGGCGGCCTCACCGGCTGTGCCGTGCTCGCCGGATGCACATCGGGAGCCATGGGGCGCACCCGAGGGAGCGGCGCATCGCCCCGGACTGGTGTCGCAGTCTGACGCACTCGAAGCGGCAGGGTGACAACAGGGGCATCGTGGCGCAGTTGTTCCACCTGTGCGGCGGTGAGCGGAGCGCCAGCGGTGGTAGCCAGCGTGTGCTGCTGCACCGAGAACGGCACGGGTGCCGGTGGCGGCGCGTGCACGGCAACGACCGGCCGGCGTTGCAACCCGGCGGGCGGCAGCGCGGGCTGCCGTGCCGCGGCCCCTTCTCCAACCAGGCTGACCCGCGTGGGCACGACCGGCGCGCGACTCACGATCGGCGCGCGATTGATCTCCTGCGGCGGCAGACGCACGACACCGCGCGACACCGGATACCCGTTGGCGAACGTCGTCTGCGAAACCGTCGTCACCGCGTTCGGCGCGGAGCGATTGCGATAGGTCACGTTCGTCACGTTCGTGACGTTCGTGACGTTCGTGACGTTCGTAATGTTCACACGCTGTACGTATCCCGGACTGGCGGCGTACGGCGGACGGTAGGCCTCTCGAGGTCCGAGCGGGAACCAGCCCACACCACCGCTCGCGCCGAACCGCGACGCATTCCATCCGTTGCCCCCCACGAACACCACGAGCGCGGGTGCGTATACCGGTTCCGCGACGACGCGCCCCGGAGCCCATCCCCAGCGTCCGCCCACGTATGCCCAGCGACCGTAGTGGAAGGGCGCCCATCCCCACGGCGCGTCGTCAACCCACGTCCACCCCCACCGTGACACCCACATCCAATGTCCATCGCGATACGGCGCCCATCCCGGCGGCACGGCGCGCGGATACCAGATCGGTCCGTCCACCGCGTCCGCTTCCCACTGCCCGTAGGCGGCCAGGTCCGTGACGCCGGGCATGTCGGGCGACACGTAGCTGGCGGCGCTGGCTTCCGCTGCCGCTTCCATCGCGTCCCGACCCTGCGACCATTGGGCGAATTCGTCGAGCGGGCCGATGTACGCCAGGTTGTATGTTGCGCCGCTCGCACCGCGCACCGTGGCCACCTGCGGTGCGTTCACTGGGAACGACGCACCACCCGCCGTCACCTGCGCCGACCCCGAGAACACGGTTATCGTGGTCGTGGCGCCATCGGGACTGACATCCACGCGGTACTCGCCCGCGGCGCCAAGCCCGATCGCGGCATTCGGCGCATCAATCTCGTCCGTCTCACCGGATGCCAGGGCGTGCACGTGCAGAATTGCGGATCCTTGCGGAACGCTCACCTGGATTGCCGCATCGTCCAGCCGCTCGATGCTTACTTGCGTCTGCGATCCGAGGCGCAGCTCCGCGGAGCCCATTTCCACTTCCGCGCGCGCCATGTTGTCGGACCACAAGGCATCACCCGTTGTCACTGGCCGATTCGGGACGGCTGGTGCCCAGGCCGAGTCGCCGGCCGCGAGAAATGACAGGTTGCCCGAGATGAGCGCCAACCGGCCGACACGCGCCGGCGGATCATCGGCCGGTGCCGGCTCGACATCTGGCGAAGGAGCCTGCACGACCTGCGTCACGCAGGAGATGCTCGTGCCAGCGATCAGGGCGCCAACGAGCACGCGCCGTACGGAGGTGACAGTGGTGAACATGGAGGCGGTCCCGAAGCATGATGGATGAACGCGTGCGATAGGGCGCTTCAATCGCTAATGACGCGTCAGTCCCGGCAATGGGAACACCCCTCTCCCTGGCTGGCGGGCGCCAGCCCGGACGTGGACCACCGGCGGAGACGCCGCGCTCAGGGCAACCCTGCCCCGTCTGTCCCCATCCAGTCGTAGCCGGTTTCTCGACCCGTCAACCGCCAATGCGACGGGTACACCGTGCGCTGCCAGTCGAGCGGCTCGCCAACAGGATGGCGCGTTGCCGCCATGGCGAGCGCCGTGCGCAAATCCGCTCGCTGGCGAGGGCCCAGCGCATCACTCGCCAGAGACACGAACAGCGTCGTGCTGCTACGCGCCAGCAGGTCCAGCCACTGGCTGGTGAGCGCCCACGGCACGGCGGTCGTGACGCCGGCGCAGTCCGCATCGGCCTCGTAGAACGCACCATGCTGCACGCCCCGAAACGCCAGCGAGTTCACGCCCATCTTGCGCGTGCGCGGCCACTCGGTACCGCTCGTGTCATCGCCAATCCGGCAGATCTCGAACACTCCCGCCGAAAGATGACTCACCGTGTTGCAACCCATCACGAGGCTGTCGTGAGCAGCCGCACGAATGGCCGAATAGAGATCGGTGATCACCTCGGCGGTGGTCCGCGACGGACCCGATGCGAACGTCCAGCCATCGCGCGTGAGCGCGGTTCCCATCTGGAAACCCCAGCGGCCGAGGATGTCGAACGTGGTGTAGTCATGTTTGATCAGCTCGAATCCCCACTGGCGCAGCCGTGCGATGTCGCCGCTCACCTTCTCACGGACTTCAGGTACCGTCGGATCGAGTGAGTCACGATCGCGCGACAGCCGCCAGCCGTCCGGCGCGTCCGCACCGGCCTGCAGCGGGCGAATCCAGATGCCAGGGCGCGCACCGGCGCTCCTGACATCGGCGGCGAGCGCGGGCATGTCCGGGAACTTCTCGTTGCCACGGTCCCACGCGCCGGCGCCCGTCGTCTCGCGACCGCGGCCCGGCTGCCAGCCGTCATCAATCACGACGAACGGACGATTGTCGCCCGTGGGCGAAAGCTCGACGATGTGCTGCGCATCGGTACGCACGGAAACGGCGCTGTTGTTGCCGTATGCCCAGTACCAGTCATTGCTGCCATACACGCGCGCGGGCGCGAGGCGCGGGCCGGGACACATCTGCCGGCAGAAGGCGTGGATCGCGACGAATGCGGATTCCCCCGCGTGTCCCGCACGGCGGACCACATCGCACACATCGAGCAGGCGATCACCGAGCTCCACGGCTGCGCCGCCGCTCCGCACATCCGCGCAAACACTCATGCCGCGCGGGTCGACCTGCCAGTAGCAGAACGCCTTCGCCCCGGTGCGCACGCCGTACGCATGCGTGCGCACACCGTCGGTCGCCGCGAAATACCACGGCATGACGCGATCGGGATTCCATGTGCGCCACTCGAGATCCCCGTAGGCGCGCTCCCACGCGTCGCCCAGGATGAGCCGCGTATCGGCCAGGTCGCCGTGCCAGCGCAGGTAGAGACGTTTGATCGCCACCGCGGGCGCGGACAGCGCCACGTGCAGCGCTCGAGCGTGCGGAGTCGTCATGACGACAACGCCATCCCCGCTCATCCAGCGATCGCCGGATGCCCGGCTGAGCACGCGATTGTCGCTCGCGGTCTGAACCAGTACGACGTCCGGAGGGCGATGCAGATCGAGGAAATTCCGCGCGGGCGGGTGGCCGGCTGGAGCGGGCGCGGAGAACCGGGTGTCCAGAACAGGCAACGCGAGGCCGAGTGTCGCCAGCGCCGTGCGCTCCACGAAGTCGCGTCGCGAGGTCATGCGGCGAGTATACGCACGGCGCGCCTGCCGACGGAAGGCCGCCGACCACACGGCCCACGTCCGCACGCGCGACGCAGCCCGGCGATGCGACACTATCGACTACTGATGCCTGTGGCATTGTCGTCTCTCCTCGTTGATGCACCGTTGCGTGCTGGGCGCTCTGTCCCCGATGCCGCAGTGTGAGCACCGGCCCTGCTCCGGCGTCGAACGAGGTATCGCCGGAGTGACAGATCGAGCCGGAAGCGGACCGAGCAGCAAGCGACGTGGGGCGTGCAGCGTGCGGCGAAGCGCCAGGGCTGACATCGCTGCACATCCGCGGCACTGGGTATGCAGCACGCTCGCCAGTTACCTCGCGTACGGCGATCGGTGCATCCACTCACGGTTTCATGCTCAATCCCGCGAACCGGCGCGCCTGTTTTTCAGAGCGCGCTGCGCTGCCGGTTTCGCCGTGCGCCGCTGGACGCGCACACCCTCGCGCACCCGTCCGTCCATCCCCGGAAGCTTCGCATCGACTGCAACGCGTTCGCCGCGCCCGGCGGGCGCCACGGCAGGCGCGCCCCCAGGGCGCGCCGTGTTGGTCGCAACTCCCAGAACGGAGGATTTCACCATGCACCCAGTCTCGCGTTTGCCTGTACGGAGTACGTGGGCCCATCCGGTCGCCCGGACGGTGGGCATGCTGACTGCACTCTGCATCGCGCTGCCGGCGGTCCAGGCGCAGGGCGGCGGCCAGACCGGCACCGTCGGCGGCCGGGTGGTGGATGAGCACGGCGCGCCGGTGACGAGCGCCCAGGTGTTCATTGACAAGACCACCCTCGGCGCGCTCACGCGTGGAGATGGGTCGTACGTGATTGGGCAAGTGCCCGCCGGCACACAGATCGTCCGGATTCGCCTCATCGGCTTCCGTCCCGACTCGGCCAGCGTCACGGTCACGGCGGGCCAGCGCACGACGCAGGATTTCACGCTCAATCACGACCCCCTGCAACTGCAGAGCGTGGTCGTGACCGGAACGTCAACGCCAACCGAGAACCTCAAGGCCAGCGTCTCGGTAACGACGCTCACGCCGCGCGTCATCGAGCAGTCGGCGCCGCGCAGTACCACCGAGATGCTCCGCTACGTGCCCGGTTTCACGCGCGTGGAAAGCTCGGGCGGTGAAGTGAACGAGAACATCACCATGCGCGGCATCCTGGGCGTGGAGTACGTGATGTTCATGGAGGACGGTCTGCCGGTGTTCCCCACGATGCACACGTTCTTCATGAATGCGGACAACCTGTTCCGCATGGACGAGAACGTGCAGCGCATGGAAGTGGTGCGCGGCGGCAGCTCGTCGCTCTTCGGCTCGAACACGCCGGGCGCCATCGTCAACTTCATCAACAAGACGGGCGGCGATCAGTTCCAGGGGACCATGGTTGCGACCGGCGCCACCGAGGGACTGGCGCGCTATGATCTCAACATGAACGGTCCCATCGGCGACGACTGGCGCTTCAACGTCGGCGGCTTCTACCGCTACGATCACGGCGTGCGCGATCCCGGGTTCCCCGGCATCCGCGGTGGCCAGGTCAAGGCCAACATCACGCGACAGCTCGACAATGGCTACGTGCGCTTCTCGGCCAAGGTCATCAACGACCGGAATCAGTTCATTCTCGATCTGCCCTTCGAAAACGCGACGCATCCGCAATTCGTGCCGGGCTTCGGCTCCTATGGTTCGATGAACACGAATGAGGCGCTCGACCTGAGCGTACCGACGCCGAACGGATCGCTCACGCTGCCGCTGGGCAACGGCCTTCGCACCGATGCGGCGTGGTTTACCGCCGATGCGGCGTTCGATCTGCCGAACGATTGGCACCTGAGAAACAGCGCGCAGGCCATGCACGACAATCAGGAATGGAACGCGCTCGTCCCGTCGAACGCGATGTCCATTGCGGATTACGTGACAGGACCGAAGGGCCAGGCGGCGCTGGGCCTCCCCGCGGGCAGCACCATTCAGCTCACATACACGAACCACTTCGACGCCGAGGGCAATCCGCTTCCCTTCAGCACGCCGAACGGCCTCGTCGCGCCTGGACAGGACATTCACGTCGCCAAGCCGATCTCGGCGTTCCAGGACCAGTTGCAGATTCGCAAGGAAGTCGGGAAGAGCACGATTTCCGCGGGTGCGTACTTCGCGAACTATACGCAGGACAATCACTGGTACTTCACGCAGGTGCTCACCGACGTCGCGAACAATCCGAAGTTTCTCGACGCCGTGGTCACCACGCCCGGCGGCAGGCCGACCGCGATCACGAAGAACGGATTCCTCAACTACATGTCGGGCTACACCAACGGATCGGGACAGACGTCGGTCTTCTCGGGCGTGCTGGGCGCCAATCTGCAGCTCACCGACCGCCTCCGCGCCGATCTCGGTGCGCGCATCGAGCACGACAGCTATGTGCAGAGTTCGGAGAACACCTCCACGGTGGACCTCGACGGCAATCCGAACACACTGTACGACAATGAGACCTGGGGGAACGGCAGCTTCCGGCATTTCAGCAAGGGGATGACCGACTGGGCCGGCTCGCTCGGACTGAACTACGCACTCAAGGACAATCTCTCGCTCTATGCCTCGGCGTCGCGTGGCTACAAGATGCCCGCGCTGGATGAGTTTCTCCAGGCGCAGGCACAGCAGCAGATCGACCTGTTCGCATCGCGCGTCGTGCGGTCCGTCGAAGGCGGCGTGAAGGGCGTCGCGGGGCCGATCGGGTTCACCGTGGACGGCTTCTATACCTTGCTCAAGAACATCATCAGTCAGGGCCTCGTCATTGATTCCACCACCGGCGCATCGTCATGGATCATCGTGACGTCGCCGGAGAACAAGTCGTACGGCGTGGAACTCGAGCTGCTCGCGAATCCGATTCCCGGACTTCAGCTGCTGGGCAGCGGCACGTTCCTGCGCGCGGAGCTCGGGTCGGGAGCCGGTGCCGACATCGGCAGCCGACTCAATGGTGTTCCCGCCTCCATCGGCAATCTCTCGGGGTCGTACACCTTTGCGCAGCGGCTCCGCGCAACGGCGGACTGGCACTGGGTGGGTTCACGATTCGTGGACGTGACCGTCGGCACGGCGTTGCCGGCGTACAGCTACTTCAACTACGGGTTGTCGTATCTCATGCCGAACCAGGGCCTCACGGTCAATCTCAATCTCCTCAACGCCTTCATGGACGAGGGACTGGAAGAGGGAAATCCGCGACTGCAGACGACAGGCGGCACCGGGATCTTCCTGGCGCGTCCGATCCTGCCGCGTCGCTTCGAGGTATCCATGCGTTACGATTTCGGGTCGCAGGGAGAGCCACAGGCACCGCGCTGAGTGGCGGTGTTCGCCGTGCACGGGCGGCGGGTCGCAACAGGCCCGCCGCCCGCGCCTGGGTCGCGGCCCGTGAGACGCTGCATGGCGGCAATTCTGATTGCCGCCGTGTGCGCTGCACCGTTACGCCTCCACGCACAGCAGGGCGCGCGGGACACAGTGCAGCGTGCGTCGAGCGACTTCGCGCGGGATTCGACATTTCTGCTGGCGACGACGGACCCGTCGCGCGAGCCATCACCGTTCATCGGCAACGGACACACCGGCGTGGTGATTCCGGCGCTTGGCATCGGCGCGTCGCGCTCCCTCATCGCCGGGATGTACGAACACGCCGACGACGATGTACCGCGCATCGCCGCCGCGCCCGCGTGGAACGCCATTGACGTGTCCGACGGCGATCACTGGCTCGCGGCGACGCCGCTGTCGGAGATCACGCTCGATGGCTACCAGCAGGTCATCGACATGCGCTCCGGCCTCGCGCGCACCGGCTACGACTGGATTGACGGATCCAGGCGTACGTCGGTGCGCGTGGAGACCTTCATTTCGCGCGCCGACCCGGATCGTGCGGCCATTCGTCTCGTGCTGTCACCACACAGCCCGGGACGCGTGCGCGTTCGCATCGCGCTGGCCGGATGGCCGCCGCCGGAGCGGCTCGCCCTCGCGACGCTCACGCGCGCGGAGCCTGATTGGGGGCCGTCGCGGCTCTGGTATCCGGGACACATGCGCGTTCGCGCGCGATCGGCGACGCACACGGCAGCGGGCGCGCGCCTCGTGATGACCGCCGTGCCCGAGGGTCGTTCCACGACGCTCGCCGAGGTCGCCACGGTTACATGGGCGCGTGACCTGCCTCACGCGAGCGTGCGCACGGTCGCGCGAGGCGACAGCGCCATGGCGGAGGTGTCGTTTGACGCGTCGGCCGGTGTCTCCTACACGATCACCGAGATCGCCAGCATCGTGCCGTCCACGACCGCATTACACCCCGCGGCACGCGCCGCGCAGGACGCGGCGGCCGCGCGCACCCTGGGCTTCGATTCGCTCGCCGCGCGCAGCGCCGCCGCGTGGCGCCGGCTCTGGAACACCGACATCGAGATCGATGGCGACCCGGCGCTCCAGCGCGTCGTACGCTCCATGCTGTTCGATCTCCTGTGCAGTGCCGACTCCGGCACCGCGCTCGCCATTCCTCCCATGGGATTGTCCAGCGCCGGATATTACGGCCATGTCTTCTGGGACTCCGACACCTGGATGTTGCCCGCGCTGCTGCTCACGCACCCCGCGGTCGCACACTCGCTCGTCGCCTTTCGCGCGCACGCGCTCCAGGCCGCGGAAGCCAACGCACGCGTCAACGGTTTTCGGGGCGCGATGTATCCCTGGGAATCGGACGAGCTGGGCCACGAGACCACACCACGCTTTGCTTCGCAGAATGCCCATTCGGAAATCCATGTGACGGGCGATGTCGCGCTCGCGCAGTGGCAGTACTACCTGGCCACCGGCGATTCTGCGTGGCTCGCGCGCGAGGGATTTCCGGTGATCCGCGCAACCGCCAACTTCTGGGTGAGCCGTGCCACGTACGATGCCGCACGGGATCGCTACGACATTCGGGACGTCGTATCCGTTGCCGAGGGACTGGTGGGCGTCACGGACGACGCGTACACGAATGCCGTCGCGCGGCGCAATCTGCAGATCGCGACCGCCGCGAGCGCACAGCTTGGCGTCCACGCTGATCCGCGCTGGGCCATGGTGGCGGCCAAGCTGCATCTGCCATTCGATACGGCGAGTCAGTTCTTTCGCACCTATGAAGGCGCGCCGGATTCCACGCTCGGCGTGATTACGCCGCTGCTCAGCTATCCGCTCGCGGTCCCCATGAGCGATCGCGCCAGGCGCAGCGCATTGGAGCAGGCCGTGCGTCGCCTCAGCGAGGAAGCTTCGGGCGCCATGATGGGCATCACCCTGCTGTCGGTGAATGCGGCGGAGCTGGGCGACCGCGCGCTGGTGGATTCCCTGCTGCCGTACAGTTACCAGGGTCACCTGCGCGGCCCGTTTCTCATGCTGTCGGAAACGCCGACGAACAACGCGGTAAACTTCCTCACGGGCGCGGGCGGCTTTCTGCAGCAGGTGATCTTCGGCTACACGGGGCTTCGGCTCGACACGTCAGGACTGGATGCGCAATTCCCGCCGGTGCTGCCATCGCACATCACGCGACTGGTCCTGCATGCGCTGCACGTGCGCGGCAAGTTGTATGATGTCGTGGTGGATGCCACCGGGCGTCACGTTCTGCCGCATGCCGACCCATCTGTCCGATGACTCTCCCATTGTTCGCGCTGGCACTCATGCTGCAGGCGCTGCCCGGCGCCGCGCCGCCCCCGCGGCCGTTGTCGCCGCGACCCCGGCGTGTGGGCCCGGTGCTCCATTTCCCCGAGGCGGGTCTCGATGACACCGCCGCGTATCAGGGCTACAAGACGCGACTCTACCGGGACTCGAAGGGGAACACCGTCCAGATCTACCTCGGTCCGCGCGATGGCCGGGTCGTGCTGTTGTGGGCGGACGCGCTCGACGAGAGCGCGGCCTTCACGGTGCGAGATGCCAGCGGGCGTGCAGCGCCGCTCGACTGGGCGGGGGACAGCGCAATCGTCACGGATTCCGGCGGCACGCGGCGCATCACGTATGGGCTCGACGCCACGACACCGAGTGTCACGCTGGGCTGGTTTCTGCTCGGTACCATGCGCGTGGAACGCGACTTCCAGTACGCGCACGCGCACCTTCGTCCGTTCAGTGCACGGCCGTACGTGATCGCCCCCGAGTCCGCGCTGGTCGCGAACATCGCGCGGCTTCCGGCGGCCGAACGAGAGCGCGAGCTCGCCATGCTTGATGCACACCACATGGCGGCACTCCGTGCACGACTCAGGGAAAGGCCGGTCGTCCTGCGATCCGGCAGTGCGTGGACCGTCCGGCTCGATCATCTCGCGCTGGACGGCCGCAGTCATCTGCGTCTCGACGTCAGCGGCGATGCGCGACAGCTGGACGTACGCATCGCCGGACGCACGGTGACGGTTCGCTCGCGTTCGGGGCGCAGCGTACACTTGACCGTCCGGGTGAGCACCGACGGCGCGGCACTCACGCCGCTCACGCGAGACGAGATATTCAATGCGGCCTTCCTGTCGTATCTCGCCCATGCCACGACGGCCAGCACCGCGACGGATACGGCCGTCGTGACGCGCGCGCGCCGGCTGGAGCGCGAGGTACTGAGCGTCGAGCTGCTCAGCTCGAGGGAGAAGCTCATGGCTGGCCTCCCCAACTTCGCGACGTACTTTGGTCGCGATGGGCTCATGACCGCCCTCATGATGCGCGCGATCTGGACGCCGGTCATGTCCGAGCGCGTGATCGCGAGCGTCCTGGGCAAGCTCGGGCCGGCCGGTGACGTGTCGCACGAGGAGGCGCTGGGCGAACAGGCAATTCGCGAGAATGCGGCGGCGTACAACGTGCTCATTGCCGAGTATTTCCAGCGCGCGCGACGCGCCGACTCTGCGCGCGCGGACAGCAGTCTCGTGGCGGCGCGGGCGGTGCTGCACGACCTGCGCCGTACGCGCGAGAACTACCACATGATGGACGACGAGTTTCAACTGCCCGTGCTGGAGGCGCGCTACCTCGCCGACTCCACGGTGAGCGCCGCGGAGAAGCGGGCTTTCCTCTTCGACAGCACGAGTGGCGGGACGTCGCACGTCGCGCTCATGCTGCGCGAAATGGCGCTCGTGGCCAGCGAGATGCAGCCCTACGCCCGGAATCCGGTTGCCAGGAGTCTCGTGGGCTTTGTCAAACGCGACTCGACGCACTGGCAATCTGCGAGCTGGCGCGACAGCAACGCCGGCTATGCCAATGGGCGATACGCCATGGACATCAACGCGATCTGGGCGCCCTGCGCGCTGCGCTCCATTGCCGGAATCCTGTCGTCGCTTCGTGGACTGGGGCTTACGAATGACGCGCTCGACTCCATCGCGCCCGGCATCACGCGCTCGGCGCTCGGGGAGTGGATGCGCGACTCCACCTCGCTCGAGGCGGCGATTGTCACCTGGCAGGGTGCGCGCCGCTGGTTCACGGTTGCGCTGGATTCCGCCGCAGCCGCGCGCGACATCGACGCCAGGCTTGCCTGGCTGCCGGATGCCGAACGGGAGTACTGGAATCGGGTCATGCTTCAGGCGCATGAAGTGCGGGATTCCGTCGTGTTTCTCGCGCTCTCGCTGGACGAGAATGGCCGGCCGATTCAAGTGGCCAACACTGATCCGGCAACCGATCTGTTCCTGACCGATCAGACCGGCCGAATTCTGCGAGGTACCGAACAACCGGCTGATGTGCTGCGCGAGGTGCAGCCGTTCGTGCGGGCCTATCCTGTCGGCCTGTTCGTGAGCGGACTGGGACCCGTCGTGGCCAACGATGCGTATGCATCGCGAGCGGTGTGGGATGCGTTTCGCGACGACGCCTACCATTCGCCGCGCGTCGTCTGGGGACGTGAGGTGAATCTCTTTCTCCTTGGTGTCGCGGATCAGATCGCGGCCGCGTACGACGGCTCCGGGAGGCTCACCAGTCCGGCAGTCGCGTCATACGTGGAGGCGCTGCGTGCGGCACTCGAGCGCGTGCGGAGTGCTGTCACGGCATCGCACCTCGAGCACAACGAGCTCTGGAGCTATCAGATCCGGAACGGGCGGTTGCTGCCCATGCGCTATGGCACGGCCTCGGACGTTCAGCTCTGGAGCACGACCGATCTCGCGGTGCAATTCGCGCTGTCGCGGCTGCCGCCGCCGTGAGGCCGAGGGGCAGCCCATGGGGCAGCCCCTTCGTTGCACCGACGCCACCTGGGGGCAGCCCATGGGGCAGCCCCTAGGGAAGCTCTGCAAAATTGCCTCTTGCCGTGTGGGATGAAAAGTGCGGTATTGCGCGTCCGAGCGATGGGTCCTCTTCACTCGGGAGCAGCGGAGCATGAGCGAGCAGCGCACGTTTGCGGGACTGGCCTGGACGGCGAAGAAGAAGGTGACCCGGCGCGAGCGGTTCCTCGCCGACATGAACGCCGTCATTCCCTGGGCCGAATTCGTGGCCGTCATCGCGCCCTACTACCCGACGCGCCGCCGGCATCGGAGCGGACGCCCGCCGATGGCGGTTGAGACCATGCTGCGGATCTACTTTCTCCAGCACTGGTTCGACCTCTCGGATCCGGCGGCGGAGGATGCGCTCTATGACAGCGAGGCCATGCGCCGCTTCGTGGGTGTGGAACTCGTCGAGGACGCGATCCCGGACGAGACGACGATCCTGCGCTTCCGCCATCTGCTCGAGCAGCACCGGCTCACCGAGCAGCTCTTCGCCGTGGTGCGCGCGCGGCTGGAGGCCCAAGGGCTGCTCCTCACGGCGGGCACGATCGTGGATGCGACCATCCTCCAGGCGCCGAGTTCGACGAAGAACACCACGGGGACGCGCGATCCCGAGATGCGGCAGGCGAAGAAGGGCAAGACCTGGCACTTCGGGATGAAGGTGCACGTGGGGACGGATCGCCGCGGCGTGGTCCACTCGCTCACGACGACCCATGCGGCGGCGGCCGACATCAGCCAACTGCCGGCCTTGCTGCACGGGGTGGAGCGCGCGCTCTATGGGGATCAGGCCTACTGGTCGGAACCGGACCGCGCTCACGCGGAGGCGGCCGGCCTGCGCTACCGGGTCAACCGCCGCCCGACGAAACAACGGCCCCTCTCCGAGCGCTGGCGGCGGATCAATCGGGCACGCTCGCGGGTGCGCGCGCGCGGCGAGCACGCGTTTCATGTGGTGAAGACGCTCTGGGGCTTCACGAAGGTGCGCTACCGAGGGCTGGCCAAGAACACGGCGCGGGTCTACGCCGCCTTCGCGCTCGCGAACCTGTATCTGATGCGCCACGCGCTGGGGGCACGTACGGCGACGTGTCTCTCGTAACGACAACGGCACCGGCCACCGCCCCGACGACGGCGATGCCTGGGGAAAACCGACAGGAAACACTCACCGCCAATGCCGCGCACCACACGCAGCGCGATGCCAGGCGCGTCATGATCCATTCTTCAGAGCTTCCCTAGGGGCGAACGTGCGGCAATCCGGAACGGATGGCTGCTTCGAATCCCGCGTCGCCAATGCAATCGCTGAGCGCCAGTGGCGGCTCCGGATTGGCGGTGTGCGCAGCGAGCGGCCGCTCGAACCAGGCGACATCATGCCACGCGCCATGCTTGTACCCGACATGACGATAGACACCCACGGGCGTGAAACCCATGCTGGTGTGGAGGCCGACGCTCGCCGCGTTGGGCAGCGTGATGCCGGCGTATGCGTTGCGGAACCCCTGCACGATGAGTATCGCGAACAGGGATGTGTACAGCGCTCGTCCCACCCCGAGCCTGTGGGCGTCGCGACTGACGTACGCCGAGACGTCCACCGACCACTGATAGGCCGGACGCTCCCGATGGCGGCTCGCGTAGGCGTAGCCGACTACCGCGCCGTCGCGCTCGCACACCAGCCACGGCGTGCGCGGCATGATCTGCGTAACGCGCCGCCGCATCTCGTCGGCATTTGGCGGCTCGAGCTCGAACGAAATCGCGGAATCCATGACGGCCGGCCGGTAGATGGCGGCGAGCGCGGCGCCGTCCGCCGGATCGGCAAGACGAATGAGGGTAGTCATGCAGGTGGATCTGCCGGCTGACGAGACGCGCGGAACCGTTTGAGAGTTCGCAGTCCCGCGCTGAGGAACATCAGCCACAGCACCATCAGCACTCCATTCAATGTTGCGCCGGCCAGGGACGGGATGCCCGCCACCATGCCCCATACGAGGCCCCCCAGCGCGCCGATCGTTATGCCGAGCACAAGCCGCGCGAGCAAGCCACTTGGTCGTAGTCCCCCACGCGCACCTGGTTCGCGCGCAAGGGCGACGTCAATCGCGCCAAGAAGTATCCCCAGCACAACCACCGCGAGTGCTTTTCGCTCGCTCCCCAGCAGGATCGGCGCCATTAGCGCGTAAACGAAGACCGCGAGGCCAAGCATTGTCGCGCCGACTACAAGGACTACGATCTGCGCGCCGCGCGTTTCACCCCCGGGCCCCAATCCGAGCTTCATCACGACCCTTCCGCGAAGGACGCGTGCTCGATGACGTCGCAGATGGTCGTCTCACTGAATCCCGGAACATAGCGTTCGCCGATGTCGCGCATGAAGCTGCGGCTCGCCGCGCGCGGGTAGCGTCGCACGACATCCGCACAGGATCGTACGAACGCGCGCTTGAATCCCAGGCGCGGCGCATGGTGCAGAACCGCGGCGCGGGCGTCGGCCGACACGGCGTCGAGTCCAGATCCCGTCACATCCGCCGCCGCGCCGGCGGCAATCAGTGCGATCTCGGGTTGCTTGAACTCGGCCACCATGGTGGGATGCAGCGCAATGCCATCCCAGACGAGATTCGCTCTCTCGCTGGACACGCCATGCTCGTGCAGAAATGCGCGCGCAGCCTGTGCGCCGGACAGCTCGAGAGGCAATGGTCCCATGTGCTGCTCGGTGAGCCCGAGATCGTGCATGATCGCGAAGAGGAACACGAGCTCCTCGTCCCACGTGAGCTTCATCGCCTTGCCGATGAGCGAGCCGAACAGGAACGTCCGCATCGCATGATTGAACAGATACGGTTGATACGAAGCGCGCGCCGATCCACGTGCCGAATTCACGACGGTTCATCAGGTTCTTCTCCGCATCTGTCCGGCGAGGATGATGCTGCGGCGGTGCCCAGGCCGCGCTGCCATGACCCACGCGCACTTCGCGTCGCCGGTCACTGCGCTCTTCCGGCGTCGCCGCCGTTCCGCCCGACGCCGTCGTTCCCCATGCGCACATCCACGAACACGAAGTTGTCGCGCTCCACGATCTCCCCGGCGACAACCGGAATCGGTCGCGCGAACATCGGCCCGGCATACGCGAAGGAATGAAATTCCCCATTCTCGCCGCAGGGATCCGTTCCGGCAGGCAGATCGCGAAGCAGTTCGGCGTCGAACTCGCGGCCCGCGAACGACCGGTCCAGCGCCCTCGGATCAATGCAGGTAAGGCGCGCGCGCAACCCGCTGGCGATCATCTCGCGCGCGAGCGCAGCAGTATCCGCGCCGAACAGTGGAAAGAGCGGTGTGAGGCCTGTGCCGGCGAGGCGCGCTTCACGATAGCCGCGAATGTCCTCCAGGAAGAGATCGCCGAACGCCACGTGCGTGAAGCCTTCCGCGACGGCGCGGCGCATCGCCGTGTCCATGGCGGCCTCGTACACCTCATTCGGACAGGGCGACGGAATCGGGATCAGCCAGAGCGGCAGCGCGAGCGTGTCAGCCTGCGCCCGCAACAGCTCGAGACGCACGGCGTGCATGGCAACCCGCTGGGCGTCACTGTTGATGGTCGTGAGCAGCGCACCGATCTCGACATCCGGCATGGCGCGGAGCACGTGCACCAGCCATGCGCTGTCCTTGCCGCTCGACCAGGAGACGATGGTCTTTCTGAGTGGCGCCCGGACCGCGCCTGGAGTATCGAGAGAGCTCACGGAGTCCGCCGCCCGGGAGCGAGTTCCGCGCGTCACCGCGCCTCCCGTCTCTGCTCTGCGGCCATCCACACCTCGGATGACAAGGGCGCGGCCAGACTCTCCAGTCCCGCCCGCTCGGCCTTCACGCCGTACACCAGCTCCACCCATGCGGCACCGAACATCAGGACCGCCGCGAGCACATAGCCGTAGAACAACTGCTCGGACGATCCCGACCCGATCAGATGCCCGAACAGCAGCGGCGCGGCAATGCCGCCAATGGCCGTGCCCAGCGAATAGAAGAACGCGATGGCCAGTGCGCGAATCTCGAGCGGAAAGATCTCGCTCACCGTAAGATACGCCGAGCTCGCCGCGCACGACGCAAAGAAGAAGATGATCGTCCAGAGCACCGTCTGACTCGTCGCCGAAAGCACCCCGCGCGCGAACAGCCAGCCGGTGAGCACCAGCAGCGCGGCCGAAATGATGTAGGTCGCCGCGATCATCTGCTTGCGGCCGACTGTATCGAAGAGATGTCCCAGCGTGAGCGGACCCAGGAAATTCCCGAGCGCGAACGGCAGCAGGTAAATGCCGGTGCGCGCGCCGGGAACATGGTAGAACCGCGTGAGAATCAGCGCGTAAGTGAAGAACACCGCGTTGTAGAGAAACGCCTGTGACGTGATGAGCGCCAGGCAGAGAATCGAGCGCTGGCGATAGTGGTGGAACATCACGCGCGCGATAAGACCGAAGCCGAAGCTCCGCCGCGGATGAATCGTGAGCGGATTCTCCGTACACGGCATCAGCACGATGCCGGTGCTCCGTTCGACGCGAGCTTCGATGGCACTCATGATCCGGTCCGACTCGCGCTGCGCGCCGTGTGTCATGAGCCAGCGCGGGCTCTCGGGAATGTGACGACGCAGGAGGAGAATGAGCAGGCCGAGCGCTGCGCCCACGCCGAATCCCACGCGCCATCCCAGTGCAGGCGGCAGAATGGCGGGGTCCAGAATGATCAGCGTGGCTGCCGATCCCACTGCGGCACCGATCCAATAGCTTCCGTTCACGATCAGCTCGGCCCGGCCACGGTAGGTTGCCGGGATCAGTTCATCGATCGCGGAGTTGATCGCCGCGTATTCGCCGCCGATGCCCGCTCCGGTAATGAATCGGAAGAGCGCGAAGCTAACCGCGTCCCACGAAAATGCGGTGAGCAGCGTGCCGAGCAGATATACGCTCAGGGTGAGGAAGAACATCTTCTTGCGCCCGAAGCGGTCCGTGAGATACCCGAACAGCAGCGATCCGAGTACCGCGCCGGTGAGGTACGTCGAAGCGATGGCGCCGATTTCGGTCGGGCTGAAGTTCATCACCGCGGGGTCCTGCAGCACACCGCTCACCGCGCCACTCAGCGTGACCTCGAGGCCGTCGAGGATCCACGTGATACCGAGCGCGATGAGGACCAGCCAGTGAAAGCCGGACCACGGCAGGCGGTCGAGGCGAGCCGGGACGTGCGTCTGGAAGGACTCCGGCAGCTCGGACGACACTGTACTCGGTCTCTGTGACACGGCCCGCATCCTCCGCTGTTCGCTCCACGTATTGTAGCAGCCGGGCTGACACCCGGCGTCCGTTCACACTATCGTTCCACGCAAAATGCATTCGCCGCGCTCTGGCGGCCTCTTCCAATTCAGGAGCTCGAAGGATGATTCGCAAGGTGCATGTCGCGCTCGCGCTGGTCGCGGCGCTGATGGTGATGAATCGCGCCGCCATCGCGCAGCGCGCCACCGCGTCCACTCCCCTTCCCCAGCGCGCCGTGCGCCGCGACATCCCCATGACCGACATGATCCGGCGCGCCTTCGCTGCCGGCACGCGCGATTCCTCGGGACGCCCGGGGCCGCACTACTGGCAGCTCTGGATGGATTACACCATCAATGCGCGCTTCGACTCCGCCACCGAATCCATCAGCGGCACGGAGACCGCCGTAATCCACAACAACAGCGACTCCACGATGCACTCCATCGTGCTGCGCCTCGATCAGAATCTGTTTTCCGCCAATGTGCCCCGCGCGGAAGTCGTCACGGACATCACCGATGGCATGCAGGTCACGAAACTCACCGTCAACGGCGCGAACGTGGATCTCAACCCACCGCCGCCGGTGCGACGATTGCGCACGGGCAATGGAGGACCGCCGCCTCCAACCACGCTGCTCGCTCGCGGCCTCGATCTGACCGCCGCGCGCATCGAGCTCCCCACGCCGGTGCCCGCGCATGGCACCGCCACCATCGGCGCCGAGTGGCACTTCCGCGTTCCGAAGGTCGTGGCGCCCACGCGCGGCATTCGCATGGGGCGCTGGGCCGACACGCTGTATCAGGTGGGCCAGTGGTATCCGCGCGTCGCCGTCTTCGACGACCTGCGCCAGGGCGGCTGGGACACCGACCCATACCTCGGCCCGTCCGAGTTCTACAACAACTTCGGCCACTTCGATGTGCACCTCGACATGCCCGCCGGCTGGATCGTCGGCGCCACGGGTGTGCTGCAGAATCCGCAGGAGGTGCTGACGGCCACGGAGCGCGAGCGTCTGGCCCACCTCACGGCATCGGACACGCAGCAGACCATTGCCGGCCCCGACGATCGCGGGCCCGGCAAGTCCACGCTGGGCACGCCGGGCAGCCGCCTGGTCTGGCATTTCACGGCTGACACCGCCGGCGACTTCGCGTGGGGCACGTCCAATCAGTACGTCTGGGATGCTACGCTCGCCCCGATTCCGGGCAGGGGGAGCATTCCCGTCAACATCATGTATCTCCCGGGTCATGCCCAGGCCTATGCCGAAGCCGGCGCAATCGCGCGCCATGCGCTCGAGTTCTACTCGAAGCTCTGGATGCCCTACACGTTTCCGGGACTCACCATTGTCGATGGCCCGGAGCTCGGGATGGAGTATCCCTCCTTCATCATGTCCAGCGCGCGCGCCGCGGACCATGAGATCGGGCATCAATGGTGGCCCATGATGGTCGGCACCAACGAGACGTGGTACGGCTTCATGGATGAAGGATTCAACCAGTACATGAACATCCTCTCGGCGGCCGACCGGCAGCACGAGCCGCCAAAGCTCGACGGACTCGGCGAGCGCTACGGCCGCACGAGCGGCAACGAGCGCGAGGCACCCCTCATGTGGGATGCGAACTATGGGGGTCCCATGTATTCCTTCCAGGCCTACGGCAAGGCGCCGCTCATGCTGTCCATGCTGGGCGGTATCGTGGGCGACACCGCGGTGTGGCGCGCGATGAGCGAGTACGCGAAGGCGTGGCGGTTCAAGCACCCGTCACCCTGGGACTATGCCTTCTTCATGGATCACGCCCTGCACCGCGACCTCGGCTGGTTCTGGTACTACTGGCTCTTCACCACCGAGGCGGTGGATGGATCGATTCAATCGGTGAGTACGCACGGTTCACGCACCACCGTGGTCGTGCGGCAGGATGGCGAGATGCCGTCGCCGGTGGTACTCGCCGTGGAGTTCGCGCCCGGCAGGGCGAAGATCCGGCCCATGAAGAACAGCGTCATGCAGGACAGCGTGACGGCCATCGTGACGTATCCCGTCGATGTCTGGTTCCGGGACAGCCGCACGTTCACCGCGACGCTGGATTTCGGATCACGCAAGATCACGAAGATCACGCTCGATCCGGAGGGTCGCTTTCCCGACCGTGATCTGAAGGACAACGTGTGGCCGGCAAGCGCGGCGACCGCCACGAGTGCGCAGCGCGCTCCGGGCACGGGTGACTGACATCGAGTGTCGTGGAAGACCGGGGAAGAGGGCCGGCGACGGGCACGCAACCGTTTCCGGCCTTCTTCTGTCTCACGAACGACCAGATCGCACGCCCGGCGCAATGAGGTCCGGTGGACGAATTCGAACTCCTGACACGAGCCAAAGCGGGTGACCCGGCGGCCGAACGCGCGCTCTACGATGCGCACGTCGACCGCGTGTATCGGCTCACCTACCGGCTCGCCGGAACGGACGATCTCGCGCAGGACTTCACGCAGGACACGTTCATCCGCGCATTCGGCCGGCTGCAGGACTTCCGCGGCGACTCCACATTCGCCACGTGGCTTCACGCCATTGCCGTGTCGGTGTCGCTCAACGGATTGCGCAAGGTGAAGCTGTTGCACGCACGGGAAACAGATCTGGATGACGCGCGCGACCAGGGAATTCCCGGCCGTCGCGCCGAGCCCGATCTGAAACAGCGGCTCAAGGAAGCAATCGATGCCCTGTCACCGGGATATCGCACGGTGTTCGTGATGCACGACGTGGAAGGATTCACACACGAGGAAATCGCGAGCGCGCTCGGGCTCCAACCCGGCACGTCGAAGGCGCAACTGTCGCGGGCGCGCGCCAGGCTGCGCGTCGCGCTGGCGGACTACGCGGGAGAATGGACGGCATGACGGACGACCAGTTCGAGCAATTCCTGCAGCGCGAGGCGCGCGCGTACAATGCGCCGCCGGCAAACGTGCCGCGCGAGGAGATGTGGACGCGCGTGGACGCTGAACTGCGCGCGCGGCGCGCCGGATCCGTGCAGGCGATCACGCACCGGCGGCTCATCTGGGCGGCCGGCGCCGCTCTCGCCGCCGCACTCGTGCTGGGCGTCGGCATTGGATACGAGCTCAGGCAGCGCGTCGAACCGCAGCGTGTCGCGCAACAGCGGCAGGAACAGCAGCAACAGCGGGAACCTGAGCAGCAGCGACAGCCGGCAGCCGACGCGCTCACCTCGTCAACCCCGCGCGGCGTATCGCCGCAGCTCAGATCCCCGGCGCCGGACTCACGCGCCGCGTACGCCGCATTCACCGTGGAGCACCTGGGCCGCGCGGAGGCGCTGCTCACGTCCTTCCGCGCTGAATCAGAACGCGGCACGGTGGACCCGCAGGTCACGGCGTGGGCCGGAGACCTGCTCGGCACCACCCGGCTCCTGCTCGACTCGCCCGGCGCCAGCGATCCGCGGCTCCACAATCTGCTCGGCGATCTGGAGCTCGTGCTCACCCAGATCACGCAGCTTCGCGCCGAGCAACACAGCGCGCCGGGCATGGTGCGCGATGAACTCAATCTGATCGACCAGTCGCTGCGCACTCGCGACGTGATGTCCCGCATTCGCAGCGCCACCCCGGCAGGCTCGGGCGCGGCGCGCTCGTCCGGCACCTGAGGAGAACGCTCCATGATGAGACTGACCGCTGTCCTTGCCCTGCTCGCCGCCACCAGCGTGGGTGGCTCGCCACGGATCGGGTATCACGCGGTCCCCGCCAGCGCGGAGGGGTTTCGCACCGAACCGCCGCCTGCTGCATTCCCGGCCGATACGGCGGACTCGCTCTACCGCACCGCGCGCAAGGCGCTGAACGACGGCGACTACCGGCGCGCGGCAGAACTGTTCAATCGCATCGCGCAACGCTACCCCACGTCGGCCTACGCCGGTGACGCGCTCTACTGGCAGGCCTTCGCGCTCTACCGCCGCGGTGGCACGGATGATCTCCATACCGCGCTGGAGAGTCTCGCTGCCCAGAAAGAACGCTTCCCTTCCGCCGCTACACACGGCGATGCGGCCGCACTGGAAACCCGCATTCACGGCGAGCTCGCGAAGCGCGGCGACTCGCAATACGCGGCCGACATTCGCCGCACCGCGGACTCCGCCGTGAGCGGATGTCCACCTGAAGAAGACGACATTCGCACTGCGGCGCTCAACGCGCTCATGCAGATGAACGCGGAGCAGGCCCTCCCCGTGCTCAGGAAGGTGCTCGCGCGTCGCGACGCCTGCTCCGAGTCGCTGCGCCGCAAGGCAGTGTTCATCGTGGCGCAGCAGCGGGGTGACGAAAGCGCCAACATCCTGCTCGACGTCGCGCGGACAGATCCGTCGGCCGACGTGCGGCAGCAGGCGGTCTTCTGGCTTGGCCAGGTACCGGGAGACCGTTCCGTGGCGCTGCTCGATTCCATCCTCCGTGCCACGACGGATGAGGACCTGCAGGAAAAAGCGATCTTCGCGCTTTCGCAGCATGAGGGGACGCAGGCTGGCCAGATCCTCCGAGATCTCGTCACCAGGCCCGGGGAATCGGAGGACATCAAGGCGCGCGCCATCTTCGCGCTTGGGAACTTCCGGGGCCGGTCAGCCGACATGGCCTACCTGCGCGAGCTCTTCCCGACGCTCAAGAGCGAGCGCCTCAAGGAGCAGGTCATCCAGGCGCTCTCGCAGGGCGGCAGCGATCGCGCCGAGAACCAGCAATGGCTGCTCAAGCTCACGGCCGACCCCCAGCAGAGCGTGGAGGTGCGCAAGAAGGCACTCTTCTGGGCGGGCCAGAGCGGCGTGTCCATCGCCCAGGTGTCATCCATGTACGCGAGCCTCAAGGATCGCGAGCTCAGGGAGCAGGTCATCTTCGTGCTGTCACAGCGCAGCGAGCCCGAAGCCACGGACAAGCTCGTGGACATTGCCCGGCACGATCCTGACACGGAGCTGCGCAAGAAGGCCATCTTCTGGCTCGGCCAGCGCAACGATCCGCGCGTGCGCCAACTTCTCGAGGAGATCATCAGCAATGACTCGCTCTGAGCTCGCCGCCTGGGTCGCGCTCCCGGCGATCATCCTTGTTTCTGCCGGCGCGCGTGCGCAGCAGCCGCTGGCGCAGCGCGTGAGTGCCGTGAACGGCGACGCCGAGGTGCGCTTCGCCTCCCGCCCTGATGTGTGTGGTGACGGAGATCGGTCGTTCTCCTTCCGGAGCGACGATCACTGGAATGGCCGCTGCATGCACGGACCGGTGCGCGTACGACTCACCGTGGCGAACGGCGCCGTGACGCACCTGCGGACGTACGTCGGCGAGCCGCGTGACAGCGGCACCGCCGCCGTGACCGATCTCGGTACCGTGAGCACCCACGACGCCGTGGAGTACTTCCTGTCTCTCGCACGCGCCGCAAACACCCCGGAGCGCGTGGCCGCGGATGCGATCCTCCCTGCCGCGCTGGCCGACAGCACCACGATCTCCCCCGCCCTGCTCTCGCTCGCGCGGGACCGGGCGCGCCCCACGGATGTGCGCAAGCGCGCGCTCTTCTGGGCGGGAGAGGCAGGTGAGCCTGGTGTCCTCGAGCCAGTGCGCGCGATCGCGCTGGACACTGCCGACGAGGACGCCATGCGGCAACAGGCCGTCTTCGTGCTGTCGCAGCTCCCCGACAGCAGCGGCGCGCCGGCGCTCATTGCGATCGCGCGGGATGCGGCCGCCGGCATGCACACGCGCAAGCAGGCGTTGTTCTGGGCCGGGCAGACCGGGACACCCACGTCCGAGCTGGTTGACCTCTACCGGCAGCTCGGCGACCACGAGCTCCGGAAGCAGCTCATCTTTGTGCTCTCGCAACGGAGCGATTCGGCGTCCACGGACGCGCTCATGAACATCGCGCGCTCCCAGGACGACTACGAGCTGCGCAAGCAGGCAATGTTCTGGCTCGGCCAGAAGAACGATCCGCGGGTGGCATCGTTCCTGGCGTCCATTCTCGAGCATTGAGCGAGGAACGGGACAATGCGAAACATCGCGATCATCATCGTGACAGGCGCCGTCCTGGCGGGCTCCTCCGTGATTCATGCCCAGTCGCTCGCTCAGCGCATCGCAGCGGTACGCGACGGCCGGGTACAACTGCGCTTCGCGTCGCGCAACGGCGTGTGCGGGAACGGGCGTGGCAGCATCGGCACCGGCGGGCACAGCGTCATCGGCGAGGTCTCATCATCCAGCGACTCCCGCAACTGGCGCGACTGGTGCGAGCCGGGCCCGGTGCGCACCGTGCTCACGGTGCACGGGGGTACGGTCGAGCGCGCCCGCGTCTTCGTCGGCGGCAGTGATTCCGCGGCCGACGTACACGACCTCGGCCTGGTTTCGGCTACCGAGAGTGCGAACTACTTCCTCGACCTGGCGCGTCGAGGAGATCGCGGCCAGGTGGGCGACCAGGCGATTCTCGCCGCAGTGCTCGCGGACAGCGTCACCCCCTGGCCCGCGCTGCTCTCCATCGCCCGTGACAACTCGCTACCGCGCGCGACGCATGCGAGCGCCATGTTCTGGCTGAGCCAGGCCACGGCGGCCGTCGTGAATCAGCGGGCACTGTTCGGCGATCGCGACAGCGACACGAAGTCCGACCGCGACGACGTGCGCGCGGAAGCGATCTTCGCGCTCTCACAGCAGCCGCATGACGTCGGCGTACCCGCGCTCATTCGCGTGGCCCGGACCAACCGCAACGCCGAGCTGCGGAGCAAGGCATTGTTCTGGCTGGGCCAGTCCGGCGACCCGAGAGCAACGGATCTGTTCGCAGAATTGCTGAAGGGAAAGAATCCGTGACGGTGGCGTTCACCCCTTGTCGTCGAACGTCACCACCTGCTGCACGGCGTCCAGCGGCGGGCGGTCCGCGGCATCGCTCACCTTGACGACCGCCGTTCCCACGGCAAAGAACTCGATCGCGTTGGCGCCCCACCCCCAGTTCGACTCTTCGACCCGCGCGCCCACGACGCCGGCGCCACCGCGTTCAACCGCCTCGGCCTGCATGCGCTCCAGCGCAAGCTCGCGCGCGGCATAGGTGGCGTCGGTGTAAATCTTCATTTCCTGATTGCGCCCGGCCTGCTTGAGCACCTGCATGAAACTCAGGTGCGCGATGTGGTAGACGCACGCTCCCATCGCGAGACTGACCGGCCGGTAGCCCGCCCGCACGAGCTTCCAGAGATCCTGGCCGCTCAGGTCGGACGTGAATGGGCGATTGTCCTTCGTACGGAAACTGCCGGTCCGCTCGCGATGCCGGATGGCGGTGCCAATCGCCTGGAACTCCAGCACGCCTTCATCCATGGCGTACTGCTTGAACACGAGGCGAACGCCGACCACGCCATCGGCGCCGAGCAGATCCGCCTCTTCTTCCATGCGCGTCACAGCGAGCTCCCGTGCCTCGAACATGGCCTTGGTCAGCACGCCGAGCTCCTGGCTCACGTTCCACTTTTGCCACTGGAAGCCGACGTGATAAATGGACGAGCCCAGCACGAGACCGAGCGCTTCGAAACCAGCCTGTTCGACGAGAAGGAACTCGTCCACCGTGAGGTCGCTCGTGAAGAAGGCGGGGCGGTCCCCGGTGCCGCGCATCGCGCGCAGTCGCTCGGCGGCGCCCGTCGGCAGATTCGCGGTGGATCCGGGTACGTAGTCTGGCATGTGCACTCCTGTATCGTGAGGTTGGCTCGGCGGCGAATGACGTCCGGTGTCGAACTGTTCAGGAGGGTGTCGAATTCAACCACGCTTCCAGCGCCTTGCGTCCCCGGTCCGTTCGCCGCAGCTCGACGTCGAGCGCCAGTCCCAGCTCCTCGAGAAAGGCGTCGATTTCCATAGGGACCGTGCGGACCACGACGCCGCGCACTTCCTGCTGGCGGCTCGCCTCGAAGGAACCGTTCGTGCTTCGTTTCAGCACGTAGCCGTATCCACCAATGGGCAGGCGGATGGCGGTGACGTGGCGCCGCAGCAACGCGCGCTCGACATGCACGCCGGGTACGATGTCCGAGAGGACAGACACGAGCTCGTCGAGCAGCGCGTCGCGATCGTCGCGGCTGCGTTTGGCGAGCAGTGCGGCGACGCTCGCGTTCTCGAATGACGACGTGGGATCAGTCATGGACGGATGCGACAAAGAATTGCGCCATGGAGCGTGAATCCGCAAGCTCAGGCGAAGCTGGATGCTGCGCGTGAACGGCGGATGCCAGTCAACAGGACGGCGGGACTCACGAGACGGACCAGGCAAGGACCCACACGCAGGCGAAGGCCTGGGCTGGCCGGTATCTCCAAGCTCGCGGCGGTACGATTCACCTCGTCGAGGAAACGACTCCGCAGGCGAGATGCGCTTGCCGGCGCAGGTCCCACGCCAGACATTGAGGGCGGGCCGGAACCACTCATGCGCCGACGTGGATGGTAACTCAGGCGCGACGTCGCCTCTGCGTCCCCACGTAGTATGGTGTCTCACCACGCTTCGATCACTTCATGAAACCCAGAGAACTCACGCTCCGCGGGCTGGTCCTTGGCGCGCTGATCACGCTGCTGTTCACCGCCGCCAACGTCTACCTTGGCCTCAAGGTGGGACTCACCTTCGCGTCGTCCATTCCGGCGGCGGTGATCTCGATGGGTGTACTCAGCGCGTTCAAGGATTCGTCGATCCTCGAGAACAACATCGTCCAGACGGTCGCCTCGGCGGCCGGCACGCTTTCCTCCATCATTTTTGTCCTGCCCGGCCTTGTCATCGTCGGATGGTGGACGGGCTTCCCCTTCTGGCAATCCTTTCTCATCTGCCTGAGCGGGGGCGTGCTCGGCGTGCTGTTCACAATCCCGCTGCGCCGCGCGCTCGTCACCACGTCGGACTTGCCGTACCCCGAAGGCGTCGCGGCAGCAGAAGTACTCAAGGTCGGATCGGGCACGCGTGGCGAGACGCGCGACGATACCGGCCAGGCCCGGGAAGGGCTCGTCGCAGTCATCCTGGGCGCGGTGGCTTCGGCCGGGCTCGCGATTCTTTCCAGCACGCGCATCATCGCGGGTACGCTGACAGGCTTCTTTCGCCTGGGCGCAACAGCTTCGAGCGGGTACGACATCGCGTGGTCACTTGCGCTACTGGGAGCGGGTCAGCTCGTGGGGCTCTCGGTGGGGATGGCGATGCTCGTGGGATTCATTATCTCCTGGGGCATCGCCGTTCCGATTCTCACCGCGATGCAGCCCGCTGCTGCCGGCACGACGCTGGCCGCGCACACGAGCGCCGTCTGGGGCACCCAGGTGCGCTTCATCGGCGCAGGCGCGATTGGCATTGCCGCGATCTACACGCTTGGCACGCTTGCGAAGCCGGTGATTGCAGGACTCGCCAGTACGCTCTCCAGATCACGCCGGTCAGGCATTGCGCGCGACGACGATCGCGATCTCTCTCCGGGCTGGATCGCGGTGCTCGCTGCGGCGTGTGCGGTGCTTGCCGGATTGCTCACATTCACCTTCGCTCGCTCCACGGTACTCGCGCACGACGCCGTGATCCTCACGGTGATTGCCGTCCCGTTCGTCCTGATCGTCGGATTCATAATCGCCGGAATCTGTGGCTACATGGCGGGGTTGATCGGGTCGTCGAACAGCCCGATCTCCGGCGTGGGCATTCTCTCGATCGTGGTCTGTGCATCCATCCTGATGCTCGTCATCCATCCCACTGGTGGCGAACGTCCGGCTCTCGTGGCCATCTCGCTCTTCGTCACGTCCATTGTGTTCGCCTGCGCCACGATCTCCAACGACAACCTGCAGGATCTCAAGACCGGCCAGCTCGTGGGCGCATCCCCCATGCGACAGCAGATCGCGCTGATTGTTGGCGTAGCCGCCGGCGCCGCGGTGGTGCCATGGGTGCTCAATCTGCTCGCACACGCCTATGGCTTTGCCGGTGCCGCCAACGTGGGCGTCCTCGCCCCGAATCCGCTGCCCGCACCACAGGCCGTGCTCATCTCCGCGCTCGCCAAGGGCGTGATTGGCGGAAACCTCGAATGGTCGATGATCGGCATTGGGGCGCTCGTGGGCATTGCGCTCATTCTGCTGGATGAGGCGCTGGGTGCGATGCACAAGCTGCGCATCCCGCCGCTCGCCGTGGGGATCGGGATCTATCTCCCCATGTCGGCTACCTTTGCGGTGGTCGTTGGCGCCGTGTTGTCACACTGGTACAGCCGGCGCGTGCGCACTGCGCCGAACCCGGAACGCGCCGAGCAGTTGGGTACGCTGGTGGCGTCGGGGCTCATTGTCGGCGAGAGCGTGTGGGGTGTCGTGAACGCCGGCCTCATCGTGGGACTCTCGACCGACGCGCCGATTGCGCTGGTCAGGGAGACGTTCGCTCCCGCGCCGTGGCTCGGCGTGATCGCGTTCGTGCTGCTGGTGGTGTGGCTCTACCGATGGATGCTGCGCAAAGCGAACGTCGTTACACCATGAGGCGCGCCACCGCGATCGCCCTGCTGCTCAGCGGCTTGCTGTTCCAGCGCGCTGCTGCCCAGCGCGTCCCCGGCACGGACGTGTATCTCGCCGGCCTGGAAGTCACCGATCGTTCGCCAACCGGGATCGCGCTTCTCTCCCCCGAGAACATCACTCGTCGCGCCGGCTACGACAACCAGCCCGCGTTCATGGCCGACGAGCGCGCCGTGTTCTTCACGTCGATTCGGCAGGACGGCCAGGCCGACATCTACCGCTACGATATCGCGACCAGGCGCACCACTCGAATCACGAAGACACGAGAAAGCGAGTACTCGCCGACGCGCATGCCGGGTGGCCGGCGCATGTCGGTCGTGCGCGTCGAGGCCGATTCGACGCAGCGCCTCTGGAGCTTCGCGCTCGATGGCAGCAAACCCGCGCTCGTCCTGCGGAGCGTCAAACCGGTGGGCTATCACGTCTGGCTCGACGCCACACACGTTGCCGTGTACGTCCTTGGCGCTCCCACCACGCTGCAGGTCGTGGACACGAAGACAGAGCGCGCCGATACCGTCGCACGCGACATCGATCGATCGTTGTCGCCAATGTCCGTTGACACGGTCTCGTTCGTTCAGCGCCAGCCGGACGGCTCGCTGACACTCGAGCGACTCTCGATCAATGGGGTCACCGCTGCACCACAGGTCACGTTGATCGCGCCACTGCCCAATGGCGCAACGTACGTGGTGTGGACGTCCACTGGCGTGGCCATCACCGGCTCGGGCTCGAAGCTCTACACGCTCCGGCGCGGGGAAACCGCATGGCGGCAGGCTGCCGATCTCGCGCCGGACGGACTCGCACACATCTCCCGGCTTGCGATCAGCCCCAATGGGCACTGGCTCGCTCTTGTCGCCGACGACGCTCAGCAGGCGCAAACAAGACCCTGGCCCGACGTCCCCTCCCCTTACGTCGAGGGCTACGAGAGCACCATTGCCGGCGAACGGTTCAGCTATCACACCGCCAGCCCCCTCATCACCACTTCCCTGCTCGTTCGCTCCGCCGACAGCACCCGCTTCATCGAATGGCGCACGGCTCCCGTTCCCGATTCTGCCGCGGGGCCCTTCGTCACCTTCCGCTGGATGGCGTCAATGGACGTCGTGGACGCGGGCACCACGCAGCACCGCTTCACGCTCTCGCTCAACGGGCGGCCGTGGTTCACGATTCCGTCGCCACTCTCCGCTACGCCGACTGACTGGCGCATCAGCGGCCGCGACGGTTCCACGTTCAGCTTTCACACGCTGCTCGTGGACTGGGCCGGAGACGTGAACGGACTCGTGACGATGCGCGTCCCGCTCGCTGACCTCGAACGCGGTGCACCGGCGACGCTTCGCGTCTCGGGCGAGAGTGCGGGCAGTCAGGCGTGGTACATGACCTTCACGCATCCCGTGGCACCGGTCGCCCGGCTCTCCGGCGAGCAAGCGCTCTTGCGCGGTGCACATGGTGCGCAGCAGTCGCTCCGCGTCGGCATCTGGAGTCTCGCCGCGAGCAAGGGCGTCGCCATTTCGGTGAATGGCGCGCAGCGACTCACGGCCGCCGTCGCCGAGGGATGGAATGTCCTCGAGGTCCCGATTCCGCAAGTGACGCGACCGACGCGCGTCGCGGTGACGCTCACGGCGGACCGCAGGACGGTGCGCTGGGACGCGCTTCCTCTCGCACCGGTCATTCCCCGGACGATCTACCTGATTCCCCACGCGCATCTCGACATCGGATACAACGTCCTGCAGCAGGATGCCCGGCGTCGTCACCAGGAGACGTACCGCGCTGGGATCGCGCTGGCGCGGAAGACCGCGTCGTATCCGAGGGATGCGCGCTTCCACTGGAACGTCGAAGGGCTCTGGCCCATGGAAGGCCTGCTCGACACATCCGGCGCCGCGCTGCGTGACACACTGCTCGCCGCGGCAAGAGACGGGACTCTCTCCCTCAACGCGTTCTACGCCAATCTCATGACCGGGCTCTCGCGCCCCGAGGAGCTCGAGTGGTCCGTGCACTACGCCAGCGAGCTGCGGCGCCGCTATGGAATCCCGATCAACACGGCCATCACCTCTGACGTGCCGGGATTCACCTGGGGCGTCGTGCCCATGCTGGCGCAGAACGGCATTCGCTATCTGTCGAGCGGACCGAATTACGTGCCGGGCTCGCCCGACGGTGGGGACCGCATCGGGCGGCTGCTCCAGACCTGGGGTGACAGCGCATTCTACTGGATGTCGCCCTCGGGCCGCGATTCGGTGCTCGTGATGATCGCCGGCCGTGGCTACTCCTGGTTCCACGGGAGGCGGCGCGGCTGGCCCGGACTCGCCGACCAGGGCGGCCTCATTGAATACATGGATTCGCTCGCCGCCGCACGATATCCCTGGCGCATCGTGCAGGTGCGCTACACGACGGGCGACAACGGCTCGGTGGACTCGCTCCTGCCCGACGCGGTGCGCCGCTGGAACCGGACGTACGTGTCACCGCACGTGGTGATCGGAACGCTGCCGCAAATGTTCGCCGACTTCGAACATCGCTACGCGAAGCAGCTCCGCCGGGTGCGCGGCGACCTCACCGGGTACTGGGAAGACGGCGCACAGTCAACGGCGCGGGAGACCGCGCTGAGCCGCAACGCCGCCGAGCGGCTCACGCAGGCGGGCACGTTGTGCGCGATGTTGCGCGGCGACGCCTGCGACACTGCTGCGTGGTGGCCGGCCTGGCGCGACGTCCTGCTCTACACGGAGCACACCTGGGGTGCCGACCGCAGCATCAGTGCGCCGGACGATCCGTTCGTGCTGGCGCAGTGGGCGGTCAAGCGTGGCTTCGCCGAATCGGCCGACAGCACCTCGCGCGCGCTGCTCGACTCGGCGCTGGGACGGCGTTCCATCGGCAATGCACTCGACGTGTTCAACACCAGTTCGTGGTCGCGCTCCGGTGTGGTCACCGTTCCCGATTCTCTCGCCCACACCGATGTGCTCTCGACTGCCGGAGGCCGCGCCGTGCCGACGCAGCGTCTGCGCGACGGAAGTCTCGCCGTTCTCGCGGAAGCTGTTCCGCCACTCGGCCATGCGCGTTATCTGCTGGCGGCAGGCGCGCGCCCGGCCGCGCCGCTCGACACGGCCCATGCCGCGGGAGACTCCATCTGGAACGGCACCATCACGGCATCCGTGGACACAGTAACCGGCGCGCTCGCGAGCGTGCGGTGGCGGGGGCACGAGCTCGTGGATCGCACACATGGCGGGTGGGCCGAGTACCGGTATGTACCGGGACGATCCTCCGCTGCCGCGGTGGGAGTGCGTGGCGTCCGCGTTACCGTGCTCGATTCGGGTCCGCTGGTCGCCTCGCTCACCGTGACGTCCGGCGCGCCCGGCGCTCGATCGCTTACGCGCACGTATCGCGTGAGCAGCGGATCCGATGTGGTCGAGATCTCCGCGACGATCGACAAGAGCGCAGTCCGCACGAAGGAGGCGGTGCACATTGGGTTCCCGTTCCTGGTGCCGGATGGCCAGGTGCGCCTCGACGTGCCATGGGCCATCGTGCGCCCGGACTCCGATCAGCTTCCCGGCGCCAATCGCAACGTGCTCACCGCGGATCGCTGGGCGGACGTGTCCAACGACAGCATCGGCGTCACGTGGGCTACACTCGATGCGCCGCTCGTGGAGCTGGGTGGGATGACCGCGGAGGACTGGCATCACGACGACGGGACGACGTCGTGGCTGCGCGCGCTGCCCCCCACGCAGCTCCTCTTCTCCTACGCGATGAACAATTACTGGCACACGAACTTCAAGGCAGACCAGTCGGGGCCGATCACGTTCCGGTATGCCGTGCGGCCGCACGGCGCGTGGGATGCTGCAGCGGCGGAGCGGTTCGGCATCGGCGAGAGTCAGCCGCTGATCGTGGCGCCGGCGGCGGAAGATCCCGCGGAGCAAATTACGATCAGTGACCCGGACGTCATCGTCGCTTCAGTGCAATCGGTGACGGGCGGACTTCGCGTTCGACTGTTCAACCCGACACCGGCGACGCGACGTGTCGAGCTTCGTCGCGGTGCCAGGTCGATTCAGGTGACGATGACGCCACTCGGAACAACGGCGGTCACGATCGCGGGATCACCGTCTTCGAGCGCGGCGTCCAGATAGCCTGCGATGCGTTCAGGCGCGTTCAGGTGTTCGACCGGATCGCACGCGCGGGTCGTGAGTTTACGCATGCAGCACCTCTACAGCTTTCGCGCCAGGGCGATTGCGTTCGCGGAGCAGGTGTGCTGAGAGCAGCAAGTCTCCTCTTCGAGATCGGAGCAATCGCGCGACGGAACGGTCACCGGCTCGGCCACGACCCGCCCACCGCCTTGTACACTGCCACGAGCGCCGTTGCCGCGCTCGTGCGTCCCGTTGCCAGCTCGCTCTCCGCGCTCAGCAGCGTCCGCTGCGCGTCCAGCACCTGCAGAAAGTCGGTTTCGCCAGCTTCGTAGCGGAGTTGGGCAAGGTCGAGCGCGCGCGTACTGGCGCGCACGGCCTCGCTCAGACTGCCCAGACGCGCCCGCGAGCGATCGTATGAGACGATGGCGGTCTCGGCCTCACCGATCGCGCCCAGCACCGCGGATGTGTACCGCGCACGCGCCTCGTCCGCATTGGCTCGCGCGACATCGGCGCGCATCTTCACGCGGCCCAGATCCAGGAACGGCCACGACAGCACCGGGCCAATGAAGTAACGCGGCGTACCGGTGTTCCCCAGCGCGTCGAAGGTCGGCGACGTATACCCGACACTCCCCGCAAGACTGACACGCGGCAGATACTCGGCCTGCGCCGCTCCAACGAGCATCGTCTGCGCCGCCAGTTGCCGCTCGGCGCTCAGCACGTCCGGCCGCCGGCGCACGAGATCAGCCGGCGAGCCGACACGCACGGTGTCAGGCAGCGGCGGCAGATCGGCCACAGTGAGGAGCGCCGGCGGCAGGTTCTCCGGTGAACGCCCCAGCAGTACCGCGATCCGGTAGCGACTCGCCGCGATGCGCGATTCGATGTCCGGTGTGGCCGCCAGTGTGAGATTCAGCTCGGCGCGCGCGCGCTCCACATCGAATGCGGTACCGCTCCCAGCCGAGAGACGCCGCTCGGTGAGCTGCATCGTGCGGCGCTGATTGGCGGCGTTCCGGTTGGCGACGGCGAGCTCACTCTGCGCACCGCGCAGCTCGAAGTACGTTCGCGCCACCTCCGCCGCGAGACTGAGTTGGGCATCGCGAACCTCGTCCGTCGCCGACTCCTCGAGCGCGCGTCCGGCGCGCACGGTGCGGCTCACACGACCGAAAATGTCCAGCTCCCACGACGCATCGAATCCCGCATCCCAGAGGTCCTGTCGCGGCAGCACACCCGTGGTGCCCGGGAACTGCGCGGCCGACAGTTGCTGCCGGGCGACGCTCGCATCGGCCGTGACCGTCGGCGCCAAATCGAGCGCCGACAGCCGTCGTGAGGAGCGCGCCGCGAGCAGACGCGATTGCGCCGCATGCACATCGGGACTTGCGCGCACCGCCTCACTCACGAGCGCCAGGAGTGTACTGTCGCCAAGGCCAACCCAGAAGGAGGTATCGGGCGGCTCGGCGCTCAGCGATCCGCGAACCGGTATCGCGACAGGCACGCTGTCCGCGCCATCGTGAGGCGGCACGATCGAATCGGCGACGACCGGAACGCTCGCGCCCGGCGCGGCGCCGGCCAGCGGCAGGGGCGCCGTGGTGGAGTCGCGCGACACCACGAGCGCGGTGGATGCCGAGTCAGCCAGCGCCCGGAACGCCGGCGCCACGACGACCGTGGGCGGCTGATACCTGGGCGAGCTCACGCACGCGGCGACGGCGAACAGCGCGCCCGCGGCGAGCATCCGTGACAGTCTATGCATTGATGCCTCCATCCGTCGGCGCGGCGAATGATCCCGTGTGCGGCGAAAGAACACCGACAGCCGCGGGACGCACGCTCGGCGCAGCTGCGCGGCGACGAACGAGTCCGCGCACCACGACGTAGAACACAGGTGTGAGAAGAAGTCCGAAGAACGTCACGCCGAGCATGCCGGAGAACACCGCCACGCCCATCGCGTGACGCATCTCGGCGCCGGCGCCCGCCGCCAGTACGAGCGGCACCACGCCCATGATGAACGCGAACGACGTCATGAGAATCGGCCGTAACCGGATGCGGCAAGCTTCGAGCGCCGCATGCACCGGGTCATGTCCCTTCTGTTCCAGATCGCGCGCGAACTCGACGATCAGGATGGCGTTCTTGCAGGCGAGGCCGACCAGTACGAGCAGCCCGATCTGCGTGAACACATTGTTGTCGCCATGACTCAGCCACACGCCCATGATGGCCGAGAACAGGCACATCGGCACGATGAGGATCACCACGAGCGGCAGCGACCAGCTTTCGTACTGCGCGGCCAGCACGAGGAAGGCGAGCAGCACGCAGAGCGGAAACACGAGAATGGCGGTGTTGCCGGCGAGGATCTGCTGGTACGTGAGCTCCGTCCACTCGTAGCCGATCCCGTTGGGCAGCGACTCCGACGCAAGACGTTCCATAGTCGCGACGGCCTGGCCCGAGCTCACGCCGGGCGCCGGCCCGCCGTTGATGTCGGCCGACGGGTACGCGTTGTAGTGCATCACCTGATCCGGCCCGTACGACTGCTTCACGCTGAGCAGCGAGCCCAACGGCACCATCTCGCCGTGCGCGTTCCTGACCTTGAGCTGTCCGATGTCTTCCGCTGTCGCGCGGTAGGGCGCGTCGGCCTGCGCCATTACCTGATACGTGCGGCCGAAGCGGTTGAAATCGTTCACGTACACGGAGCCGAGGTAGATCTGCAGCGTCTGGAACAGGTCGCTGAGCTCCACGCCCTGCTGCTTCACCCGGTCGCGATCCACGTCGGCGAAGAGCTGCGGCACATTGATCTGATAGCTGCTGTACACACCGGAGAACTGCCCGGTCTGATTGGCGCGGGCCGCGAGCGCCTGCGCGGCATCGTAGAGCGCTTTCTGGCCGACACCGGCGCGATCCTCCAGCTCCAGCTTGAATCCGCCCACGGCGCCGAGTCCGTTCACCGCCGGCGGCGGAAACACCGCGATGAAGGCATCCTGAATCGCGCCGAATTTCTGATTGAGCGCCTGGACGATGGCCGCGCCGCTCTGGTCCTTGCCCTTGCGTTCATCAAAAGGCTTGAGGCCGATGAACACCGTTCCCGCGTTCGGCTTGTTGACGAATCCGTTGATGGAGAGGCCCGGGAACGCGACGGTGGACTGCACGCCCGGCTGGCTGCTCGCGATCGCGGAGAGGCGCTTGATCACTGCCTGCGTCCGATCGAGCGAGGCGGCATCCGGCAGTTGCGCGTAGGCAACCACGTATTGCTTGTCTTGCGTGGGCACGAAGCCCGGCGGCACGCGCTTGAATCCGATGAGGGTGATCGCGATCAGACCTGCGTACACGACAAGTGGAAGCGCGCTCCGGCCGATGAGCCGTGTGACCGCATTCGCGTACCGGCGCGACCCGGTTGAGAACGCGCGGTTGAACGGATGGAATACCCAGCCGAAGAGCCGCTCGAGCACTCGCGTGAGGCGATCGGGCGGCGCGCCGTGCGGCTTGAGCAGGATCGCCGACAGCGCCGGCGAGAGCGTGAGCGAATTGAACGCCGAGATGAGCGTGGAGAACGCGATCGTGAGCGCGAACTGCTTGTAGAACTGCCCCGTGAGGCCACTGATGAATGCCACCGGCACGAACACCGCGCAGAGCACGAGCGCGATCGCGATGATCGGTCCGCTCACTTCTTCCATGGCCTTGTGACTTGCCTCGCGTGGCGAGAGTCCGAGCTCGATGTGTCGTTCCACGTTCTCCACGACGACGATCGCGTCGTCAACGACAATGCCGATCGCCAGCACCAGTCCGAACAGGGACAAGGTGTTGATCGAAAAGCCGGCGGCGAGCATGATCGCGAAGGTGCCAACGATGGAGATCGGCACGGACGCAAGCGGAATCACCGACGCGCGCCACGTCTGGAGGAACACCACCACCACGATGACCACGAGCAGCGTGGCCTCGAGCAGCGTCTTGATCACCTCGTGGATGGAATCCCGCACGAACACGGTCGGGTCGTAGACGATCGAGTAGTTCACACCCTGCGGGAAGACGGTCTTGAGGTCCGCCATCTTGGCGCGCACGTCATGCGACAGGGCGAGCGCGTTGGAGCCCGGCGCCTGGAAGATCGCGAGCGCCACCGCCGGCTTGTTGTCGAGCAGCGACTGCATGCCGTAGTCGCCCGCGGCGAGCTGGATGCGCGCGACGTCGCGCAGCCGCGTGATTTCACCGTTGTCGCCCGTCTTCACGATGATGTCGCCGAATTCCTTTTCATTGACGAGACGACCGCGCGCGTTCACGGTGAGCTCGTACGCCACCGGGTTCGGCATGGGCGGCGCGCCCACGACGCCGGCGGCCACCTGGAGGTTCTGCTCCCGGATGGCGTTCACGACGTCGCTGGCCGACAGATCACGAGCCGCCACCTTGTCGGGGTCGAGCCAGACGCGCATGGCGTAGTCGCCGGAGCCGAACACGATCACCTGCCCGACGCCGGGAATGCGTTGCAACTGGTCCTTCACCTGAAGCACCGCGTAGTTGCGCAGGTACACCGGGTCGTAGCGACCGTCGGGCGACACGAGGTGCACGACCATGGTGAGGTCCGGCGATTGCTTCTGCGTGGTAACGCCGAGCTGGCGCACTTCCTCGGGCAGTCGCGGCAGCGCCTGATTGACGCGGTTCTGCACCTGCACCTGCGCCAGATCCACGTCGGTACCGATCTTGAACGTCACCGTGAGATTGAGCACGCCGTCGGCCGTCGCCTGCGAGGACATGTACAGCATGTTGTCCACGCCATTGATGCTTTCTTCGAGCGGCGTTCCCACGGTCTGGGCAAGCACCGTGGGATTGGCGCCGGGATACGCGGCGCGAACCGCGATGGTGGGCGGCACCACTTCCGGATACTCGCTCACCGGCAGATTGACGATCGCCAGCAGACCCGCCGTGAGTACGATGATCGACAGAACGGCGGCGAAGATCGGGCGATCGATGAAGAAGCGCGAGAAGCGCATTGCCTGTACTCCCTGATGCTTCGGGTATGCGAAGGTGTGGCCGCTCAGAGCGACGACGGAGCAGCGTGGTCCAGTGTGTCAGGCACCATCGGCGCGAGCGCCGCGTGAACCTTCACGCCAGCGCGCACGCGCTGCAGACCGTTGACGACGACGCGTTCGCCGGGCTTGAGCCCCTGTTTGACGACGCGCAGTCCGTCGCTCAGCGGACCGAGCGTGATGGCGCGATAGTCCACCGTGTTGTCAGGCTTGAGCACGAAGACGAATTTTCTGTCCTGGTCCGTGCCCACCGCGTCGTCGCGGATGAGCGTCGCCGCATAGGTATGACTGCCGATCAGCTTGATGCGGGCGAACAGCCCTGGCGTCAGCCGGTGATCGGGGTTCGCGAACACCGCGCGCGCGCGGATCGTTCCGGCCACGGGATCGAGCCGGTTGTCCACGAAATCGATGTGCCCCTTGTGCGGGTAGCCCGCTTCGTCGGCCAGTCCCATGTACACGGTGCGCTGCGCCGCGTGCGCGCCGCCGCGCGCGCGGGCCGACGGTGCGAGACCCAGGTCCTTGAGGTACGTCGCCTCATCACCCTCGAAGGAGACGTAGATCGGATCGAGCGAGACCACGGTGGTGAGCGGCGGCGCGTTGGAGACGCCGGCCTGCACGAGGTTCCCGGGCGTCACCTGGGCGCGACCCACCCGACCGGAGATGGGCGCACGCACGGTCGTCCACTCCAGATTGAGCTGCGCGGTACGAAGCGCCGCCCGCGCCGCCTGCACGCTTGCGCCTCCTTCGGCGCTGGCACTCGTGCGCTCATCGAATTCCTGACGGGAAATCGCCTGTGCCGCAACGAGCCGCTGTGCACGAGCGACCTCCGTGCGCGCCAGCGCGAGCCGCGTCTCTGTCTCTGCGAGGTTCGCCTTCGCGCGCTCGACCTCGGCTTCGTAGGGCCGCGGGTCGATCACGAAGAGCACATCACCCTTGTGGACTTCGGCGCCCTCGGTGAACGCCACGCGCTCGACAAAACCGGAAACGCGCGGCCGAACCTCCACCATGTCCACGGACTCGAGATGTCCGGTGAATTCATCCCAATCCGTGACCTCACGGCCGATGGCCGCGGCCACGGTAACATCCGGCAGCGGCGGCGGCGCCGGTGCCGGATCCCCGCGCGCCGTAACCACGCGGCCCGCGGCGAGTGTGGCCAGTATCACAGCCGCCGATCCAGCGACGATCCATCCACGTCGCGATCGCGACGTGTGCGATGCGGTTTCGTTCAGCATACTTGTCCTGCCCTTCGTTATGTGTTGATGGGCCAAACGACGTGTGGTTGCGAATCGTTCCCGGGCCGATCGAGAGCGCACTGCTGCTCCCTGTTCATAGTCGAACGAGCGGGCGCGAAATCGACAGGCAGGCAAAAAATTCGGCGTCACGAGCGCGTGACGCCGCCATTGATTTCACGATTTTCATCATCGCGGTGCCAATCACGATGCGCGGGAACTTCCACGGTGCGTCGGCGTTTGTTCTGGACACCGTGTTTGGGGGGAGAGCACTGCAATGCCGCAAGCGACTGTGTATCGCACGACCCGGATCAACGAGCTATCCATTTTTTACCGGGAAGCGGGGCCGGTAGATGCACCGGTGCTCCTCTTGTTGCACGGTCTTCCCTCGTCGTCGCGCATGTTCGAGTCGCTCTTCACGCGGCTTGCCGATCGCTATCACCTGGTGGCGCCGGACTATCCGGGATTCGGTCACAGCGACTGGCCGGACCCGCGCCAGTTCGCGTACACGTTCGATCACTGCGCCGACATCGTGAACAGTTTCACCGACTCGCTCGGGCTCACGCGCTTCACACTGTACATGCAGGATTACGGCGGCCCGGTGGGATTTCGCCTGGCGCTCATGCATCCGGACCGGATCGAAGGGCTCATCGTCCAGAACGCGGTGGCGCACAACGAAGGGTTGGGGCCGAATTGGAAGGCGCGGCGCGCCTTCTGGGCCGATCGCGCCGCCAACGAGAATGTGCTGCGTACGAACCTCCTCTCGCTGGCGACCACGCGGACGCGCCACGTCGGGAACGATCCCAATGTGGAGCGTTACGATCCCGATCTCTGGACCGATGAGTTTGCGTTTCTCAATCAGCCTGGGCAGACCGACATTCAGAGCGACCTGTTCTATGACTATCGCACGAACGTCGAGGCCTATCCGCGGTGGCAGGCCTGGATGCGCGCGACGCAACCGCGCCTGCTGGTGATCTGGGGCAGACACGACATGTCATTCGACAGTTCGGAGCCGGAGGCCTATCGCCGGGACGTGCCGAACGCTCAGGTGCACGTGCTCGATGCCGGACACTTCGCGTTGGACACGGCGGCGAATGAGATCGCCGCACTCGTCCGTGACTTCATGGACGCGTCGCGATGACGTGAAGCCCCGCGTCAGGTCTTCTGTCGCCACGGAAGCAGGAATGGCGTGCGCTTCCGGTATTCTCTGTAGCGTTCCCCGAAGCGCGCCTCGAGCTCGGTCTCTTCAATGAGCTTGTGATACGTGAAGATGCTCGCCGCGAACACACTCACGCCGCCGAAGATGGCAGCGGGGCTGTTGGCCAGGATCGCCCAACCCGCCAGCCAGAACACGGCCCCCAGCGCCATGGGGTTTCTGCAATAGCGGTACGGTCCATCCGTCAGCAGTCGCCTGGTCGGAAGGAGCGGGAAGGGCGTACCATCACCGCGGCGATGCTGCCAGTAGATGGAGCTCGCAAGCCAGGGAATGCCGACGGCGAAGCACGCCATGGCCGACAGGCGTGACGCGCCGTGCTGCATGAGCGCGCCGAGGTGCAGCATGGTATCAGCATGCCTTCCGCCAACGATAAGCACGAGTGGGACAAGCCCCAGCTCGAGGGACGAACCCACGAGAATGGCGGCTGCTACCTGAACGGGTTTGTACGACGCCTGCGATCGTCTGACCATGAACTGGGCAATGATCGCAAGACGTTGCTTCAGTTGGTCGTGCATGAGCCTGTGCCGTGTCAATTCGTATGCAGTTCTCGTCAGCGATTGCGGCGACGATATACTTCGGCTCCCGAAACGCGGCGCAGCGCACGTCGCAACCAGCGTCGCTTGCGGGTGAGTACGAAGACAATCGTCCCTCCCGGGAGATCCAGCTCCTCGACAAGCTTCCGCACGAGATATGTGTTCGAGCCATCGGACACGAAGCGCCACCATGGCTCCGCCCGAGCAATCCCCAGCACGTAGCACGGACGCTTGGCTGCATGGCGGGTCACCTTCCGGACCAGCCATGCCCTGCCTACGGCCGACGAGCGCGCAAGCTGCTCGACGAGACGTGCACGATCAGAATCCTGTACATCGGCTGGCACGAACTGATCCCCAGGGCCAACCCTGCGGCGCTCGGCGTCGGCGGCTTCCGCCTCCGCGATGACTGCGTCCGCCTCTGCCTGGAATGCGCTCGCCTCCTGGACGCGTCCGACATTCCGCAGGTAGCCTGCGATCACGGCGGCGGCCATGCCTGTGGCGCCCGGATCGATCTGCATGGCGCGCTCGAGGTATGCAATGCCGGACTCCTCGTTGCGGGCAAGCAGCAGTCGCCCGAGCATGAAGCAGCCCGATGCATGTCGCGGCGCGTCGTGGACAAGTGCGGTGACGAGGGGAAGCGCCGCGTCGGCTCCGTACACATCCTCGGTCCAGTCGGCCATATGAAAACGCTCTTCCAAATCCAGCGGCAGGAACGCGAGCAGGCCAAGCATCATTGCCGCGACGCAGGCGTAGCCAAGCACGGCGAGGGCACCAACGCGCAGTCGATACCTGGTCGGGTGCGTCGCGGCCACGGACTCCAGACGCGAGACCAGGGTGGCATAGCTCTCGTGCGTCACGTACTCGTGGGAATCGGGGAGTCGCTTGCCATGGGTGTGAATGAACGCAGAACCGTAGAAGGCGGCCATGTCGCGCAACCGGAACAGGAGTCAGTCCATGGACACGCTGCGTCGGGATTTCCGCTACGCCGTACGCTCGCTGCGCAAGAGTCCCGGCTTCACGCTCGTCGCCGCGGGGAACTCCGGCGTTATTCGCCAACGTGCGCCGTCGCGGACGTCAGTCGGCCGGTACACTGCGTAGCACGTTGTGGCCCAGTAGAAGTCCGAAGAAGACGGCCACGATCGCGAAAATCACGAGGTCCGACCGGTCCTGGATCATTGGATCGCCCGGTGCGATGACCGGTGCTGCGAGCGCGAATGCGCCCATGTAGCCAACAGCCGCTACCACACCGGACACGTAGTCGCCGGCGCGACCGAGATGCTTGAGCGCCGGACGTGTGACCGAGTACGCGAGCCCGCCGAGCGCCCCGGCTCCGGCAGCGGCAATCACGGCTACCAGTGCCCCTCCCATCATGACGGGTTTCGAGAACACGAAGGGAAGGGCGGCCAGAGCGCGAATCGACGTGATGCCGCCAAGCATGAGCGCACCGTAAGCAGCCGGCTGAGCCCACGATGGCATTGCCGCGATGCGGAAGAATGGGCGTGCCCACAGGGGTACGGGAGCGATCGCTGGCATCCGCCCGAATCGTTCCTTCACGTATGTGTTCCGGGCCTGGCACGCCGGGCAGTGCTTCGCATGCTCGCTGAGTGATTTGGCGAAGGCGGCAACTGCATCGCTGTCGTCGCGGCGTAGCGTTGCCTCCTTCTTCGTCACCCACTCACACTCCGGAAGACCGCTCGCCGCAAGCGCGGCTCGGCGCTCCGTTGACGCGGCCAGCCAGCGAAGGTGCTGAGCGTAGGGCTCCGGGACAGGCTGCCCGGCGGCCCACGATTTCACTTCACTGACAGCGACGCCGAGCTCCGACGCAAGATCAGCATCGCTCTTCGCGATGGTGGTGCGTGCCGCAGCGAATGACGCTGGGGACATTTTCATGGTGGGATTTCGCAGGGGGGAATCCAGCATCACCTGGCAGTACCGCAGTACAAATTTCTCCTTCTGCTCGGCCTGATTTGCGCGACAGAACTTGAAGCTGCCAGAATTGTCGCGCAAGTGAACTTCTGCAACGCATGGGCTCGCTCCTGCACGGCATGACGGCGACCGCCACCACGACCACCGCCACACACTGCCCGCGTGAGTTGCGTCGCGGCTTCTCCTTCCGCATTTTCGGTTCGCGCAGCAGGGCGCGCCCGTCCGCGGAAAGGACCCAGTCCACCTGTGCAGGTCGGCAGCACGTTGACGACCTTCTTTCAGCCCGGACACGCGGATGACGGGTGCAGCATGACGAAAGGAGGTTACGATGACGTCCCGCAACCTGCCCCCGCGCCCGGACCTCGATCATCTCAGGCACGAGGCCAAGGCGCTGTACAAGGCGTTCCGTGAGGGCGACACCGACGCCGCGCGACGCCTCCGCCAAGTAATTGGCGACGCTGGAATCATCAAGCTTACCGACGCGCAGCGTGTCGTTGCCCGCGAATACGGATTCCCCACCTGGGCGAGGATGCGCGCGCACGTTCAGGCGGCGCGCAGCGTTGACGATGCGGTAGACGAATTTCTTGCCGCCGTACAGGAGCAGAACGCAGATGGCGCGAGGCGCGCGCTCGAGATGCAGCCGCGCATCGCGATCGAGTCTCTCCACGTGGCGGCGGTACTCGGACTCGCGGACGCGGCTCGGCGTCTCATTTCCGAAGATCCAGCGCGCGTCACGACGCGGGCCGGCACCTTCAGCGCGGATCCCCTGCTCTTCCTCTGCTTCTCCCCCTTTCACGGTGAGAGCGCCGAACGCGACGACGGACTGCTCGCCACGGCGCGGCTGCTGCTTGAGGCCGGCGCCGACCCCAATGCGCGCGGTGGGCGTTACAGTCTGCCGCCACTGTACGCGGTGACTGGCATGCACAGCGTGCTGCCGATCGCGCGCCTCCTCCTCGACGCTGGCGCGAACCCGACCGATGGCGAGTCGGTCTTTCACGCCGCCGAGCATTTTCACAAGGAGGCGCTCGAACTGCTGCTCGCCGCGGGCGCGCAGCTCAACGAGGCCGGCGACTGGGGCAACACGCCGCTCTACTTTCTGCTCCGCTGGTGGAACGTCGAGCGGGAGACACGCGTGCGCCAGGGTCTCCGCTGGCTTCTGGATCACGGCGCTGACCCGAACGTGCTCTGCGCAACGGAACGAGAGAACGCGCTCCACGTCGCGGCGCGTCTCGGCCAGAGTGTGACGGTGATTCAATGGCTGCTGGACCACGGCGCCGACGTTCATGCCCGGCGTGGCGATGGCCGCACGGCCTGGTTCCTCGCGCAACGCCGCGGCTTCGATGAGATCGCGTCGCTCCTCGTGACGGCGGGCGCCGTGTCGCAGCCTCTGTCCCCACTCGATGCGCTGCTCGCTGCCTGCGGTCGTGGCGACGCGGAGACCGCGCATCGTCTCGCGTCGCCCGAGCTGATGAGCGCCCTCGACCCGTTGGACCGCGTGCTGCTCCCCGAGGCTGCAAGCAGCGATCGTGGCGCAACGGTACTCGCTTGTCTCGCAGCCGGTTTCCCGGTGGATACCACTGATGGGGCGGGCGCCACCGCGCTGCACTACAGCTCGATTCGCGCACGGGTGCCGCTCGTGCGCGCGCTGCTCGATGCAGACGCGAGCGTTGACATCCGCGATACGCACCACAACTCGACTCCTCTCGGATGGGCATGCTTTGGCGCTGACTACATTGCTGACCCCGAGGGCGACTACGAGGGTTGTGTGCGCGCATTGCTCGACGCCGGGGCGCGACCGAGGGCGGACGAGTACCTGCCGCGCCACACCGGCGTGCGCGCAGTGCTGCGACGCTCGTAGTTCACGAGCGCTGCGCCATCCGCTCAGCGATCCATGATCGTCAGGTACGCCCGCCACGGGCCGATGGCCTCGCGATACTGCTTCGCCATCACGCGGGCCATCTGCGACACGTGGCCGAGGTCGTGCGCGACCCACGCCGCCAGCAGTTGCCGGAGCGACACGGCTCCGAGCTCGGGATGCTCGCCCGGGAGCGCGAGCTCGACGTCGGTGAGATGCCAACCCGTGAGCGTCGCGAGGTTCGCCCCCCGCAATTGCGCGAACTCATCGAGGAGCGTCGCGAGCGATTTGCCCTGGCTCTCGCGGAACTGCGCGAAGCGGTCGAACGGCGTGAAGCGACGATTCTCACCCTGCGCAAGGATGATCTGCGCGCGCGGAATCCAATCCGTGCGCTCGCCGTGGATCAGGTGCCCGACAATGTCGAACGGACTCCAGGTGCCGGGCCCTTCGGTGGCGGCGGTCCATTCCGTATCGAGTCCTGTCAGCATGGCGCGCAGCGCGTCAGGCGTCCGCTGAAGGACTGCGATACCGTGTGCGAGGTCGAAGTCCATTTGCTGTCTCCGTGCGAGGGCCAGGCTGGCTGTGCAAAGGCCCGGGTGCCACTTGCCGTACGGTCATGTTAGTGCGGAACCGACGCGGACGCCGCCCTTGCGGTCGTCGATGGCATGCGTCAGCCGACAGTGGCGGGCGTGCGCTCCGTTCGATACACCCGGACCTCTCGACCCAGAACGAAAGCCGTCCCGGCCTGTCGAGCTCCCAGGTGCTCCGCCACCCGGATGGACGCACGATTGTCGGGATGAATCAGACTGATGACGTGATCGCGATCCATCTCGGTGAATGCATACCGCAATGCCTCGCGAGCGCCTTCCGTTGCCAGTCCGCGGCCCCAGTGCTCCTTCGCCAGCGTCCATCCCAGTTCGAAATCAGGCCAGCCCGCAGGGTTCAGGAAGCCAATGCGTCCGATGAAGTGGCCCGACTCCTTGTCTTCGACGGCCCAGGGTCCGTACCCCCGCAAATGCCAATGACCGATCATGAACGCGAAGTGGCGCCACGCCTCCCCCACCGTCCAGGGCTGACCCGCGCCGAGATACCGCATGACGTCGGCATCGGCGCACAGTCGCGCGTAATCCGCGAAATCCGCTTCTCGAAATTCGCGGAGGATGAGTCGTGGCGTGTCGAGCGTTGGAATCATGGCTTCGGGCTGAAAACTCGACGAAAGGCGGCGAGTCCGGCAGGGTGAGAGATCGTCGCGTGTGTCTCGTTCGGCATCGGCGCATGATCCCATGCCACGGCCGGCGGTGCATTCTTCGAAAGTGAATCGGCGAGCTGCCCCGCGAGTCGCGCAAGCTCCGGTTCTCCGCGGCTTGCCAGGTAGAGCGTTCGCTTGCGATTCCCTGTCGGTCCGGTCAGATCGCGACGGCGTTGCGTGTTCTGGATGCCGACCACCATGAATGGCCGCTCAGAGCCGACGGGTGCGGCGTTCATGGCGTCCAGAACATCTCCTCGACGGCGCGGCGGAATGCGGGCGCATCAATCGCAGGAAAGCGATGGAGCTCCGGTTCAATTCGCGAGAAGTACGCGAGCGCGCGACGGAGGAAGGTCTTCACCAGAAGGAGCACACACCGCTTCCTGGCCACTCTGCGCCCCAGGAGAGGGATACGGGAAGCTACTCCGCGAATTCAGATTTGAGCAGGACCCGGACCGTATGACACCAGTCGCAGCAACCGGTCATCGAGTGAACGGCGCGCCCTTCCCCAACCGCATGCGAGCATCGTGGTTGGGTTGCCACTCCTCATTCGCCGTCATACGGATGTCAGCCACGACAATGGATGCGTACGGACGAGCCTGCAATGCCTGGTGCATGCTGCCGACAGCGGATGCGTGGGAGGGGCGGCCAGGAGGTCGCGCTAAACCTGGGGGAGCGACACACGGCTGTCCAATTGGTGCCTGCGACGGCGGTGCGGGCGGGAGCCTGCGGGTAGCCTCGCCCGCGGAAAGCGCCGTGTCAGCAGATGCGTACTGAACGGTCTCGGGATTGATTGCCGAAGATCGTGGTGGCTGACCCGGCACTGCTGGAGTCGCGCCGCCGAACCCGGCCGGTCCTGCTCCGCGACATCGTGGCGGTCACCAGCGAGCTGCTGGCGCGGGCAGGACGGCCGTTTCCCGCGGGGCCCGTGCGGACGCTCGACGCTATCGATACTTGCGACCGCCGAGCTTCCCGGTGAGCCGCTGCCTTTGATCGTCCTTGTCACGCGCGACGCGCACGTGCGAGACAACGCCGTCGCGTTGGGCTGCGCAATCGCGTGAGCGAAGCGCCTGCGTCGCAACCATCGCTGCTCCCCACTTGCTAGAGCCTGCTCGCAGCAGGTACTAGCGTGAATGGGCCGCTTGTCACAGCTTTAGCGCCGCCGAGCGCGTAGTTCCGCCAGCGAACTTCCTGTCTGTCCTCTTGTTCGTCGTAGTCCTCACTGCCGAGATCACGAGTGCGCCTCGCTATTATCGTCGTTCCGATCCTGCTTCTTGGGCCTGTGGCATCACAGAATGCGTCCGGCGCAGGGAGGCCGGGAGCGTCGCCTGCATCCGTCGCATTCAACGACAACCGTGTTGCGGCCGGCGCAGTTCATGCTGGCGTGCTCGACGTCCACCTCGAGGTGGATACCGGTGAGTGGCATCCGTATTCCAGCGACAGCACCGGCGTACGCATCTTCGCGTTCCGCGAAGCGGGGCATCCGCTCGAGACGCCAGGCCCGATGCTGCGTGTGACAGCCGGCGAGCGAATCCATGCATGGGTGACGAATCGCGCCGCCACCACGCTTGTGGTGCACGGGCTGGCATCGCGCCGTCGTGTAGTCATGGACACGCTGGTCGTGCCCCCGGGCGGCACGCGCGATGTGGAATTCACCGCCGACGCCGAGGGAACGTACTACTACTGGGGCTCGACGTCGGGCACGGGCTTCGAGGACCGGCTGTACGCGGACGCCCAGCTCAACGGGGCGCTGATCGTGGATCCCACAGACGCGCGCCAGCGAGCGCCGGATCGTGTGTTCGTCATTCAATGGTACATTCCCGGGCACGACTCGACCGGTGCGCCAGACCGCGACAACGGATTCTTCACGTTCAACGGCCGCCCGTGGCCGAATACCGAACGCCTGTCGTACGAGCAGGGCGACAGCATCCACTGGCGGATCATCAACGCGACCGCGGACGTGCACCCGCTGCATCTGCATGGCTTCTTCTATCAGATCCGCGCTCGGGGAGATGACCAGCAGGACACATTGTACTGGCCGGCGCAGCGCAGAATGGCCGTCACCGAACTTCTCCTCGACGGCACCACCATGGATCTGGCCTGGTTCGCCGACCGGCCGGGCTCCTGGATTTTTCACTGTCATCTGAACTGGCACGTGGTGCCGAATCCCGGTGTCGGACCGGCGATGCAATCCGACGCGATGCGCGACCATGACCTGCTCGCCGGCCCTGTGATCCACGACATGAACGACCACGCGCACGAAGGCATGGGCGGCCTGGTGCTGGCAATCCACATTCGCCCCAGGGCTGACTGGCATCAGTACGCGGGCCCGCGTCGGCAGCTGCACCTCTACATAGAAAGCGACTCCGCCGCTACGGACACCGTGCGCCGCTTCGGGTATGTTCTGACGGAAGGCAACGCGCCGGAGCCGCGGAACGCCGCGCCGCAGTGGCCAGGGCCCACGATCGTGCTGCATCGCAACGAACCAACGACCATTACGATCGTGAACCATTTACCCGAGCCATCGCAAGTGCATTGGCACGGGCTGGAGATCGACAGCTACTACGACGGCGTGGCCGGCGTCAGCAGCAACGCGGGAATGATGGAACCGATGATCATGCCGAACGACTCCTTCGACGTACACCTGACGCCGCCCCGGGCAGGCAGCTTCATGTACCACACGCACATCAACGACATCCGCCAGCAGAGTCACGGATTGTACGGTGCGCTGGTGGTCCTCGACAGCGGTCAGCGGTGGGATCCTGACGCCAATCGCATTTACATGCTGAGCACGAACCCGCAGGACGAGCCCATTCTGAACGGAGGAGACCTGCCGCCTGAGGCTACATTCCAGGCTGGCAGGACGTACCGGCTGCGATTCATGAACATCACGCTGGATTCGCCCGGAGTGGAATTTCACCTGGTGCGGGACGGCGCACCGATCCGGTGGACGCGTGTGGCCAAGGACGGATTCACCCTGCCCGCGTGGCAGCGCGCAAGCAGCCCCGCGCGCCAGCGCGTGAGCATCGGGGAGACGTACGACATGCAGGTCATGTTCCCGAAGCCGACCGAGCTGGCGCTCGAGGTGCGGCGGGCCAATGAGATGCTGCTTGTTCGTCAAGTGATTCGAGTGGTTGCGGCGCACTGAGTGCGCTATCTGGAAAACACTGCCCCGTGTGGCACGACGTTTCCGGCAACGTGACTCGGCCAGTTCACGCCGGCAAGGCTGATGCCCGCCTCGCTGCTTCCCGGATCGTGGAAGCGCTGGTCTACGGACAGTCGCCCGTTCGCAGGATCGAAGTCGATAATGAACAGGCGATTTCCCTTGCCCGCCGAGTTCAACACGAGCCTCCGGCCGGTGCGATCAATGGCAATCCAGTGGGGTTGCTCGTCGGGGCCCACGCTGACGCGTGACACTTCGCGCGGGTGCTCCGGGTCACTGACGTCGAGCGCCACCAGCCCGTGGTCTGCCGGGACGGTTTGAATCCAGTAGTGCGACGTCACCACGGGCACACCGCAGTCAACGCCGTCGAAGCGATGTACGAATTCCGCTCGTGGCGTGGCCGACCCGATATTCTGCAGGAGGAACAGTCCGCAATTGAACGTGTGGATGTAGACGCTGCGGCCATCCGCAAGGAGGCGCGGTTCTCCAGTGTACAGGTTGGCGTTGCCGCGCGGGCCAGTCGCGCCAGGCGGGAGCGCCACGCTGCGCAACAATCTGAGATCGGACAGACGCCAGACCTGCACCCATTGTGACGTGGCCGTGGAGTCGCCCGGATCCATGTCGCTGGTCGTCGACACGGCGCGATTGATGTCGGGCATTGCGAGCACGCTGTATGGGTAGATCAGCCGATCCCCGATCGTCGTATCGGCGGCACTTGCCGACTTGAATGGGTGACCGCGCTCATCCATCTCCACGAGTCCACCGGTGACGTGCGGACTTGAGCTGGCCATGCCGGACATTGCTCCACCGGGCATTCGCATCTGCGCCGCGGTGCTCGCGTCGGCGCGATACTGAAAGGTCGCCAGCACGCGATTGCTTCCCAGTCGAATGAACGTATGCGGATGACTGAATCCGGCCACGTCCCCGAACGACGTGAGTATCCGTGGCTTGAGCGGATCGTGCAGATCGAACAGCCACGTGTGTCCGGCATCAAAGTCATTCGCGAGGAGATGCCCGCTCGGAGGAAGCTCGTGTTCCGTGTGATGCGGCATCCCGATGGTGCCCGTCGGCACGCTCGCCAGCACGCGACCATATGTAGCCGACTGAGGGTTGGCGTCGATCGTCGCCATGAAATCGCTCGCGCCTGGGGCTCCGGCCCAGACGAACAGATACGACGACTGGGCCGCCGCGATCTGCGGCGCCACCAGCGCCAGGATGGCGAGCACTCGCATGATTTTCATGGCGGCAAGAGTGCTTCGCGTGCTCGCCGTTGTCAAAGTGACGCCCAGCCGCCGGCCTGAAGAAGACCGCTCAGGCCGGCGCCGTGCCCGACTCACCGATAGGCGTACGGGAACGTCTCCCCCGAGCGCCGGAACGCAACCACCTCGTACGCCTGCGGGTTCGGCCCCTCCAACCCCGGTGCACCGCACGGCATACCAGCCACCGCGAGCCCTGCAATATCCAGTGGGTGCTCACGAAGGCGCCGAATGAGATCCGCAGGTACGTGCCCCTCGATCACGAAGTTGTCGACGAGCGAGGTATGGCACGACCACAGCCTCTCGGGAACGCCGAAGTTTCTCTTGAACAACGAGAGGTCGTCGAAGCTCGTGGTCGTAACCTGAAAGCCGTTCCGCTCGAGGTGTGCAACCCAGTGCTCGCAGCAGCCGAGATGCGGGGTGGAGTACACGTATGCCATTACGGGGGCGCCGCGCGATCGAGCCAGGCCGGTGGACGCCCACAGTCGTTCGCCCGTCAAGGCCGTCAACGCCGTGCCGCCGGCGATCCCGGCGAGTGCCCCGAGCCACCTCCGTCGCGTAACTGCCTGCCCGGTGTTCAGCACGCAGACGCCGAGAGACGGGACGTTGGATGTCCCGTGACTCTGCTGCCGCAGGTCATGGTCGCGCATAAGGCACCTCCATGCTCGCGGCGTCGGAGGGATACGACCGCTTCTCACTGTTCGACTGCTCGCGATCCGGACTCACGGGAGTCAGTTCCCGTACCGATCCGCCCTCGTCCGACGCAGCTGGTTCTTGTCACATGACAAGTTGCCGGTCGGGGTTCCGCTCGGCAGTAGGGAAATGACCGCGACATTGTCAGGCGACTGCCGACCCCGATGCGCCGCCCTGGCCCGACGCAGCCGGTGCGAAGCCGGGGAGCATCGCTGCAAGCAAGATCAGGGCCCGAAAAGATGAGTCGCAACCGCGGGAGGATCTCCCTGGCCCCGCGGCGGCTACCTGCCGATCATCAGAATCGTGAATGACCCAGGTATCGCCGGCCCGAAGCCTTCGCGGCCGCGGGGGTTCGCGCCCGCCGCGGTGGGTGGTGCCGGGGCGCGCTCGAGACTCATCGTGAAGATGTGATTGGTCTTCGCATCGAGCGTAATGGTGCGCGCGCCGACCATCGTCTGGAGATTCTCCTCCACCTCGAACGTGGTCGGGCTCGTCTCCTTCACGATGGTGAGCGTGCCGTTGCTGTGCGTGCTGAACGCTTCCATCGTCGCGGGATCGAACACAGCGCCGTCGGATCGGCCCGCCAGCGGGAGGCTGTCGAGGATGGCGCCGTTCGTGGCGCTGAGGATGACCATCATGGGCTGCGGCGGATCCGCCGGCGGGTTTCCCGACTGAGCGCAGGCGGCAAAGAGAATGTGATGCGTCGCGTCGAGCGCCAGTCCGTTGCAACGGCCCCGATCGCCCAGCGAATAGTGCGCGGTGGCCTTCATGGTCTTCGTGTCCACCACCGTTACGCTCCCGGCCGAGTCCTGCATGACGACGTACATCGTCCCCTTGCCATCGGACACTGCTTCCTCCGGGACACCGCCAAGGTCGATGGTACCGACGACGGTCCCATCCTTCGCGTCAATGACAGTGGCATTCTTCGTCGGATGGCTGAAGACATAGACGCGATGATTGAACGCATCGAAGAGAATGCCATCCGGCCGCGCGGGCGCGACGTCGATCTGTCTGATCAACTTCAACGACTTCGTGTCGAACATTGACACGGCCCGACTGCTCGAGAAGCCGTGACCGTACTTCGGATCGACCACGACGCCCTGCCCACCGCTGTTCGGAATCTCGCCGATCGGTGCCAGTGTCTCGAGATCGAAGACCGTGATGCGGCCAGGGACAGCCTCCCTGGCCGGCGTGCTGTCGGTAGCGGGTATGGCTCGCGAGCCGCCGCGCGGAATGTAGAGTCGCCGGCCGGCGACATCGGCGTAGATGTAGTCATAGCCTCCTTCGCCGCCCACGCGCACCGACTTGAGCACCTTCCAGGGCCCGTTGGTTGCGGGCTGCTGTGCAACGAGCGCCTGGGCAACGCAGGCGATGACAAGAACGACGGAGACGCCGATGCGACGCATGGACCAGATCCTCTGGATGATGAGGGACGAGCGGCGGAACCGAGTCAGCGAGAAGATCGCGACCATGGCGGCGGAGTCAAGCGACGGCAGCGCACTCTGCTGTGCGGACCTCCACTACGGAGCCTGCCGCATCCCCGCGGCGCGCAGCGCCGCTGTTCCGCCCACGATCGGGATCGAGAACGATGAATGCGCCACATCCACCGTCAGCTCCGTTCCCGGTTGCGGCCAGAGTGTGAACTCGCGATCGCTCGACATGATCATCACGGCGAGTCGCTTGCCCGGCGGCACGAACTCATCGTCGGGCTCGAGATCGAAGGTGAGGTCGTAGAACCTGCCTGGCACGAGTTGCTCGCCCGGGCGCTCGGAGTCGTAGTTGCCGCCCTTCGTGAGCGACCGGTAGTTCTGGATGTCGGCCCAGCCGCGCGTGATCAATCCCGCATGGCTCTGCGATCCGACGTGCGCGGAATCGTACGGCAGCATCACGAGCCACACGCTCAGGTTTGCCGCCGGCTTGCTCGACGCGATGCGCAACGTCACTCGAGGCGTACCGGAGATGTGCACCGTGTCGCTGAACATCGGCGTGGCATAGAGCAGCCGATGCGATGAGTGCGGGACGCTCGCGTTATCGCTGCCGCTGAACGAGACGTCATCGACGAGCGTGTCCGCTCCCGTGCTCGCGTTCCTGAAGGATAGCTTTGCAGTACCGGTGCCACCCGCCACGGGGTGGAACACCACCGGCACCGAGCCCGGAACGGGGAACGAGGCGAACGGCGTCGGCGGCCCTGCGGGCGGCCGTCTCCGCCGGCGGCGCTGTTCCTGCGCCGGGGTCACGGGCGACGCACCGCCGCTCCCCGCGGTTCGAGCCGCGGCCGAATCGTGCGCCGCAGCCAGCGCGCGTGGTTCCTGCGATGCGGCGTCCTCCACGATCCAGACGGGCGGATCGTTCTCCACGCCGTTGTTCACGCCGTAGAGGTAGTGACTGAACCAGCGATTGACCATTTCCGCGGGCGGATTGCCGCCGTGGCCACCCTGATGCAGATAGATCGAGACCGGCAGGCCGAGCGCCTTCATCGCGTTGTAGATGCGCACGCTGTGCTCGGGCACGACGTTGTAGTCGTTGAAGCCGTGCGCGAGCAGTACCGCGGCCTTGATGTTCTTCACGAGCGGCAGCAGATCGCGCTCGGCCCAGAAGTCGTTGTAGTCGCCGGTCACGCGATCCTGACCCTTCCGCCCCGCGAAGATGCCGTTCTTCCAGATGCGATCGCAGTTGGCGCGATCCGCGGTGTCGCCGCTCGCGATGAAGTCATAAAGCACATCCACGTCTTCGCCCAGGTACCCGCCCGGCGAGCGCACCAGTCCGTTGGAGCGATAGTAGTGATAGTAGGACGTGTTGGGCGATACCGGGATCACGACTTCGAGGCCCTGGACGCCGGTCGTTGCCGCTGCCAGCGGCAACGTGCCCTCGTACGACGTACCCATCATGCCGACCTTGCCCGTGGACCAGGACGTGGCCTTCACTTCCACGGAGCCGGTCTCCGTGGTAAAGCCCTTCGCGCGGCCGTTCAACCAGTCAATGACAAACTTCATCGGCATCCGCTCGGGGACATCCCCGACGGTCGCGCAGCCCTGCGAACGCCCCGTGCCCGGCGCTTCGGAGTGGACTACGGCAAACCCGCGTGGCACCCACTCGTTCACGAACTGATTCGAGATGCGCGTGCGGTCCGCCTCATAGGGCGCCGACAGCATGAGCCCGCGCGGCTGCGGCCTGGCGCCCAGCTCCTGCTTCACGTTCCAGTCCACCTGATCGCGCGCAACGCCCGCATAGTAGGGACTCGATCCGTAGATCACAGGGACCTTGAGGCCCTCGGTTTCGGTCTGACGCGGACGCGTGACATCCACGTGCACGCGATCGGGTTTGCCGTCGCGATCGCTGTCGAAGTTCGTCTCCACCCAGAGCTCCTGGCGGATCCACGTGGAGGAGTCGGCGAAGGCGGGGACTACCTGCGCCATGCCGTTCACGAATTGCGGGCGGGCGCGGGATGCCGACTGCGCACGGAGCGTGCGCGTGCCGGGCAGGGTCGCGATCGCGAGTGCGGTCGCGGCGATCAGGCGAAGCACGCGACAGGCCGCCGCGCGCGAGAGAGGATTCAGCATGGCGAAAATCTGCTCGCCGCAGCGCCCACATGCCAGAGGCACGCATGGGCGCGATACCGCGTGACTGGGCACTGTACGGCAGGCCTGTGGCGGCAGCGATGGGCCGCTTACCATTCAGCAGCATCGGGATTCGTACGATTCACCAGCCACACAGTCGCCAGCATGCCGCGCATTCGTCGCGTCACCGCGATCGTCACTCAATTGCTAATGCTCGAGTTCATTACTCTGGGCAGCGGCAGCGCGTGCACACACGCGGGCGCGAGTCACCGGAGCATGGCCAGTATGGCCACGGTATCCGCGACGACTGCGACTGTCATGGCCGAGCCCGGGCACGACAGCCACGGATCGCAGTCACCAGCCAGACACGGCTGTCCGGGCAGCTCCGAGGCTCCGTGCGGGGTACCGGGAGCGCCGCCGGCTTGCGCAAGCATGGTACTGTGTACGCCGGCTGCGGTGACTCCTGCGACCCTGACACTGCCCGTCACGGCGCTGCCGAATCCCCGGCGCGTCAGCGCCACGCTGCTGCAACCTCCCTTCCGCGCGATCGCGCCAGAGCCCCCTCCTCCCCGCGCGTAGCACGTCCTGCTCGTGAGCTGCACGCCCCACCGTGGTTTCCTCCGGTGACCAGGGCGGCGTGATGCTTCGCGGCGCACCCCATAGCCTGACCTGTCGCCGCACGCCTCCATCACGAAACGACGGGAGATTTCCATGCAGCACCATGATCCAGACATGCACCACGTTGCGATGCCATCGCCGGTCGCCGCGTCTCACGCCGCGCACGACAAACACGCCGGCCACAGCGTCGCGATGTTCCGTGACAAGTTCTGGCTGTCGCTGAGCCTCACCATCCCCACGCTCGTGTGGGGGCACATGCTGCCGAACGCGCTCCACTACAGCGCACCAGCCTTTCCCGGATCGCGGTGGATTCCCGCGACATTCGGAATCGCCGTGTTCTTCTACGGCGGCCGGGTGTTCATACAGGGCGCCATCCGCGAGCTTCGCGACCGGCTCCCGGGCATGATGACGCTCATCGCCCTGGCGATCTCCGTCGCGTTCCTCTTCAGTCTCGCGGTGACATTCGGCTATCCCGGCCTGCCACTCTGGGAGGAGCTGGCCACGCTCGTGACCATCATGCTGCTGGGTCACTGGCTCGAGATGCGCTCGATCGCGCAAGCCCAGGGCGCGATAGGGGCACTGGCCAGGCTCCTGCCCAACACCGCGACGCGCCTGCGCGGCGAGGTGGCCGAGGAGGTGCCGCTCTCGGACCTTCGTGAGGGGGACCTGGTGCTCGTGCGTCCCGGACAGAGTGTGGCCGCCGACGGCATCGTGCAGCAGGGCGCGAGCAGCGTGAACGAATCGATGATTACCGGCGAGTCGCGCCCGGTGGAGAAGCGCGAGAACGATCGTGTGGTGGCAGGCACGCTCAACGGCACGGGGTCGCTGCGCGTGACGGTCACGCACACGGGTGACCGCACCGCGCTCGCCGGCATCATGCGGCTGGTAGAGGCGGCGCAGTCGTCGCGCTCGCGCGCGCAGGACCTGGCGGACCGCGCGGCGTTCTGGCTCACCGTCATCGCGGTTGGCGCCGGCGCGGTGACGCTCGCGGGCTGGATCATCGCGGGTCAAACCCTGACCTACGCGATTGCGCGACTGGTGACGGTGCTCGTCATCGCGTGCCCGCATGCGCTCGGACTCGCCATCCCGCTCGTGATCGCGATCTCCACGACGCTGGCCGCGAGCAGCGGGTTGCTCGTCCGGAACCGGCGCGGTCTCGAAGAGGCGCGGCGTCTGGACACGGTGGTCTTCGACAAGACCGGAACGCTCACCAGAGGTGAGTTCGGCGTCGTGGACATCGCGACCGCGACTGGAATGACCGCCGATGATGCGCTTCGTCTGGCCGCAGCGGTGGAGCACGATTCGGAGCATTCGGTGGCCCGCGGCATTGTGCGGAGCGCGGCGGAGCGCAAGCTGGCCCTGCCGCCGGCCAGCGACTTCGCGGCCATTCCCGGACATGGCGTGAGCGCGTACGTGAATGGGCGCGAGGTCGCGGTGGGCGGGCCCGCGCTGATTGCATTGCGATCGGTGAGCGTGCCGACTGCACTGCGCGCAGCGGCGGAACGAGCGTCATCGCGGGGACAATCAGCTCTCTATCTCCTGGATGGGGATTCCGTCGTTGCTGTCCTGGCCATGGCGGATGTCGTGCGTGCCGAGTCGAAGCCCGCCATCGCGGCGCTGCACCACGCCGGACTCCGGGTAGTGATGATGACGGGCGACGCCGAGGCCGTGGCGAACGCGGTCGCGGCGGATCTCGGAATTGACACGGTGTTCGCCGGCGTCCTGCCCGGCGACAAGGCCGGCCGGATACAGGCGCTGCGCGATGCCGGGCACCGGGTGGCGATGGTGGGCGACGGCGTGAACGACGCGCCCGCCCTCGCCACGGCTACCGTGGGCATTGCGATCGGAGCGGGCACGGAAGTGGCCGTCGAAGCCGGCGATGTGGTGCTCGTGCGCAGCGATCCGCGCGATGTGGCGAAGCTCATCGCGCTGAGCCGCGCGAGCTGGCGAAAGATGATTCAGAATCTCTGGTGGGCCGTGGGCTACAACGTCGTCGCCATTCCGCTGGCGGCGGGCGTGCTCGCGCCCGTTGGCATCGTGCTCACCCCGGCCGTCGGCGCAATTCTCATGTCGCTCAGTACCGTGATCGTAGCACTCAATGCGCAACTGCTCCGGCGGGTTACGCTGTGACGAGGATCATGCGCTTCTCACACACGTCTTCCGGTGAGCATCGCAAGCGTCTTGCGAAACTCATGACCGTAGGTGTCTGGCTGCTGATTCCCGGTGTTGCGACGGCACAGCACGGAACGCCACCCGTCACGCACGATACCACGTCCATGTCCACCGGCACTCCGGACACGATGCCCGGCATGGGCACGCGCCACACAAGCAGGCCGCCACAGCCTCTTGGCATTTCCATGTCGCGAACTGGCTCGGGCACGAGCTGGTTGCCGGATGCCGCACCCATGCACGCCGCGCACTTCACGGCGGGCCCGTGGGAGCTCATGGTGCATTACAGCGTATTCGCCTATTACGACCGCCAGAACGACGCGAACACGGGCCGGCGCGGCGCGGACCAGATCGGGAGTGTGAACTGGGGGATGCTCATGGCCGCACGCGCGATCGGCGGCGGACGACTGCGGCTGCGCGGCATGTTCAGCGCGGAGCCGTGGACAGTCGGGGCAAAAGGATACCCGCTGCTGCTTCAGTCGGGCGAGAGCTATCGAGGTATGCCGTTGCACGACCGCCAGCATCCGCACGACCTCTTCATGGAGCTCGCGGCCGACTACGAGCGCGCCATTCGCCCGAACCTGGCTCTCCAGCTCTACGTGGCACCGGTGGGTGAGCCTGCCTCCGGTCCGGTGGCGTTCCCGCACAGGCCCAGTGCCGCGGCGGATCCGTTCGCGCCGCTCTCACACCACTGGCAGGACGCCACGCACATCACCTTCGGTGTCGTCACCGGCGCAGTCTATTCGCGTGTGTGGAAGCTGGAAGGATCCATCTTCAACGGGCGCGAGCCGGACGACGATCGCACCGACCTCGACTTTCGCACGCTCGACTCGTACGCGGGGCGCATCACCGTGAATCCCGCGAGTGAATGGAGCGTCAGCGCGTCGTATGCGTATCTGCGGAGCCCCGAGGTGTTGTTCCCCGGCGACGCCGAGCACCGCATCACGGCATCCGTGCTGCACTCGCGCCCGATCGGCGTGCACGGCGATTTGTCGAGCGCATTCATCTGGGGCGCGAACCGCCACTCGGCGGAAGGCGGACTGTCGAACAGCTTCCTGCTCGAGAGCACCGTGGATCTCGACGGGCGCAACACCCTGTTTGGTCGTGTGGAGTCCGTGAGCAAGAGCGCGGACGATCTCGCGATATCGTTCGAATCGCCGACCCCGTTTCCGGGGAGCAGCATGGCGGGTGCGGCTGCCGGGCCGCACTATGGCATTCGCGCGGTCGCCGTGGGCTACCTTCGCGAGCTCGCCGGATTCCCCGGAGGCACAGTTGACGCGGGCGTTCGCACCTCGGTGAACTTTCTGCCCGCGGCGCTCGAGCCGTTCTACGGGTCGCGCACGCCGGCCGGATTCGCCGTGTTCATTCGCCTGCGACCGACGATCATGCGCATGGCGATGCCGGGAATGCCGTGATCGGTCCGCGATGGTGAACGCGTTCGAAACAGCAACTCCACGCCATGGCCTACCGGCTCGTGGCGGCGTTCACCTTGCGCGCCATGGCGAGCTTCGCGCGCAACTGCGGAACGGCGCCCGCGGTGGCCGGGTTGGCCGCCATCCTCGTGAGGGCGAGGTCCACCGCGTCGAGCCCCAGATTCGTCCCGAAGCGCGTCGACACCTGCGAGAGCGCGCTCTGGAATTTGGGGTCCGCTTGCAGTTCGGTCTCGCCCAGCGCCTGGGCCTTGCCAATGATGTCGGAGAGAACCACGACAGCCCGCTTCGCGTTCTCCGGAGACGCAAGGCTCTTCGAGCTGGTGAACTGGGCAATCTCCGGCAGGCTCGTCGCGAAGCGCTGCATGGCCGCCGCCTGCGCCGCATTGCGCGGATGGTTCTGGTGCATGAGCGCCTGCGCGGCACCCATGATGGAGAACGGCGCCAGCGCAGTGCGGGTGAGCACCGGCGTCCCTGACACGAGCCCCGAGACGGGGAGTGCGGCAAGCCCGAGGCCGCCCAGCACGTGCACGAGGTGCAGGGTCTTGCCCTCGACCTTGAAGACGATGCGGACCACGTCGCGCAGCGGCGCGAAGCCGAACGCCACCGCCGCGACCAGGCTGGCGAGCGACGCGTTCGAGTGACCTTCGATCCTGAAGTGCGTGTACGCCGCGAAGCACCCGATGGCGATCAGCAGAAACACGGCATGCAACAGGAGCCTCGCGGCAACCGATCCCAGTGAAGCGCGGGGCGCTGTGGACCTGAGCGAGGCGGGCTGCGCGGAAGCAGTCATATTCTCACCTGGCCTGTCAATGAAGCTCGCCGTACCGTGGCCTGACCCCCCGGCAGGCTGCCGGGGCGCACCATCATAACAGGGGCGCGCTCAACACGCGAGAGGCGGGCGCCACGTGGCAGGCTTCTACGACATCGGCCACGACAAGGCGTACACTCTCGATAACAGTGCGCTCACGCCGTTCATGCTGCCCGGATCCACGCAGACAGTCGTCTGGGACACGAAACCGCGCGGCATAAGGTGTTCGCTCCGCCGCTCCGGCGGCTTATCGAGCGACTCGAGGAAGACTTCCTCGATCCGCGACCAGCGCAGTGGGTCCGCCGTCGGCTCGTTGACGGGAGAAGCGGCAGCAGCACTCTGAATGCCCTCCGCTGTCGGTCGGCCCTTGTCGGGTGTCACTCCCAATTGCCGACACGAGGCATTCCCTATTGCGCACAGCGTGCGCTCAGATGCTCGAGGCAGCGCGCTGCCGGTTCATCAGGAGCTCGGCCGCGCCTTTACGTGAACGCCCGGCTTCACCTGATCGGACGGAAAGACCACCACCTCTTCCCCCGCGTCGATTCCGGCGAGCACTTCCGCCGACGCGCCGCCGACGTGCCCCACGCGTACGGCTCGTGCTTCCACGCGACCCGACTTCACCATGAACACGCTCCAGCCCGCGCCACCAGTCCGATCGCCGCCAGGCTGAAGCAGCGCGCTCCGCGGCACCACGGTTACGTTCGGCGCGGACCACACGATCACGCTCGCCTCCACGCGAAAGCCGTCGCCCACGCCAGGCGGCACAGCGTCGACGCCGACGATCACGTTGACACGCTGTTCCTCCACACCCAGTGCCGAGACCTTGGTGAATCCGGCCGGCTCGATTTCGCGCACATGGCCGGCAACCGGAACGATCTGCTCGGCGCCGTTGCCGCCCTCCCAATCGGTAAGCCGTACAGCGTCACCGGGATGGATCGACGCGGCATCGGTAGAGAGCACATCGATCACGACCTCCAGTGAGGTTGGATCACCCAGCTCCATGAGGGGCGCGCCAGCAGCCACGATTCGCTCGCTTCGCTCGGGCACGCGCAGCACGCGACCGCTCGCGGGCGCGCGCACGAGAACAATTGCCTCCGGATTGTCGTTTCGCCCCATGAGCACGGCACGCGCCTGCCGCGCGTCGGCCTCGGCCGCGCGCATGCGGTGCTCGGCGGCGCGAAGTGCCTCCTCGGCCTGGAGTTGCGCAAGCTCGCTCTCCTCGACCTCCCGCAGCGCGACGGCACCGGCGGCGGCAAGGCGCCTGGCGCGCGACAGCTCACGGCGCCGCTGGTCAAGCTGTGCGCTGGCGACGCGTACCTGCGCTGCCGCTTCGAGCGCCAGCGCGGCGGCCGCATCCACGTGCGCCTGCGCCTGCATGCCCGCCAGAGAATCGAGCGGTAGCGGCGCAAGCCGCGCGACCACGTCACCGGCCCGGACGGCCGAGCCCTCCACGCGCGTGATCCGCTCCACCCGGCCGGCCACGGGGGCGACAACAACGTAACGCTCGCGCACTCGCGTCCGCCCGTCTGCGTCAACCGTCGACTCCATCCCGCGACGTTGGACCGTCGCCGTATCGACTTCGAGCGGCTGCGGACGAAGCACGAACAGGCCGGCCGCAACGGCGACCGCCCCCAGTAACACGGCGAGGCCTCTGGCCCTCGTCACCTTCATCGACTACTCCCGCGTTCTCAGTGCCGCAACCATGTCGAGCCGGCCCACGCGCCGACGCACGACAAAGCTGGTCAACACCACCGCCGCCACGACAATCCCCATGGCGAACCACTGACTCCGCAGCGCCAGAACGTATGGAAAGTGAAAGCGCTCGGTCTGGAATCCGCGCGCCAGGGCCAGGCTGAACACGGCGCCGATCGCCACTCCGGCCGGCAGCGCCAGCACCAGCATCGCACCCTGCTCGCCGAGGAGCATCCCGGCCACTTCGTTAGTGCTGAATCCGAGCACACGCAAACTGGCAAGCTCTCGCCCCCGCTCCGACAGCGCGATCCGGGCGCTGTTGTACACGACGCCGGTAGCGATCACGCTTGCCGAAACGATGATCAGCGTGAGTACGAACACCATGCTCTCGCGCATCTGTTCGTCGATATTGCGAATGGTCGCAGCTCGCGACGTTGCACCAATGACCTCGGGGAAGTCCTTCAGTCTGCCCAGGACGTCGGCTTCCCGCCCCGGCGCAATGGAGAGGTAGGCGCCCGACGCGGCGTCCTGTTCGCGCAGCAGGCCGTTCAGCGCGCCGCGAGTCATGTAGAGGCCCTGCCCGATCATCGCGTCGAACACTCCACTCACGATCAGCTTCCGCGTCCGGCTCCCTTGTTCGAGGATCGCCACGGTGATCGAGTCCCCAGGTCGAACGCCGAGAATGCGCGCGAGCCCTGCCGTCATGGCGCAGCCGGCCGCCGGAAGCCCGAAGGTGTGGCCATCGAGATCGACAAGGCGACGGAGCGTGCTCCCAGGCTCGACCCCGGTGATCGTCGTGGTGCGCGACACGCCTCCACGAGTGATGCGCACGCTCGTCACACGAAATGGTTCGGCTGCCAGTACGCCGTCGATGGCGCCCAGCTCGCGCGCGGCACTTGCGGCCTTCCGGCCCGTGAACAAGGCCAGCGCGTCGTAGCGCTGCGCCATGCGAAACTCCACGTCCATCATGCGATCGAACGCGTCGTACGGAAAGCGGCCCGCCGCCAGCAGCGCAACCGCGAGCGCCGAGCCCATGACGGTAGCAGCGGTCCGGAACGGTCGCCGCTCGACATTGCGCAGTACCATGCGGACGCCGGGCGAGACGATGCGGCCGAGGCCCAGCCGTTCGAGCAGGAGCGGGCGAAAGCGCGCCGGCGACTCGGGGCGCAGCGCTTCCGCTGGAGTCATTTTCACCACGCTGCGGACGCCACCGATTGCGCCAAGCAGCGCGAAGCCGCCGCTCACGCCGACGCCGAGCGCGGCGGCGCCCCAGTCCACCACGGCCGGCGACGTCGGAAAGCGGAAGTAGTCCTCGTAGAGCCCCGTGAACTTCGCTCCCATCCAGGCTCCGAGCGGGATGCCCGCCGCGGCACCCAGCGCCACGGCGGCGAGCGCGAACCCGAGGTAGTGGACACCGATCTGCCGGTCCGTATAGCCGAAGGCCTTGAGCGCCGCGATCTCCTCGCGTTGCGATGCAACGAGACGTGACAGGACCACGTTGAGCAGGAATGCGGCTACCACGAGGAAGAACATCGGAAAGACGGTGGCGTTCGTGCGGAGCTGGCCGAATTCGTCCTCGAGGGCGCGTGCCGCGGGCTGGTCGGCACGCCCGTACGCGTCGGCAGCGCCCCATGGACGCAGGAGCGTGTTCAGCTCGCTGACCACACCAGGCTCGCTGGCACCCGGTGCGAGTCGCACGACCACGTCGTTGAACGCGTCCTTCATGTCGAACGCGCTCTCGAGCGCACGCCTGCCGGTCCACAGAATTCCGTAGCGCCGGTTGTCGACAAAGAGTCCGCTCCCTGCGTACTCGACCACGAACTCCGGCGACAGCGCGGTGCCGACGATGTGCAGGCGCTGCCAGCGCCCGTTGATCACCGCGGCGAGACTGTCGCCCGGCGCGAGGTGGTTCAGGGCAGCGAATCGCTCGCTCACGAGCACTTCATCGTCCCGTCCCGGTGCGATCCAGCGACCCCGCCGGACGTGGAGGTCGTTGAGCATGGCACGATGGAGATCAGGGATGGACACCATGTGACCGATCGCGAGTTCCGGGGAGCCCGGAATGTCGACCCTCACGTCGCGCACAATTCGTGTCTCGGCCGCCGCCACGCCGGGAAGGGCCGCGACGCGTCGAGCGATGACGGCCGGCGCGCGCTCCAATTGCGCAAAGACGTCGCCGAATCGGTACTCCGCGAAGTAGGCGTCCCGAGCCGCACGAATGGACGCCAACGTGCTGCGGAGCCCAATGATGGTCATCGTGCCGCACGCCATCACCAGCGCGATCGACGTCACCTGGATCCAGTGCCGCCGCAGCTCTCTGGCGAGCTTGAGATCGAGCGTACGCATGACCGACTGTTGCTCCTACCACACCAGATCTTCGACGCGGACACGCTGCGTGTTGCGTTCCACGCTGCTGATCCGCCCACTCGTCATTCGGAGGACGCGGTCCGCGATCCCGGCGATCACCGCGTTGTGCGTGATGATCACGGTGGCCGTGCCGACCTCGCGGTTCACATCGATCAGCGTCTTCAGCACGAGCCGCCCCGTTTCTGCGTCCAGTGCGCCCGTAGGTTCATCGCACAGCAGCACATCGGGTCGTTTGGCGACGGCACGGGCGATGGCGACGCGCTGCTGCTCGCCACCCGAGAGTTGTGCCGGGAAGTGATTCACGCGATCACCAAGGCCCACGAGCCGCAATGCGGTGTCTGGATCCATCGGATTCCTCGCGATCTCCGTCACCAGCGCCACGTTCTCCCGTGCCGTGAGACTCGGGATCAGGTTGTAGAATTGAAACACGAACCCCACGTGTTCACGCCGGTAGCGCGTGAGCTCGCGCTGATCGGCGGCGACGAGATCGTGGTCTCGAAAGTGCACCAGCCCCGCGGTCGGCACATCGAGTCCGCCGAGTATGTTCAGCAGCGTCGACTTGCCGCTGCCGGAAGGGCCGAGGATGACGACGAACTCGCGCTCGAAGAGGTCCAGATCCACCCACTGGAGAGCGTGGACCTGGATCTCTCCCATGAGGTACGTCTTCGTGAGGCCGCGCGCGTGAAAGACAGCACCCGGAACGTCCCCGCGCTCGACCGATGCGGAAGGTGCGAGGAGCGTCGAGGCCATGAGCCCTCCGAATGGGAACGAGGTAATACCAAAGCATATCCTGCCTGCCAGGGAAGTCAGTCAGAAAAACGGTCGGGGCTTGTAGGGGAATGCCTTTCGTGGTCAGCGCCGCCTCGCCACTCCCGTCTTCTTCGCACGCGCTCGCCGTGCGGGCGCGGCCAGTCTCCAGAATTGCCGTTCGCCGATGATCGTCACCTTGTGTCCCTGCGCCGCGAGACGACGCACCTCGATCAGCTTCGACCCTCCGTCCTTGCCGGCGATCTGCAGGGCGTTCGGACGGCCGCGTACCAGCACATCGGTGGATCGCCCCGGTCTGGACTGGACGATGGCGCCCGCCCGCCGCGCCGCGGCGACCGCTTCCGTTCGGGGTCGCTCGAGAAATCCCGTGAACGAAAGACGCTTGCCGGCGAGCGTGGCGACTCGGCCGAGTCGCGGCTCCTTCGGGCGGAGACGGAGCGCCGCAATCAGCTCGCTCGCGGCCTCGTATCGCCTGCCCCGCGATCCGAGACAGCGATGGATCACTTCCTTGAGATGGTCGCTGCACGGCAGTGCGCGAACGTCCTTGCTGCGCATCAGTTTCGTGATGTCGCCGCGCAGCAGCATGGCCGCGATGAGTCCGATCTGATACACGTCGTCGCGCTTCTGCCACCGCCGCACCCGGCCCCACGCAATTTCGGTGGGTACGTGAAACAGGTTGAAGGCATCGGCAGTGACGCCTCTGCGTCCGACCTGGTGCGTCGCAATGCCGAAGTCGCCGAGCTTGAGCCGGTTCCCCTGGCAGACAAAGACGTTGAATGGCGTGAGATCACGATGCAGCGCCTGGCCGCGGTGCAGCGTGTCCAGCGCGCGCAGCACGCCCGCGATCTCGCGGCGGACGAAGCGCTCGGACTGGGCACCGTGCTGACCCAGCCACGTCCCGAGATCGCCGTGCTCCGCGTACTCCATGGCGAGGCAGTAGCGCATCCGACCGCCATCGACTTCGGCAAACCGGTCGTACACGCGAAGCGCTCGATCCTCGCCGGCAAGCAGCTCGGCGAAATAGGCCTCGCGCAGCCAGCTCGAGATCCGGTCGCTGATCTTGATGCAGAGTTGCGTGGGCGGACCGGAACCGATCGTCGTGGCGAGGTAGACCTCACCGAATCCTCCCTTCCCTATGAGGCGATCGAGACGATAGCTCCGGCCGGACTCCGAACTGTGCGCGGTGAGTGCCGGGTCCCGCGCGGACGACGCGTCACTGGGCGGCGGAACGGACCGTTCGGGTGGAGCATCGGTGCGGCGCTGAGTTGCCATGCGAGATCACCTGAGGGGGCGGGAGCGAACGCGATCGCGACGCAACCACGTCGCCCATTGCCACAGATCGTTCGACACTTGATCCGGCAGGCGGTGCCCAAGCTGACGCGCGATGAGAACGAGCTGGCCGCGGTGATGGCCTTCGTGCGCCACGAAATACGAGAGGACATGCCCGACATCGAGCGGCAGATTGCGCCACACATAGCCCTTCGAGGGGGGCACCCGCCCCCCGGCGTCGATGCCCAGTTGCAGAATGGCCTCGATCCCCGCGCCGCTGCGGCGAAGCGCGGCCAGAAGCTGTCGTCGCGTCACGCGGCGTGGGTCCACCAGGGCGGGCGCCGAAATGCCGTGCTCCTGGCCGAGCGTCCGGGTCCAGCGCGCGCGGGAGTTGTGCAAATGCGCGGCCAGCATGCGCACCGTGCGCGACGATGCAGCCGGAACATGCTCATTCCAGAGCTTCGCCGGCAGGTGCTCGACGAGGTAGGCGGTGACCGTGGCGTTCGTGCGCCACGACGCCAGAACCGAGGCGCCAAGGTCAGCGGGAGTCGACATGCGATGCGTCCGGAATGGTCGATGCAACGGGTGCGACGACAGTCGAACGCATTCAGATTACGCCGCAGCGGGCTTCGACGACAGCGCAGGGCCGTCGCCGATCACCGCCTGCCGATCCGTGCCTGCGCCTTCGCGAGCCGGCGGTCCAGCGTCCAGAGTGGCACACCCGCCAGCACCGACGCGGCCAGCAGATGCACGTCGACCCATCCGAGCCCGGTGCCGTGCAGCCGGTGTGTGTCCACGAAGTGAAGCGCCTCCTCGTGCGACGGCCCGGACACGGCTGGCAGGCCAGCCAGCAGCGAGAGGATCCGCCGGCGCGCGTGCAACTGACCGCAGGCCAGCTCCCCAATCACGAAGGGGTGAGTTGCCACCTG
>DASVWN010000023.1:0-91136 GCA_036393195.1 Gemmatimonadaceae bacterium | reverse complement strand
CTGGTGACGAGCGTCGCGCCCGAGCCGTCGGCGTTCATGATGTAGATGGCGGTGGTGTCGGGCGTGAGACGGCGGCTGAACACGAGCTTCGCGCCATCGCTCGACCACGATGGCGACTGATCGTCGTACTGACCGTCGCCGAGCTGCGCGAGGCCGGACGAGTCGCTGTGAATCGTGTAGATCTGATACCTGCCGCTCCGATTGGAGACGAACGCCAGGGAGCGCGCGACGCAGGCGACGTGAAAGGCCACGATCGCGGTATCGCGTCCCGTCAGTGTGACCGAATCGGGGGGCGGGTTGACGAGGGAACAGTTGGCAGCGAGTCCGGAGATGCCGACGGCATGGGTTCCCTTCGGGATGCTGTCCCACACGACCGTGGAGTCGAGCGACGCCGTGTGCTCAACGAAAGTATCCACGGTGAACGTATATCCATCAGGATCGAAATCGGCGCCCGTGGTGGACACCGATGCGATGATGACGCCCGTGGAGTCGGCCGATTCCCCGGTTGGTGGAGCAGGCGGGTTCGGTCCTTGCAGGAGCTCGGTGGGGCGATCGTGACACGCCGCGAGCAGCACGACGAGCGATGCGAGAGCGATCGCGCGTCGACGCAGTGCGCGCGAGCACGGAATGCGGGGCATGGCGGCTTCCCTTGGGGGTCCTGACAGGAAGGACCGCTGAGCGGGGAAAGTGGTAACGAGCCGCTGGTCGCGAGGGGCGGGACATGTGTCCGGACTCGCGGCCAGTGATGCACGGCTTGCGATCAGCGAGCGCCACCACAAAGAAAATTGAATGGAATTTCCGGTTGCGGTATATTGAGTCCCATATAATGTAGAGGAACACGTATTGCATGCCTGATTGGTGCAGGGCGGCGCCGCGGATGCGCCGCGGGGAGGCGATCCATCTCCCGCGGCGCACGCGACGCCGGCCCGGCACGACCCTACACGCGGGAGTCTGGAACGATGGCCAGCAACACGAACGGAAGGAGCAATCGGGGATTCGCGGCCATGGATGCCGTGAGGCAGCGCGAGATCGCGAGCAAGGGTGGCCGTGCGGCCCACGCACAGGGCACGGCGCATGAATTCTCGCCGGATGAAGCGCGCGAAGCGGGACGGAAGGGCGGCCAGATGGTCAGCAAGGATCGCAGTCATATGTCGGCCATTGGCCGAAAGGGTGGTGAGGCTCGTGGCGCCGCACGCCGCCATGAATCGGGTGGCATAGCGGCGGTGGCAGGGGACTAGTTCTCCGGGGGGGACAACACAGCGCGGCCCCCGATGACGCCTATGGCGTCATCGGGGGCTGCGCTGTGTTGTCGGGAAGCGCCGCGCGTTGCGCGGCTGCGGGAAGCGGCGATGGCGCCTGACGGCTCAGCGCCTGCGGGAAGCGCCGGCCGGGCCTTTGGCCCGGCGGCTGCGGAACGGCGCCCCACCACCGCCGTCTTCGGTACCCCGCGAGGGCCCCTTCCCGCAGGGCGCTCCCGCCAGGGAGCCGCCCGCTTCCCGCAGCCGGCCGAAGGCCGGCGCTTCCCGCAGGCGTGCGCAGCACGCCGCTTCCCCGCAGTTGCGCGCACCACAGGCCTTGCGCCTCCAGCCGCCTCGCCGTATCCTCTCTCCCCTAGAAACCACAGGGGAGTCACCCGCCATGCCCGAACCCGCCGAGATCGTCCGCGGCACGCTCGATCTCCTCATCCTCCGCGCCGTGAGCTGGGGGCCGGTCCATGGCTATTCTGTCGCGCGGTGGATCGCGCAGGCCACGAGCGACACGCTCAACATCGAAGAGGGCACGCTCTATCCCGCGCTCCACCGGCTCCACGAGCGCGGGCTCATTGCCGCCGAGTGGGGGCTCTCCGAGAACAACCGCCGCGCGCGCTACTACACACTCACCACGAATGGGCGCCGCCACCTCCGCCAGCAGGCCGCCAGCTTCACGCGCTACGCGCGCGCCATCTTCGCGGCGCTCGAGGCGCCCGCCCACCCGCGCCCGCGCGAGGCCTGACCGTGCCGCCACACGAACCGCACTGGCGGCGCTACCTGCGCTTCCTTGGGCCCGACGTGAATGCGGACGTGGACGACGAGCTCCGCTTCCACCTGGAGAGCCTCGAGGCTGACCTGCGGGCGCAGGGGCTGAGCGACGCAGCGGCGCGCCGCGAGGCCGCGCGCCGCTTTGGCAACCTCGATGCCATGCGCGAAGCGCTGCTGCGGCAGGACACGCGACACTCGCACCGGGCGGCGCGCTCGAGCTGGTGGCGCGACCTGGCGCAGGACTCGCGCCACTCGCTCCGCTCCCTCGCGCAGCACCGCGCCTTCACCATCGCGATCGTCGTCGTGCTCGCGCTTGGCGTGGGCGCCACCACCGCCATGTTCAGCGCCGTGGACGCGGCGCTCCTGCGGCCGCTGCCGTTCACGCACCCGGAGCGGCTCGTCGTGCTGCGTGACGTCGAAATTCCCAGTGGTCCGGACTTCTACCAGAACGGCATGCCCGCCCCGCCGGTTCATCTGCCCGACATCACCGAAGCGGCGAAGCTGCGAGACCAGTTCTCCCACGTTGCTGCATACGCTGCGGGCGGGCTCAATCTGAGCGACCCCGAGAATCCACAACGCGTGCGCGTGGGCGTCGTCACGCAAGGTTTCTTTGCCACCCTCGGTGCAGCGCCCGAGCAGGGGCGCACCTTCTCTCCGGCGGAGGGCGCGCCGAATGGACCGGCCGCCGTAATACTCAGTCACAGACTCTGGCAGCGACAGTACGGCGGTCAAAGCATGCTCGGCGCCATCATCCAGCTCAATGGCAGACCATATTCGGTGGTTGGGATCATGCCGCCGGGGTTCTCCTTCCCGCAGGAGAGTGAGCTCTGGATTCCGCTCTCCGTGCCGCTTTCATTCCAGACATTCGAACCGTTTCGCGGATATCTCCCGTCCACTGTGATCGGGCGGCTCGCTGATGAAGCAACTCCGGCCTCCGCGAGCGCGCGGCTCTTCGCGCTGTGGACGCGCGCGTTTGCCCCGGAAGCCGGCACGAGATGGTGGCGGCAGGATACGGAACGGCTCAACACGCTACGCGCCCGCGGCGTCCTCGCGCCGCTGCGCACGACGCTGGTGGGCGACCGCGCCCGCGCGCTGCTCGTGCTGCTCGGAGCCACGGGGTTGCTGCTGCTCATCGCGTGCGCCAACGTCACCAATCTGCTGCTCTCACGCGCCGCATCGCGCCGGCGCGAGATCGCCCTGCGCGCCGTCCTCGGCGCGACGCGGTCGCGGCTCGTGCGGCAGTTGCTCACCGAAAGCGTCATGCTTGCCGCAGCGGGGACAGCGCTCGGCGTCGCGCTCGCGCCGCTGGCGCTGCATGTCGTGCGCGTGCTCATGCCCGCACGGCTCGCGGGGCTTGCGCCCGCACAGCTGGACCTGCGCGTACTCGGTTTCGCGGCGGCGCTCGCGCTCCTGACGGGCGTGGGCTTCGGACTCTGGCCCGCCCTGGCCGCCGCACGCGCGAACGCTCGAGCGGCCCTGAGCGCCGGGGGTGGACATGGCGCCACCGCGGGCGCCGCAGCGCGCGCGCGTCGCGCACTCGTGACCGCCGAGCTGGCCCTGACGCTCGTGCTGCTCGTCGGGTCGGGTCTCATGCTGCGCAGTTTCCTGCGGCTGACGTCAACGAGCGCGGGACTCCAGACGGATCACGTGGGCACGCTGGAATTCGCCTTTCCGCAGGTCGCGCACGCGCGCGCGACGCGTCTGCGCACCATTGCGGCGATGATCGACCGGATGGGACGCATTCCGGGCGTGAGCGCCGTGGGCGCGGTGAACGATCTCCCGCTCGCGAAGGAGGGCGGTATCGGCCTGCAAGTCACCGTGGATGGCGCGCCCCCGCCGCCGCCGGATGAGCCACGCTTCGCGCGCTATCTCATGACGTCCGGCGGATACTTCCGCGCCATGGGCATCCCGCTTCTCAGCGGCCGTGTCTTCACCGCCGCGGACGATTCGCTCTCGCCCAGGGTCGTGATCATCAACGCCGCCATGGCGCGGCGCTTCTGGCCCGGGCAGAGCGCACTGGGTCGCACGATGCACTTTGCCGGCGACACGGCTCCCGTGACCGTGATCGGCATCGTGGGCGACGTGCGCGAAACGTCTCTCGATGAAGTGGCGGACCCGCAGATGTTCTTCTCGATTCACGATCAGACGCCCGACCACGTGGCGCTCGTTGCGCGCGGCGCACTGGACGATCGCGCCTTGCTCGCGCGCATGACGGAAGCGGTGCACTCGGTGGACCGCACGCAGGCGGTGTTCAACGTGCGCACCATGGACGAGGTGCTGGGCACCGCCGTCGCTCCCAGGCGCACGAACACGGTGCTCATCGCGCTTTTCGGCGCGCTCGCGCTGCTGCTCGCGGCGCTCGGTGTGTACGCGGTGGTCTCCTACGGCGTCACGCAGCGGCGTCGCGAACTGGGAATCCGCGCCGCGCTCGGCGCCACCGGCGCCGACCTCGTGACGCTCGTGGCGCGCGAGATGACCTGGGTCGTGATGCTCGGCGTCATCATTGGTCTCATGGTGGCGTGGCTGTTCTCGCGCCTCATCGCGTCGCAGCTCTACGACGTGGCCGCGCACGATCCCGCCATCTTCGCGCTGGCCGCCGTGGCCCTCATTGTGCCGGCCACCGCCGCCACCCTCGTGCCCGCCCTGCGCGCCACGCGCGTGGATCCGGCAATGGTGATGAAGGCGGAGTGAGGGATGGGCAACGCCCCACCACCTCACCCCGCCCCGGGAATCGGCAAACTTGAATGGGGAATCGCGGGAATGGGAAATGGGGAGGCCGTGCGCCCCCTCCGCCTTCTCTCATACGACGGCAACCGCGACGCCGGTCAGTACCAGTGCCGCGGCCCACACCAGATCGAAGTTGATCCACGCGCGTCGCACCAGGTGCAGCGCCGCACGCTCGTAGACGACCACCGCCAGCACGCCGGTGACGAGCAGATAGCCCGCGGTGTGCACGCTCGTTGCCCACAGCGTGGGCCAGTTCACCGCCATCATGCTCGCCAGCATCGCGGAGGAATGGCTCGCGTGATCCTGGTGGGATGCGATCCCCGATTGCATCGCGCGCATCGCGAATGGCGCCGCCATGAGGCCCGCTCCATGCGCCGTCGCGACGACGAACGACCAGAGCGTGAGCTCGCCCCCGCTCGCGCGGAGCCCGCCCAGGCGCGCGCGGCCGAACCCCGCGTGCCGATGGCCGCGCAACTGCCAGACCCCAAGCCCGATGAGCAGCGCTGCCGCTCCCCATCGCACGCCGGCGCTGGGCAGCACGAGCCCAAGCGCAACGGCGATGGCGACCGCCGCGGCGATGGCGAACGCGTGGCCGAGAGCGAGCGGGCCGAGTGCGCGCCACACAGCTCGCCGCTCCCTCTGCTGCAGCCCCAGCGCGACGGCAAAGAGCCAACCCATTCCCGGGTTGAGGCCGTGGAGGGCGCCCAACGACAGCAGCGCCCCCGCCGCGGCCCACACATTCGTTGACATCAGGGACTCACGAATAGCAGAACGAGTCGGACGATGCGTCGCCGCCCTGCAGCCGCACCTGATGCGGCCGCATTCCGTCCTCGAACTCGACGAGGAAATTCTGATCGAGCGTGAGTCCGCTGGTGCGCCCCACGTCGAACTTCGCCAGCCAGCCGCGAATGCCGTCCGGGTAGAACTGCGCGTCCCACGACGTGTAGAGGGAGTTGGTGAGGTACACGCGCCGGCCGTCGCGGCTCACCTCCACCATCTGCGGCCCGCCATTGAGCGGCACTCCCGGCGCGCGCGGGTGCGGCGTGCGGCGCACGATCCCACCCAGTCGTACCGAGCCGGCGAGCACCGGGTTGAACGGATCGCTCACGTCGTACTGCCGCAACTCGCCCGTTCCCCAGCACGACACGTACAGGAAGCGGTCGTCCACCGAGAGGTTGATGTCGGTGACGAGCGGCGGCACCGCCTTGAAGCCCTGGAGCAGGGGCGGCAGGTCGGCGGGATCGGCCGGCTCCGCCGGGATCGTGATCACCTTCCTGGCCTTCCAGTCGCCCGTCGCCCCGCCTCCGCTGTCACGGTCGAGGTACCAGAGGAAGATCGACGACGAGAGATCCTCGAGCGACAGCACCACGCCGACGAATCCGTACGCGCGCGTAGGGTTGTGCGCCGGCCGCAGCTCGAGCGCCATCTGCTGTGTGGCGCCGAGATCGATCTCCTTGACGTGGCGGCGCTTCTTCATATCCCATACATGGAGCGAGTGGCCGTACTTGCCACCGAGCAGCAGCTCGGGATTTACGCCGTCCTGCACCATGTTGGGCGTCCCCCACTCGCTCGTCACGATGGTGTCCTGACCGAGGTGCCAGGCGAAGTCGTAGGCGAGCCGCTGCGGGCCGCGCTCCTGCTCCCACTTGCCCTTGAGCTCGAAGGTGTTGTGGTCGAGCATGAAAATCCCGCCCGGCCCATTGCCATCAGGCGCGCCGAGGGCGTTCATGTAGATCCCATCAGGTCCACAATGCACGGTGTGCGGCGCCGCGTATCCAGTCCTGGCCATCACTTCCTCGCCCTCGATCACCTTCACGAGTGTCGGGTTGCGCGGATCGGGCCTGGTGTCAACGACGTGGATGCGCGACGACTTCGTACCGGGCACCACGAGATAGCGCCGCTCGACGTGCGCGTTCGCCGCCCACGGGCAGAGGTGTGAGCTGCACGCGTTCCACCCGAAGTGGTGCAGCTCGTTGCCGCCCTGCGGGAAGGCGACCTGACCGACGAGCCGTCCGTAGCTCACCGATTTCGGGTCGGTGTCGACGACGCCGAGGGCGTCGGTCCTGCCGTCGTCCCGGCTGGTGAGCAGCGCGACGTACGCGAGCCCTTCGGGCGGCGCCTCGGCCGCAAGCGCGGGAGTGGGATAGAATGTCGGATCGGGAAGCAGCCGTGTCATGGTGAGCACCTGATGGTTGAAGGAATTCTCATCAGGGGCTACGAAAGGAGAGGGCGGCGGCGGACACGCTGCCGCGCGCCGTCAAAAATCGAGCGTCTTCACCGTCTTCCCTCCGCCTTTCCTGCGCAACTCCGCCGCCTCGGCCGGACGATGCTGCAACTCGCGCAGCGCGGCGATGCGCGGGTACAGGTACTGGTACGCACGTGGCTGATCACCGGCGCGCTCCTGGATGATCGACTGCGCGACGGAGTAGAGCGAGTCGGCCGCGGCCAGGTCGCCACGCTGCGTCCGCATGTCGCCCAGCAGCATCAGCGGGTTGAGGAGCCCGAGACTCCTGGCTCCCAGGGCTCGCTCGCGGATTGCCACAGCCTCGCGACACTCGGACTCGGCCGCGGCGAGCCGGCCGGCGTGGAGGTGAATCTCGCACAGGCCGGCGATCACACCGGCAGAAGCGGAATGCGCGCGGCCGAGCAAGCTGTCGTAGATCGCGATCGCGACGCGCTGCGACGCCTCGGCCTCGGCCCACCGGCCCGCGCGTGAGTAGACCTTGGCGAGATCGGCGTGGGCTTCCGCTACCGACACGTCGTGATGACCCAGCGTCCGCTCCAGGATCGCGACGGCACGTCGCGACAGCCTCTCGCCCCTGGCGAAGTTGCCGCGCCGGGACTCCAGCGCGCCGAGCACTTCGAGCGCGTACGCAGTCCGCGGATGACTCTCGCCCAGCGACGCGGTCGCGATCGCGACGCCGCGCTCCATCAGCCGCGCGGCTTCGGCGTAGTCCTCGCGATCGCTGGCCACGGCGTCGGCGAGTCGGTAGAGCGGCACGATGAGCCCCGCGTCGTTCGGCCCCTTGTCGCGCTCGTACAGCGCGAACGCCTGCCGCATGTAGCGCTCGCCCTCAGCGTACCTGCCCACTCGGCGCAGTGTCATCCCGAGCTGCTCGAGCGCGGTCGCGAGCCGGGGGTCGTCGCTGCCGTAGGCGGCGACGAGGATGTCGACTGACCGTCGCGCGTAGGCTTCCGAGGCGCTGACATCGCTGTGGTACACCGCGAGCATGCTGAGCATCAGCCAGGCGTCGGCCGTGGCGGGGTCCGCCGGACCATTCAACTTCTCATACATCCGGAGCGCCTGCCAGGCCGCGGAGTCGGCGGCGGCATAGTTGCCCAGCATGCGAAGGGTGTTGGTCATGTGGAGCAGCGTCGTGGCCGCCTCCCTGCTCTCGCCCGCGCCGTTGGCGCGGCGCAGTGATAGCGAGCGCTCGAATGCCAGCTTCGCCTCGGTGAAGCGCCCCGAGTTCTGATAGATTCGCCCCATGCCGTCGAGCATGCGCGCCTGCACGAGAGGCCGGCCTCCGAGCCGCTCGATCTGTCCCATGCCGCGCGCGATCAGCTCCTCCGTGGTGCCCGGCGCCGCGCCACCGGGAGCCGGCACGTCCATGTCGAACAGGCCAGCGAGAAAGCTCGTCGTCTCGTCGGATTCGCGCAGCGCCTGCCGCGACTGCGTCAGCGCGGCGGACGCGCGATCTCGCTCGCGTCGCGCGACGGCCGTCTGCCTGATGGCGACGGCGCTGCCCACGACGAGCGAGAGGGCGGCGATCGCGCCAAGGCTGGCCGCCGTGCGATGTCGCCGCAGGAACTTGCCAAGGTAGTAGGCGCGGCTCGGGCGGCGCGCGAGGACGGGGAGGCCGCCCAGATGTCGCCCGATGTCCTCGGCGAGGAGCTCCGCCGACCCGTATCGCCGCCGGGGCTCCTTGCGCAGCGCCATCATCACGATGGCGTCGAGATCGCCGGCGAGCATGCGTTGGAGCCGGTCGGCGCTCGTGGCGCGGGCCGAGGCGATGGCTGCCGGTGCCGGCGCCTCAGGATCGGCTGGACGCGAGCGCCTGGCCCACGCGCTGGGCCGCTCCGGCTCGCGCTCGCACACCAGCTCGTGCAGCTCGTGAACGGCGCCAGTCCGGATCTGATACGGCCGGCGGCCGGCGAGCAGCTCGTAGAGCACCACGCCGAGCGCGTAGACGTCGCTCCCTGTCGTCAGCGGCTCGCCGCGTACCTGCTCGGGGCTCGCGTAGTCGGGTGTCATCACGCGGGACGCCGTGCGCGTGTGCGGCACGGCCGTCGCGCCCAACGCGGAATTGAGCAGCTTCGCGATCCCGAAGTCGAGCAGCTTCACTTGTCCCGACGCCGTAACGAGGATGTTGCCGGGTTTGATGTCGCGATGAATGATGAGATTCTGATGCGCTGAATTGACCGCGCGGCAGACGTCGACGAACAGCCGCAGTCGCGCCGCGATGTCGAGCCCGTGACGGTCGCAGTAGGTGGTAATCGGGAGGCCGTCGACGTACTCCATCACGAGATACGGGAGCTGTCCCTCGGTCGTGCCGCCGTCGAGCAGCTGCGCGATGTTCGGATGGTTCAGCGAGGCGAGAATCTGACGCTCGGCGATGAAGCGCCGGTGCAGCTCCTCGGCGTCGGGGCTGTTGCGCAGGAGCTTGATCGCGACCTCGCGGCGGAACTCGCCGTCGTCACGCTCGGCGAGGTACACTACGCCCATCCCGCCGCGTCCGAGCTCGCGCACGACACGGTACGGGCCGATGCGCCGATCGCGCAGCGCCTCGGTGGCGAGCGCCGTCGTCGCGGCCGGGAGGCGCCGCTCGAGGATTCCGGAGGGCGCATCGTGCGCGGCGAGCAGCGCCTCGACTTCGGCTCGCAGCTCGGCATCGCGAGTGCAGCGGTCGCTCAGCCATGCGGCGCGCCGATCGGAGGGGAGGTCGAGCGCGTGCTCGAAGACATCCTCGATCTCGGCGCGGCGGATGGGCGACAGCGGCATCGGGCTCACGGCTCGGGGAGGATATCCGGCGACCCGCGCTCTGCCAGCGCGCGATACAGCCAGGCGCGCGCCTTCACCCAGTCACGGCGTACAGTGCGCTCGGTGACGCCGAGCGCCTGGGCGATCTCGTGCTCCTCCATCCCGCCGAAGAAGCGGCATTCAACCACGTCGCGCTGGCGCGGCGCGAGTTCATCGAGCGCGCTGTTCAGCGTGAGCAATTCATCGACATCCACATCGGCGACCCAGTGACCGCCGGAAAGCGTCGTGCTCTTCCATCCGCCGCCGTGCTTTGCCGCCTGGCGATGCCGCGCCTCGTCGATCAGCACCTGACGCATCGCGCGCGCCGCGATCGCGAGGAAGTGCGCGCGATCAGTGGCCGCCTCCGCTCCGCCGATGGCGAGCTTGGCGTAGGCCTCGTGCACAAGCTCTGTCGCGCGCACGGTGTGTGGGCCGAATCCCCGACCCAACTGTCGCCGCGCGACCCGCCGGAGATCCTCGTAGACCAGCGGGATGATGCGATCGATCGCGCCGGCATCGCCTTCGCGCGCGGCGCGCAGGAGGCGCGTCACCTCTCCGGTCCATGCTTCCGCGGATGCGACCGGCATGGGCCAAATCCCTCGTTGGCGTGGGGAGGTAAAGTTGTGGGGCGGAGGAGGAGCGGGCAAGCGGGAGGGCAGAGGGGCAGCCCCCGAGTGATGATTCGCCCTCCGCCCTTTCGAACCGCCCGCTCCACTCAGCGGCAAACCTCGTTCCAGCTCTCGTTCCACAGCACGTAGGTGCCCTGGTCCACGATCACGTGGGTAGTGGCCATGAGCGAGTAGGAGACGCGAGATCCGCGCGCCACGAACTTGATGATGTCGGTGATTCGGACGTCCATGTTCAGCTCGTCCTCGGCGCGCGAGTTGACGCGCTCGGCCGTCAATCCCAGGAAGAGCGTGCCGCTCGTCAGCCCCATGCCGGTGAGATTCGCCGTGCTGGACTTGATGTTGAGGTGATAGACGCCGGTCGCGTCCTTCGTGCTCTCGACCCGATAGCGCATTTCGCCCGTGACGTGGACCGTCTCGCCGGCGCCGTCGTTCAAGCAGGAGACCCAGACGTACTTGTCTACGGGTTGGCGCATGGTCACTGCACCGGTGATGTCAGCGGAAATGGTGCGACTCACCGAGGCGGACGTGGTTGGGGCAACGGCGTCGGCGCTGCTGCACGCGGCAGTAAGCACCGCCGTGGCGGTCAGGATGATGCGGAAAATGTTGGAACGCATGGAGTCCTCTGTTGTGTAGGTGATTCGGTGCGTGCAAATCGGTCTACGTCACCGCCACCGGCCAGAGGACATGGGGGGATGCAGAAAGCCCGGACGATGGTCCGGGCCTTGGGAAGCGGACTGCTCTCATCTCCTCCCGCTACTTCCTGTTCCCCGTCTCCCCTCCTGCGTACGCGCCGTCAATGAAGCCCGTGAGATCCTTCCGGAAAGCCTTCATGGAGGGATCGTCGATGTACACCATGTGCCCCGCCGTGAAGTGCCCCGTCTCGATGTTCGCTCGCGCGGCCGGCGAGATCGACAGGTGGTCCAGCATGTACTCCACCGCGAAGTACGGCGTCGCCGTGTCGTAGTACCCCATGGCGACGAACAGCTTCATGTGCGGGTTCTTCGCGAAGGCGCGCTCGAGCGCAGGGGTCACATCCGCAAAGCGTCCCTCGGGGAACTGCCAGCGCCCGTTGATCCCGCCGCCCAGAATCCAGTACACGGCGTCGTCCTTGTAATTCAGCTCGCGGCGCACGTAGTCGTTGAACACCGGCGTGAAGGAATTCCGGATCCCGGCCTCGCTCGGGTCGAATGCGCCGCGCTCGCCCCCGTTGTCAATCGCGTACGACGTGAAGCGTCCGTCCAGCCGCCCCACCGTCTCGCGCTGGTCGCGCAGCAGCTCGGCGTCGAAGCGGCCGAGCGGCACGCGCAGGTCGTTGTCGTCAATGAAGCGCGTGGAGAGGCCGGTGTAGCGCGCCATGTCGTTCACGGCCCTGGTGCGCGCATCGCCGGAGAGCGCGTTGCCCAGCGCGAGCGCCGCCGCGTAGTCCGTGCGCGCCCAGGTCTCCGCCTGCTTCGTGACCTGTTCGATGGACTGGCTCTGCAGGTCGGCCGGCAGCTTCTTGTGGTACCAGGCAATGGCGGTGTACGACGGGAGAAAGTTCACGTAACCCAGGTCGTTCGCGCGCGACTGCTCCGAGTCGCCGAAGTTGAGAATGGTGGAGATGAGCACCACGCCGTTGAGCGCGATCCCGTTGTCCGCGAGCCAGCCGGAGAGTCCCGCGGCGCGCGTCGTGCCGTAGCTCTCGCCCGCGAGGTACTTGGGCGACGCCCAGCGCTCCGCCTGCGTGAGATAGAGCCGAATGAATTCCCCGACGGTGGAAATGTCCTGGTCGAGCCCCCAGAACTTCGTTCCCAGATTCGGCTTCGCCGGCCGGCTGTAGCCCGTGCCTACCGGATCGAGAAAGACCAGGTCTGTCTGATTGAGCAGCGTGTACGGATTGTCCTCCAGTGAATACGGCGGCGCGGGCGCGGCGCCATCAGGGAGCAGCTTCACCCGGCGCGGCCCGAATGCGCCCATGTGCAGCCACACGGTGCTCGATCCCGGTCCCCCGTTGAAGACGAACGTGATGGGACGCTTCGCCGGATCGGTCTCGCCGTCCTTCGTGTAGGCGACGTAGAAGATGTAGCCCATGGCCGCGCCGCTGTTGTCGTCGCGCACGGGCAGCATGCCGGTCGTGGCGGTGTAGCGGAGCGGCTGGCCGGCGAGCTGCATTGTGTGGTGCGTGACGACCGGCGGGCGATTGGCGATGGCGGATATGCGGAGCGAATCACTGGGCCCGCCCGCGCGCGACGTGTCGCGGTGCGCGGCGCCGCTGTCGCGTGCGGTGCGCCCGGTGTCAGCCGCCGGACGCCCGCGACGGGCATTCTGGGCGAATGCGGGCAGAGCAACGGTGAGGGCGACGAGAATGGAGACGGTGCGAAGCATGGGGGTAGGGGGAGGGGGGGAGGGGGTAATGGGACAGGGAAGCGGCTCCCTTCGGTCGCCTGCGGGAAGCGCCACGCGCAGCGTGGCTTCGGGAAGCGGGGCCTTCGGCCCCTGCGGGAAATAGGAAACAGCAGAGCGCCGGGCCAAAGGCCCGTGCGCCGCTTCCCGCAAGGCGCACGCCTTCAGGCGTGCCGCCTGCTTCCCGCAGCCGACTGCGCCGCCGGCGCAGTCGGCGCTTCCCGCAGGGGCCTTCGGCCCCGCTTCCCTGAAGTAGCGTTGCGCGGAGCGCAACGCTACTTCAACACTCTGATCTTGACGTTCTTCAGCGAGAGCGCGCCGTCGTGATCGCCCTGGATGCCGATGTAGCCGGTCTTCGCCATGCCGTAATGCGGATAGGCGGCGAACTTGCTGGCCTTGACCTTGGCTTTCCAGTCGGGGCTCCAGAGTGTGTATTCCAGCAGCTTCTTCCCGTTGAGCCAGTGCTCCACGTGCGCGCCCTTCACAATGATGCGCGTGGAGTTCCATTCGCCGGCGGGCTTGAGGATGCCCGCAGGCGACGGATACAGCGCGTACGCCGCGCCGGCCGACGTCAGCCGGCTCCGTCCGTCGGGCGCCTTGGCGTCGTCGAGCAACTGGTACTCGGGCGCGCTCCAGTAGATGTGGTCGTACTCCTCGGTGCCCCGGTAGAAGATCCCGGCGTTGCCGCCGGACGCGATCTTCCAGTCGAGGTCGAGCTCGAAGTTGGCGAACTTGTTGCGCGTGATGATGTCGCCGGTGCTGCCGCTCTTCGTGAGCGTGCCGTCTTCCACCTTCCAGCCATCGGGCATGCTGTTCGATTTGTAGCCGCGCCACTGGCTCGTGCTTTTGCCATCGAAGAGGAGCTGCCATCCTTCGGCGCGCTCGGCGGTGGTGAGAGTGTTCGGCGTGTCGGATGACGAGGATTGGGCCCCGGCGGAACGGGTGCCGCTCAGCGCCAGCGCAGCGATGAGCGCCGCGGGAACGAGTACACGATGCCTCATGAATTCCTCAGAGAGAGATGACGTGCTGGCGAACGGAAGCGGGAGCTGTGATCTTGCGTGCGACAGGTGGCTGCGGAGGCGGGATCGGAAGCAGTCGAGGTTGCCTGACGGGAGAATTTCATTCGCTACGAACCATGCCTTCGTTTTCTCCACAGAGCAAGATACCGCTGGCGATTTGCTACGGCACGCGCCCGCAGGTCATCAAGGCGTCGCTGCTCATTGAAGCGCTGAGCCGGCACTGGCGCGTGGTCACGGTGGACACGGGCCAGCACTACGACTACGAGCTGAACGCCGGCCTCTACCAGGCACTTGGCGTGCGCCGTCCCGATCACCTGCTCGAGGTGGGCTCGGCGCCGCACGCGGAGCAGACCGCGGCCATCCTCACACGCGCGGCGCAGGTATTCGTGCGCGAGCGGCCAGTGGCCGTCGTCGTGATTGGCGACACCAACAGCACGCTGGGGTGCGCGCTCGCGGCGGCGCAACTGCGCATTCCCGTGGTGCACGTGGAGGCTGGCCTCCGCGCGGCCGATCACCTCATGGCCGAGGACATCAATCGCCGTGTGGTGGATGAGCTCGCGGAACTGCTGTGCGCGCCCTCGGCCGCCGCGGTCGCCGAGCTCCACGCGCGCAAGGTGCACGGAACCACCGTGCTCACCGGTGACATCGCGTACGACGTGCTGCGGCGCAACGCGGGACGCACGGGTGAGGCGTCAGCCGCTTCCGGGTGGCCACTGTCTCCGGGCGAACCATTCGTGTTCGTCACGCTGCACCGCGCCGAGCTCACGGCGAGCGCGCAGCACATGCGCGGCGTGCTCGACGGACTTTCCGCGCTGCCGCTGGCCGTGGTGTTCGCCGTGCATCCGCGCACGCGCGCGATACTCGACTCGCCGCAAGTCGCGCCCGGCATGGGCGCGCAGGTCCATACGCTGCCGCCGGTGGGATACCTGGAGGCGGTGGCCGCCGTGCGTGATGCCTTCGCGGTCGTGACCGACTCCGGAGGCATTCAGCGGGAAGCGTACTGGCTGGGCACCCCATGCATCACGGTGCGCAATGAAACCGAGTGGTGCGAGACGGTGGAGCTGGGTGCGAACCTGCTCGTATCTCCCGCGCGCGCCGGGAAGGAGCTGGCTGGGCTCGTGCTGTCGCACGCCGCTGCGGCACGCGAACGCGGGTGGCGCCGCGACGCCTATGGTGATGGTGATGCGGCGGCGCGCATCGCCGAGGCGATGGGCGAATGGTCTGACGCGCGCGCTGGTGCACCGAAGCAACACATCCACTGAGGCAGACGCTCCACGCCTGTTGCGCCGATCTGCGGGTGTGCGGGGACCATGCCAGTGCCGGCGGCTGGGCCGATCCGTCCCGGCCGCGCGGGCGCGCTCCATGATTCACCGGGACCGTAGCGACCGGTGCGGGAGCGACGCGGCTATCTTGCTATGCCATGGCCAGTTGTAGTACGATCAGCGGCGCACCACGCCCGCCCGATCTTCGTGTGCTCCCGCGATCACTGCCTTCCACTGCGCGGCGGATTTCCTGCTCTCCTTCGTGCCGCCATCCGCCTCCGGATCGAGTGCCTGGACTTGGTACATCATGTGCATTGGGGGGCAGGGGGCAGGGGATAGGGCAAAGGGGATAGAGGTGAGGCGCGGGAAGGGAGTAACTGTTACTTTAGAATCCGATAATATTCGGGTTGGGAGAGCGTGGGTTCATGCGAGTGAGATACTCGATGCGGGTCTTGAAATGGGTTGTTGCTGCGGGGATTGGTGCTGCAGCGGCCGCATGCGGAGGATCGAACCCGCCACCAGCGCTCACGCCAACCGCCCAGCAGTCGCAGGAGGTCGTGCGGCCCGGGGACCTGATATCGGTGAAGATTTTCGGTGAAGCGGACTTGTCTGATACCGTGGAAGTGGATCCGCAAGGCAACGTGGTGCTGCCCAAGCTCGGCCAGCTCAAGCTGGGCGGGGTGGAACCGGGCGCGGTTCGTTCCATGATCACTACCGGGTACGCGAAGTATCTCGTGAATCCGTCCATCGAGGTCACGGTGCTGCGCCGCGTTCAGGTCACGGGCGCGGTGAAGACACCGAACCTCTATCACGTGAGTGGTACCATGACCGTGAGCGATGTCATTGCTCTGGCTGGCGGCGTCACGTCGGATGGAAACGACAAGAAGGTGCAGCTGATTCGCGACGGTCAGACAATTGCGGGGAACCTGAGTACTGAAACCAAACTGGCCGATACACCGCTCCGATCCGGTGATCAACTGAACGTGCCCTATCGAAGCTGGGTCTCGCGCAATCCGTACGTTCTTGGCGCCGCGGTGTCTGCGGTCGCGACAATCGTGGCAATCATCGTGCATCACTAGCCGACATATGGCCGACATCGTTCCGCTGTCTACGCGCGTGGAAGGCCCCGGTGCGCAACTCGCGATTCCGGGGTACGCGCGCCCCATCGGTACGTCTGGCGTGCCCGGCTCACGCGGCATCCAGGGCATTCTGCTGCGCCACCTCTGGCTGATCGCCGGGTGCGTGGCGGCCCTGGTATTCATTGGGGCAATCCTGACCTGGCGTCTCACGCCGATCTATTCGTCCAGTGCGTCGCTGCGCATTGACGAGCAGCCATCGAACGTGCAGGCGCTGGATGTGCTCGCGAGTCTCAAGGGCACCGAGATCAATACCGAGATCGAGGTGCTGGGCAGCCGCACGCTGGCCCGCGCGGTGGTTGATTCGCTGGGACTGCAGGTGCAGGTCACCGCCCCGCGGGGGGTGCTGCGGAGCCAGGTATTCCCGTATATCCAGCCGGTGCGCACCCAGCGGCCGGACACACCGTCCCAGCACCTGGGCATCATCGGCAAGCTCGCTGCTCGTTTCAAGGGACTGCTGCCGAACAGCGGCGGCTACCGCCTGGATCGCCGCCCCGACGGGAAATACACCCTCACGAACCTGGACACGAAACGCCAGGTCGGAATCGTCACGCCTGGCGACACCCTGTCGCTGGAAGGGATGCGCTTCGTTTTTGCGCCCACCGCCGGCGATGCGTTCGACCACTACAATTTTTCGGTCCTGCCCACGGACATCGCGGTGAACACTACGCAGGGGGCCATCAACGTTTCGCGGCCCATGCCTCTCGCGAACCTCGCGCTCATCAGCTACGAGGACCCCGATCCGGAGCTGGCGCGTGACGTTCCCAACGAGCTCACGGCGCTCTATCTCGCGCAGCGTCACGCCGTAGGCCGGGAAGGGAACGAAACGACGGTGAATTTCCTGAAGGAGCAGATCAAGCAGCTCAGCACCTCGCTGAGCGCGCAGGAGGATTCGCTGCGCCGCTTCCGCGAGTCGCACCAGGCCGTCAGTCTGCAGGATGAAGCCACCACGGGCGTGCAGCGGCTTGGCGATCTCCGCGCGGATCGCAACAAGATGGAAGCGGAGCGCTCGGCGCTCGGCGTCCTGCTCAACAACATCAAGTCTCCGTCGGACTCCGGTGCGGCGCACGACGTGTCGCGCTATCGCTACCTGGTGGCGTTCCCGACGCTGCTGCAGAACCCGGCCACGGCCGGACTGCTGCAGTCGCTCAATGAGGCGGAGGACAAGCGCTCCGCGCTCATTACCAGGCGCACGCCCGCCGATCCCGAAGTCCAGGCGATCGACTCACGCATCGCGGCCCTCGAGACACAGATCAAGGGAATCGCGACCACGTATTACAACGGACTCTCGGATCAGGTTTCCGGAATGGATGCCGCGATTGCCCAGTCCCAGTCCAGATTGAGCACATTGCCGGGCAAGGAGGTGGAGGAGAATCGCCTGGAGCGGCAGCCCAAGGTCCTCGAAGATCTCTACACGCTGCTGCAGACGCGACTCAAGGAAGCCGAGATTGCCGCGGCATCGGTGGACCCGACCGTGCACATCGTGGATTCGGCGACGCTGCCACTCAAGCCATCGCGGCCCAAGCCGATCCTCAATCTGATTCTGGCGGCGGCGGCGGGTTTGCTTCTGGGCGTTGCGGCGGCGTTCGTGAGGGAATCCGCGGACAAGAACGTTCACTCGCGTGCGGACGTGCAGATGACGACGCGTCTGCCCGTGCTGGGACTGATTCCGCGGATCGATCTGGCGCAGCGCCGCATCTTCTCCACCTCCGGCCCGTGGCGAGCACCGCGCCTGCCATCGATTGTCCGGAACGACAGCGGCGATGAGGGCGCGGGATCCGATCAGCCGGGCGAGGATGCGGATATCCATGCCGGTATCGAGATGCCCGAAGTGCTGGAGGCGTTCAACCGTCTGGCCGTCAACGTGTCGTTCGGCCAGCAGGGGCACCGGCTGAAGGTGCTGGTGATCACCAGCCCCACCCCGGGTGATGGCAAGACCACGGTGGCGGTGAACCTGGCGCTTGCGATGGCGCAGCGGGGGCGCAAGGTGCTGCTCATCGATGCCGATCTGCGCCGGGGTCGCATCAACACTGTATTGAAGAGGAACCGCAGCCCGGGGCTCTCGGAGGTGCTCAAGGGGCAGACGCCGGTGGATCGTGCGCTCTGTCATCTGCGGGTCGAGGACGGCGCCACGCTGGACTTCCTGCCGTCGGGACGCCTCATGGCGAATCCGTCACAGGTGCTCGCCGAGGGCCAGGCACTGTCGCTGCTCCAGCGGCTGGAAGCGTCGTACGATCTCATCATTCTCGACACGCCGCCGCTCAACGCCGTGTCGGACGCCGTGCTGCTGGGTGCAGCCGTAGGTGGCGTGATCCTGGTGGCGCGCTCCGGCGTCACCGCGACCGGTGCACTCGCCTTCGCCATGGAGCAGTTCTCGAACATCCGCGCCAACGTCATCGGCACCGTTCTGAACGACATCAACTTTGATCAGGATGCGCGCTACGACGCCGCGTACCGCTATTACCGCTACGATCCCAATTCCTACTCCGTGTCTGAATGAGGAGCTGTCATGTCCAAGTCGTCTGAGGCGCGCGCGCGCGTGCTGGTTACCGGTGCTGGTGGATTCATTGGCCACCATCTCGTCTCGTATCTGAAGGATCGCGGCTACTGGGTGCGGGGAGTCGACATCAAGGAACCGGAGTACGCGGAGACTGCCGCCGACGAATTCCAGCTGCTTGACCTGAGGCGGTGGGCGAACTGCCTGGAAGCGACGCGCAACGTGGATCAGGTCTATGCGCTCGCGGCGGACATGGGCGGCATGGGATTCATCTCGTCGCATCACGCCGAGATCCTCCACAACAATCTGCTGATCAGCACGCACACGCTGGATGCGGCGCGAGTGAACGGCGCGAGGCGCTACCTGTACACCTCGTCGGCGTGCGTCTATCCGGAGTACCGGCAGACCGACACCAACGTCGTGCCGCTCAAGGAAGACGATGCCTATCCGGCCATGCCGCAGGATGCCTACGGGTGGGAAAAGCTCGTGACGGAGCGGCTGTGCATGCACTATCGCGAGGAGTACGGCATCGCGACGCGCACGGTGCGCTTCCATAACATCTTCGGACCGTTGGGCACGTGGACGGGTGGCCGCGAGAAGGCGCCCGCCGCCATGTGCCGCAAGATCGCGATGGCCAAGCTCAGAGGCGAGCGCGTGATCGAGATCTGGGGCGACGGAGAGCAGACGCGGTCGTTCTGCTACATCGATGACTGCCTCGAAGGCATCTATCGGCTCATGAACTCGGATTACGCCGAGCCGCTGAATCTGGGACAGGACCGGCTGGTGACGATCAACCAGCTCGCCGATCTCGTGGCCGACGCGGCGGGTGTGACGATCGAGAAGCGTCACGTCCCGGGTCCCCAGGGCGTGCGCGGGCGCAACTCGGACAACACGCGCTTGCGCGAAGTGCTGGGCTGGGAGCCCGCGATTTCGCTCGAAGACGGCCTGGCGCGAACCTACGCCTGGATCGAGCAACAGGTGATCGAATCGGCGGAGCCCGTCGCCGGGTCGCCGGTCTACGCCACATCCCCCGTCGCGGCGGCCACGGCCTGAGCTGCCGATGGCCGCTGGCAGGTCCTGGAGGGCGGCCCGCGTGAATGCGCTGGACAGTGACAGCGTTGCGTCATCGGTGCTTCCGGTGCAGCCGTGATAGCGGAGTCGTTTGCCGCCGTCGGGGCTGGCTGGTTGCGCGGATCGGTGCTCTCCGAGCTGTTCCCGCTCCTGCTGACGCCGGTTCTGCTCGCGGGAATGTGGTATCGCAACGCGCTGTCCCCCATGATGCGGCGCGGCTATGCCGTGCTGCTCGGCGTCGTCATCGTGGCGTTCGGCGCACTCTGCCTGGCTCGCGCCCGCCGCAACGTCATCGATCCGCCACGCTGGGACGTGCAAGCCTTCTGGTTGTTCGGCAAGGTGGCCGTCGTGGGCGACGACTTCTACCGGCCAGAGAGCTTTCACGCCGTCGCGGACTCGCTCCGTGCCGCCGGCGAACCCGTGAGCACGGCGGGCGATTTCAACCGGGAGCTGCTCGACGTCGGATTTCCGTATCCGCCAATGACCATGCTCCTGTTTGCCCCGCTCGGGCTCCTCGGTCTGCACGCGGCCGCGCTGGTCTGGTACCTCGTGATCATCGCCAGCACGGCGGCCGTCATCGGCGTGCTCTGGCACAGGCTGTTCGAGCCGCCCGGGATGTGGGAGCTGGCGTTCACCACCGCCATGGTGCTCACCCTGCGCGCCACGTATTCGACCTATGCGTTCGGCCAGACCGGCTTTCTGCTGCTGCTTTGCCTGCTGCTTTTCTGGCGGGACCGGAACCGGATCTCCGGCGGAGCGTACCTGGCTCTGGCCATCGTGGTCAAGCCGATTGCCGCGTTCTTTCTCGGCTGGACCGTGCTGGACCGCCGCTGGCGCTCCGTACTGGCAACGGTGCTCGTGCTCGCCGGCCTTGCCGCAGTGACGGCGCTGGCGTTCGGCACGGAGGTGTTCACTTCATTTATCACGAGTAATTCGGTGAGTCGCATGCCGCACTCGTACTACTCGTCGAACATCAACCAGTCGCTGCTGGCGACGTGGGTTCGCGCGACGCACTATGATTTCAGCCTCGGATCGCCGCTCAGGCAGCCGGCGTTCATCGCCATGATTCTCGCTATCGCCGGAGTCACGTTCGGGATGGAAATGAAGCTGGGCCGATCCCGGTCGGCGCTGGGCCTTGCCCTGGGAGTACCCGCGGCGCTGCTCGTCTATCCGCAAACGCTCGAGCATTACAGCGTCCTGCTACTCCTGCCCCTGCTGTTCATCTGGACGCGCCTGCGGGAACTCGACGTCTCGCCCGTCGTTGCCGTGACGTTCCTCACGCTGGAGTACGCGCTGGTGCGCTACCAGGGAGGACGCCTGGATTTTTTCGCGGTGCTCCTGTGCTGGGTCACGTTGCTGGTCATCTCGATTCGCGCCGTGAGACATTCGTCGATGATCGCGAAGCCCGGCTGGATGCAGCCGTCGGGAGCAGCTATCGGGAGCCGGTGACCTTGTACACGGTCATTGCCCCGACATGGAAGGTCTCCGTGGCGTGCGCGGAGAGAATGGCAGCAACCCGCTCGTCGTTGCCGGCCTGGATGATGTAGTCGTAGTCGTGGTCCAGGCGCTGCCAGTCGAGCGGCGAGAAATCGGCCGTGCCCCATCGCGCGGCGGGGAGATAGAGATGGTGCAGCACCACGAAGTGCCGGAAGTACGAGAGCAGTGCATCGCCATCCCGGGCGCCCGTGTACGACCAGAGGCCGGGGACCTGCCCCCGGTTTCGAATGATGTGCCAGAAGGCATACTGCTGGTACGGGTCGACGCGGGGGCGTGGCTGATGGTCGGAGATGATGGGAAGCAGCCGCGTGCCGTGCGGCACGTGCTCGAGGGCAACGTCATAATCCGCGAGCAGCCGGTCCGCCGGCCGCATGTAGCGCCAGAGTACCAGGGCATTGATCACGCAGGCGGCGAGCAGCGCGCGGCGCAGCCAGGGCCGCGGTGCGTGCGACGGCTCCTGCGTCGTCATGCAGAAGGGAAGGAGCCAGGCGGGGAGAAGCCAGCGGATATCCATGGCGCCACCAACCTTGCTTCCTTCGGGAAACACGATGAAGAGCACGAGGAACACGATGGCGGATGCCGTGAACGTATCGAGGCGGAGTCGCGCGCGATTGGTGTACAGGAAGGCAATGAGACAGCTCCCATACAGAGCGGCCATGATCGCCGCCTGCGGCAGCGAGAATGAAAAGAAGGGCGCGCCCAGCTCCAGCAGTTTCATGGATGCGCTGCGAAACTCGAACGATTCTACCAGATTGCCACCGCCCGGCGAGGTCAGGACGACAACCCAGGCCAGTCCCACCACCGCCGTGATGGTGATGCACGTGACCAGTTCGGAGCGGAACACGCGGTGACGGAAATTCCTGGGCCGATCGCCGTGTGGCAGCAGCCCCAGGCCATAATCAACCCAGATGACGACGAGCGCGATGAGTGGCGTGGTGAGGTGAATGAGCAGCAATCCCACCGCCGCCACGGAGAGCAGGATACGCACCGGCCAGGACGGCGCGGAGCGACGCGGCCACCAGCAGGCGAACCAGAACAGCACGATGCCAACGCCAATGGCGTAATTGATCATGCCCTGGATGAGAAACCAGTTGAACCCCAGCAACGCGCCGACGAGCGCCCAATCGCGCCGTGGTCGCGCCGTCGCGCGGATCAGCGCGTACATGCCGGCCGGCAGCAGCGCGAGCGCCAAGGCCGTCAGGATCCGGAGCGCCGCGTGCGGGCCGAACAGGTGAACGAGCGCCACACCAACCAGGTCAACGCCGATGTACGCCGTTGGCGTGAGGTGGACCACGATGCCAGCCGGTGGCGCGCCGAACCAGTAGCGCTCCATGAGGACGTAGCGCGCCAACTGGTTCATCACGTCGCCGTACGGGAAGTGATGCGCCAGCACCGCGACGGCAATGTTCACGACCGTCGCGAGCGCGACCACCGCGCCAACGGCACGAGGTCGCGCGCCGGCGCTGCCGGTCATGGCGTTCGGCACCGCGGGACGTTCAGCCTGAGTGGTGGAGTACTCTGTCACGGCGATGTTCCGGCGCGGTCACGCATGAGGACTGCTGTTGGCTGGCTCAGTAGCTTACCCGCACATTTCGTATCGAGCAACTGAACGTTTCGTATCGAGGAACCCATGTACCCTCGCGAGCAACTGAGGCCGTGGCCGAGCCAGGCGCGGTGAGCACGTCAACGGTGGCAAGCGCACCGCTCTTCGCCCGACGCCTGCGCTGGGCGGGACGCGGCGCGTGGGCGATTGCCGATCAGGGACTGTTCGCGGTGTCCAACTTCGCAATGAACATCCTGCTGGCGCGCTGGCTCACCCCCACCGAGTACGGCGCGTTCGCCATTGCGTATTCCGTCTTTCTGCTCTTCGGCACGCTGCACACGGCGCTGCTCACCGAGCCGATGCTGATCTTCGGTTCGGCGAAGTACGAGGCGCACTTCGCGCCGTACATGCGCATGCTGCTTCGCGGCCACTGGTTGGTGGCCGGACTCGGCGGCCTGCTGCTCGCGATTGGCGGCGGGATCGCATGGATCGCCGGCTCGCGTGAAGTCGGCATCACACTCATCGGTCTGGCACCGGTGGCTCCCTGCGTATTGCTCACCTGGTTGACGCGGCGCGCCTGCTTCGCACGACTGCAGCCTCACTGGGCCGCCGCCGCGGGCGCCGTGTATCTCGTGCTGATGCTGGCGGGGCTCTTCCTCCTCTTTCATCTCGGCGCGCTCTCGGTACTCACGGCGCTCGGCGTGATGGGCGTGGCGAGCATCGTCGCCGGGTTCTGGCTGATTCATCGACTGGAGGCGGACCAGCGCATCGTGTCACCGAATGTCACCGTGCGCGGTGTGCTGGATGATCACTGGGGCTACGGACGGTGGGCGCTGGCCACGAGCGCCATCTCGTGGGTGCCATCGAACGTGCTGCTCGTCGCCATGTCCGGATTCACGGGTCTGGCTGGCAGTGCGGCGTTCAAGGCCATGCTGAATCTCGTGATGCCGATTCTGCAATCGCTCTCGGCACTTGCCATTCTCCTGCTTCCCGCCATGGTGCGTGTTCGTGGACGGCCCGCATTCCGGAAACTGCTGTGGTTTGCGCTCGCGCTGTTCGCCGGCGGAGCGGTCGCGTACTGGCTGCTGCTGGGTGCGTTCGCCGAGCCGCTCGTGCGACTGCTCTACAAGGGACGCTACGCGAACACCGCCGAGCTGCTCTGGGTGATCGGGTTGCTGCCGGTGTCGGCCGCGGTGGTCGCCGTCCTGAGCAGTGTGCTGCGCGCCGTCGAGCGGCCGGATCAGATCTTCTGGGCATATGTCGCGTCCGCGGTGGTCACCGTGTCAGGCGGCATCTGGGCGCTGTCGCGCTGGGCCCTCCTGGGCGCGGCGGTGGGGCAGGTCGCCGCATCCGCGGCGACGGCGGTCGCGCTGGCCATCATTGTCGTCATCCGCCGCCGGCGCGCCATCGCGCGCGGATCCGGGCGCAACGACGGCGCCGTGCCGTGACGTCGCCATGCCGCGACACGACCGCGACGAATTCTTTCACATCGCGATGTCACTGCGCGGCACATTGCATTTTGCCATGGCGCGCGCTGCGGCATTTTGCGAATGTCGGCGAAACCCATGGCGCAATTGGCCGAGATTAATGTCTCGCTCTATTGCGTGTTGACTTTTGATTCCTATTTTCGTCTCGGGTTTGATGGGCGCTTCACGCGACATCGAACCATGTCAACTGCGCGGCCCACACGGGTCCGCGATAACGGCAAACCTGGCGAAAGCCGGGGACGCAAAGCTACGAGGCTACCGCATCCGCACTGGATGCCACGCCAGTCGAGCCGCCGAACGGGTTTGTGCACAGGGGTACGCGCATGCAATTCTCCCGAAAGGCTGACGTGTTGTCCTCCGTCGCGCTGGTCCTCTCGCTGATCGGCTGCATCGATCGATCCAGTCCGCTCGCTCCCTCCGCCTCGACCGCAGAAGCCCGAAACGTCGCCCACGTTGTCACGACGCCAGCGAAGGCGCATCTGATCGTGGACTCGATTGTCGCGCTGCACGCGGTCGTGGAAGATTCCGCCGGCAATGCGGTGAACGGCGCGTACGTGTTCTGGCACAGTTCGGACACGACCGTCGCCATCGTGTCGCCGGCCGGCAACGTCAGGGCGTTGCGTGAAGGCGCCGCGACGATCTCCGCGTATGTCGGCAAGGTCAACGGCGCGTCTGCAGTCACCACGACCGCGATAGTTGACTCGGTACGGATGTCCGCGCCGAGCGCAACGCTCCAGGTCGGGAAGACGACGCAGCTCACCGCGCAGGCGACGGACAGCAAGGGCAGAAAGCTGAATCGCACGGTGACGTGGTCGTCGAGCGATCCCACCGTTGCCTCGGTCTCGTCGAGCGGTGTCATCACGGCGCTCAAGACGGGCACGACGACGATCGACGCCTCCGTGCTCAGCGTGAGCGGCAGCCTTGTCTCCTCTGATACGCTCCTGTCGCTGTCCACGAACAAGGGGAGCGGCGGGAAGAAGCTTGGTCATGCGAAGATCACGGTCACGCCGCTTCCAGTGAGCTCGCTGCTCATGTCACCCGCGACGGTGTCGCTGGGAATCGGCGCCACGGCGCAGGTGGCCGCGACGCCGCTGGATTCTTCGGGCAAGCCGGTCAGCGGATACACCGTGACGTGGAGCAGCGCGAACAGCGCCGTGGCCACCGTGTCATCGACCGGTCTGGTAAAGGGTGCGGCCTTCGGCTCGACGACCGTGATTGCGACGGTGAATGGAGTGAAGGGCTCAGCGGCGGCCAACGTTGTTCCGGTTGGCGCCGAGGTGCCGTCGGTGAATCCAGCGTTCGAGTCGCTCCTGACGGGGCAGAGTGCGCAGGTGACCGCCGTCCTCAAGGACTCCACCGGCAACGTGATCTCCGGCGCCACGTTCACGTGGGCCACGAGCAATTCGTCCGTCGCGAAGGTGACGCCCTCGTCGTCGAGCAGCAGCGCGACCATCAGCGCAGTCGGCGCCGGTTCGGCGTCCATCACGGCGACGGCGAACGGGAGCAAGGCCGCAGTGTCGGTCGTCGTGAATCTGGTTCCCGTCGCGACCGTATCGGTAAGCCCGTCGAGTCTGTCGCTCACCGCAGGCGGGACGGGCACCTTCGCGGCGACCGCGAGAGATTCGACCGGTGGTACGCTCACCGGGCGCACCGTGACGTGGACATCGAGCAACACGGGTATTGCGTCCGTGTCGGCTGGTGGCGTCGTCACCGCGGTCGCCGCGGGTACGGCGACGATCAGCGCGACGATCGATGGGAAAAGCGGATCCGGATCGGTGGCCGTTACCGCGCCCGCGCCCGTGACCTCTCCGTCACCGACGCCGACTCCGACGACGTCACCCGACCCGACGTCCGGCAGCGCCGTAGGCCCGCAGTCGAGCCTGAACCCGACGACCGGTGTGGTCATCCAGCCGGGGCAGAGCATTCAGGCCGCGGTGAACGCGAATCCGTCGGGCACGACGTTCTGGCTCAAGGCCGGGACCTGGCACCAGCAGAGCGTTGTCCCCAAGGACGGCATGACGTTCGCGGGCGAGGCGGGCGCCATTCTCGACGGCGACAACACGACCGTGAAGGCGTTTTCGGGAACGGCAAGCCGGGTCACCATCCGGAATCTCGTCGTGCAGAACTACAACACGCCGCTGCAGGCCGGCGCCATTCAGGGCGACTGGACGGCGTCGCTGCACTGGCTCGTGGAGTACTGCGAGATCCGCACGAATCACGCGGCCGGGCTCTACGCCACCGACAGCATGATTGCACGGAACAACTACATCCACCACAACGGCCAGATCGGGATTCTCGGGAAGGGGAATGGCGCATTGTTCACCGGGAACGAAGTCTCGTACAACAACACCGGTGGCAACGATCCCGACTGGGAAGCCGGCGGGATGAAATTCCTCTACAGCACCGGCCTGCGCTTCGCCGACAACTACGTGCACGACAATTACGGTCCGGGCATCTGGTTCGATGGCTACAACAATGGCAACCTGATCGAGGGGAATCGCGTGGTGCACAATCAGGATGCCGGGATCTTCTACGAGATCAGCTACAATGCCGTGATCCGGAACAACACGGTGACCAGCAACGGTGGCAACGGCTCCATCGCGCGAGCGGGAATTCTCGTGTCCGCGTCGTCGGGCGTGGAAGTGTATGGCAACACGCTCAGCGACAATTCCAACGGAGTCATCGGGCTGCAGGCAAACCGCGGAACTGCGCCGGCTCAGTATGACGCGGGCCCGCTGCTGGTGCAGAATCTCTATGTGCACGACAACCAGATCTCCATGAACCGCGGGTTGACCGGGCTCGTGGACCAGGTGGGCGACGGCGGCATCTTCACTCGCAACAACCGCTTCGAGCACAACACGTACTCCGTATCGCTGCTCTCGCGCCCGTTCAGCGGCCCGGGCGGATCGCTGACGCCGGCGCAGTGGCAGGCCGCCGGCTTCGACCTGACTTCGATCTTTCAGTAGACAGTAGTTCGTGGACGACAGCGACATGGGGGAATGCGCCATCTCCGGCACATTCCCCCATGTGGCTGTCGCACACTATTGACAGGACTGACAGGGTGCACCGGATTCAGACGCTGGCGTGTCGACAGCGGGACCGGCACGACAGGATTTCAGGATTGACAGGATTTACAGGATCATCACGGTGCGGTTCCCAAGGTAGTTGCCGTCATTCAGCGAACGAACTGAAACCCGGGGACTCGGCTCCCCATGCTCCTGTCAATCCTGTTCATCCTGTAAATCCTGTCATTCATTTCTGTCCATCCTGCAAGTCCTGTCCAGTCGCACGGACGGGTGCCATGACGCTCTCGTAGATGGTCTTCAACATCGCGTAATTCGCTGCCTCGGTATACCGGGCTTCGAACTCCGCTCGGGCCGCACGACGCATGGCCGCGTACTCCGGTGAGTGCGCGGCCATGCGTGTCACCTGGCGTGCCAGGTCGTCGCTGTCACCGGCGCGGAAGTGCAGCCCCGTGCGTTCGTGCTGCACCAGCTCCGCGAGCGACCCGATGCGGGATGCGATCACCGGTGTCCCCCGGGCGAGCGCCTCCACGACGACTCGCGGAAGGCCCTCGTACCATTCCGACGGACAGATGAGACAGCGCGCGGCGCCGATCAGCTCCAGAACCTCACCGGGCGTCTTCCGGCCGAGATGGCTCACCGACGCATTGTCATCCTGCGCCGCCCGGACCTCGGTCGCGAGCGGACCATCTCCCACTACGCGCAGCGGCATCACGGCGCCGAGCCGTCGCCACGCCGCGAGGAGCGTCCGCACCCCCTTCTCCGGAGAGAGGCGGCCCACGAAGAGCGCATAGGCGCCCGCGCCATCCCCGGGCCCGGGATCCGGGTGAATGAAGTTCGGCTTGACCACCACCCGCTCGGCGGGGAGACCTCCGGCAATGCATTTGGTTCGCGCGAATTCCGTGAGCGCGATGTACCGGTTCACTCGCCCGGTCCACGTGCCGAGGGCGCGATGCACGCCCACCATCGACGCCACGGTGGCGCTCGCGAGACGGCTGGAGCGATAGCACGCGTGCTGCACGCCGTGCCACGGGACACTCAGTCCCAGGCAGTCCTCGCACGGTCGCCCGTCGCGGTACAATTGCGCATTCACACAGAACAGCCGGTAATTGTGAAGCGTCTGCACAACGGGAATCCCCTCGCGCCGGGCGGCATGATACGCGGATGGCGAGATGAGCGGGAAGGTGTTGTGGAAGTGTGCGACCGCCGGCCGGATGCGCTGCATGAGCTGGCGCAGCTCGTGATACGCGGCGCTGCTCCAGATGGTCCCGGCGGCCACACGCAACGAACCACTGGTAATCCGGTCGTTGTGCAGCGTGTACCGCACGACGGTATGGCCGTGCTCTTCGAGCATGCGGGCCTCCGTCGCGAAGACTTCGTCTTCGCCGCCCGGCTGCTGATAGAAGTTGTGGACCAGGAGAACGGTGCGGGTCATGCGCGGCTCATCTCACGACTCGCGCGCCAGCAGCGACAGCAGGTATTCACTGTAGCTGTTCCCCGGCGTGGTGCGCGCCAGCGCGCCGAGCTGGTTGGCATCGATATAGCCCAGACGCCAGGCGACTTCCTCCGGGGCGGCAACCTTGAGTCCCTGGCGCTTCTCGATCATCTCGACGAACAGCGACGCCTGCGCCATGGACTCGTGGGTTCCGGTGTCCAGCCACGCGATGCCGCGACCGAGAATCTCCATGCGCAGCCGGCCCTGACGCAGATACTCGCGCGCGACGTCGGTGATCTCGTACTCGCCGCGCGCGGACCGTTCGAGCGACTCGGCGATCGCCACACTCTCCGCGTCGAGGAAATACAGTCCGGTGACGACGTACGGCGACCGGGGCTTCGCAGGCTTCTCCTCGATGCTCACCACGCACCCCCTCGCATCCAGCTCCGCCACCCCGTAGCGCCCCGGGTCGGCCACGTGATAGCCAAAGAGCGTCGCTCCGGTCGCGTACCCCGCGGCGCGCTGCAGCGCGGGAACCAGCCCCTGCCCGTAGAAGATGTTGTCACCCAGAATGAGCCCCACCGAGTCACCGGCGAGAAACTCCTTGCCGATCACCAGTGCCTGTGCCACACCGTCAGGCGACGCCTGCTCCGCGAAGGAGATGCGGATGCCCCACTGCGAGCCGTCGCCGAGCAGCGTGCGGAAGAGCGGCAGATCACGCGGTGTGGAAATGAGCAGCAGATCGCGCAGCCCGGCGAGCATGAGCGTGGTGAGCGGATAGTAGACAAGCGGCTTGTCATAGATGGGCAGGAGCTGCTTGCACACGACGCGCGTCGCCGGATGAAGGCGTGTGCCCGACCCGCCGGCGAGAATGATTCCCTTCACGCGCCGGCGCCGGGTGCCGCCTGCGCGGCGCGATAGGCACCGGACAGCACACGCCCGGTCCAGTCACGGTGCCCCAGATACCACTCCACCGTCTTGCGGAGTCCGCAGGCGAAGTCGAGGCGCGGCCGCCAGCCGAGATCGTTGCGTATTCTGCTCGCGTCCAGCGCGTAGCGGAAATCATGACCCGGGCGATCCGGGACCAGCCGGATCAGCGCCGTGCGCGTCCCGATGCGCGGGTTGGGTGCCAGCTCGTCGAGGAGTTCGCAAACGGCGCGAACGACGCTCAGGTTCGAGCGCGCGCACTGGGCGCTCACGCAGTACGTCTCGCCGATTCGACCCTGCCGCAGCACCGCGAGCAGCGCGGCCACGTGGTCCTCCACGTACAGCCAGTCGCGCACGTTCTCGCCATTGCCGTACACCGGTATCGGCTTCCCCTCGAGCGCATTCAGGATGGCCACCGGAATCAGCTTTTCAGGAAACTGGAATGGGCCATAGTTGTTGCAGCAGTTCGTCGTCACGACCGGCAGGCCGTACGTCTCGCGCCACGCGCGCACGAGGTGATCCGCGGCTGCCTTGCTCGCGGCGTAGGGCGAACTGGGCCGGTATGGGCTCTGCTCACGGGCGAGCGCTCCATCGGCAATGGAGCCAAAGACTTCGTCGGTGGATACGTGCACCATGCGAAAGCCCGCTCGCGCATCGGATGGAAGCTGTTCCCAGTAGCGCCGCGCCTCCTGGAGAAGGGTGAACGTGCCGGTGATGTTCGTGCGCACGAAGTCGCCGGGTTCGCCAATGGAGCGATCCACGTGCGATTCGGCCGCCAGGTGAACGATCGAGTCCGGATGATACTGCTCGATGATCCGGCAAAGAGCGCGTGCATCGCAAACATCTGCTTTCGCAAACGCATACCGGGGATGGGTAGCCACGTCCGCGAGCGATTCGAGATTGCCCGCGTAGGTCAGCTTGTCCAGGTTCACGATGCGAAGCGCCGTCTCTCGAATCAGATGGCGAATGAGCGCCGAGCCAATGAAGCCCGCGCCGCCAGTAACCAGAACCGTCTCCACCGGTGCCGCCGCCCTCCTGGAATGGTGCACTTCATTGGCCCGACTGCCCTTCGCTCCAAAGCTACGTGCCCGTCTGTACAACTACAAAGCGGGACCGGGTATTGCTGATAGTCAGGTGTGCTGCCGGGGAGCTTGACGCCGGGCAGGGAGATCCCCGGCTCGCGTGCCGCAACTCCCCGGGGGGATGGGGCGTCTGTATATTAGGCGGCCGATTCGTGGCGCGGCCATGCGTTCAGCTCGGCACCGCGACGATGGTAATCCCCGTAACTTTCCCGAGCGGGCGGACGTGCCGGAGGCAGCATGTCGAGAGCCAGAGCCGTCGCGAAGTCGCTCTACCTGAGCGTACCACCTCGCTGGCTCGCGTTGTTCGAGTACTACCTGCGTCCGGGGTTGAGGGACATCTGGAAGGGTCCCTTCAACGGGCAGCACATCCGGCAGCAGATCTTTCGCGACCTCATGCGGGCCTTCGATTTCCAGGCGGTGATTGAAACAGGCACGTTCCGGGGGAGCACCACGGAGTTCATGGCATCTGAATCAGCGAAGCCCCTGTTCACGGTCGAGTCCAACCCGCTCTATTTCCACTATGCGCGGTTGCGACTCCGCGGCCATCCGAACGTGCGCATGTCTCTCGGCGACTCGAGAACACAGCTCGCCGCGCTCGCCCGTGATCCCGGCGTGCCCAGGCAGAACGTGTTCTTCTATCTGGATGCGCACTGGGAAGCGGACCTCCCTCTTCTGGACGAAGTCGAGCTGATCTTCACCAACTGGCGCGACCCGGTCATCATGGTCGATGACTTCCAGGTTCCCGACGACACGGGATACAAGTTCGACGACTATGGCGACGGGAAACGACTGTGCCTGGACTACCTCGCGAAGTCGACGGCACCATGGACGGCGTTCTTCCCCAGCGCACCGGCCAGCGTGGAATCGGGGAGCCGGCGTGGTTGCGTGGTGCTGACCGACGGCGCGACAGCGTCACGTCTGGGCACGATCTCGTCGCTTCGCCCGTACCGGGCCGAAGCGGTAACCCGCACATAGCATCATGACGCAGGCGCTCTGGCGTGACGCGACGCAATGGGACGCTGAGCCGGCATATGCGCAAGGTGATCGCAGGGATCTGGTACCATTGCTCATCATGGTCCTGGTCACCGCGCTCTTTTTCATGTCGGATCATACGCTCACTGCGCCACAGGTGGCAGTTGAAAATTCAACCATGGCCATCACGCTCGACGCGTTGCAGGGGATTTCCGAGGGGAGCATCTGGCGGCGCGTTGCGTTCTTCGGGTTCGGTATCTTTGGCGTGGCTGCCATCGCCTGGCGGCCGCGCTGGCACGTGCGCATCAAGGGGGCGCTCGCCTGGTCGGTGCTGCTTTACCTCGGCTGGGCATGCCTCAGTCTGGCCTGGACTGACGATCCCGGATTGACGGTGCGCCGCCTGGCCGTGCTCGCGCTGATCAGCGTGGGTATTGCGGGACTGCTCCATCAGCTCTCCAGACAGGAAATCGTCGCGCTCATCACGTTTTCGTCGCTGAGCTATCTCGTCATTGGGTTTGTCAACGAGCTCGCCAAGGGGACCTTCGTCCCGCTGGCGAGTGGCTATCGCTTCGCGGGCACGCTGCATCCGGCCGAGCAGGGCATCAATTGCTCCTTTCTGATACTCGGCGCGATCTGCATGGCGGACTGCGTTCGCCGGCACCGACGGTTCTTCTTTGGATGCGCTGCATTCGGAATCGTCTTTCTGCTGCTCACGCGGTCGCGTACCGCTGCGGCAACCTTGCTTGTCGCCGGATTCATCTACTGGAACCTCGGCGCGTACCGCGTTCGTCTGCGGGCGCTCACCCTGGTCGGCATCGCGGGTTTTGGCCTCGCGGTGTGGCTCTTTCTCATTGTGAATCACGTGGTCCCCGCCCCATGGACCCTCATTCTCATGGGACGGACATCAGCCACCGCGGGTACGCTCACCGGCCGGATTCCACTCTGGGAAATGCTGCTGCAATTCGCGGCGCAGCATCCTGTACTGGGCTATGGCTACAACAGCTTCATGGGCCCCAGGCACGCCGCGCAGATCATTGCCGTCATCTGGTGGGGATTCAATTCTGCGCACTCCGCGTACATCGCAACGTTGCTGGATCTGGGCGCGGTAGGTCTTGTGGTGTTCATCGCGGTGTTGGGACTCTCCACCAGGCGCTCGGTGAGTCTGTTCCGGGTCTATCGCGATCCGACGATCGCCTTCTTCGCGGCGCTTCTGGTTCTCGAGATCCTGACGGGCCTGCTCGATGCGACGCTGGTCTTCCCGAGCCCCCGCATGTGGACGCTGCTCGTGATCGGCTATCTGGCCTTCCGGGATCCGGCCGACGAGTCGTTTGCCCGGGATGCGGCCCCGGAAGACGATCCGAACGTGTACGCCACTCCGCAGTGGGTTGGCGGGACACAGTTGCGGCATTCACGCTCCGGCTGGCCGATGGGCAGTTGATGATCTTCACGAGTCTGCGCTCATGATGCTCGCGGCATTCGGGGAAGGGGGCGATCGGGCTCGAGTAGCGGACAGGATTCACCGGACGGGCAGCATTGGGACAGGATTCACAGAATGGACAGGATTCACAGGATTTCCACGGTGCCGTTCCCAAAGCAGTTGCCGTAATGCAGCGAACGGACCGAAACCTGGGGACTCGGCTCCCAACAATCCTGTGAATCCTGTTCATCCTGAAATCCTGTCGATCCATTACTGGCATCAAGGGCGTCGCGTGAAACCTGCCAGCAAGAGTCGTGAAGCCCGTTAATTCCGGAATGGACGAACGGTACAAGCGCTTTCCACCGGGGCGAGGCGCGGTGATGATTCCGCTCTCGTCGCGCGCCAACGCGCTGGCTGCGCTGGCGATGTACAGCGCCGTCCGCCCCCGGGCGGCCTGGGCCCAGCGTGTGGCGCGCGTGGGGATCAGGATGCTGGGCCCGCGCGTGCTGCCCGGCGCTGTGACAACATGGGCCAGACCAATGGCTGACGAAGTCTGGGCCGCGCTGCAGGAGCAGTGGCGGCGCACGCTCGGCGAGTTCGACACCGCCGCCATCTATGAGCGAGGGCATGAGAACCGCCCCGGTGTCGCATTGCTGCTGCTGCGCGCAGGACGGTCTCTGGCGTTCATCAAGGTGCGCAGCACGGACACGGGATCGCTCGCGAATGAGGCGAACGCGTTGCGAGAAGTCTGGCGGGCCCGCCCCCGAACGTTCTCCGTGGCTGAACCGCTGGACGATGGGGAGTACGAGGCATGGCGTTATCTGGCCATGGCGCCACTACCACCGTCGCTGCACCGCGTTCCGGTTGATGCGCCGATTCAGCCCATTCTGGAGGAGCTGCGGGCAGCATTGGCGTCGCACCCGCGTCCGCTGGACATGCCACCGCACTGGCAGCCAATGCACGGAGACTTCACGCCGTGGAATCTGCGACAGCTCCGGCCCGGCGTGTTGACGCTCGTGGACTGGGAGTACGCAGGGTGGGGTCCGCCCGGTGCGGACGAGGTGCTCTATCGAGCCAGCCAGGCGGCCGTCACAGGCCACGACCCCGAGCGCTCGGACAGCCACGAGGCGATACGATTCTGGACCGATCGGATGAGCGCGTGGCCGGTGACAGATGATCGCGATGGCCGTCTAGTGCGCTCGGTCCTCGGCGCGCTCGCGCACATGGGCCGGAATCCCTGACGACGCAGCGCCCGCTTCATTGGCGCATCACCGAGGCGTAGAGCTCGTTCACGGCATGAATTTTCTCCTGCCAGGTAAACCGCTCCGCAACGCGCGCCCGTCCCGCGTTTCCCAATGCATGGACCAGCTCCGGATTCTGGTCCAGCCGCTGCAATGCCGCGGCGAAGCCGCTCACGGTGTCGTCCCAGGGAGCAGGCTCCACGCGAAGCGCGCAGCTGTCATCCGTCATCTGGCCCGCGCCCTGATGATTCAGGCAGATAACGGGACAGCGCGCCGCCATGGCTTCCAGCACGACGTTCCCGGATGTGTCGCGGACGCTGGAGAAGAGCAGCGCTTTCGCCCGGCGCATCGCCTCCCACACGTCACCGCGTGACCGCGGACCGCTGAACTGGACGCGCGCGGCAATGCCGAGGTCGTTCGCCAGGCGCTTCGCGGCCAGTTCGTCCGGACCGCTGCCGATGAATCGCAGCGACGGTCCCGTGCTGGCGGAGCCGAACGCCCGGGCGAACGACTCCAATGCCAGCCGCCATCCCTTCCGCGGCTCGATCGAACCCACCCAGAGGAAGCCGGCCCGATCACTCTCGAAATCCGGCTGGCAGAGCGCGGCGTCGGGCACCGCGGTCTCGAGCATCACGGACACGTTCGCTCTGTCGTCGGCGAACTCCCGCGCCATGCTCCCGGTGACGAAAATCAATGCGTTCGCGCTGCGGAGTGATCGCACCGTCCAGCGATTCAGTCGCCACCAGCGCAGGAGCTGTGTGCGGAGTCGTTCGCGCCACCAGCGATGGCCGAAGCACCGCCGATACCAGGGACTGCACACCGACGCGCCGCCCAGCGGGCCCAGGACGACTTTCCAGGGGCCGTTCCACCAGCGTCCCGGGAACAGGAACGCGTTGAATGTCACGTGATGAATGATGTCAATGTCCAGCCGGCTGGCTCGCACACGCCGTGCTGCCGCCCACTGCCAGAGCACGTAGTAGGAGCGAATCGGCAACAGTCCGCTGCGCTTGAGGCGCAGCACCCATCCCGGGAGGTCGAGGTAGAGGAAGCGCGGCATCGGGCGTCCGGATGTTGCATCCAGCGCTCGCTCGATGCCCTCGCGATTGTTCGCCCGGGTGAGTACCCATACGTCGTGGTGCGCCGCCAGCCGGGTGGCCCACTCCCAGCCTACGGCCGGCTCCGAGCCGCGGTGCGGCTCGCAGGCGTATGCGGACAGCAGGATCCTGAATCGCTCGTGCTCCATTCACGCTCCCAGCCGGTTATGCTTCTCGTGGAAAATGGACGACACCCTCAGCAATGACCAGATCGCCCGGGCCGTACGCGCCACATTCGAGCTCCTTGCCGAGCAAGGAGTGGCCTACTGCGTAGCGGGAAGAACGGAGCTGCTGCCGGATCACCCGGAAAGTGACATCGACATCATTGTTGGTGCGGCCGACATCGCCCGGGTGAGCGATCTGATGCGGGCCGTGGCTGAACGGGTGGATGGGCGCATCGTGCAATGCCTGCGGCACGAGCGAGGCGCCTGGTACTACGTGGTTGCCATGGCTGGCGGTGACGGATGTCCGCGCTATCTGACGCTCGACTGGTGCGGCGACTACGTCCGGCGCGGGCGTCTGCTGTTGTCCGCGGAGGACATGTTGCGCGACCGGCGCATGGCGCCGGATGCCCACGGAACGGACCGGTGCTTCTTCGTGGCTGCTCCGCACATGGAGTTCATCTACTACCTGCTCAAGAAGATTGACAAGCGGAGCCTGAGCGAGGTGCAGGGCGCGCATCTGAGCGATGCGTTTGCACTGGCACCCGAGGCGGCGCAGAAGCAGCTCTTCCGCTTCTTCAGCGCGCGCTCGCGGCAGCAACTGAGCGACGCCGCGGCAAGCCGCGACTGGGCGCCCGTGCGATCGAAGCTGGCGCTGCTGCAGCGCGAAATTCACCGGGCGGCGCGTCGCTCGAGCGTGCGGGGATGGATCGGCGACACGCAGCGGACGATGTACCGGCTCCGCCATCCCACCGGGTTGCACGTCGTGATTCTCGGCCCGGACGGGAGCGGCAAGAGCACCGTGGCGACTCATCTCGTTCCATGCGTGGCGCCGATGTTCCGCCGCGTTCGCGAGTACCATCTTTTCCCGTCGACGCCGAAGAACCGCGGCCCATCCGCTCCGGTGACGGATCCACATGGATCCCCGGCGCGCGGGTGGGGAACCTCCATGGCGAAGATTGCCGTCTGGCAGGGGCGATACCTGTCTGGCTGGCTGACCACGTTGTATCCCGCCAAGGTCAGATCCACGTTGCTGCTGTTCGACCGCTACTACCACGATCTGCTGGTTGATCCCAGGCGCTACCGGTTCCGCGGGCCCATGTGGCTGGCTCGCTGGGCCGGCCGAATGGTCCCGGCCCCGGATCTATGGCTCGTGCTCGACGCGCCCCCGGAGATTCTGCAGCGACGCAAGCAGGAGGTACCGCTCGCGGAAACGGCGCGGCAGAGCGAGGCGTACCGGCAGTTGGCCGCGCGTCTGCACGACGCACACATTATTGACGCCACACAGCCGCTCGAGCGCGTAGTGGCGGCGGCGGCCGACGCAATTATCGCGTGCATGGAACATCGAACCGGAGCGCGGCGAGCGCCATGAAGCTGTCCATCATCACGGCCACCTTGAATGCCGCGGAGTTCCTGCCCGACTGCGTCGAGTCGGTTCGCAGGCAGACCGGCGAGGGATTCGTCATTGAACACGTCATTGCGGATGGAGGGAGCCGTGATGACACGGTGGCCATCGCGATCGCCGCCGGCTGTCACGTCATTCAGGGGAAGGACAAGGGACTCTTCGATGCGCTGAACAAGGGCACCAGAGCGTCGAATGGTGACGTCGTGGGTTGTCTGGGCGCCGACGACATGCTCATGCCGGGAGCCGCGCAGGCCGTTGCCAGGTGGTATGCGAGCCGAGCGTCAGACTGGGCTGCTGGACGACAGCTCTGGGTTGACGGAAACGGCCAATCACTGGGCGTCACGCGCCCGCCACCCCGGTGGATGACGCCCGCCATGTACGCGTCGCTCGGGTGGAGCTGCTTCGATCATCAGGCGACGTTCATGACGCGCGAGTTGTTCGATCGCGTTGGTGGCTTCGATCCGGACTTCCGCTATTCGGGTGACTACCGGCTGTTCGCGCATGCGCTGGCGCTGGCGCCCTTCGACCGGATTGACTACACCCTCTCGCGGTTCCGCCAGCATGGAGGCAACGCGAGCACATCGGGCAGTGCCCGTCTGATCGAGGAAAACGAGATCATCGCGCGCGAGTTCGCGCCACGTTCGAGGGCACTGCGCATGGTGTACCGGCAGGGTCTTCGCGTGTGGGTGAATGCGCGGAATCCGGCGTGGTTCCTGGGCAAGCGGCTGCATCCGGAGGCGTACGGGAAGGCGTAGCGAGCTTCGTGGGGATTGCCGTTGGGTGGCAACGGCTGGACCGGATTGCAGGATTACACAGGATTGACAGGATTCACGTTAAGCAGTTTCAACAAACCTCTTGTCATCGTGTCGGGAGCCGGCGCTTGTCGAGGCGGATCCCAATAATCCCGATAATCCCGATAATCCCGATAATCCTGCTAATCCTGTAATCCTGTCTCATGATCCTCGTGCTCTCGGCGCCAGATCTGATTTCCCGCAAATCCTCAACGCCGGATCAGCCCGGGATGCTCAACAGGCGCCGCTGCACTGAAGTGCAGCGGCGCCTGTTGAGCATCCTCGCTCCCGGGTGCTGAGTCGTTCGCCGGGAGCCGGCTTCGTCTAGTTGAAGATTCCCGTCACGTCGAACCCGGCCGCCTTCCACTGCAAGGTCGTCAGCGAGCCGCCGCGAGCGATGAACGGCTTGCTGAGCGACGACTGATTGTACGTGTCATGCGTGTAGTGGTTGTTCCGGGAGAAGATCCCCCCGTCGCCCATCTGGTCCACGAGGCCGGTGACGCCGCGCGATGCCGTCACGACATTGTCGTGCACCGACATGTTCTGAACCAGGAACGGACCATAGAGCGCACGAGAAGAGCTGCGGTCAGCCTGCAGACCGACGATCCCGTTGGAATTTCCGCTCAGCGTGTTGCTGTACACCTGTACATTGGGCGACGCCGAGACGAGGATACCCGCGCGAGCGATCGAGCCGGTTCCGCCATTGGCCGTGACGGTATTGTTCCGGATGATGGCGCCGTAGCTGATCTCGTAGAAGATCCCGGCACCCGTGTTGTTCTCCACGCGATTGCCATCGATCACGGCGTTCTGGTTGTTGCTGTCGAACCAGATGCCCGGGCCGTAGTTGTTGTGCACGTAGTTCTTCACGAACTGGACGCCGCTGCTTTCCAGGAACTTCATCCCGCCGGCTTCCCAGTCAATGTTGTTGCCGCCCGTATTGTTGTAGGAGACTTCGTTGCCGGTGAGGTAGGCGCCGTTGCCCTTGCCGAGAATACCGATCTGTCCGTTGTGGTGAATGAAGTTGTTGCGGACGATGATGTTGTCGGTGATGTAGACGCCGGCCGCGTGGTTCTCGCGCACCTCGCAATTCTCCACGACCCAGCCGGTGGAGACGTTCCAGTCACCCTGGATCGCGCCGGACGACAGCGCGCTGTTGTAGTGCTGCACGACGAGGTGGTTGATGGTCACGTGGCTCGCCTTGCCGGAGAACGCCTTGGCGGTCGTGTTGTCGCCATCGAGGATGGCGCCGGTCTCGCCAATGAAGGTCATGCCGTCCTTGGGGATGACACTCTGCTGGTGGTAGGTGCCGGCCTTGAGATAGAAGGTCGCACCCGCCGCTTGTGCGTTGACCGCGGCCTGGATGCTCTGGCCGGGCGAGAGGATGATCGAACCGGCGGGAGCGGTAGGCGAGGTGGGTGTGGTGGATGAAGGCGGACTCGTGGGCGACGTCGTGGTGGTCGGCGTCGAGGTAGTGGTCGGCGTCGAGGTGGTGGTGGAGGTGCTGCCTCCGGTCGTGTTCCACGTCTGGTTCGGGCCGCCGTGGCACGCATAGAGAATGATGGGCGTGCCGTCCGCCGTGTTTGATCCCATCACGTCCAGGCACTTGCCGTTGATGCCCTTGATCTCACCGGTGGACGTGGGCGCCCACTTCTGATAGGTCTCGTTCGAGCAGGTCCAGAGGACCGCCGGGTCGAGATCTCGGCCTTTGCCGCTGCCGTCCACGACACACAGGCTTCCCACCTTGAGGTGGCCATCGGTAGTCCAGACGAACTTCTGAGTACTGGCACCGGCGCAGGTCTTGAGGACGGTTGCGGTCCCTGCTTTGGAGATGTCGCCGTTTACCGTCAGGCACTTGCTGGAAATGAGCTGCGGAGCGAGCGAAACCGTGGCCCCGCTCAGTGCGCCCGTGAGCGACGCGTTGGGTGTCACGTCAACGGCACTGGGCGCCGAGGGATCGAGCGGTGAGTCGTTGCAGGCGATGGTAAGGGAGAGAATGGCGGGAGCCGCGATTGCAGCCCACACGAGGCGACGCACCGACGCAAGTCGGCCGAAGGGATGCTGCATGGCACGAGGGGAAAGAAGGTCCGTTCGGCGGCTCGACTGGCCTGGCGCTGGACTCGCGCGTTAGCCTCGAAGCTTTGCGTCGCCGGCTTTCGCCGGGTTTGCCTTTGTCGCTGGTCCTCCAAGGACCTCGCGATCACGCCGTTGTTTGAATCCGCGACCACCATTAGCCGCGGGACTGCCAGTAAGTCCCGATTCAGCGGGTACTGAATCGACCGAACCATACGCCTACTGGAGTCACTGAAAAAGGGTCAGTCGGCCACCGATTCAGGAACTGGCTGAGTAGCCAGTTAGAATGATTAATTCGCTCCTATGCATTAGTTTAGCGAAATCCCGTATCAGGCCAGCACCCACTCGAAGTGCGCAACTTCCGGCGCTGCTCCTATACGGATGGGCAGATCTATCGTCCCGATGCCCCGGGACACGTAGAGCGCTGGCTCCACATCCCGATACCACCCGCTGATGTACCGGCCGCTTCCGCGGGGTCGCCACGGCGCGAAGCCGAAGAGGTTGACCTGCCCGCCGTGGGTGTGTCCTGACAGAACGCATGTCGGCGCGAATTGCTCGAACACCGCAGCGTCCTGAGGCCTGAGCCCGGACCACCGGGTGCCGGATTCGGATCGCACGTGGCGCAGCACGTCCCGGTGCACCGGGCAGTGCGCGAGAATCAGATGATTGGGCTCCGGCTCAATGCCAGCGAGTGCGCCGGCCACGTTCGCCCGACCTTCCAGGAGATCATCCAGGCCGGTAATCAGAACGCGTATGGTGCCATGCGTGTAGATGGCCGTTTCATTGATGAGCAGGCGACAGTTCGCCGCCGCATAGACCTGCGCCAGGGCGTGGAGATCCACTCGGCAGGCATGCTCCCAATTGCCCAGGATCGCGAACTTGGGGGTCCGTGCGTCGAGCAGCGCGAGGAAGTCGTGGAGTTGCGGCAGTTTGTCCCGCCTGTCGATGGAATCACCGGTGATCACGACAAAGTCCGGGGCGAGCGCGTTGACCGCCGCCGCCACGCGCCGCTCATGGCTCTGCACCTCCTGGAGGTGAAGGTCGGAGAGGTGAACGAAGGTGAGGGTTGGCGCGCCGTCGCCCGGGCGGGCGCCCGTGCCGGCACTCGCGCCGGTTGCGAGCCGGAGGTGCGAGATCTCCACGCGCTCCGGTTCCACAAGAAACCCGTCCACTCCAATTCCGCTGGACACCGCACCCGCCGCGGCAACTGTGGCAATGAATTGTCGTCTGGTAATCGCCATGCCGTCTCGAGTGTGATCAGCGAATTGTCGCGCGTAACCGTTGGCACCGCCCGGTCCGCATTGTATGTATGGGCGAGTGATGCTCATGAGTGTGTTGCAGCGCGCCATTTGACAGTCGTGCAGCTCGCCCTTTTATTCTCTGCTCAGGCCGCTTCTGAATACCGGGTCCTCAGTGACGCCGCTGAGACTCTCTCATGCCAACATAGTCGGCTGAACGAGCGAGATCTCTGGACGGTGACCTATGAACTCAGAGCGGTTCGCGCCGCTGAGCCAGGTGGGTGGCCTTCGCCTGTTGCCCGCGAAGGAGCTCATAACGACTGGCCCGGTTGACCACGCAGACTGGAATTATAAGCCGGTGCTCGGCTGGATCGAACGCCGCCGCTTCAAACTGGCGCTGTCCATGCTGCCTGCCCCAACGTCGGGACGGCTCCTCGAGCTGGGATATGGCAGTGGTGTCTTCCTTCCCGAGCTCGCCACGCGGTGCACGGCACTGTATGGCATCGATGTGCATCCGCATGCTGACGAGGTGATGCGACGACTGCGCAGCTACGGAATCGAGGCGACACTGGTCCAGGGAACCGCGGAAGCGATGCCCTATGAAGACCATGTGTTCGACACGATAGTTACGATAAGCGCCATGGAATTCATTCCTGACATTGAGCGGGCCGTGCGCGAGCTGCACCGGGTGCTGGCACCGACGGGAGTGCTCATTGTCGTCACGCCGAATTCCTCGCCGATCACGGACTTCGGCCTGAAGGTGATGACCGGCGAGAGTGCCAGGAACGACTATGGCGACCGGCGTGCGGCGGTGATACCTGCGCTCAAGCGCTGGTTCACCGTGGACGCGGAGCGCACCTCTCCGCCGATGGCGGGAAGGCTGGTGTCACTGCACCGGGTGCTCCGGCTGCTTCCCAGGCGCCGCGCCGCAGTGAGCGACAAGGGAGAACAGCTCGTTGGCGCTACTGGGTAGCCTGAACCTGCGGGGCATCGCGGTCCAGGCGGTCGCAGCAAACAGCTCGCGGAGTGCGCGGCAGCAGGTCCCAGGACAGCTACTCCCAGACAAGCCAATAGAGCTGTGACATTGGGGCCGGACGATCGACGTCCGGCCCCTCTGCCGTTTGGCCGGCCAGAGGTCGAGGCCGTGGTATCTGCAGACATGGGCTAGTAAATTTCGCAGGAGTGGGCTATTATGTTTTGCTGATATGGGCTTGTTTGTAATGCAGATATGGGCTAGTATAGAATGCAGGGATAGCCTGGTTTGTTATGCAGAAACGGGCTTGTATGCTCTCGCCCAAGCAACACTTTCGACCCCATGCCGTACCAGACCCGGATCATCGACGCTGAACTGGACGAGCTGCTCCCAGCCCTCGCAGCCATTGCCGTGGAGGGCGCCAAGGGCGTCGGCAAGACGGCCACAGCCGAACGCCGAGCCACGTCTGTGGTCCATCTCGACAATCCGGCGCAACGCTCCATCGTGGAGGCAGACGAAACGGCGGTGTTGCAACGGCAGCCACCCATCCTGCTCGACGAGTGGCAACGCGTACCCGCCATCTGGGACGCGGTGCGGCGCGCCGTCGACGGGGACGCATCACCTGGTCGTTTCCTTCTCACGGGATCGGCCCTGCCGCCCGAGCAACCGGCACACTCCGGAGCGGGCCGGATCGTCTCCCTGCGGATGCGTCCCTTGACGCTCGCCGAACGTGGCGTCGATACACCGACGGTGAGCCTGCGCGCGCTGCTCATTGGCAGCAAACCCGCCCTCTCGGGCACCACGCGGGTAACGCTCACGGACTATGTCGGGGAGATTCTCCGCTCCGGATTCCCGGCCTTCCAGACACTCAGGGGACGCGCCCTCCGCGCACAGCTCGACAGTTACCTTGCGCGGATCGTGGACCGGGACTTCAAGGAGCAAGGCATTGTGGTGCGACGTCCTGAGACCCTGAGGCGCTGGATGACGGCGTACGCGGCGGCTTTGTCGACGACAGCCTCACTCGAAAAGATTCGTGACGCCGCGACCGGCGACGAACGCGAAAAACCGGCGAAGGCCACCGGACTCCAGTACCGTGAGGTTCTCGAGCGACTGTGGATCGTGGACCCGGTGCCCCCGTGGCTGCCGAGTAACAACCATCTCACTGCACTCGCTCAGGCACCGAAGCACCAACTGGTCGATCCCGCTCTCGCCGCCCGCCTGCTGCACGTCGACGCGGATGCTCTGCTGGAAGCGGCTCCGCTCGAAGGTCCCGCTTTGGCCTTGGCGCCGCGCAACAGCACCCTTCTCGGCCGGTTGTTCGAGGCCCTCGTGACGCTGGACGTCCGCGTCTTCGCCCAGGCGACGGAAGCCTCCGTGCACCACCTGCGGACACACGCGGGACGTCAGGAAGTCGACCTGATCGTTGCGCGCGATGCGCGGCGGGTGATGGCGATCGAGGTGAAGCTGAGCGCGCAGGTGGACGACAGCGATGTCCAGCACCTGCACTGGCTGAAAGAGCAGATCGGCCACGATCTGCTGGACGCGATTGTTGTCACCACGGGGCGGCAGGCGTATCGCCGCCGGGACGGTATCGGCGTAATCCCGGCAGCGCTCCTGGGCCCGTAGCAGGCGCCTTCGCCACGATCGCGAACCCTGTTACCACGACATCAAGGCGTGAGGCTTAAGGAGAGGCGCGGGCCGGAATCGAACCGGCGAATAGCGGTTTTGCAGACCGCTGCCTTACCACTTGGCTACCGCGCCGGTATCGCGACGGTATCGCGACGCGCCGATGGCATCAGACGGCTTCCAATCATAACGATCGCGAACGGAATTCGGTACCGACGCTGGGCGCGACCTCCCTGGCGCCCGTGCCGCTTGCCTCGCGCGCATTCCGGGGGCCGCCGTGCGCCAGTGCACGGATGCCGACCGCCGCGAGCATCCAGAGCTGTGACCACAACACCAGTGTCAGCTCGGCCGTGCCACGCGCGCCAGCTTCGCCGTAGCGCAACACGGTGAGATCGCGCAACGGTCCCCAGAGCAGCGCGAGCGCGGCGAGCGCCGCACAGGCAATCACGACGAGCAGGCCGATGGCCCACTCTCCTGTGCTGCGCCAGAGCATGACGCCCGAGGCCACGGCACCGGCCGCGATAGCGGATACGCCGAGTCGCGTGAGATCACCCTGCGGGAGATTCCAGAGCAGAGGGTGGGTGAGGACGATGCAGAGCAGCGCAATGCCGAAGAGCGCTTCCAGCATGGCCAGCACGCGACGGCAATAGGGGGAAGGCGCTGCTGGGGCCGGACTGGCGCCGGGCAATTCCTGCACCCGGTGTGGCATTACGTCCTCTGGCGCCGCGGACAGGGGATGCAGCTCGGCGATGATCTCGTAGCCGGCGCGTCGCGCCACGATGTACGCGATGAGAACGGCTGCGCACTCGGTGAGAAGATCCGTCACGTCGAAATTCCGGCTCTGTACGAGGAGCTGGCCCATTTCGAGCACTGTCGCGAGCCAGAGCGCAGGGAGCATGTGCGCCAGCTTGCCATGACGTCGCAGCGGCCACACGGCCAGCAGAAATCCGAGCGGCAAGTACAGAAAGAACTGCTCGGCCACCTCCATGACGCCGAAGAAGTCCTGCGAGGAGCCCAGGACGCGAAGCGGAATGAAGTGCCGGTAACCCAGTTGGATGCGAATGTCGGCCAGGCTGAGTCGTGGCTCGAACGGACGCCAGCCCCACCCGACGAGGAGCAGCGCGTACGCCGCGAGCAGGAGCGCGGCGCGGCGCCGGCCCTGAACTCTCGCGACAACGGGACCGAGAAAGTGCCAGCCGATCAGGGCGCCGATCGCAATGGATGCCGTATGGCCGGCGATGGCGCTCAACTCGATCGGTTGACCAGCGACGCCGTGCGCGAGCTCCATCGCCACCGACAGCGCGCAGCCACCAAGCATGGTCGCAGTGCCCGCCATGCGGCGTCCGACGCCCCATTCCATCAGCATGGCTACGGCGAGCACGCCGGCGGGCCAGAACAGGGCCATGTCCGCGAACGACACCGTGTGCACGGAAAAGGGGCGAACATAGTGCAACGCGTTGAGCAGGCGGGCGAACAGCGAGCCACCAGCGCCCGGGTTCATTTCGTGCCGGTAGATCGGGGCGAACATCTCTGCCGCCACCGCGACGAGAAACGGCAGAGATACGGACCACATGGGAATACCCGCCCAGGACGGACGCACGCGCGAGCGACGCAACGAGGTCGTGAGCAACGTGATGAGCAGTGCACCGAGCAGCGCGCCGATGGTGTTCGTGGTCACATCGTTGATGCTGGCGATGCGATACCCTGAGAGGAGCTGGACAGTCTCCACGGCGACGCTCACGGCGAAGCCCCAGAGCGTGACACGGAGCGTATCCGCCCATGGTCGCCGGGACGAAGTGCCCAGAATCCAGACGACGCCAAATCCGGCAAAGAGGAGGAGATTTCTGGCAGCGTCGACGACATCGGCCGCCTGGAGCGACCAATGCACGGCGCGATCCATGCGACTGATGACGGCAAGCGGGTTCAGATCGGGACGCAATTTCGTGAGCGTGGCGATCATCACCAGAACGATGTAACCGGCGCACGCCGCGTACCTGAGCTTCCGTTCGGTTGCCGGGCTGGGGTTCACGAGGGTGGGGAAGGCTGAAGTGGAATCAGAGGAAGCTAACGGAGCAGACGGTACACGTTACCGGTCCATGTTGGATTTTCGCCGCATGATCGTCCATCCAATGCGAACGGGCAGCCTCACTAGAACTTGGCCGAGCGGTATGGCGCCTGAACCGCGAGGTCATCAACACAATGTTGCATGCGTGCAACATTGCAATTGTGGTTAGAAGGCTCCAATTTGGGCCTTCAACTTGCACGGGGTTTACTCGCGTAGCAGGAGCCGGGATCGCGCGGCTTCCAACCCCACAAGCGGTAGCGCAATGGTCGTGCTTGCTGCTGTCAGCATCCACTCGGAGCACCGGGTGAATTCCTTCATGCTTTTCCGGGTGGTCGATGATCTTCTCCGTCGGGTTTGGTTGAAACATGGCTAGCATAGGCATCATTGGCGGTGGCGTACTGGGCATGACGCTCGCCTTGCGGCTGCGGGAGAAGGGCCACGACGTGAGCATCATCGAGGGCGCGGCAGCGCCGGGGGGGCTCGCCTCATCACAGACGATCGGCGGCTATACGTGGGATCGTTTCTACCACGTGATTCTCGCCTCGGATACGCATCTGCGCGCGTTGCTGGACGAGCTGGGGTTTCACGATCGCCTCCGCTGGGCCACGACGAAGACGGGCTTCTACGTGGATGGCACGCTGTACTCCCTCTCGAGCAGTCTCGAGTTTCTCACTTTTCCGCCGCTGTCGCTCGTGGACAAGGCGCGGCTGGCGGCGACCATCATGTACGCCTCGCGCGTGCGCGACTGGCGGCGGCTCGAGTCCATTCCGGTCACGGATTGGCTTCGCACGCTCAGCGGATCGCGCACGTTCGAGCGCATCTGGCTGCCGCTGCTCAAGAGCAAGCTGGGCGAGAACTATCGCATCACGAGCGCCTCGTTCATCTGGGCGATCATCGCGCGCATGTACGCGGCGCGTCGTTCGGGGCTCAAGCGCGAGCAGTTCGGTTACGTGGATGGTGGTTATGAGCCGGTGATGGCGGCGTTCCGCGAGCATCTTGCGGCGCGCGACGTCGAACTGCTGTGCGGCTCGCCCGTGTCCAGCGTGCGCGACAGCGGCGATGGCGCCGTGGTGACGCTCGCCAATGGTGACACGCACGCCTTTGACCACGTGGTGCTCACGATTCCGTCGTCGCGCATCGCGGCGCTCTGTCCCGATCTCACGGACGCCGAATCCGAACGGTTGCAGCGCGTCGTGTATCAGGGAGTGATCTGCGCGTCCGTGCTGCTGCGCAAGCCACTCGCCGAGTATTACGTTACGAACATCACTGACGCCGCCATCCCGTTCACGGGGGTCATCGAGATGACCGCTCTCGTGGATCGTGAGCGATTCGGCGGCAATTCCCTCGTCTATCTGCCACGGTATCTCGTGCAAGGCGATGCGTACTGGCACGCCACCGACGAGGCCATTCAGCGTGACTTCACGGCGGCACTGGAAGCCATGTATCCGGGCTTCGATCGCCAGGACATTCTGGCATTCCGCATTGCGCGCGCGCGTGACGTGCTCGCGATCTCCACGCTCGACTACTCCAATCGCGCGCTGCCGCCGCTGCGCACATCGCTGCCCAGTGTCTTCATCGTGAACTCCGCGCAGATCGCGAGCGGCACGCTCAACCTGAACGAGACGGTGGGGCTGGCGAACAGCCAGGCGGCCGCGCTGCTGCGTCTGGTGAACGCACGCGAGGAGGCGCCAGCGCATGCCTGATGCCGTTGCTCCGCGCCCGCTCGCCAGCGTGTCGCTCGACCTGGATGATCTCTGGTCATACCTGAAGATCCGGGGCGATGCGCGTTGGGAAGCACGGCCATCGTACCTGCCCATCTTCGTGCCCCGGGCGCTGGACGTGCTGGACGAGGTCGGTCTGCGCATCACGTTCTTCATTGTGGGGCTGGATGCCTCGCTTGACCGGAACCGGGATCTCATGGCGCAGATCACCGCGCGTGGTCACGAGGCGGGCAACCATTCCTTCGAGCATGAATCGTGGCTGCACCTGTACTCCCGCGCGCAGCTCGAGCAGGAAGTGTCGCGTGCCGAACAGGCCATCGCGACCGCGACGGGCATGCGGCCCATTGGCTTCCGCGGGCCCGGCTACAGTTGGAATCGCCTGCTGCTCGAAGTGCTCGCGGATCGCGGCTACCTGTTCGATGCTTCCACGCTGCCCACCTATCTGGGTCCGATCGCGCGCGCCTATTACTTCGCGACCGCGGCGCGCGGCATGAAGAAGACCGCGGAACGGAGTACGCTCTTCGGCACGTTCCGTGACGGGCTGCGTCCGGTGCGGCCGTACCGGTGGCAGCTCGACGGTGGTCGCACGCTGCTCGAGATCCCGGTATCCACCATTCCGGGGGTGAAGACGCCATTTCATCTGAGCTATCTGCTGTATCTCAGCCGCTTCTCGGAAACGCTTGCGATCACGTATCTGCGCACGGCGCTCACGGCGTGCCGGGCGACCGGGATGGAGCCGAGTTTCCTGCTGCACCCGCTCGATCTCCTGGGCGCGGATGAGGCGCCCGAGCTGGCGTTCTTCCCGGGCATGGATGTGCCGGGCACGCAGAAGCGCGCGTTCTTCATTCGGGTGATGCGGGTGCTGGGCGAGCACTTCTGGATCGTGAACATGAGCACGCACGCTCGCGCGGTGCAGGAGCGGACGCGGCTGGCGGTGCGAGTGCCGGACGCGCGGACTCCAGTCGCCGTGGCGGGCTGAGCGCCGATGTGCGGCATCACGGGCATCGTGCGCTTTGACGGCCGGCCGGTGGAGCTGGCCGTGCTGCGCGACATGGCGCAGGCGCTGAATCATCGGGGTCCCGACGGCGAAGGGCACTTCCTGGATGGCAGCGTCGGGCTCTATCACAAGCGGCTCGCGATCATCGATCTCGTCTCGGGGGCGCAGCCCATGACGAGCGGCAGCGCGACGATCAGCTTCAACGGCGAGATCTACAATTACGTGGAGCTGCGCGAACAGCTCCGCCAGCGGGGACACGAGTTCCGCACCACCTCCGACACCGAGGTGATCCTGCGGCTGTACGCCCAGTACGGCGAGCAGTGCGTGCAGCATCTGAACGGGATGTTCGCGTTCGTGCTGTACGATCGCGCGCGCGGCGTCGTGCTCGCGGCCCGCGATCACTTCGGCATCAAGCCGCTCTACACCTGGTCCGATGGCCGCCAGATGCTGTTCGCATCGGAGATCAAGGCGTTGCTGCGCCATCCGGATGTGGAGGCGCGGCCCAATCCGTGTGCCATCCGCGACTATCTCACCTTCCAGTTCGTGCTGGGCGAGGAGACGCTCTTCCAGGGGGTGAGCAAGCTGCTGCCGGGACACTATCAGGTCGTGGACCTGGCGTCGGGGCGCGTGCGTACGGAGCGCTACTGGGAGCCGAACTTCACGATTGATCCGTATCACACGGAGGAGTACTTCGTCGTCGAGACGCGGCGTCTGCTGCGGGACAGCACACGCATTCAGTTGCGCAGCGATGTGCCGGTGGGCACGTATCTGAGCGGCGGGCTTGATTCGAGCGTCGTCACACTGCTCGCGTCCCCGGCCTATCCGCACCAGCTCAAATCGTTCACGGGCGCGTTTCGGGAGGGGCCCGAGTTCGACGAGACCGAGTACGCGGCGGAGGCCGCCCGGGCGGCGCGCTCGGAGATGATCACGGTGCTGCCCACGGAGAACGATTTCGCGGATGTGATCGAGACGCTCGTCTATCAGATGGACGAGCCCGTGGCGGGGCCCGGACTCTTTCCGCAGTACATGGTGTCGCGCTGCGCGGCGCAGCACGTCAAGGTGGTACTGGGTGGCCAGGGCGGGGATGAGATCTTCGGCGGGTATGCGCGCTATATGGTCGCGTACGTCGAGCAGGCGCTCAAGGGCGCGATCTTCGAGACGAACGATGAAGCGGAGCACATCGTCTCGATGGAATCCATCATTCCGAATCTGCCCACGCTGCGTGCGTATGCGCCGATGATGCGCCAGTTCTGGCGCAACGGCCTGTTCGAACCGATGGACCGGCGTTACTTCCGGCTCGTGGATCGGAGCGGCGGCGCGCTGAGTCTGTTCAGCCAGGATTTCCGGAACGGCTATGATCGCGAGGAAATCTTCGCGCGATTCCAGCGCGTGTTCAACCACTCGGACACGCTGTCGTATTACAACAAGATGACGCACTTCGACATGGTGGCCAGCCTGCCCGCGCTGATGCACGTGGAGGATCGCGCGAGCATGTCCGCGTCGCTCGAGTCGCGCGTCCCGCTGCTCGACCGCCGCGTGGTGGACCTGGTGACCAGCATGCCGCCCGCCATGAAGTTCAAGGGCGGCGAACTGAAGTACCTGCTCAAGCGTGCCGTCCGTGACATCGTGCCGCAGCGGATCATGGCGCGCAAGGACAAGATGGGGTTCCCCGTTCCGCTCCATCTCTGGTCGAACGGGCGAGTGCGTGATCTGTGCAACGATGTGCTGCTCGGTCCCACCGCGCGCGCGCGCGGCGTGTTCGACATGGACGAGATGGAAAAGCTCATGACGTACGAGGGCGCCTTCGGCCGCCGTGTGTGGGGCGCGCTCAATCTGGAAATGTGGTTTCAGCGATTCATTGACGCCAACTGACCTTATTCCGCAGGACGTTCGCATGCCGCTGGTGCTGGACAACAATGCGCCGAAGAACTGGCGCGTCGAGAAGATCGCGGTCGTCGGGCCGGGCATCGTGGGGATGCCCATGGCCGCACTGCTCGCGCACGCCCGCATCCGGGAGGGTACGGACCAGCCCGCGCGCGTGGTGGTGGTGCAGCGCGCATCGCGGACGTCCGCCTGGAAGGTGGACGCCATCAATGCCGGTCGCTCGCCGATTGGCGGCGTGGAACCCGCGCTGGACGAGATCGTGGCGGACTCCGTGCGCGCGGGTGTCCTCAGCGCGACGCACGATTACGCCGAGCTCGCGGACGCCGACGTCATCCTGGTGTGCGTCCAGACCGACAAGAACGGCTTCGCGCCCGAGTACGGCCCGCTCATGAGCGCGCTCGGTGACATCACCGCGGCGCTGCAGCACAAGCCGGCCGGCAACATCCCCGTCATCGTCTTCGAATCCACGCTCGCGCCGTCGTCCATGCACACCGTGGTGCGCCCGTTCTTCGCCGCACACGGGCTGGAGGAGGGGCGCGACATCCTGCTGGGGAACAGCCCCAACCGGGTGATGCCGGGGCGCCTGGTGGAACGCGTGGCTGCGGCTGACAAGCTCGTCGCCGGCCTGCACCCGGCCACGCCGCAGCTCATCAAGCGGTTGTACGCGCGCATCGTGACGGGCGGCGAACTGCACCCCACGAACAGTCTCACCGCGGAGATCGTCAAGACGCTGGAGAACGCGTACCGCGACGTGCGCATTGCGTTCGCGGCGGACATCGCGCGCTGGTGCGATGCGCACGACGTGGACTTCTTCGCGCTGCGCCAGCAGGCGAACGAGCGGCTGCGCCGCGTGGACACGGCATCGAGTGACGCGCGCGCGGTGCCCGTGGGTGCCCTGCTCGTCCCCACGGTGGGCGTTGGCGGCCACTGCCTGCCCAAGGATGGCATCCTGCTCTGGTGGCGTGCCCTGGAGCGCGGCCTGGACGCGTCGCGCAGCCTCATTCTCGAGTCACGGCACATCAACGATGAATCGCCGGCCGAAACCCGCCGGCTGGCCGAGCGACGATTCGGCGTGGTGCAGGGACGCAAGGTGGCACTGCTTGGCGTCGCCTACCGGTTCGATTCGGAGGACACGCGCAATTCACCCACGCTCGTGCTGGCCCGGGAATTGATTGAACACGGGAATGATGTCACGCTGCACGACCCGCATGTGCTCGAGCGCGACCAGAATCTGGAGCGCACGGGCACGGCCGCGCGATTCACGCGCGATCTCGATGCCGCCCTCGACGGCGCCGATCTGGTTTTTCTCTGCACGGCGCATGCGGCATATGCAGATCTGGGCACGCGTCTGGCAGCAATGCACGGACTGCGCGGTGTCGTGGATGGGTGCAACCTGCTCGATCCCGCATCGCTCAACGGTGTGGCCGACCGCTACACCGGCATCGGGCGCGGCAAGGCCAAGCCAGACGCGGCGCTCGTGGACTTCGTAGTGGAGAGTTTCCGGGTGATGGAGCGAGGCGTGGCGAACGAGCTCGTGGCGCTGATCGAGTTTCTCAACGCGGCATATGCGCCCGACGAATTCAATCGGACATCGCTGGCCGAAGTGCAACGGCTGGCGCGCACCTGCACGACCGGGTGCGACATCGCCGACGCGGGACCGGTCACGACGGCGCCGGCGTATCACGGCTTCGAGTCACGGCTGGCGCGTACCGCAACAGGGAGCTGAGGCAGCATGGGATCCTTTCCGGTCGGACTCGATCTGGTGAACAGCGTGTCAACGCCAGTCGCCACGCGCGTCGCCCGGCGCGTCCGTGCAGCCGTGCAGCCGGAGGTGGCGGCGGATGCGCATGGGCCCCCGGTCGCGGCAGGGCGGCCGAACGGGCGGGCACATCTGCTGACGATCGTGCTCGAGGACTACTTCAACAACTTCGGACACGTCATCGAGCGTTCGCACTGGCACCGGTTCGAGACGCGAGTCGAACGCGGAACACGCCGGGCGCTGGATCTGCTCGACGCCCACGGGATTCGCGCCACGTTCTTTGCCGTGGGCTGGATTGCGGAGACCATGCCCGAACTGATCCGCGACGTCGCGGCGCGTGGACACGAGGTAGCGAGCAAGGGGTACGACCAGCGCGGGGTACACAACCAGAGTCCGGAGGTGTGGCAGGACGATGTGGCTCGTGCTCGTGAGACCATCGAGCGCGCGAGTGGCCGGCGGGTGCTGGGGTACCGCTCGCCCGGTTGGGCCGCGGAGGAGGATCTCTGGTCGCTCGAAGTACTGGCCAATGACGGCTATCTCTACGATTCGAGCATCAAGCCCGTGGGCCTCGCCTTCCGGCGGCAGCCCGGACGTCTGGTGGCACACGCGAACCGGTTCGGCAACCGGACCCTGTGGGAATTCCCCGTGGCCAGCGCGAGTGTGGGAGGATATCGCCTTCCGATCGGCACCGGCAATTATGTCCGCCAGCTTCCCGAATGGTTGATGCAGCGGGTGGTGGCGCATGGAGAACGGTCGGTCGGGGATCCCTTCGTCATGTATTTCCATACGTGGGAACTGGATCCCGACCAGCCGCAGATCACGGCGATATCCCCGGTGTCGCGCATGCGATTCTATCGCAACATCGACAAGATGCACCGGCGGCTCGGCGAGTACTTCCAGCGTTACGAGTTCACGAATGTCCAGGAGTACCTGGGGGTCGAGGACGAGCTGCTGCCGCCGTCACTGGCCGAACCCGGACACAGGGATGGCGCAGCAGCCATTCCTCTGCGCCTGACGCCGGCGCCCGGCGTCGAACCGGTGCGCGTCTCACTCGTGGTTCCGTGTTACAACGAGGAGAGCTCACTCCCGTATCTCGCAAGAACGCTCGCCAGTCTCGAGGAGGCGCTGGCACCCAGGTACGTCATGGAGTTCGTGCTCGTGGATGACCGGAGCACGGACAATAGCTGGATCATGCTGCAGCAGTTGTTCGGCAATCGGCCGAACTGCCGGCTGGTGCGACACGAGGCGAACTATGGGCCGGCGGTGGCGATCCTGAACGGGATTCGCGCGGCGCACTCCGAGATCGTAGCATCCATTGACTGCGACTGCAGCTACGATCCGCTGGAGCTCGCGAAGATGCTGCCCCTGCTCGGCGACAACGTCACGATGGTGACGGCATCGCCCTATCATCCGCGTGGTGGCGTGCGGAACGTTCCCGAATGGCGGCTGTTCCTGTCGCGGAACCTGTCAGGCCTCTATCGGACAGTGCTGCACCAGAAGCTGAGCACCTATACGAGCTGCTTCCGTGTCTATCGTCGCAGCGCGATGCTGGGCATGACGCTCAAGCACGGCGGATTCCTCGGTATTGCCGAGATGCTGGGGCGCGTCGACCTGGCGGGTGGGGCAATCACGGAGTATCCCACCGTCCTGAACGTGCGAGTGCTGGGCTATTCCAAGATGAGAGTGGCGCGCACCATCCTGGGACACCTGCGATTGCTCACGCAGCTCATGCTGCTGCGCGGGCTGGCGCACAGGAAGGCGCGGCGCGGGGCAGACAGCAAGAGCGAGGCATCAGCCGCGGAAGATCAGCTCCCGGAGAACCGCCTGTCCGACTGAAGTTCAAACGACTGGCGCTGGAGCCGAGCATGCCTGGGCGCTGGTCGATGGTCACCGTCCACCGCTTCCGCCCGAACTTCCGGCTCCGTGGCGAGCCCGGGTGAGAAGATTGCGGTCAGGATGTCCACGGAACCGGAAACGTCTTCGGCGCCGGCAATCCAGCGTACACCGTCGTTCTCGATGGCGAATACTCCGATGCCCGCCTTTTCCGCCCAGCGCACCACGTGGGGGAGATCCGTGAGGACAAGTCCGGCGCTCCGCACGAGCGAGTACAGGTGCGTCTGGCTCGTGTACAATTCGTATTCCGCGCGACCTTCCCGAGTGGTGTTATAGAGCAGCTCGTCGAAGCGCGCGACGTTGTCAGGCGCCACGAGAACACGCACCGGTAGCAACTGAGCCGCGCGGCACACTGCGGGGACGAGTCGGCTCCAGGTTGGCGGCACGCCATCGCGCCGCCGCTGATCCAATGCGACCAGCAGGAATGAGCCGGTTTGCACGGCCTCCGCTGTCGCGTTCGCGTCGGCCGGCCGGCGCTTGATCCGCTTGAGCGCCGAGAAGGCGAGCCCGCAGGTAAAGAACGCGGTTTCGAGCAGGATCAGCGCGTCGAGCGCGAGTGACTGGTGCCGGAGATAGTAGAGATCGTATTCCAGGTTGTCGTGAATGGCGGCGTGGCGGTCCGCGCTGATCTGCCAGGGTCCGGTGATGCCGGGCTTGGCCTCGAGGCGTTGCCGCTGAAGCGCCGAGTAGTGCTCCACGATGAACGGCATTTCCGGACGGGGACCCACGAGGCTCATGTCTCCCCGAATCACGTTGAGCAATTGTGGCAGCTCATCGAGGCCGAGCATGCGCAGCACGCGGCCCGAGCGCGTGATGCGCGCGTCGCGATCGCCCACCGGCGAGAGCGCATACGGATCCGCGTCGCGCCACATGCTCCGGAACTTGATCAACCGGAAAGGACGGCCGCCCCGCCCGATCCGTTCCTGCTCGAAGAACACGGGCCCCGGGGATTCGAGCGGAATGACAATGGCGGCGATGATCCAGACCGGCGCCGTGAGCAGGGTGAGGAATACCGCCGCGACAATGTCGAAGCAGCGCTTGGCGACATGGTAGAACAGTCGCGTCTGGCGTCGCGACGAACGCGGCCGCAGCACCGGAATCGCGCTCAGATCCTCGATGTAGACATCGTCGACGCGCTGGTCGTCCAGATGCGGAACGATGCCGACTTTGAGGTCGTTCTCGCGTGCGTACTGCAGGATGTCCAGGCGCAGGTCTGGCGAGACGGCACAGGAGAGCAGCAGCTCATTGATGTCATGCTCGCGGATGACGCGCTCCCACTGGCGGCCGCGTCCAAGGACCGGCGCCTTGAACGGCTCCGATTCCGTCTGGGAAATGCGGCACGCGATCTCCCGGCCAATTGGCGCGGCATCGTCGAGGAAGCCTGCTACCGTGCAGCCGAGCTGCGGCGATTCCACGATCTTCTTCATGAGCAGACGCCCGGTGGCGCCGCATCCGTAGATCAGGACGCGGTGTCCCATTCTGCCGGACACCTGCAACCGCTGGATGATGCTCGAAACGATCTGCCGGCTGACGATGACCAGGAAGGTGCCGATGGCCATGGCGCCAACCACAATGAGACGGGAATAGGCCATGCGCTGATCGAGAAAAAGCGCGGCAAAGAAGATGGCCGATGCGACCACCATTCCCTTCAACGCGGTTTCCAGCTCCCAGAGATTCAGTACGCTGCCGCGTCGCTGGTACAGCCCCAGCCGCCAGAAGACGACCAGCGTGATGAGCGTGAACGCGATGGCGCCTTCGAGATACTTGCTGAGCGGCTCGGCCGACGTCGTGACGAATGTCGCCGGGATGACGCGCTCACGTATCTCGTAGCTGATGAGGAAGCCGGCCAGCACGGCCACGGCGTCCACCGCGATGCGCACCACGCTCGACATGACGAGTCGTGCCGCGGCGGATCGAGCCATCTTTCCTTTCGGGATGCTAGCTGACATGCTCAACTCGCATTCCACGCCGGAATGGCGAAAGCTGGACAAGAAACGCCAGCCGGGATCCGGCGCTGGCGTGAAGCTCTCCGTAATGACCAGTCAAGGTCGACCGATGATAAGACGCCTTTAACAGTTGTCAACCCCCTTTGGCCCGAGCGCATTTGAGCGCTCGATGATGTCGTGAACGGCGCGGCGGCGGGTGCGCCGGGCCTGACTTCAAGCGCAAGAACAGTGCTCGATTGAGAAAGCTGGGAGCCGCGCTCGGGTGGAGCGCACTCGCTGGTTGGCGAGGCGACGATGGGAAGAAAAACTGTCAGACTGTGTCGCGCTTGCAACACTGATGTGGCAGATGCGTGGCGGCTGCGCAGGCTGATGGCTCAGCTCCCGCATCGCGCAATGAGCGAACGCCGGGACTGTTTCAGTCTGGCGAACAGGGCATCCACACGATCCATGGGGGCGGGCCCCATGAGTTGGGAGAGTTGCTGCTGGGAGGAACTGATCATGGTGCTGTCGGAGCGTGCCTGCGTGCCGAGCGATTTGGCGCGCGCGCAGGCGCGGGCGCGGCCGGTTGCGCCACGTGCCACGCCGAGCGCACTGTCCAGTGAGGCCAGGTGGCTCTGCAGACTGTCGGTCGATGCGCCCATGATGGCGAGTGCGGACCTGGCCTGGGCCAGCTGATCGGGAGTGAGCGCGCCACCGGCGCGGCGCGATGCCGCTGTCGTCCCAGTGGCGTTCTTGCCGCCGAAGAGGCGGGGATCGAGTTCACCGGCTGCGGCGCTGTTGCTGCCGGAGCGCGACCAACCGATCCCGCGAATGGCGAAGAATCCCGCGATGATGACTGCGGCGGCGCCAAGCGCGAACATGATGAATCGTCGTCCCCTGGGACTGGACCGGGCGGTCGATGGCAGCACTGTCCGGGGGGGTTCGACGCGCACACGCCGCTGCAATTCAGCGAGCAGCTCATCCAGGGCTTCAGCTCGCTCGGGCTCTGTACCCTCGTCAAAGACAGGAATGGAGCGCTCAGGCCAATCGTGGCCGGTTGCCACGGCCGGATCCCTGGCGGGGATCGGTTCACTGGCCGAGGGTGGCGCCGGCGCTGACGGCGGCGGCTCAGGTACCGGCGCTGACGGCGACGGCTCGGGCGCTCGCGCTACCGGCGGCGGCTCAGGTACCTGCGCTGATGGTGGCGGCTCAGGCGCTCGCGCTACCGGCGGCGGCTCAGGTACTGGCGCGGATGGCGGCCGCCGAGGCACTGGCGGCGCTGGACGCACCGATTCAGCCGACAGGGGCGGCGTTGGAGCGGCAGGCGCGGTCGGCGTCTGGACGGGATCAACGGGTGTGGCGCGACGAGGCGTCACGGAAGGTGGACGGTGCGGGAACAGCCCGCTCAGGAGTCCCGCGCGACGCGGCGAAGCGGTATACACCGGCTCCTCCGGCGGGAACTGGTATCCATCCAGAAACGCCTCGTCCGGGAGCAGCGCCACTTCCGATTCGGCGCGATAGTTGAGCCAGCTGATACTCGTGAGCAGCGGCGCGTGACCGTGGACGCGGCGGTGCGCACTGATCTCGACGAACGGGATGCTGAACGCACGCCCTTCGTTCGGCTCGACACGAACCAGCGCGCCCCGTCCCTGACCCATGATGCCATCGCGGAAGAGCGACACCTGCCACGGCTGGCCGAACAACGAGCGATGCAGGCCGACATTCTGTATGGAAATGAGCTGACCCAGCGGGACATCACAGCGATACCAGCCCATGATGCGCCGGCCTGATCGCTCCAACTGTGCAATGACCCGGGACAGGTCAGCCGCAAGCGCGGCATCGGCGTTGTTGATGGTCGCGGTCCGGACGGCGGGCGCGGTGTCCTCGATCAGGACAAATTCCATTCCGGTGGCGGGGTCCACACAGCCAGCGCCGCAGAGAATGCCACAGGCATGCTCGCCCACGGCACGCACCTGATGCGCTTCCACCTGCAGCAGTGCCTTCTGCGTCACAAAGACTGGCGCGGCACGGGTGCTGGTCATCACCGATGCCAGCAGATAGTACCCGTCGTCCAAGGGCAGCCACTTGACCAGGCGCTCGCTGGGAAGGTGCCGGATTTCGACCGTGTGCCTGGCGTGTTGCGTCATCACGCCCTCCTCGACGTGATTCCGACTGGTCAGCGACATTGCGAAGTTCCCGGAGCCATGCGGATAAACTGACACCACGTCGGCAGAAAGGTGGCGCGCGGAACCCGGACTCGCTACTGCCCGGTCCGGGCGGAAAGGCCTCGTCTGATCTCCGTGGTGCGAGCCGGCAGGAGATCGAAGCGGTTTCTATTTCGTCACTTGCATGTTCGTTGATATTTCGGAGCTGCCACCCTGGCGCGTGTAGCGAGGCCATCCACCCAATCGAGGCGGGCGGTGCCAATGAGCTCGGTCACCTGTTGCCGGGCGGTGTCGAGCATGGAGAGATCGAGTCTGGTTTGCCGCATGAGCGAATCGGCCTGCTGGCAGGCGCGGCGGCGGCTTGCGGCGTTCTGTGCAGACGCCAGCACCGAGTCGAGCGCACTGAGTGTCGTCGCGAGGTCATCGCCGTAGGTGCCGACGCGCGCCAACGCGAAGCGGGCCCTTCCGATCTGCTCCGTCGTGAGGAGCCCGGCCGGGATGTGCGCGGCACCGGCGACGTCCGACGCGCCCTCGGGGTTGCCCAGCGCGAACTGTGTGGAATCGAGCTGGCCGAACTGTGTGACAGGGGATGGCTGCGACAACTTGGAGCGCAGTCGAGGAACGAGGTAGAAGGCGGCAGCCGCGGCCGCGACAATGACCAGGCCGGTGGGCACGCCAAGGCGGGCGATTCGGCTTCTGGTGCTGTGGGGTTTCGGTAACTGATCAAGTCGCTCCAGTCTGGCACGTTGGCGGAGGTCATCGAGGATCGGGTCGGATTCGCCGGGCGCGCGCGGTATCCGTGTCTCCAAGGTGACCGGAAGCGCATCGATCGCCGATTCCACCGTCGTGGGCTCCGTAATCGGCGGCGCTGCGGGTTCGACGCTCGCGGGAGACGGCGGAGCGGTTTCGGCGACAGGCCGTTCAACGGCCTGTGAGGTCACTGGAACGACGGGGTCCGGCTGTGGCGGAACATTGAGATTTTCGGCTGGATTCCTGGACTCCCCTGAAGTGGGCATGGCTGCGGACAATCCGATGGCTGGAAGCGTATCTGGCAAAGCGGCAACAAGAGCTGGTGCGAGCGGAGGGTGCAGCGGCGGCGCCGCCCGCGGTTGATTCTCCGGCGTTGCCGGCGGTCGCTTGAGGATAGCGCCGAGGAAGCCGAGGGGCCGGTGCTCGCGCGATGGCGGCGTGGCGACTGTGCTGGATCTCCGTCGCTGGCCGGATGTCGTGGCGCCGGGGCCGAGCGGCGTCACGGGCAGCTTCGTGTGATAGTTCGTCCAGGACACGCTGGTGAGCAGCGTGTGGCCATCGAACGCCTCCGGGGGTGCGAGCTCCATGAACGGGATGCTGTACACCCGGGTTTCGGTTGGCTCGATACGGACGAACGCGCCCCGGTGTTCGCTGAGGACTCCCTGACGCAGCAGTCCGACCTGCCATCGCTCAGGGAAGACGACCTGCATGGCGCCAGCGGCGGGAAGCGCGATGGGCGAGTCGATGGACGCGCCGCCGCGATACCAGCCAAGCACCTGCCGCCCAGCCTGTTCCGCGCGGGCGACCAGGTCGCTCCACATGGCGAGAGCGGCGGCGTCGGGGTCAGCGGCGGCATCGATGCGCGGAGCGCGGACCGCTTCCTCCACCAGGAGGTATTTTGCGGAGCTGCGCGGATCGATGTAGTGGGACCCATACAGGAGACCGCACACATTCCCGCCGGGAACGGTGCGCAGGTGTGCCTCGACTTCGAGCAGCGCTTCCTGCATGACGACAAGCGGGGCGGCGCGGGAGCTGGACATCACGGCGGCCAGCAGGTAATAGCCGTCATTCTGCGGCACCCATGGAATCGCCCGAGCGGCCGCAATGGGGCGAGGTCTTACGCGCTGATCAGCCATGATTACCGCCACTGCCCGTAGGTGGCTGGACATCTGCCGCGAAGTGTAACAGGGAACGTGCGGGCAGATGAGGGGCGCTTAACATACGACCTGGCGCATCGCTCAACAAGAGAGCGGAGAAGCCGGAGTAGTGCGGCGGACGCGAGCCGGTGTAATGTGTGAGTCCATCCGCCTGCCACCAATTCTCTCAGCGCCTTCTCCCGGAATGCACTCCCCCATCTCATTCCAGAACATCCGCCGGTGTGGCGTGGTGATCGTTGGCACGGGCTTCCTTCTGCTGTCGGGCGTGGTGAATGCACCGGCACAGGGGCGGCTCGGTCTGTTTTCGCAGTCATCGAAGAAGAAGCCGGATACGGCGAGCCAGACTGCGCAGGCGGCGCGACCGGAGACGGTGTCGCCCGAGTCGCCGCGTGCCACCGTGGCGGCGTTTCTGGATCTCACCAGTGCAGGGAAGGACAGCGACGCGGCGCAGTATCTGGACCTGCCGGACTCGCTGCGAACGCGCGGACCGGAGCTGGCGCGCGAATTCAAACTGGTGCTGGATCGGAAGGTCTGGATAGACCTCGAGGACATCTCGGGAGCGGCGGCGGGCGATACGTCAGGGGGCGGTTCACGCAACCTGGTACAGATCGCCGATCTCCCGGGCGCGCGGGGGGACCATGAGCCCGTGCGCCTGGCGCGTGTCTGGAGGGGTGGTGAACAGCGCTGGTTATTCTCGCGTGGCACTGTTCAACGCATACCGGAGTGGTACGCGGCGCTTCCCGATCGGTGGGCGCTGCAGCACTTGCCGGCGGGCTTCCTGAAGACGGGGCCCTTTGGATTGACGGCGTGGCAGTGGCTCGCCTTCCCGCTGCTGCTCCTGGTGGCGTTCGGCTTTGGCACTGCGCTCAACATGGTGCTTGCCTGGCTGTTCGCGCGAGTGGCACGCCGAACCGCGCGGGAGTGGGATGATGAGGTCATCGGCCGCCTGGCCGGTCCCGTCACGCTGGGCCTGACCGTCGCCATGGTTGCAATCCTGCTGCCGTGGCTGGCGCTCGGCGTTCAGGGACAGCAGTGGGTGAGCCGCCTGCTCAAGGCGGGGCTCATGGTGGCGTTCTTCTGGGGGCTGATCCGGCTGGCGGATGTCTGGCGCCAGCGGATGGCGGTATCGGGGTGGGCCATGGCGGGTGGCGCGGCGCGATCCATTCTGCCGCTCGGGACGCGGGTGGCGAAGGTGGCGATCGTGGCGATTGGCGTGGTGGCTGTGCTTTCGACGCTGGGATTTCCGGTTGCGGGAGTGCTGGGCGGGCTGGGCATTGGTGCGCTGGCGATTGCGCTTGCCGCGCAGAAGACGGTGGAGAATCTCTTTGGCGCGTTTTCGATCGGCGCGGACCAGATCTTCCGGGAGGGAGACAGCATCAAGGTTGACGACGTGGCCGGTACGGTCGAGCGTGTCGGGCTGCGCTCCACGCGCATACGCACGATTGACCGAACGGTGGTCACGCTGCCGAACGCAAAGCTGGCCGACTCACGGATCGAGTCGTTCGCGATGCGCGACCGCATCCGGCTGAACATGGTGCTGGGGCTCGTGTACGAGACCACGGGCGCGCAGATGCGGACGGTGCTGGACGGGCTGGAGCGGGTGCTGCGGGAGCACCCGCACGTCATGAAGGACAACATCACGGTGCGCCTTACCGACTTTGGCGCGTCGGCGCTGAACGTGCAGGTTCAGACGTGGGTGCAGACCACGGACTGGAACGAGTTCCTGCTGTACCGTCAGGGAATCCTTTTGCAGTTCATGGACGTAGTGGAACACGCGGGAAGCAGTTTCGCGTTCCCGTCACAGACGGTGTACCTGAAGCAGTAGGTGGTGGCTCTGAACAGAGCGGCGCCGGGAGTCGCAGCAACCAGCCATCGGTTCGGGGGTACAACGACGTGAGACCGGATCAGCACCCTGGCGGCGAACATTGTCGCCGCGGCGGCGCTCGATGGGTCTTCATATCGGGGAGGGGGGCCATGACGCGTTTTGAATTCTCGATCAGCAGCGCTGACGAGCAGCATCGCCTGGCCGGGTCGGTGACGAGTGGAACGCTCTCCGATGCCCTTCAGGTGATCAGCGACCGGGCGGCCACGACTGTGGGCGACCGGCTCGAGATTGGTGTATCGGGTTTTCCGCCGGCGCGGTTTCTCTACGTCCCATCCGTCGACGGCGACGAATTGATCTGGCAAGCGGAGGGGAGGAAGGCAGCGTGAGGGTGGGTGGTGGGTGGCAGTTGGCAACCGGCGCTCACGACTCCTGTCGTTAGCAGCTACCAGCTCTCGAAGTCGAGCGCGATGTCGAGTGCGGGAGCGGAATGGGTGAGCGCACCCACCGAGATGCGGTCCACGCCGGATTCCGCGACGGCGCGGACCGTATCGAGCGAGATGCCGCCGGACGCTTCCGTGAGCGCGCGTCCCGCGACGAGCCGAACGCACTCGCGCATGAGCGCGGGCGGCATGTTGTCGAGCAGAATGATGTCGGCGTGCGCATCCGCAGCCGCGCGCACCTGATCGATATCATCGCATTCGACCTCGACGCGAATGCCGGCGGGCGCGAACTGCCGGGCGCGCTGCACCGCCAGCGCGACATCGCCGCCCAGCGCGGCGAGATGGTTATCCTTGATCAGCACGTCCGCTTCGAGGTCGGCGCGGTGGTTCACGCCGCCGCCGCAGCGCACGGCGTACTTCTCCAGCGCGCGCCAGCCCGGTGTGGTCTTCCGCGTGTCGAGAATCTGCGCGCGCGTGCCGCGCACGGCATGCACATAGCGCGCGGTAAGCGTCGCGATGCCGGAGAGGTGCTGCACGAAATTGAGCGCGACGCGTTCGGCCGCGACCAGGGCGCGCGCCGGGCCCCAGAGTAAGAGGATGTCCGTCCCCTGCACGACGTGCGTGCCGTCGGGCGCGTGCGTTTCCTGGCCGATGGACGAGCTGGCGCACCGGAAGGTGGCGAGCGCGATGGGCAGCCCCGCGATCACGCCATCGGCGCGCGCCACCATGCGGGCGCGCGCGACGGCATCCTCGCGAATGGTTGCGAGCGTGGTGACATCGTGGAACGCGTGATCTTCGGTGAGCGCGGCGCGGACGAGCGCTTCCAGATCGCTCTCCGCCAGCGGGAAGCGCAGCCGCGCCGCGTTCGCCGGTGGCGGCGGCGTCATTCGCCCACGAGCTGCGCGGGTGCGTTCGCCGGCACGGCGCCGCCGCCAATGGACACCATGCGATCGATCGCGAGCCGCGCGCGGGCCGCGATCTCCGGCGGCACCGTGATGCGATGCTCCAGCTTCTGGAGCGAGTTGAGCACGGCGGGGAGCGTGGTGACCTTCATGAACGGGCACGAGGCGCGCTCGTCGGCCGCGAGAAACTGGCGATCGGGGTAGGCCGTGCGCAGCCGGTAGAGAATGCCCACCTCGGTGGCCACAATGAACTCGCTGGCCGGGGATTGCGCCGGCCGCCGGATCATCCCTTCGGTGGAGAGGATCTGCACGCCCGTGGGATCAATGTCGCCGGCGGACATGGCTTCGAGCAGACTCGTCGAGCAGCCGCACTCGGGGTGAATGAGGAACTCGGCTTCGGGGTGCGCGGCGCGCTGCTCGGCCACGCGCTGCGGCGTGATGCCCGCGTGCACGTGGCACTCACCCATCCACACGTGCATGTTCGTGCGTCCCGTGATGCGTCGCACGTGCGCACCCAGGAACATGTCCGGCAGGAAGAGAATCTCGCGGTCCGCCGGAATCGCGTTCACGATCTCCACGGCGTTGCCAGAGGTGCAGCAGTAGTCGGTCTCGGCTTTCACCTCGGCGGTGGTATTGACGTACGAGACGACGACGGCGCCGGGGTGCTCGGCTTTCCATTCACGCAACTGGTCAGCGTTGATGGTGGCAGCGAGCGAGCAGCCGGCGCGAAGATCCGGGAGCAGGACGGTTTTTTCGGGCGAGAGAATGGCGGCGGTTTCCGCCATGAAGTGCACGCCGCAGAAGACGATCACATCCGCGGTGGTGCGTGCGGCTTCGCGGGAGAGGCCGAGCGAGTCGCCGACGACGTCGGCGACGTCCTGCACTTCCGGGCGCTCGTAGTTGTGCGCGAGGATGACGGCGTTGCGCGCGGCCGCGAGGGCGCGGATCTGCTGCTGGAGCGATGCGAAGGATTCAGTGTCGGGCATTACGGTTCGGTCTGAGCGGCGGCGCGCGCCCTGTCCTGATGCGAGACGACGCGGATGTGCAGTCCGGCCCAGTCGCGCTCGGGCTGCGGGTAGTCACTGCGGAAGTGTCCGCCGCGCGATTCATCGCGCATGAGGGCGGAGCGCACGATGAGGCGGCCGGTGTCCACGAGGTTGGCTTCCTCGGTGGCGCCTTCGGGGAGGCGCGCCTCGATCGTGTCGAGATCGGCGAGGCAGGTGCGCAGTCCCGCTTCGGCGCGCGCGATGCCGGCGTGTTCCCACATGGTGTCGCGCACGGCGGTGGCGGCCACCTGCGCGGCGCCGCGATCGCGGAGGAGCGGAACGCGCCAGGTGGCGGCCGGCGGCTCCGAAGTGAGCGGCGTGACGCCCGCCATGTCGCGCGCGACGCGCTCGGCGAAGACCAGTCCCTCGAGCAGCGAATTCGACGCGAGGCGATTGGCGCCGTGCACGCCAGTGTTGGCGACTTCGCCGCAGGCATAGAGGCGCGGCGCGCTGGAGCGGCCGGCGAGATCGGTGACGATCCCGCCCATCATATAATGCGCGGCGGGGGTGACCGGAATGCGCTCGGTGCGCGGGTCGATGCCGCGCGCCATGCAGATGGCGAAGATGCCGGGGAAGCGCACGGCGAATTCGGCGCCCATGGCGGTGGCGTCGAGATAGACCCTATGGCCGTCGTGCCGTTCGCGGAACACCTCGCGCGCGACGACATCACGGGGGGCGAGCTCGGCCAGCTCGTGGCGGCCGGCCATGAAACGTTCGCCGCGATCATTCACGAGAATGGCACCTTCGCCGCGGACGGCCTCGGAGATGAGCTTGAGCGGGGTCTCCGGCGTGTCGAGCGCGGTGGGGTGGAACTGGACGAACTCCATGTCGCCCAGCTCGACGCCGGCGCGGTGTGCGAGCGCGAAGCCATCGCCGGTGGCGACCTGCGGATTGGTGGTGTAGCGATAGACCTGGCCGCAGCCGCCGGTGGCGAGGACGGTGGCATCGGCGAGGATTTCGAGCGCGGCCCCTTCGTGGCTGACGCGGGCACCCACGCAGGCACCGTCGTGCACAATGAGGTCCAGCGCGCGGGAGCGTTCGAGCACCTTGACACGGCTCGCGGCGCGTACTCGCTTGATGAGCGTGCTGGCGACTTCGGCGCCGGTGCGGTCGCCGTTGGCGTGTACGATGCGGGCGGCGGAGTGTGCCGCTTCGCGGCCCAGGGTGAATGAGCCACCCGGATCGAGATCGAAGTGGGCGCCGGCGGCGAAGAGTTCGCGCACCCGGGCGGGGCCTTCGTTCACGAGCACGTCCACGGCTGCGCTGTCGCACAGCGCGTCGCCGGCCGCGAGCGTGTCGCGGCGGTGCAGCTCGGGTGAATCGCCCGCACCCAGCGCGGCGGCGATGCCGCCCTGCGCGTAGGCGGTACTGCTGTCGAAGAGCGTGCGCTTGGTGAGCAGCAGGACGTCGCCGTGCTCGGCCGCGCGCCACGCCGTGTGGAGACCGGCCACACCGCTGCCGATAATGAGGAAGCGGGTCCGGGTGCGAATGGGCATAGTGGAAATGTAGACGGCGGGACTGCTGCGGGAAGCGGCGGTAGCGCCACAGGCGCAACGCTTGCGGGATGCGGCGCGCGAGGCGCGGCTGCGGAATGGGGAGGCCGATCTCCCAGTCCCCCTTTTATCGCTTGATTCATTGTCAATTGCTACCGACCGTTCTTCCTCTTACCAGCCACGAGCCACAAACATGTCATCAATCGATCGTCCACTATCCGGCGACGCGCTGCTCCTGCACATCGGTGAGGAGCGGGAGCGCGTGGAGAGCTCCGAGTTGCTCAGGCAACATGGTCGCAACGCGCGCACGCTCGTGAAGGAGGGGGCACTGCGCATCACGCTCATCGCGCTTGCTGCCGGCGGCGAAATTCCGACGCATCGGGCGGAGGGGCCCATCTCGGTGCAGGTGCTCGACGGGCGCATGCAATTCCGGGTGAGTGGGAAGCTCCATCAGCTGGCTGCCGGCGACATGCTCGTGGTGAATGCGAACATGGAGCATGCGGTGCAGTCGGACAGCGGCGCGACATTCCTGCTCACCGTGGTGGCGGAATAGGCATGCTGCGGACTTCTCCGCTGATTCTCATGATTGCCACCACCGCACTCGCGGCGCAAAGCGCCGCACCAGGCCGCGCACGCGCACGTGATCTCGGCGTTGCGCCCGGGATCTTCGAGCCGGGCGCACTCAATGCCATCACCGATGTTGCTGGCGTGCGCGTGGGGCAGACCACGATCATGCGCGGCGACTCCGTGCGCACGGGCGTCACCGCCATCCTGCCGCACGCGGGGAACCTCTTCCTCGATCGCGTACCGGCGGCGATCCACGTGGGTAACGGCTTCGGCAAATTGCTCGGCGTCACGCAGGTGGCGGAGCTGGGCGAGCTCGAGTCGCCGATCCTGCTCACGTGCACGCTCTGCGTGTGGAAAACCGCCGACGCGCTGGTGGGGTGGATGCTGGAGCAGCCCGGAATGGCGAACGTGCGCTCCATCAATCCCGTCGTAGGCGAGACGAACGACGGCACGCTCAACGACATTCGCTCGCGTCCCGTGGATGCGGCGGATGTTCGCCACGCGCTCACGAGCGCGCGCGGCGGGCCGGTGGAGGAGGGGAGCGTGGGCGCCGGGACCGGGACGATCGCGTTCGGCTGGAAGGGCGGCATCGGCACATCGTCGCGCGTGCTGGCCGCGTCGCTTGGCGGCTACACCGTGGGCGTGCTGGTGCAGACGAACTTCGGCGGGATTCTCCAGGTGCTCGGCGCGCCCGTGGGGAAGGAGCTGGGGCGCTACGCCTTCCAGCACGAGGTGGAGGGTGGGCACGGCGACGGCTCGATCATGATCGTGGTGGCGACGGACGCGCCGCTCTCGGACCGCAATCTCGGACGCGTGGCGGCGCGCGCGATCATGGGGTTGGCGCGCACGGGATCGTCGGCGTCGAACGGATCGGGTGACTACGTGATCGCGTTCTCCACCGCCGAATCCGTGCGGCGGCACGTGCGCTTCGATCCGGGGGCGTCGGCCGCGAACGACAGCGTCCGCACGGTGGCCGACCTGCCCAATGATGCGATGTCGGCGGTGTTCGAAGGCGTGGTGGAGGCGACCGAGGAAGCGATCTACGATTCGCTGTTCATGGCAACGACGGTGACGGGCAACGGCCACACCGTGGACGCGATTCCGCTGGACCGCGTGCGCGCGATCCTCGAGAAGTATCACGTGAGGGAGCGATAGGCACGCCGTGGCGATCCGCTTCGTGCATGTCTTCGATGCGGACACCGAACCGCGACGCGTAGCGGAGGTGCAGCGCATTTTCCGCAGCTACTTCGGCGTGCACTACGGCGACTATGCCGACCGCATTCCCGATCTGCTGCGCGGGCGGGCCGATCCGGAACAGCGCACGATCCTGATCACCGCGGAGAATCCGCAGCAGGGGCGCGTGCTCGCATTCGCGCTGGCCTTTCACTACACCGATCTCAACGCGACGCTCCTGGATTTCATCGTGGTGGACCCCACGGAACGGCAGCGCGGCATCGGCGGTGCACTGTACGAGGCGCTGCGGGAGTACCTGGTGTCGCTGGCGTCACGCGGATTGTACCTGGAGGCGAGACCCGATGCGCCGGAGCTGGAGCCCGATGTGACACGGCGTCGCGAGAACCGCGCGCGCATCCGGTTCTACGAGCGCTACGGCGCGCGCGTCGTGCAGGGCACGAACTACGAGACGAGGCGGCCGGAGCGCGCGGAAGGCGAGCCGTACGTGATGTTCGACTCGCTGGGTGTGGAGCGCGAGCCATCGGCCGCCGAGGTACGCGGCATGATGAGCGCGATCCTCTTCCGGAAGTACCAGTATCCGCGCGACGACCCGTATGCGCGGTCGATCGTGGCATCCGTGCGGGACGGTGGTATCACGTTGCAGCCGCCGCGCGCACGGGGACCGGCGGCGATCACGCCGCCGCGACACGGCATCGCGCGACCGTTCAAGGTGCTGGTCACACCGCAGCATCAGGTGCACCACGTGCGTGAGCGCGGCTACGTGGAGCGGCCGGTGCGTGTGGACCGCATCCTGAATCACATCCGGAGCCTGCCGGGGCTGGACGTGGCCGAGGTGCACGACCATGGCGTGGCGCCGGTCATGGCGGTGCATGATCCGGACTTCGTCCGGTATCTCGAGCGGGTGTGTCTCAAGCTGGCAAGCGACCGCACGATCTATCCGTACGTCTTTCCCATCCGGCAGCGCGCGCGCAAGCCGGTGGATGAAGAAGTGCAGGCCGGCTACTACTGCATCGACACGTTCACGCCGCTGACGCACAACGCCTACATCGCGGCGCGCGCGGCGGCGAACTGCGCGATGTCGGGCGCGGAGCTGCTCCGGCGCGGCGAGCAGCTCGTGTACGCACTCTGCCGGCCGCCGGGACATCATGCGGAATCGGCGGTATATGGCGGCTTCTGCTACTTCAACAACGCCGCCATCGCCGCGCAGGCACTGAGCGAGAGCGGGCGTGTCGCGACGCTCGACATTGACTTCCATCACGGCAATGGCACACAGGAGATCTTCGCCAGGCGGCGTGACGTGCTCACGATCTCCATTCACGGCGATCCGAGCTACGCCTATCCCTACTTCGCCGGATTCGCGGACGAGCGTGGTGAGGGGGAGGGAGAGGGCTACAATTACAATTTCCCGCTTCCGGAGAACGTGGGTGACGACGACTATCTGCGCACGCTGGCGCAGGCGGCGGACCTGATCGTGCATTTCGCCCCGCGCTACCTGGTGGTGTCGGTAGGGCTGGACATCGCAAAGGGTGATCCCACGGGCGCGTGGGCCATCACGACGGATGGCTTCGAGCGGATCGGGCGCGCCATTGCGGCGTTGGGACTGCCGACGCTCGCCGTGCAGGAAGGGGGTTATGACACGCGCGTGATCGGGCGGAACGCGCGGGCTTTGCTGGGAGGATTGCAGATGGTGGCCGGCAGCGGCGGCTGAGGGGTTTGCGGGAAGCGCCGCGCTACGCGCGTCTGCGGGAAGCGCCCCGGCGGCCTGCGGCCGTGGGGCTGGGGGAAGCGGCTGGCGGGCCGAAGGCCCGCAGCCTGAGGGAAGCGTCGCGCGAAGCGCGACTGCGGAGGGGAGTGGGGAGTCGTTCCCCGCAGCCGCCGGGCTGCCCCTTACAGGACCGGCCCGGCGGCGCTTCCCGCAGGCGATGCGCCGTCAGGCGCCATCGCCGCTTCCCGCCGCGCGTAGCGCGCCGCTTCCCGCAGGCGGCCTTCGGCCGCCGCTTCCCGGCACTACGGCCGCCCCTCGCACCATCCCGCCTTCCGATAGCCGCAGAACACGCACTCGCGTGGGAAGGTGGTGAGGGGCGGATCCGGTTGGCTGGCACGGTGCGCAAGCTGCACGAACTCACTGGCGGCGTGTGCACGGTCCTGGTCCGTGAGCGGGGGGCCGGCCTGGCTGCCCAGGTCCGTGAAGAAGAAGGCGAAGCGCTGCACGGGAAGGCCGCTCACGCCCTGCGCGGCAGCCACGTATACGTTGCGCTGCGGGGTATATTCCGCTGCCTTGCGTTCCGCGTCGTCCGCGCTGCCGCGCGAGGTCTTGACGTCGAGAATCACCAGACCATCCGGGGTGGCAGCGGCGAGATCCATGGCGCCCTCAGCGACGGCGTGCTCGTTCGCGATGTAGAGGAAGCGCAGCTCGCGGCGGGCGGTGGGCAGATCGGCGATGGCGCGATAGCCGGCATCCTGTCGCGCGCTCGCGATCGCGGCCCGCAGCTCGTCACGCCGCCGGCGACGTGCGTCGGCGCTGAGGAGCGTGTCGGCATGCACGCGCTCCATTGCGTCGTCGAGCAGCGCATCCAGGTCGGCGCCGTCGTCGTAGTGTTCGAGCACGTCGTGCACGATCTGGCCGCGCGCGATCGCGTCGCCATACGCGGCGCTGTCCCGTTGCAGCGCCGGCTCGCGCACACCGGCGATGTATCGGAACCAATGCTTTCTGGGGCAACGCGAGAACGCGAGCAGCTCCGTGGCGGAGAAGCGTCCGCGGCCGGCTGGTACCGGCACCGCCGCACGCGGGCGCACGAGCGTCTCCGCCGGGAGCACCGTACCTGGCTCGAGCGGCGCATGCGGGTCGGGCTCGACGATGGGCGCCAGCGTGATGGGCGCCGCGAATTTCCTGCCGAGCGCCTCATACTCCACTGGAGTGTCCGACACCGACTCCAGGGCGGGGCGCCACTCGCGCAGCACTCCGGCGAAGGTGCCGGCGCCCTTCCATTCGCCGCAGGGGATACCGCAGAGCACGAGCCGATTCCTTGCCCGTGTACCTGCGACGTACCACCACCGCTTGTACTCCGCGTCGCGTGCGGCGTCGAGCGCGTCGGAGAGCTTGCGCCAGTGTTCCGGCTGCTCCTTCGCCGCGGTGTCGGGAAGGCCCAGTACCATCGTGTCGTGCGCGATGAGCAACTTGCCCCGATCATGTCCCTGGCGGGGGTCGCGCACGAGGTCGCAGCAGAACACCGTGTCCCACTCCAGCCCTTTCGCGCTGTGAATCGAGGTGATGGTGACGACATCATCCGTGCTGCCGTACAGGCGCGCATCGCTTTCGTGGGAGCCGGCGTCCCGCAGGTCGCGGATCCGGCGCAGGAAATCGCCGAGGTTCTCGTCGCCGTGGGCGTCGAGCAGGCGCAGGAACTTCCGGATGTTGGCGAGCGGCTGGAGTCCATCGCCGCCCAGGAGCGCCAGGTGCGCGAGATAGCCGGTCTCCTCGAGCAGGCGATGCAGCAGCTCCGCGGCCGGCAGGCGATCGCGCAGGCCGGCATAGCGGCCGATCAGCGCGAAGGCGTCCGACAGCAGTTCATGCTCGAGGCAGTCGTCAGGCGGCACGGCCTCGAACAATGGCGACCCCGCGTCCAGGGCGAGCGCCAGGAGCGATTCATCCTTCGCGCCAACGAACGGGGCGCGCAGGAAGCCCAGCAACGCGGTATCGTCGCGCGGGTCGCGCACCACGCGGAGCGCGAGAATGAGGTCGAGGATTTCCCGGCGCTCGAAAAACCCTTCCTGCCGGAGCGCATAGGCGGGGATTCCGGCGCGGTCGAGTGCGGCGGCATAGGTGTCGAGCGCGCCCCACCCGGGGAGCAGGATGGCCATGTCGCGCCAGTTCGTTCCCTGCGTGGCGTGCAACTGCAGCATCCGTTCGGCGACGGCCTCCGCTTCGGACGCGCGCACCGTGCCAACCGTGAACTTGCCATCCGGGTCGGGGGGCACGACGATGCATTCCACCGCGTGATTCTCCGGACCATCCGTGCGAGTGGGCTGCACGGGGTGGAACGGAATCTCGAAATCCTGCAGCGTGTTTCCGCGCACGGGCGTGTCGAGGTGCGGGCCGATTGCACTGGCCACGAACGCGAGAATCGGCGCGACGCTGCGGAAGTTGTCCGCGAGGTGCATCACGATGCCTGCACCACACTCGGCGAAGTCGCGCTGCACCTGATTCCAGACGGTGACGTCAGCGCCGCGGAAGGCGTAAATGCTCTGCTTGGGATCACCCACGAGCATGAGGCGCGGCGTGTCCGTGGCGCCTGAGAGCGGGTCGGCCAGCAGCCAGGCGATCTCCTTCTGGACCGGGTCCACGTCCTGGAACTCATCCACGATGAGCACCCGGATCCGGCGCCGCAGTGCGGCGCACACGCCGGGTGCGTCGCGGATGAGATCGCGCGCCCACATGAGCATGCGGTGGAAATCCATGGACGAGTCCCGGCGCATTCGCTCCTCGACGGCATCGTGCGCGATCCGGGCCAGGTCGAGAAGCGCACTCTCACGCACGCCCAGCGATGCGCGCCCGCTGGCGAGGCGCGCGAGGCGGTGTGTATCAGCGGCGAGCATCGCGACCCAGGTCGTGATGTCCGGGAGCGACCATTGGGCCAGCAGGGCACTCATGCCGGACACCGATTCCCGCTCGACGGCCGAGATGACGGTGTCGCGCGCGATCTCGTTGATGATCGCATGCGTGTCGTCCTCGGTGAGGACGCGCAGCGATGGCGGGAGTCCACCGCGCAGCGCGAACTCGCGCAGCACGTCGCCGCAGAACGCGTGAATGGTGCCAATGCGCGCCTCATCCACTTCCGCGGCGAGCTCGCGGCGATTCGCGAGGCGCAGCTCTTCGCGCAGCTTTCGTTTCAGATCGGCCGCGGCCTGATTCGTGTACGTGATGGCCGCGATGTCCGAGAGCGTGATCGGCGCGGCGCAGGTCTCGCCTCGCACCGCCACACCGAGCAGATACAGCACCTTGCCGACGACAGTGTGCGTCTTTCCCGTTCCGGCGCCAGCGGTGACCAGGAGGTGATGCGTGGTATCCCGGATGGCTGCCCACTGCGAATCGCGTGGCGCGTGTTTCATCGGGTGCCTCCCGACTGCTTCGGCCCGCCCTTCACGCGGCAGATGTCGCGGGCGTGACAGAAAGGCGGGCAGCCGCAGGAGCTGGCCGGCGCCGCGGGGAAACAGCCATCGCGCACTCCGCGCACATGAAGGACGGCATCGTCGAGCGCCTTCTCGAGTCTTGCCTGCGCTCCGGCATCCTCCTTCACGTCGTGCGCGTTCTTCTCGACGGTGAAGAGGTTGAGGCGATGGACGACCGCGGGTCTGCGCAATGCCCGGTACTCCACGCGAACGGCCGTGTCAGCGGGATGCACGGTAGTGAGGGCGTGCAGGTAGAGCGGTACCTGCAGGACGACGCCGTCCTCCCACGCCTGGACTTTCCCTGCGCCGGGCGTGGAGTAGGCGGTGCGCTTGTAATCCACGGCGGCAATGAACCGTGCGCTCGGGAACCGCTCATCCACGCCGCGCTCCACGCGATCAGCGGTGCCGCGATAGCGGATCTGAATGCCACCACGCCGCAGCGCCACGTGGGTGAGCGCCACTTCGCTGCGTTCCACGCCTGTGCGCACGAGGAACCGGCTCTCTCCCCGATTCGAGAAGCACGCCTCGTTCCGCTCGATTTCGAAGTCCACGAACCTGGCGAGCGTGCGCAGCAGCTCGGCCCGCTCCACGGCGCGCAACGCCGGGTGCTCGGTCCAATGCAGGTTCTCCGTGTCGTCGAGCACGGCATCCAGCGCGTCGGGGATGGCGCTCGTGACCCACTCCCGGTCACTATTGCGCAGCATGACCGGTGCGCCCACGCGTGCGCACGCGGCATCGTAGAAGTGCTGCAGCACCGCGTGCATGATGGTGCCTTGCGCGGCGGCATCCAGATCCGCCTCGGGGTCCGCGCGTTCCTCGAGGCCGAGGAGCCGCGCCGAGAAGTGGGCCCAGGGACACTTGGCGTAGCCCTCGAGCTGCGTGGGGCTCCACAGGTAGTCGTCGCCGTACCGGATGGCGAGCCGCCGGCGCAGCGCCGGGTGCTGGATCAACCCGTTGTACACGGAGATCTCGCCGCCATGACGCACGCGCTCGATGCGCGCGGCGCGGTGCGCGCGAGCAGGCACCGTCTGTTCGCGATACAACGGGAGATGCGGCGTGATGATCATGGACGGGCTGATCCGCTTCACGCACAGCACGGCGGCATCGCCCACGGCATCGATCAGCGTCGAGGGGAGCACGTCGAATCCGGCGGAGTCCAGCGTCGCACAGCTCAGAGTGAGGCGCCGGCGCGCGGCGGCGACGAGCATGCGCAACAGCTCGCGCTCACGCGCATCCCAGTCTGCGCGCTGCTCCAGCGGGAGCCCCGCCGCCGCGAAGGCGGCACGATCCGCGTCATCGAGGATGGGCGAATGCGGCGCACGGCGGGGGACCCGCCCCGTGTCACATCCCGCGAAGAAGACGTAGTCAAAGGCCCGGTATTCCGCCGCGGAGGCCTCGAGCAGCGGCACCCCCCAAGCTGGTCCGCCATGCAGCGCGACGTCGCCGGCGAGCATGGCGCGCAGTGCATCGTGAAATTCGCCGGCGGTCAGGATCGCGCGGTCCGCGTCCCACTTGCGTAGCGCGTCGCGCCACTCGACGGCCACGGTGCGGAGCCTGTCCCACGCGGCCGCGTCCGCCCTTGCCAGGCGACACTCCTCGCGAGGCACCTCGTACAGCCGTGTCGCGATCTCCCACGGATCCTCCGTCGTGAGATGCGCCAGCCAGTCGAGCCACGTGGGGAGCGGGTGCTCGCCCGTGAGCACCGCGGCGCGCTCTGCAAACTGCTCGAAGGCCTCGCGGGCGGCGCGCACGCGTGCGAGCGGCGGAGGTGGGCGGCGCACGTGGTTCGCTGCGTCCAGGTCGTTCTCGTTTGCCGCGGCATCCTTCTCGAGCGACCGCAATGCCGTGCCCCAGCCCGCCAGTCCATGCACCGCGTGCTGGTAGCCGATGTGATTGATGATCTCCGCATCGAGCGATGCGCCGATGTAGGGCTGTTCCGCGAGCTCCACGAGGCCATGTCGCACGAAGCCGTCCGTTGCCGCCGCAAGGAGGGCGAGAACGGCGCGGACCACGGGGATCTCGACGTACGGGATGCGCGTGCGCAGGGTGGCGGGCACGCCCACCCGGCGCAGCGCGTCGAGCGCGAGATCGAGATACGGGCGTGCGTCGCGTGCGACGATCGCGATGCGATGCGGTGCGACACCACGGTCCACCAGCGCACGCACCCGGACCGCGATGTGTTCCACCTCGCGGGACTCGTCCGGCGCGGCGAGCAGGGTGATGCGCTCGGGTCCGCGCATCACGGTACTCGTGAAGAGGCGATCCGCGAGCGTGTCGCCGGCATCGAGCTGTGTGATGCCGCTGTCCACAGGCAGGCAACCGAGCGGTGAGGATGTAAAGATCCCGATACGATCCAGCGCTGGCGAGGCCGCGAGCGCGCCGAGGAGGCGGCGCCAGCCGTCGCGCAGATCGCCAAGCCCCAGAATGCGGATCTCGCGGCGCCCGCCGAGTCGCGTGGCGAGCGCGGCGGGGTCGCGCTCGATCGCGATGGCGCAGTCCACGAGCGCATCGCGACCGTCGCGCAACCCTGCGCGATCGAGCCGCTCGAGGTAGCTGGTGTAGAGCGCGAGCAGTCCCGCGTCGCGGATGCGCTCGAATTCGTCGCGGCACGGTCCGCGGGCGCCCGCGTCCTCCATGGCGGACAGACGTGCGAGCGCCTCCGCGAGCTGTTCCGCGGACACCGCCTCGCTCGCCAGCTCGCCGAAGATCCGGTCGAGCGCCCCGACGTACGCGGCCGGTGCGCGCAGCGTGGAGAAGATGTGGTGCTCCGAGGTGCGCAGCAGCGCCGCGATGAGCACAAGCCGTTCGTACTCACCGCATGGTTTGCGAGTCGTGGCGCCCAGCCACTCCGGCAGCTCCTTGAACACGCAGAGCGGGGGGTCGAACCAGCCGCGCACTGGCGGTGTGGCCTGCGCCGCAAGGCGAATGAGGTCGTCGCGCAATCCGCCCTGGCGGAGCACGAGCAGATATGGTGGCGAGGGGAACGGATGCTCGAGCGTGCCGTGCACGGGCGCGAGAAATCCGCTCGCGGCGGCGCGCAGGAGCAGCTCCGGATTGCGGGAGACGAACTGGTGGAGGATGGTCACACGGGGAATGGCAAGAGACGACGCGGCGAGCGGGTGGTGCGACTGTGCCCAAGGTACCGCCAAAGTGTGACAGCGGAAGGTTGCCGGGCGGGCAGGGCCTGCATCATCATTGGCGGCAGCGGATTGCTGTCAGCCGCTGACTCTATCATGGCGGCACCCCTCGGTTCCGGCTCCTTCAATGGCGCAGCCCGGCAACAAGAAGACGATCAAGACAGCGGGTGCGCCCGGCCCGTCCAAGCTGCAACGCTGGCTGGACGTGCTCGCGGGACTGCTGTCACACCGCTATCCCATCACGCTCGGAGAGTTGCGACGGGAAGTTCCGGCGTATCAGCGCACGGGAAACGAGGCGACGCTCAACCGGATGTTCGAGCGGGACAAGGACGAGATGCGCGCCTTCGGCATTCCGATCGAGACGGTGCAGACGGGCGATCCGCCGGAGGCGGCGTACCAGCTGCGTGCGGCCGATTTCTATCTGCCGTTCATTGAACTGGCGGCGACGGGCGGGAGCTCGCGACGGCCAGCGGCTCGCCGCGCGCCTTTCACCTCGCTGCAGACGCTCACTTTCGCGCCCGATGAGCTGAGCCTCGTGGCGCAGGCCGCGGCGCGCGTGCGGGCGCTGGGCGATCCGCTGCTGGCCGCGGATGCCGACTCGGCGCTGCGAAAGCTGGCCTGCGATCTGCCGGTGGACGCGCTGGCGCGCGATGCCGAGCGGGACGAGCGCGTGGTGGCGGACCAGTCGCCGGCCGGCCGCGCCACGTTCGCGCTGCTGGGCCAGGCGCTGCTTGCCCGCAAGCGCGTGTCGTTCACGTATCACGCGATGGGCACGGATACGGTGCGCGAGCGCGAGGCCGAGCCGTACGGGCTGGTGTTTCTCGGCTCGCACTGGTATCTGGCGGCCGCGGAGCCCGGCGATGCTCTCGTGCGCAACTTCCGGCTGAACCGCATGAGCAATGTGACGATCAATCGCGGCAGAATGCGGACGCCGGATTTCTCCGTGCCCGATGACTTCCGCCTCGAGGAGCATACGCGTTCCAGACAGGCGTGGGAGCTCGGCGACCAGGAAGTGGAGGAGGTCCTCGTCGAAATCCGGGTGCCGACGGGTGCCGCGACCGCGGCCGCGCAGTTGGGCGAACCGGTCGCGGGTCATCCGGATCGCCGGCGCTTTCGTGTGCGTCGCGCCGACACGTTTGCGCGATGGCTCCTTGGCTTCGCGGGTGATCTGGTTCCGATCGAGCCGCCGGACATGGTGCGGAAGTATCGCGAGCTTGCGCGCGAGACGCTGCGCCTGTACGAGGCGAGCGCATGACGCAGGACGCCGCGCAGCAACTGCGCCGGCTGCTGCATCTCATCCCGCTGCTCGCGGACGGCGAAGCGCATTCGCTGCAGGAAGTGGCCGAGCTGACCGGCGCGGACGCCGGCGACGTGCTCAGGGACATGCAGTCGCTCTCCATGCGTTTCGGCGACCCGGGCGGGTTCGTGCCGGGTCTCGAGATCTACCTCGAAGCGACACAGGTGAGCATGCGCACGAGCCACTTCACGCGCCCGATGCGGCTCACGGCGCCCGAGCTGTGCGCGCTGCAACTCGGTCTGGCCATGTTGCGCCGGGAACAGTTGCCGGCCGAACAGGACACGGCGGACAGTGCGCGCCGCCGGCTGAGCGCCGCGCTCACGACGCTGCCGGCGGACGTGCCGCCGGACCGCGTTCGCCATGCGGATGCCGGTGCGTCGGGCGACCGGGTGCAACTGGCGACGTTGCGGCGTGGCGTGCGGGACCGGCGCAAGGTGCGACTGACGTATCGCCGTGCGGATGCGGTGGTGTCCACTACGCGCGTGGTCTGCCCGTACGGGCTCGTTGCGTCGCGCGGCGCGTGGTACGTGGTAGCGCACTGCGACGATCGCGACGCGATACGCATTTTCCGGCTGGATCGCATTGAAGCGAGCGAGCTGCTCGACGCGCGCTTCGAAGTGCCGCCGTCGTTCTCGCTGGATGATGTCGTGCACGACGGAAAGGTGATTGACGCGGACGAGCCGGAGGCGCTGCGCGTTCGCTATTCGCCGCGCGTCGCCCGGTGGATCGCCGAACGAGAACACGTGGCGGTGGACGCCGACGGGTCGTTGACACTGGAGCATCCGCTCGCCGATGCGGCGTGGGCCGTGCGACACGTCCTGCAATACGGCGCGGACGCGGAAGTACTGGAGCCCTCGAGCACGCGCCGGGAGATCGAGCGCCGGTTGCGCGACATTGTCGCGTCATGATCTCCGGCGGGATACGCCATGTGAAATCGGCTGGCCGAGCCCGGCAATCTGGTACGCGCTGTGCAGCCACGCGCGCCCGTAGCGGAGCGCGACAGGACTCGCCATCTTGTTGCTTCCGCCCGGCGGGAGTCCTGATGGGCGGGCGTCTTCAGGCAGGGGCGGCAGGCATGCAGGCATATCGGACATCGCTCGGTCACGCGCATCTGCGCGTGCGCGACCTGGATCGCGCGGTCGCGTTCTACACCCGATTCCTCAAGCTCGAGCTCATCGAGCGACTGGGTGGACAGTTCGCCTTTCTCAGCGGGAGCAGCGCGCATCACGATGTCGCGCTCCAGGCGCTCGGCGCGGGGGCGCCGAAGCCGCCGCGTTTCGCCACGGGTCTCCAGCACGTGGCATTCGAAGTGATGGATCGCAGCGCCTTCGCCGCGGCGTTCCATGAACTCGATGGCGCCGGCGTGCCGGTGGCAGCGGTGGATCACGGCATCAGTTGGGCGATGTACTTCGCGGATCCAGATGGGAACGGGCTCGAGATTTTCTGGGACACACGCCGGGAATCCCACGGCGCGCGCGCGTGGGAGGGCCGCGCCGAGCCACTGACCGTGGATCGCATTGACGCCGGGTCGATGAGCCAGTCGTTATCGTGACGACACGCCGCGGTCTGTCGACCGCGGGAGTGCTGGCGATTGCGTTTGCCGGCTTCTGCACGTTCTTCGATCTGTACGCCACGCAGCCGCTGCTGCCGATGTTCACGCGGCTCTTTCACGCGTCCGAGGCGCGGGTCGGGCTCACGGTGAGCGCCTCGACCGCGGCGGTGGCGCTCGCCGCGCCATTCGTTGGCCTGCTCGCGGACCGCGCAAGCCGCAAGCGGGTGATTGTGGTTTCCATCGTGGCGCTGTCGCTGCCGACGTTCTTCTCCGCTGCCGCGCGCGGGCTGGGAGAGCTGATCGCGTGGCGCTTTCTCGCGGGGCTCGCGGTACCCGGTGTCTACGTACTCGCGATCGCGTACGTCACGGAGGAAGCCGGCGCAACCGGTGCCGGAAGCGGGATGGCCGCGTTCGTGGCGGGGAGTGCGCTTGGTGGACTTGCCGGGCGCGTGCTCGCGGGAGTCATCACGGAGCTCGTCGGCTGGCGCCAGGCCTTTGTGGTGCTCGGTGCGGTGACGCTGGCCGGTGCGCTGGTCATCGAACGCTGGCTGCCGGCGTCGCGGCACTTCACTCCGCGCCGTCAGGATGACGGCGCGCGAGCCGGTCGCCGCGCGGCCATGCACGACCCACGACTCATTGCCACATACGTCATTGGCTTCAACCTCCTGTTCGTGCTGGTGGCGGCCTTCACCTACGTCACGTTCTACCTCTCGGCCGCGCCCTTCCTGCTGGGGACGGGCGCGCTGAGCGCGATCTTTCTCGTGTATCTGGTGGGCGCGATCGTGACGCCGCTCGTGGGGCGATGGATCGACCGGTCCGGATCGCGGGCCGTGCTGCTGGTCTCGCTGGGTGCAGGGGCGGCGGGGATGATGCTCACGATGATTCCGCTGGTGCCGGCGGTAGTGCTCGGCCTCGCGACGTTGTGCACGTCGGCGTTCGTGTCGCAGTCGTGCGCGACGAGCTACCTGCGTGTGGCGGCGCCGGCGCCGCTCCGGTCACTGGCGTCAGGGCTGTACATCACCTTGTACTACGCGGGCGGCAGCGCGGGCGCACTGGTGCCGGGGCTGACGTGGGCGCGCGCGGGGTGGGGCGGTTGCGTCGCGCTCGTGGTCGCGGCGCAACTGGCGGCGGCACTGCTGGCGCTCGGCTGGTGGAGGGGGCACGACGCTGCCGCGGAGGTACGTCTCGAACCTGTGGGGTAGGGCGGCATGGGCTATTTTCGATTCTATCGACGCGCCAGGATCCTTCCGGGGCTCTCGCTCAACATCTCGAAGTCGGGGCCGAGCGTGACCATGGGAATGAAGGGATTCCACTGGACCGTGGGGCCACGCGGTGTGCGACGGACGATCGGCATTCCGGGCACGGGACTCTACTACACCTCGCAGTCGGGGACGCACACCGGATTTCATTCCCGCCACAGCGACCTGCCGCTCACGCCGGTGCAGCAGGGGCACGCGGACCGGATGGCGGGGTGTCTGGTCATCGGCGTCATCGTGGTGGCCGTGCTGGTGATCGGCATCATCATTGGCGGCGCGCTCTCGGCGGCCGGGACGGCGGGCGGTGCCCCGGCGCCGCCGCCGTAGCGCGCATGGGTCGCGCCCGTCGGGCCCAGGTGCAGCGCTGGCCGCCGGCGTGCGCGGGCGGCATATTCGCGGCATACCCCTGACGTCAACCGGAGTCGCATCATGCCCACCGAAACGTCCGCAGAGCCCACGCCGGTCCAGCTTGCCGCAGCGCTGCGCGACAACGTGATCGGCTGGCGCCGGCATCTGCACATGCATCCCGAGCTGTCATTCCACGAGGAGCAGACCGCGCAGTTCGTGTACGAGACGCTCTCGGGATTCGGGGGCCTCGCGCTCACGCGTCCCACGAAGACGAGCGTGGTCGCGCGGCTGGCCGGGCTGCATCCGGGGCGAGTGCTCGCGATTCGCGCCGACATGGACGCGCTGCCGATTCTCGAGAAGAACGACGTGGAGTATGCGTCGCGCACGCCGGGCGTGATGCACGCGTGCGGGCACGACGGGCACACCGCCATGCTGCTTGGCGCGGCGAAGATTCTCGCGGCGCATCGCGAGTGGGTGCACGGCGAGGTGCGCTTCTTCTTCCAGCATGCGGAGGAGGTGTTCCCCGGCGGCGCGCAGCAGATGGTGGATGCGGGCGTCATGGACGGAGTCGACATCGTGGTGGGTGCGCATCTCTGGGCCCCGATGCCTACGGGGAGGGTCGGCGTGCGGACGGGAGCGCTCATGGCATCGCCCGATGTGTTCCGGCTCGTGGTGAAGGGGGCGGGGGGGCACGCGGCGGCGCCGCAGGAAACGGTGGATAGCATTGCGGTGGCGGCGCAGATCGTGACCAACCTGCAGCACATCGTGTCGCGGAACGTGGATCCGATCGACAATGCCGTGGTCTCGGTGACGAAATTCATTGCCGGGACGGCGGACAACGTGATCCCGGAGCGTGCGGAACTCACGGGCACGATCCGGACGTTCGACGTGGCGCTGCGCGACCGGATCCCGCGGCTCATGGAGCGGATCGTCTCGGGCCTCGCGCGCGCGCACGGCGCGTCGTACGAGCTCACGTTCGACCGCGGCTACCGGCCGGTGGTGAACGATGCGCAGGTCACCGAGCTGCTGCGCCGCGTCGTGTCGCGCACGCTGGGCGCGGACGCGCTCGTGGAGACGCGTCCCAGCATGGGCGGCGAGGATTTCTCCGCGTTCCAGCAGCGCGCGCCGGGGTCGTTCTTCTTCATTGGCGCACGGAACGAGGCACGCGGCATTCGCCATCCGCACCATCACGAACGCTTCAACGTGGACGAGGATGCGCTGGAGCGCGGCGTGGCGCTGTTCGTCGCCACGGCACGCGAGTACCTCGCGAATCCGGCCGCCCCATGAGGTGGTATCGGTGGCTGGCGCTCGTGCCCGCCATCGGGATGCTGGGCGGCGTGCCGTTCGTGAACCACGTGAAGCCCTTTGTGTTCGGGCTCCCCCTGCTGCTGGCGTGGGTGCTGGTGTGGGTACTGCTCACCAGTGCCACCATGTGGCTCATCTACGCGCTCGACCGGCGACATGAGCGACGCGCGGAGCGATCCGGCGCGTGAACACGGCGCTGCTCATCATCGGCGCGGTGCTGCTGCTCGCCCTGGCGCTTGGCATGCGCGCGCGGCGCGGCCGCACGATGAACCTGGAGGAATGGGCGGTGGGCGGGCGCGGCTTCGGCAGCGTGTTCGTCTTCCTCCTCATGGCGGGCGAGATCTACACCACGTTCACCTTCCTGGGCGCGAGTGGGTGGGCGTACGGCAAGGGCGCGCCGGCGTTCTACATCCTGTGCTATGCCACGCTGGCGTACGCGCTCTCGTATTTTCTGCTGCCGGCGATCTGGCGCTACGCGCGCGAGCATCAACTGGTGTCGCAGGCGGATTTCTTCACGAGCAAGTTCCAGAGCCCGGGGCTGGGGGTGCTCGTATCAGTCGTGAGCGTCATTGCCATCGTGCCGTACCTGGTGCTGCAGCTCAAGGGGTTGGGGATCATCGTGTCGGAGGCGAGTTACGGCGCCATCTCGTCGAACACCGCCGTCTGGATCAGCAGCGTGGTGCTGGTGGTGTACGTGGTGGCGTCCGGCGTGCGCGGCTCCGCCTGGACTGCGGTGGTGAAGGACGTGATGATCCTCATGGTGGTGGTGGCGCTCGGCGTGTACCTGCCCGTGCACTACTATGGAGGCGTGCGCTCCATGTTCGAGCGCATTGACGCATTGAAGCCGGGCTTCCTGGCACTCCCGGCGACCGGGATGAGCGCGTCCTGGTTCATCTCCACGGTGATTCTCACGGCGCTCGGCTTCTACATGTGGCCGCACGGGTTCGGCGCCATTTACACGGCTAGAACCGAGGATGTGTTCCGGCGTAATGCGGTGGTGCTGCCGCTGTATCAACTGATTCTGCTCTTCGTATTTCTCGCGGGCTTCGCCGCGATCGAGCAGGTGCCGGGGCTCACGGGGAACGCGGCGGATCTTTCGCTGCTCCGGATATCGAAGCTGACGTTCGCGCCGTGGGCGGTGGGAACGATTGGCGCGGCGGGGCTGCTCACGGCGCTGGTGCCGGGCTCCATGCTGCTCATGACGGCGGCGACGCTCGTATCGAAGAATGTGTACGCCGTGCTGGTGCCGCGCGTGACCGAAGCGCGCGTGACCGTGCTGGCCAAGTGGCTCGTGCCGGTGATTGCGCTCATCAGTGTGTTCTTCACCGTGCGGGGGAGCGAAACGCTGGTGACGCTGCTGCTCATGGGGTACAACTTCGTGACGCAGCTCTTTCCGGCGCTGCTGTTCAGCCTGGGCCGGAGACCGCTGGCCACACGCGCGGGCGCGTACGCAGGGATCGTGTCCGGTGTGACCATTGTGGCGTGGCTCACGCTGTCCGGCCGAACGATGGCCATGCTCGTGCCATCGTGGCCGGACGCCGTGAAGGACCTCAACGTCGGCATCGTCGCCATGCTGGTGAACCTGACGGTCCTGCTGGTGCTGAGCCTCGCGACGCGCCTGCGCCAGGCGTCGCAGCGCGATGCGGGGCGGTCTACTCCCGGGCTGCTTGCATCGCGCTGACCTGCAGCATCATTCCGAGGATGCCGAGGGCGAGGCCGACGATGCTCAGCGTGCCGCCGGTGCTTCTGCCGGGAAGCCACTGGCTGCCGTAGAGCAGGAACCCCACACCAATGATGAACGCGCCGAGCGCGGCGACGGGCGAAAGCCGGCGCGTGATGTAGCCCGCGACGGCCCACACCAGGTTGAAGACGCCGCCGAAACCCATGAGCGCGAGCGCCAGCCGTGGCAGCCACCCGGGCCTGCCGTGGGGCGCGAGAATGGCAATGGCGATGACGATGAGGAGTACAAGCGCCCATGGGAGCGCGCGAAGCAGTCGGGACATGAGATGCGGGATGGAGGTTGAACGATATCGGGACGAAGGCGGAAGCGCCGGGCCGGACGCCAGCACGCTCCGACCCGGCTGCAGTTGCCGTGTGTCAATGCACGACTCTTGTTGGAGCCTGGAGGATGGGAGAACCACCGCCACTGGGCTGGGTTGAAGAGTGGCTACCCGTGCAGAGGTAGAGATTGTATTCCGCGATGCACATGGCGGCGACCGCCAGCAGGTAGTTCGTGGTCGCCGCGGCGATGACTCCCGGGTTCCCCGTCATCACCGCCATCTCGAGTGCCTGCGCGGCGGCTGCGGCGTATCCGGACGCCATGATGTAGACCTGCCATTCCCTGGTGCAGTCGTGTGTTTGCGCTACCGCGTCACGTGGTGCGAAGGCTCGAGCGGCGCCTGCGGCCAGCCGCACCAGCGCGCGCGACGCGGCGGAACGCGACGCAACGCTGATCTGCTCAGCGGTCGCGTGTACCTCTACGCTCGCGGAGTCTCCCTTGAAGTTGCGGACGCGGAGATCGCGTTGCGCCCACGCGCCGGCGCGTCGCTCCCATTGCATCGTGGTGATGCTCACAAGCTTGCCGTCGATGTAGTGCCGGAACTGGCGCGGGGGGCCGTCAGCGGCGCCGGATTCCACCACCAACTGATGCAGCCGCCCCTGCGCGTCGCGGAAGGTGCCGCCGCTGCTCGCTGCGTGCGCCGCTTCTTCGCGCACGACGAGCAGCGGCAGCACGGGCTGGCCGCCATGACTCGTACCGGCGCGGTCGAGCGACAGGCCCTTGCCGAGTGCTCCGTGGGATGAGGCCTGCAACGTGTCCGAGCGTCCGAAGCCGGTAACGACCACCTTGCCGGACGCCGTGTACGTGGACACATCGTGCTGCTGAATGCCGGTAGGAGGCGGCCCGCTATCTGAGCACGCCGCGAGCGCCAGGCATGCGCCTCCTGCCACAACCAGTCGTCTGAACATGTTTGCCCCCTGAAAAAGGTTGAGCCGGTGCTGCGTGGCCCAACCTGCCGATTTGCCAATCGGGGAGCGGTACCGTTCTGCGACAGGGATGAGCGATTCCACTCATCACCGGGATGTGTGCGTGAGCAGGCATGATGCATCAGTGGTTCCCTGCGGCGACAGCGGAGAGTGCGTCGTACAGCACGGCACCGAGCGTGGGGCGCATCCAGTAACCCGTATGTGCGCGCACGGGGTCGAGCGGCGCGTGTGGCTCACGGAGATTCTCGACCGCGCGCTCGGCGAACGGGTGCGGCACCGGGCGCCCATCGTAGAAGTCGAGCGGCCCGCTGACCCAGTCGCGGCGTGACCAGATGTTGATCCAGCGGCGCGGCCGATTGGCGTAGCTCACGATCATGGGCTGCACGGCGGCAGCGAGTGTCTCGCGCACCGGCGCGTCGTCCTTCTGCGTGCGAAACAGGAATGCCGTCTTGTCGAGCGGTGAACCGATCGTCAGGAGAAGCGCGGTACGCTTCACCACGTCCAGCGGCGCGGCGCCGCCCGGCATGGACGCGAGGAGCAGGTCGCGATTGATCGCATCGTTGAGCATGTCGTAGGCGATCACGGAGCCGAGCGAGTGGCCCACGATCACGACGTCGTCGTACTCGTGCGCGCTGCTGCCGGGAATGCGGGAGCCGTACACGTTGCGCGCGAGCATGCGCGCCATGGCGCGGATGCGGCGGCGAATGTCGGCGAACTGGCTGGCCTCGTGCGCCGAGATGTATGCGCAGACGTCGCCGACAGACTGCACGAGACACCATCGCAGCGCGGCGAAAATGATGAGTCCTGCGGCGAGCGCGGCGACCGTGACGGGCGCGGCCTGGAGCGCGTCGCCGCGGCCCAGCGCCAGAAGCTGCCGCAGCGCAAACACGGCGAAGAGCACTCCGCTCGCCACCACTGTGGCGAACACCGCGCCCGCCGCGAGGAGGGGCAGCAGCGTACGCCGGGGGAGCGCGAACTGCTGCCGCGCGCCGAACATCCAGCGATCGAAGGAGCCGCGCACCACGTAGCGCACGCCCCGCACGAGCGCGCTGGCGAGGAACGAGAGCACGCGTCCCAGGCGGACGCGCCCCTCGGTGAGTGGCGCCCAGTAGGCTTCGTAGAAATGCACCTCGCGTGTCCGCCCATCCGGGGTGCGCAGCGTCATCTCGACGCGCGGATGCCACTGATCGTCGAAGGCCACGTAGCGCACGCGTACGGGCGCATCCGCGAACGGCTCGCCAGACTGGTGCCGCCAGATGGCCTCGGCCGCGAGACTCAGTGTCTCGAACTCCACCTGCTGTCCCATGCCATGGCAGACGATGACGGCGGCCGGGCGGTGCGGAGGCAGGTCACCGGGGCGTGCAAGGGTGGTCAGGTCGGGCTCGTGATGATCGGCTCCGTTGCGTTCGAGCGGGATGCCGATGCTGGGAAGAACGCTCACGCTCACTCGCTCCGGGAAAGGTCTGGCGTGCCGCCGCGCAAGCTTTCACGGACTCCGACCGGCGGCTACGTTGATGAAGGAGACGCAGGACGAGCCTTGAGCCAACGGATGAACTTGCCATGACCATCATAGCGGGCGCAACAGGAACCCGCGACGCCGAGAGCGTGGCGGCGCTGAATGCGAAAGTGCGCGAGGGCAGTGCCTTCGTGGCGGAGTTGCGCGCCGAGCTCGCGACGGTGGTCGTGGGGCAGACGGAAATGCTCGACCGGCTGCTCATTGGCCTGCTCGCGGATGGGCACGTGCTGCTGGAAGGACTGCCGGGGCTGGCCAAGACCCTCGCGGTGCGGACACTGGCGGCGGCCATTGACGCCTCGTTCCAGCGCATCCAGTTCACGCCCGATCTGCTGCCGGCGGATGTCGTGGGCACGATGATCTTCGACCAGCAGAGTGGCGGCTTCACCGTGCAGCGTGGCCCGGTATTCGCGAATCTCGTGCTCGCGGACGAGATCAACCGCGCGCCGGCGAAGGTACAGAGCGCGCTGCTGGAGGCCATGCAGGAGAAGCAGGTCACGATCGGCGGAGCAACGTATCCGCTCCCGGACCCGTTTCTCGTGCTGGCCACGCAGAATCCCATCGAGCAGGAAGGCACGTATCCGCTTCCTGAGGCGCAGGTGGACCGCTTCATGTTGAAGCTGATCGTGACGTATCCCGAGCGCGTGCACGAGAGCGAGATGCTGGACCGCATGAGCACAGGGCACGAGCCGGTGCCGCGCCGGGTGGTGGACACCGCGCGCATTCGTGCCGCGCGGGAAACGGTCAACGGGATCTACCTCGATCCGCGTGCCCGGGAGTACGCGCTCGACATCGTGCGGGCCACGCGTGACCCGGCTGCCGCCGGGCTCGCGGACCTCGCGCCGCTCATTGCCTTCGGCGCGAGTCCGCGCGCGGCGATCGCGCTCGTGCGCGCGGCGCGCGCGCACGCCTTTCTCGCGGGGCACGGGCACGTGCTGCCGCCCGACATCAAGCTGCTGGCGCACGACGTGCTGCGCCATCGCGTGATTCTCACCTATGAGGCGGACGCGGAGAGCGTGTCGGTGGACCAGGTGCTCGACCGCATTCTCGACGCGATCCGCGTGCCGTGAATCTGTCGGAGGTCCTGAGCCAGGTGCAGCGGCTCGAGATTCGCAGCCGGCACCTGGTCAAGGACGTGCTCGCGGGCGAGTACTCGAGCGTGTTCAAGGGACGCGGCGTGGAGTTCGAGGACGTCCGACCCTATCTCCCGGGGGACGACGTTCGCAGCATTGACTGGCGCGTCACCGCGCGCACGGGCGCGCCGTACGTGCGCCGCTACGTGGAGGAGCGCGAGCGAACGGTGCTGTTTGTCGTGGATCACAGCGCGTCCGGTGCGTTCGGCACTCGGCGCCAGACGAAAGTCGAGCTGGCCACCGAAGTGTGTGCGGCGCTGCTGCTCGCCGCGGTACGCAACCATGATCGTGTGGGCGCGCTGTTGTTCACCAACCGGGTGGAACGCTATTTCGCGCCGGCCAAGGGCAAGCGGCATGCGATGCGGGTGATCCGCGAACTCGTGGCGTTCCAGCCGGAGGGGCGGGGCACCGACCTCGCTGGAGCGTTGCAGTTCACGGACCGCGTACTCCGTCGCCATGCCGTGATTTTCATTCTCTCCGACTGGCTGGCCGCCGGCTTCGAGCGACCGCTGGAGATGGTCGCGCGCCGCCACGACGCGATCGCCGTGCAGCTCGTGGATGTGCGCGAGCGCGAACTGCCGGATGCAGGGCTCATGGTGCTGCGGGACCCCGAGTCGGGCGCGTGGCGCTACGTGGATACGTCACGTGCCAGCGTGCGGACGACGCTGGAGCAGCAGGTGCGCGTGCGGGATGAGATGCTGGTGCAGACCCTGCGCCGCCGCGGGGTGGATCTCATCCGACTGCGAACGGGCGAAAACTACGCCGGCCCGTTGATGGCGTTCTTCCGCATGCGCGAGCGCATGCTGCGGCGATGACGCGGCTGGCGAGTCGTCCGGCACGCCAGCCGGCGTTCGGCCTCGCCGCTGCGTACGCGGGAGTCGTCTGCGCGGCCGTGACGTGCGCCGCATTCACGTGCGCCGCATTCACCTGCGCCACTGCCCTGGGCGCGATGTTCCCGGCGCCGCTGCAGGCGCAGCGCATCGAGAGTACGAGCAACGCCGTGCATCCCACGGTGGGCGATCCGATCGCCGTGGAGTTGCGCGTCACGCTGCCGGCGGGCGCCGTGCCGCTGGATTCGTCGCCGCGGCTGCACGCGCCGCTGCCCGACGGCGTGCGTGTGCTCGATCCGGGCGCGTGGCGTGCGTCAGGGGGCGTGCTCACGGCGCGCCTGGTGCTGGCGTTCTTCCGCGCTGGGTCCACCAGTACGCCCGCGTTCGATCTCACGTACCGCCGGCCGCCGTCCGCGACAGTGGATACGGCACGCGGGGCGGCGCGCAGTATCGTGATCGTGCCGACGCTGCCGGAGAACGCGGCCAGCATGCGCGACATCAAGGATGTCATGCCTCTTCCCGGCGCAGAGCGAGCGCGCTGGATCGCGTTGGGTGTCGGTGCCGTGCTGCTCGTCGTGCTCGGGATCCTGGCGTGGCGCTTTCGCGGCCGGCCAGCGGAGCGCACGGGTAATGCACTCGTGGCCGCGACGCCGGTGGATGCCGGTGCCGCCGCGCTGGAGGAGCTCGATGCCATCGAGCGCGCCGGGTGGGCGACGAGCGATGTGGTCCGATACTACGAGCGCGTGAGCGGTACGCTGCGCCGCTACCTGGAGCGCGCGTACGGAGTGCGCGCGCTCGACCGCACGACGCCCGAGATTCTTGGACTGCTGCCGGCGATGCTCTCGGGAAGCGGGTTGGGTGAGCAGCTCGGCCGGCTGCTGGAAGACGCCGATCTCGTGAAGTTTGCGCGCTGGCGGCCGCACGCGCCGGAAGCGGCGGCGTTTCTGGCGCGCGCCCGGGCGCTGCTGGATGCGTGGCGCCAACGCGAGCGGGCGAACGTTCCGGAGGAGAGCGATGCGCTTCGCTGACCCGCTGGCGCTGCTGCTCCTGCTGCTCGTTGGCGCATACCTCTGGGTGCGGTGGCCGCGGCGCGCCCGGATGCCGCGCGTGTGGCTTCCCCTGCCCACGTTCGCGCTCCTGCCGGAACCGGCGCAATGGGAGAGGGGGCGCGAACGATGGGTGTGGCTGCCCGTGGCGTTGCGCGCCGCCGTGCTCACGCTGCTCATCCTCGCGCTCGCGCGTCCGCGTACGCCGGGCGTCGTGCGCAACGAGAACCTCCGCGGGCGGAACATCGTCTTCGCGCTCGACATTTCGAGCAGCATGAAGGCGGAGGATTTCGCGCCGTCCCGCCTCGGCGCTGCCCGGCAGGTGCTCGCCGATTTCGTACATGCGAGGCAGGGAGATTTCATGGGACTGGTGCTGTTCGCGAGCCGTCCGTTCACGCAGGTGCCGCTCACCGATGACGAGAGCGTGATGCTGCAGATGCTGCGCAATGCGGACATTGGACTGCTGCCCGATGGGACCGCGATCGGTCCCGCGCTCGCCATGGCGGAGAACCTGCTCAAGGATCTGCCGCGCAACAGCGGGCTGATCATCCTGGTGACCGACGGCGGCAACAACACCGGCACGCCGGACCCGCTCACCGCGGCGGCGCTGGCGCGCGCCATCGGGGTGCGCGTCTATGCGGTAGGGATGGCGGCGGGCGGGGCGCACGCTGCGCTGCCCGACGAATGGGTACGCGGACGCGGCAGGCTCTATGAGCCGTCGGCGCCCTCACTGTCGTCTGAGGACGAGGATCTCCTGCGCGCGATCGCGAAGGAGAGTGGGGGCGAATACTACCGCGCGTCCGACGCGAACGCGCTGCAGGCCATCGTGTCGAATATTGACGCGCTCGAGACGAGCCGCATTCAGGTGCGCGACATCCTGAGCTGGCACGAGTACTACCTGCCACTCACGGTCGCCGCGCTCGTACTCTTCGCGTTCGAGCTGTCGCTGCGCTCGCTGTGGCTGCGCACGGTGCCGGGCACATGACGTTCGATCATCCCGTCTGGCTCATCGCGATCATCGTCGCGGTGCCGGCACTGCTCTACCTGCTGCGCACGGCGGACCGGCGCCGGTCCGCCGCCCTGGCGCGCTTCGGCGAGCCGGCGGTGCTGCGCCGGTCGTCGCCGCTGCCATCGCGGCGCTGGCGCGCTGCGGGGTACGTACTGCTCGCAATCGCCTGCACGGCGCTGCTCGTGGCGATGGCGCGGCCGCGCTCGGGGCGTGGGGAGCAGACGCTGCACGCCGCGTCGCACGATGTGCTGTTCGTGCTGGATCTCTCGCGCTCGATGCAGGCACGCGACGCCGAGCCGTCGCGACTCGAGGCGGCGAAGCAGGCGGCGCTGGCCATCGCGCGCCGGTTGCCCGACGATCGTGTGGGGCTCGTGATCTTCGGCGGCAGCGCGTTCCTGCAGTTGCCGCTCACGCTCGATCATTCCGCGCTGGCGCGCTTCGTGGATCAGGCGGCAGCGAATCAGATTCCCAGTGTCTCCACCAATCTCGAAGCGGCGGCGGACGTCGCGGCGTCGTCGCTGGTGCGGTCCGGCGGCCAGGGTGCGCGCGTGGCCGTCTTCCTCACCGATGGCGAGGACGTGGCCGGCAAGCTCGAAGGCGCGATCGGCGCGCTCAAGCACGACGGCATCCATGGCTACGCCGTGGGGATCGGCACGACCGCCGGGGCCAGGATCCCCGACGCCGATTCCGCGGGCGTCGTGCGCTATCATCGCGACCGCCTGGGGAACGAAGTCGTGTCGCATCTCGAAGAGCAGAATCTGCGCGACATCGCGCGCGAGACGGGCGGCGTGTACGTGCACTGGTCGGGCGACGCGAGCGTGACGCCGATCGCGGCGGGCATTTCGCAACTGGCCACGGGCGCGGCGGAGTCGCGGGCGCGCGCGGCGATTCCCGATCGCTTCCAGTGGCCGCTCGCGCTGGCGATCCTGGCGCTGGTTCTAGAATCGGCGCTGGGATTGCCGCAGCGCGCTGGCCGCGCGGTGCGCTGGCGCGAGCGGCTCGCGTTCGGCGCGGGTGCACGGGCGGGTGC